>NZ_KQ414501.1:0-2500 GCF_001263295.1 Agrobacterium sp. SUL3
TGGTTGCGGGGGCAGGATTTGAACCTGCGGCCTTCAGGTTATGAGCCTGACGAGCTACCGGGCTGCTCCACCCCGCGTTACCAGTGTAAATCCCTATGGGATTTATCGCGACTGCATCACAGGGAAGCTGTGATGCTTACTGCCGGAGCAAATTGCCGAAGGCGATTTGTCTCCTGTAAGGGACGCACGAGGCGTTTGCCTTATGTTTTGTATCCCGGAACGACTAAAGGCCGCTATTAGCGGCCCTTTTGTATCGGCTGGGCCGAAGTTTGATTTGAGAAGATTTGATGTTGCGTTTTGCAGACCTGGCAGCGACCTACTCTCCCGCGTCTTGAGACGGAGTACCATTGGCGCTGGGGCGTTTCACGGCCGTGTTCGGAATGGGAACGGGTGCAGCCGCCCCGCGATAACCACCAGGTCGGCAAAACGCAACATTGATCATGTTTTCACATGAGTGTTGTTTCGAGAAGCTGGGTGGCATTGCCACTTTTTATCTTAATTACACGTCTTTCCGTGACTGGTCCGTTTGCCTGCCTTGCTCGAGATCGAGCGTGGCAGCCATACAGGACGCTAGTCCGTCGCGCCTTTTGGCGCGGCCCGTCCGGAGCCCTTCGGGCGTCAGGACAGAAGAATGATGTCATCGAACTTTGCTTGATGAACATGAACAATGGGAACGAAGAAGTCGATCGAGCTATTAGTAACGGTAAGCTTCACATGTTGCCATGCTTCCACACCCGTCCTATCAACGTGGTCGTCTTCCACGGCTCTGATAGGGAACACTCGTTTTCAGGTTGGTTTCCCGCTTAGATGCCTTCAGCGGTTATCCATTCCGTATATAGCTACTCTGCTATGCCCTTGGCAGGACAACAGATCCACCAGAGATACGTCCATCCCGGTCCTCTCGTACTAGGGACAGATCCTGTCAATATTCCTACACCCACGGCAGATAGGGACCGAACTGTCTCACGACGTTCTGAACCCAACTCACGTACCGCTTTAAATGGCGAACAGCCATACCCTTGGGACCTGCTCCAGCCCCAGGATGCGATGAGTCGACATCGAGGTGCCAAACAACCCCGTCGATATGGACTCTTGGGGGTCATCAGCCTGTTATCCCCGGCGTACCTTTTATCCGTTGAGCGATGGCCCTTCCACACGGGACCACCGGATCACTATGACCGACTTTCGTCTCTGCTCGACTTGTCAGTCTCGCAGTCAGGCGGGCTTATGCCATTGCACTCGACGACCGATTTCCGACCGGTCTGAGCCCACCATCGCGCGCCTCCGTTACTCTTTCGGAGGCGACCGCCCCAGTCAAACTACCCACCATACACTGTCCCGGATCCGGATAACGGACCGCGGTTAGACATCCACGAAGATAAGGGTGGTATTTCAAGGATGGCTCCACAAGAACTGGCGTCCCTGCTTCAAAGCCTACCACCTATCCTACACATGCCTTGGCGAATGCCAGTGTAAAGCTATAGTAAAGGTGCACGGGGTCTTTCCGTCTGACCGCAGGAACCCCGCATCTTCACGGGGAATTCAATTTCACTGAGTCTATGTTGGAGACAGCGGGGAAGTCGTTACGCCATTCGTGCAGGTCGGAACTTACCCGACAAGGAATTTCGCTACCTTAGGACCGTTATAGTTACGGCCGCCGTTTACTGGGGCTTCAGTTCAGAGCTTGCACCCCTCCCTTTAACCTTCCAGCACCGGGCAGGCGTCAGACCCTATACGTCGTATTGCTACTTCGCAGAGCCCTGTGTTTTTGATAAACAGTCGCTACCCCCTGGTCTGTGCCACCCCATCATAGTTGCCTAAAATGGGGTCACGCTTCTTCCGAAGTTACGCGTGCAATTTGCCGAGTTCCTTCAACATAGTTCTCTCAAGCGCCTTGGTATACTCTACCTGACCACCTGTGTCGGTTTCGGGTACGGTCTATACGGTGGAGCTATTTCCTGGAACCTCTTCGCCGCACATTCAATCCAATAAGAATGTACAACACACGAGATCCGTCACTACCACCAGGCCCACGAATATTAACGTGGTTCCCATCGACTACGCGTGTCCGCCTCGTCTTAGGGGCCGGCTAACCCTGCTCAGATTAACTTTAAGCAGGAACCCTTGGTCTTTCGGCGAGGGAGTCTCTCACTCCCTTTATCGTTACTCATGTCAACATTCGCACTTCCGATATCTCCAGCAGCCCTCACGGGTCCGCCTTCACAGACTTACGGAACGCTCCGCTACCACATGCCTTACGGCATATCCTCAGCTTCGGTGCATGGCTTTAGCCCCGTTACATTTTCGGCGCAAAGACCCTTATTTAGACCAGTGAGCTGTTACGCTTTCTTTAAATGATGGCTGCTTCTAAGCCAACATCCTGGTTGTTTTGGGATCCTCACATCCTTTCCCACTTAGCCATGACTTGGGGACCTTAGCTGGAGGTCAGGGTTGTTGCCCTTTTCACGACGGACGTTAGCACCCGCCGTGTGTCTGCCGA
>NZ_KQ414501.1:7500-385478 GCF_001263295.1 Agrobacterium sp. SUL3
CTTCCTGCCGGGCCAGGCGGAAATCACCCGCACGGCCGCGCGGCTGGAGGGACGCTTTTCCGATGATACGGACATCATCCCGCTTTACGGTAACCTGTCACAAAAGGAGCAGGACGCAGCGATCAAGCCGGCGGTGCCCGGACGACGCAAGATCGTGCTTGCCACCTCCATCGCGGAAACCTCGATCACCATCGACGGCGTGCGTGTGGTGATTGACAGCGGGTTGCAGCGACTACCGGTGTTCGAACCGGCAACGGGAATAACGAGGCTGGAGACCGTGCGGGTGTCGCGGGCTTCCGCCGATCAGCGGGCGGGCCGCGCGGGGCGAACGGAACCCGGCGTTGCGATCCGTCTATGGCATCCGGGACAGACGGCGGCGCTTAATGCCTTTACGCCACCGCAAATTCTGGCGAGTGATCTTTCCGGCCTTGCGCTGGATCTCGCTCATTGGGGTGTTCACGATCCTTCCATGCTCGCCTTTCTGGACACACCGCCTGAAGCAGCGCTTAAGGAATCGGTAGCACTTCTCAAAAATCTCGGCGCTCTCGATGAAAGCGGCGCACTGACACAGCGTGGTCGCCTGATGCGCGGCCTTTCACTGCCGCCACGGCTGGCGGCGATGGTGATTGCAGCGGCAAGCGAGAGTGCAGGGAAAAAGGCGGCGATGCTCGCCGTCATGTTGACGGAACAGGGGCTGGGCGGAAACGATCTCGATCTCGATGAACGGCTGCGGCGCTTTATCTCCGACAGGAGCGAAAGGGCGCAGGCGGCGCGCAAGCTGGCATCAAGGCTGTTCGATGCGATTGGCGATACAAAGACGGTAGCCGAATTGCCGAGCGAAGCCGGCCCGCTGCTGCTGCATGCCTATCCGGACAGGATCGCGCTTCAGCGTGGAGCACGCGGCCGTTATGTGATGGCGAATGGGCGCGGTGCCGAACTTGCCGAGACCGAGCGGCTGGCGGCGAGCAGAATGCTTGTCGTGGCCGACATTACCGGGCGAGCGGCGCAACCGCGCATCCTTGCGGCAGCAGGCATTGACAGGCTCGATATAGAAGAGCGGATGCCGCACCTTATCGTTCAGCAGGACCAGTTGCTCTTTGACAAGGCAAGCGGCCAGGCACGCGCCCGCCGGGTCACGCGCCTCGGCGCCATCATCCTCGATGAAACGCCCCTGCCCCGCCCGGAAGGCGAAAAGGCGGCACAGGCGCTGGCCAATGGCATTCGGGAATTCGGCATCGGCATTCTGCCCTTCTCGAAAGAAACCCTGCAGCTACGCGACCGGATCGGTTTTCTGAACGCAAGCATCGGTGATCCCTGGCCCGACGTCAGCGATGCGGCATTGCTTTCGCGACTTGATGACTGGTTCGTTCCTTTCCAGCACGGTGCGCGTAGCCTGCAGGACATTCGACCCGGCAGCCTTTCCGAAGGGATTATGTCTCTGGTACCGCACGAGGTGGCGCGTGACCTCGGAAGACTAGCGCCAACACATTTCGAGGCGCCGACGGGCCAGCGGCATCCCATTCGATATGATGCCAGCGAACCGACCCTTTCCATTCGCGTGCAGGAGCTTTTCGGGTTGACGTCGCACCCCGCTATCGCGCAGGGGCGCTTGCCTCTGCTGCTGGAATTGACGTCGCCGGCACACAGGCCGATACAGACCACACGCGATCTTCCGGGTTTCTGGGCGGGATCGTGGAAAGATGTGCGGGCGGATATGCGTGGGCGTTATCCGCGCCATCCATGGCCGGAGGACCCGGCAGCGGCGCTACCGACCAGCCGTGCGAAACCGCGCGGAACGTGACGACGATGAATAGGGTAAAGGAGACGAAGGTGGCTGGCCATCCTATCGAAACCACAAGGCTTGGCCGCGCCAGCCGCAGAATAAGGCTGCAGACAATTGTCTGGCTGCGATGGCTCGCCGTTGCCGGACAGACGGCGACGATCTTGTTCGTTGCTTTCGGGCTTAACTTCCCCCTGCCGCTTCTGGCCTGCGGCCTGCTGATTGCGGCGCTGGCGCTTGCCAATCTGTTTCTCACAGCCCGCTTTCCCTCCACCTATCGTCTGGAGCCGTGGGAAGCGACGTTGCTGCTGGCCTTCGACCTGCTGCAATTGACGGCGTTGATCTATATTACCGGCGGCCTTTCCAATCCTTTCGCACCGCTGATCTGCGTGCAGGTGATCATCGCGTTTGCCTCGCAGCCGCTGCGGCATTCGCTTATTCTTCTTGCCTTTGCCGTCATCTGCTCAACAGCGATCGCCTTTTCGCCGTTTCCGGTTCCCTGGTATCCCGGCGAGGTTTTGCCGATCCAGCTCCTGCTGCACGTCGGTACCTGGGTCGCGATCATCGCCACCACATCCTTTGCGGCCTTTTATGCCTATCGCGTTTCGCATGAGGCCAATCAGCTGGCCGACGCGCTGGCCGCAACCGAACTGGTGCTGGAGCGGGAAAAACACCTCTCGCAGCTGGATGGGCTGGCAGCCGCCGCAGCGCATGAGCTCGGCACGCCGCTTGCGACCATCAGCGTTGTCGCCAAGGAAATGGAGCGCGAGCTCGGAAATGATGAAAAATATGGCGAAGACATAGCGCTGCTGCGCAGCCAGAGTGAAAGGTGCCGCGATATTCTGCGCCGCCTCACGTCGCTTTCCGCCGATAATGAGGAACATATGCGTCGCCTGCCACTCTCTTCACTGATCGAGGAGGTGATGGCGCCACACCGGGAATTCGGCATTCGCCTCGAACTTGTGGAAAAGAGCAACCGGGCCGACGAACCGGTCGGCATTCGCAATGCCGGCATCATCTATGGACTGGGCAACCTCATCGAAAACGGCGTGGATTATGCGCGGGAGAAGGTGACGGTGACGGTTGAGCATGATTCGCAGAACGTCGCGGTCCTCATCGAGGATGATGGGCCGGGTTATGCCCATGACGTGCTTGCCCGTATCGGCGAGCCCTATGTGACCGAACGTCACAACGACACGCGGGCGGGCGGGCTGGGGCTTGGCCTTTTCATTGCCAAGACGCTGCTTGAGCGATCCGGCGCCACCGTTACCTTCGAAAATCTTGGCTCCAGCAAAACCGGCGCGCGGGTCACAATCATCTGGCCTCGCGCGCTTATGGACGATAAAAGAAACCGTTGACTTTACCATCCACGTTGAAGCGGCGATAAGAAGAAGAAAACAAAGCCGACGAAGTTGCCGGAAGGCCGGAAACATGAAGACAGAAGACCAGACCCCAACCACCAGCGCACCCGCGGACGATATCGATCCCATCGGACCCGACAAATCTCTGCTGATCGTCGATGATGACGGACCGTTTCTGCGCCGGCTTGCCCGGGCAATGGAAACGCGCGGCTTTGCCGTCGACACTGCCGAGACGGTGAGCGAGGGCATTGCCCGCTCCAAGGCTGCGCCGCCCAAATATGCGGTGGTCGATCTGCGGCTTACCGATGGCAACGGGCTGGAAGTGATCGAAGCTATCAGGCAGAACCGGGACGATACACAGATTGTCGTGCTGACCGGTTATGGCAATATCGCAACCGCCGTTACCGCCGTGAAGCTCGGAGCGCTGGACTATCTCGCCAAACCCGCAGATGCGGACGATGTCTTTAATGCGCTTACACAGCGCAAGGGTGAAAAGACTGAAGTTCCCGAGAACCCCATGTCAGCCGACCGTGTGCGGTGGGAGCATATTCAGCGCGTTTATGAAATGTGCGAACGCAACGTCTCAGAGACCGCCCGCCGTCTCAACATGCACCGGCGCACCTTGCAGCGCATTCTCGCCAAGCGCGCACCCAAATAAGCGGCGTCATTCGCCGAAACTGCGCCCGGTTGTCCATTCCGCCAGCATCAACCGGGTTGCAGCGGTTCTCGAGAAATCCAGCATCACCGATTTGCGGGTCGCCGGCGGCAATTTATGCTCCGGCGCATCGCGAAGCATATGGGCGCCATATCCATCCGAGAGGATCAATCCGCATTCTTCCGGAAAGATATCGGTCGGCACTTCGGGATGGGTCGCGAAAAACAGCCTGTCGCAATGCAGGCGGTATTCCGGCCATTTGCGATCGACACGGAAATCCTCGATCGAGGATTTGATTTCGATGATCCAGATCTCCCCCTTGACCGACAGGCTGATGAGATCCGCCCTTCGTCCACTCGCAAGCGGCAGTTCCGGCAGCACCGAATGGCGCATCTCGTGCAAAAGCACCTGAACGCCACGACGCACCAGCATCGCCTTGTCCGACTGGCGGCCGTCTATTAAGGGATTATTGTTGGTAACGGAAAGAATAGTCATGGATAAAGGCTGCTGAAGCGTTTGGCCCATTGTTGCAAAAAGGCAATCAACCGGCAATTTTAGATGCGCAGCCGTTTCGCGGCGACGCAACGGCTTGCCAAGAGCGGCTGAATGGAAAATAACCGATTTATCCAATTAAGCCTACTCCTTCGCACAATTTGGCGAATTTTCCGCGAGAACGACATGCGCATCCGTACTTCATTGACCGCACTTGGTCTGACGGCAGCACTGGCTCTGGCCGGCTGCGCTGAAACCACATCCCAATCAACTCGCCCGACATCCGGCAAGATAGCGGCATCAGTGCCGGTTGCTGATCCCGTTCCGGCAAAAGTCGAAACCGTTCAGATTTTCAATGACGTATACGGTCCCGTGACCGATGCGGGCTACGCGCTGCCGGCCATTCCGATCAATCGTGTAAACGAGAAGTTCCGCCGTCAGATCGTTGAGTTCCAGACGAACGAACGTCCCGGCACGATCATCGTCAATACGCGCGATCGTTACCTCTATTATATCCTGTCCGGCAACCGCGCCGTCCGTTACGGCATCGGCGTCGGCAAGGCAGGTTTTGCCTGGGCCGGTGAAGCCTATGTCGCCTGGAAACAGGAATGGCCGATGTGGCATCCGCCGAAGGAAATGGCCGACCGCAAGCCGGAAGTCGCGAAATATGTCGAGGCAGGCATGGGCCCCGGCCTGTCCAACCCGCTCGGCGCGCGCGCCATGTATCTCTTTAACGAAAAGGGACAGGATACGCTGTTCCGCATCCATGGTTCGCCCGAATGGGCTTCGATCGGCACCGCCGCCTCTTCCGGCTGCATCCGCATGATCAACCAGGATGTCATGGATCTGTACAGCCGCGTCCGTCCGGGCCGCAGCTCCAAGGTCGTCGTGATCCAGTAAGATCAGATACAAGCAAAGAAAAAGCCGCCGTGGAATTTCCCGGCGGCTTTTTTATTTATCCTAGACGTCTAAGCAGCGGCCTCAGGCTGACTGCTTCGCCTTCAGTTCCAGACGGCGGCGGTGCAGAACCGGTTCAGTGTAGCCATTCGGCTGTTCACGGCCCTTCAGTACAAGCTCGACAGCCGCCTGAAATGCGATCGATCCTTCAAAATCGGACGCCATCGGCAAATAGGCAGGGTCGTCGGCATTCTGCCCGTCGACTACCGCAGCCATGCGCTTCATTGTCTCAACGATCTGCTCTTGCGTCACCACGCCATGGCGCAGCCAGTTCGCCATGTGCTGTGCGGAGATGCGCAGCGTAGCGCGATCTTCCATCAGTCCGACATTGTTGATATCAGGCACCTTGGAACAACCCACACCCTGATCGACCCAGCGCACGACGTATCCCAGAATGCCCTGCGCATTATTGTCGAGTTCGCGCTGGATTTCCTCCGGCGTCCAATTGGGACGCGGCGCGACCGGCACCGACAGAATATCGGAAAGCTTCGCGCGGCCTCGGCTTTTCAAGCCTTCCTGAACGGCTGCGACATCGACCTTGTGATAATGTGTGGCATGCAGCGTCGCCGCCGTCGGCGAAGGCACCCAGGCGGTGTTGGCGCCTGCTTTCGGATGTGCGATCTTCTGCTCCAGCATTGCCGCCATCAGGTCCGGCATGGCCCACATGCCCTTGCCGATCTGCGCATGGCCGGAAAGGCCGCATTCCAGCCCGATATCGACGTTCCAGTTCTCGTAAGCCGCGATCCAGGCCGCCTGCTTCATGTCGCCCTTGCGGATCATCGGCCCCGCTTCCATCGAGGTATGGATTTCGTCGCCCGTGCGGTCGAGGAAGCCGGTGTTGATGAAAACGACGCGGTCCTTCGCAGCACGGATGCTTTCCTTGAGGTTGACTGTGGTGCGGCGCTCCTCATCCATGATGCCCATCTTCATGGTATTCGGCGCCATGCCGACGAGGTTTTCGACGCGAGAGAATATCTCGTTGGCGAAAGCGACCTCTTCCGGCCCGTGCATCTTCGGCTTGACGACATACATGGAGCCGGCGCGGGAATTCTGCCGCCGCCCGGACGGGCCGACATCGTAAAGCGCGATCAGCGCGGTGACGACAGCATCCATGATGCCTTCCGGAACCTCACGACCATCTCTATCGAGGATTGCCGGATTGGTCATGAGATGACCGACATTGCGCACCAGCATCAGCGAGCGCCCCGGCAAAGTGAGCGCCGAACCATTGGGTGCGGTATAATAACGATCTGGGTTCAGCCTACGGGTGAAGGTCTTGCCACCCTTCGCAACCTCTTCCGTCAGATCGCCGCGCATCAGGCCAAGCCAGTTGCCGTAAACCAGAACCTTGTCTTCGGCATCAACGGCAGCGACCGAATCCTCGCAATCCATGATGGTTGTCAGCGCGGATTCGAGAATGACATCCGAGATACCTGCCTTATCCCCCTTGCCGATTTCGGTCGAAGGATCGATGACGATCTCGGTGTGCAAACCATTCTTGCCAAGCAGGATGGTTGCCGGCCTTTCTGCCTCGCCGGTAAAACCCTTGAATTGCGCGGCATCCTTCAGTCCCGTCGTGCCGCCACCGATTGCAAGCTGCAATGCCCCGTCAGCAATTTTGAAGCCGGTCACATCCGACCAGCCTGCCGTTTCGAGCGGGGCCGATTCGTCAAGGAAGTTGCGCGCCCAGGCGATGACCTTTTCGCCGCGTTTCGGATTATAGCCCCTGCCCTTTTCCGCGCCATCGGCATCAGAAATGGCATCCGTGCCATAAAGCGCATCGTAAAGCGAACCCCAGCGGGCATTGGCGGCATTCAGCGCGTAACGCGCATTCATGACTGGGACAACGAGCTGCGGGCCGGCGACAGCGGCAATTTCAGGATCGACATTGCTGGTTTCCACCTTGAAGCCGGGACCTTCAGGCAGCAGATAACCGATTTCCTTCAGAAAGCTCTCATAGGTGTCAAAATCCACCGGAGCGCCATTTTGCCGATACCAGCCATCCAGCTTTTCCTGCAGGGCGTCGCGCTTTGCCAGCAATTCACGGTTCTTGGGAGCAAGCGCGTGGACGATGGCCGAAAAGCCTTCGAAGAAAGTCTCGTTGTCCAAGCCCGTGCCCGGCAGGACTTCATCCGTCAAAAAGGCATAAAGCCTGTCATCGATGGAAAGACCGAATTTATTCGTGCGGCTCACATGCGCCTCCTTTATTCTGAAGGCACAGATTGGACGCGGAGACCGCTGCTCGTCAATTGCGGCAGGCAGCCAAATATTATTTCCTTTTTGGAAACAATGTAGGCGATAATCGCCTTTTTCTACAAAAGCGCCTGCAGGTCCTTGATACGGTCATTCACCAGCCAGCCGTAATAGTTTTCTTCCGGCAACAGGGGCTGTTCGCCGCCTGCGGCGCGCTGGCGGTTTTTCTGTGCGAGAGCGGCCGCGCGCTGCTGAGAGCCGCCGACATTATAAAGCGTGGAGGTCACGCCCGGATTTCTCGAAATATCCATGTCGGCAATCGATCTGTAATCATCGATCGATTTGCGGATGGAGGCGGCCATGAAGGCCAGCGAGCGGTCCGGGTCCATGATCGCGGTATAGACGGCGGTGGCGTCGTTCTCATCCAACCTGTCATAACCAGAGGTTTTCGAAACCATGTCGGACAACATCAGCGCCGTCAGCGGGTTGATCTGGCCGAGACCGAAGGTCTGTCCGGCGTAGAAGGGCTGGAAAAACACGGCACTGAAACGGTTGTTCGGATAGGCAACGCCATCCACCGTCTTGCCGCGGAAGCTGCCGTCCCAGACATCTTCCCGACAGTTCCAAAGGCCGTAGGAATCCTTTTTCGACTGACATTTGGTAAATTGCGAACGTGCCAGAAACTGCGCGATGGTTTCGTCCTTGTAGCCGAAACGGAAGCTGCTGCCGGCATAGGAGGCAGCTTTGACATAGTAGGATTGCAGCCGGTCATAGGCGTCGACATTGTAGGTATGCTCGCCGACAATCGCACCGATCATATGGATCGGATCGATGCCGTAGCGCCCGGCAGTCGACTTGATCTTGGCGATCAGCGCCTTGTCGGAGGACAAGAGGTCGATCACCTTCTGGTATTTGCGTTCGAAAGAGCTGTTGGACGCCTTGGTTCTGCGGGCGGAAGCGCCGGGAACACCGGGCTGTTCGGCGTTGCGATTGCCCGGTGGAACGACCGTCGCCGCCTCGGCATAAGAAGATGAAACGGCAGTGACCGCCAGAGCCACGGCAAATGCCAGAAGAGTTTTGCGCACGAGCGAATGCCTTTTCTCAAGCCTGCGGCTTCCCTTCGAAACACGTGAGGAAAACCGGACCATTCCACGAAAGCGGTTCCAACCGGAATGCAGCCCTTCCCATAAACAAAATGCGGGCTGAATGCGAGATGAGGCAGATAAAATAAAAGAGTGCGGCAAATATGGCCGCACTCTTCTTTCGTTCTCCCTGAAGTCTTCAGAGAATATAACGCGACAAATCCGTATCGGCGGCAAGATCGCCGACATGTTTTTTGACGTATTCCTGATCGATCTTGACGGCAGAGCCGCCGCGATCCGGCGCGTTGAAGGAAATCTCGTCCAGAACACGCTCCATCACCGTCTGCAGGCGACGAGCACCGATATTCTCAACCGACGAATTGAGATGAACGGCCACATCGGCCAGAGCGTCAATCGCATCATCGGTGAAATCAAGGTCGAGTTCTTCCGTCGCCATCAGCGCCTTGTACTGCCGGATGAGGCTTGCTTCCGTCTCGGTCAGGATACGGCGGAAATCCTCCTTGGTCAGCGGCTTCAACTCGACGCGGATCGGCAGTCGGCCCTGAAGCTCCGGCAAAAGATCGGATGGCTTTGCCACATGGAACGCGCCTGACGCGATGAACAGGACGTGGTCGGTCTTGACGGGGCCGTATTTTGTCGACACCGTCGTACCTTCGACAAGCGGCAGGAGATCGCGCTGCACGCCTTCACGCGAAACGCCGGCGCCCATGCCGCCATCGCGCGCCGCGATCTTGTCGATCTCATCGAGGAAGACGATGCCGTCATTTTCCACCGACTTCACTGCTTCGCGCTGGATCATTTCATTGTCGAGCAGCTTGTCGGATTCGTCGCGGACGAGGTCGGTATAGGATTTCGAGACCGTGGTGCGCACCTTCTTGGTGCGTCCGCCCATGGCCTTGCCGAACATTTCAGACAGGTTGAGGACACCGATATTGGCGCCCGGCATACCGGGAATTTCGAAACCGGGCATGCCCGAGCCGCTATCGGCCACCTCGATATCGATTTCCTTGTCGTCCAACTCGCCATCACGCAGCTTCTTGCGGAAGCTTTCGCGGGTGCCGGGCGACGCCGTCGTGCCGACAAGCGCATCGAGCACCCGTTCTTCAGCACTGGCATGCGCCTTGGCCTGTACCTCGGCGCGTTTCTTTTCACGCACGAGGCCGATACCGATTTCCACGAGATCGCGGATGATCTGTTCGACATCGCGGCCGACATAACCGACTTCGGTGAACTTGGTCGCCTCGACCTTGATGAAGGGAGCGCCGGCAAGCTTGGCGAGACGCCGGGAAATCTCAGTCTTTCCGACGCCGGTCGGTCCGATCATCAGGATATTCTTGGGCATCACTTCATCGCGCAGGCTCTCATCGAGCTGCTGACGACGCCAGCGGTTGCGCAGTGCGATCGCGACCGCACGTTTCGCATCATGCTGGCCGATGATGTGGCGGTCCAGTTCCGAGACAATTTCCCGGGGTGAAAAATTGGTCATTCTATCCTCTCGGCTTTCCTGCTCCGGCCGGCCATTCCGGCCCGGCCCACAGGACCCATGTTTGAGAAAATTCGCTTATTCGGCGTCGAGCGTTTCGACGACGAGATTATGGTTGGTATAAACGCAGATATCGGCGGCGATATCGAGCGCCTGGCGCGCCACCTCTTCGGCAGACTTGTCCGTGTCCATCATGGCGCGGGCAGCCGCAAAGGCGTAATTACCGCCGGAACCGATGGCGATCGCACCGTGCTCGGGCTCCAGCACATCGCCATTACCGGTGATGGCGAGCGTGGTGGATTTATCGGCCACCAGCATCATCGCTTCGAGGTTGCGCAGATATTTGTCCGTGCGCCAATCCTTCGCAAGCTCCACCGCCGCGCGCATCAACTGGCCGGGATATTGCTCGAGTTTCTTTTCAAGACGGTCGAGCAGCGTGAAGGCATCCGCAGTCGCGCCGGCAAAACCAGCAATCACTTCACCCTTGCCGATGCGGCGAACCTTGCGGGCATTACCCTTCATGACGGTCTGGCCAAGGCTTACCTGACCATCGCCAGCCATGACGACCTTGCCGCCTTTTCTGACTGTAATAATCGTTGTCATCAAACACCTGTCTGCCCTACCGGGCCTGCGGTTAACGGGCCGGCATGCGGCCCTTCTCGAGTTCTATGTAAGTTTGCTTTTCGCGATTGCAATCTTCGAGGCGACGCACCGTTTTCGGCATGTCAGGCAAGACGATGGAACAACTGGATATTTGTGTCCCGTGCTGATAAGGAACGGCGACATTTTCACGGAGCGGCCAAAATGGCAGAACGTAAAGGCGAGATTATCCGCACCACCAACGAAACCTCGGTTTCGGTGCGCGTGGATATCGACGGCACCGGCAAGTCGACAATTTCCACCGGCGTGGGATTTTTCGACCATATGCTGGACCAGCTGAGCCGCCATTCGCTGATCGACATGGACATCGAGGTCAAGGGCGACCTGCACATCGATGATCATCACACTGTTGAAGATACCGGCATAGCCATCGGTCAGGCGATTGCCAAGGCGCTGGGTGACCGCCGCGGCATTACCCGTTACGCCTCGCTCGATCTTGCCATGGACGAAACGATGACCAAGGCGGCGGTCGATATTTCCGGCCGGCCCTTCCTCGTGTGGAATGTGAATTTCTCCGCACCGAAGATCGGCACATTCGACACCGAACTGGTGCGCGAGTTCTTTCAGGCGCTGGCACAGAATGCCGGCATTACGCTGCATATCCTGAACCATTACGGCGCCAACAACCATCATATCGCCGAAACATGCTTCAAGGCCGTTGCCCGCGTTCTTCGCACGGCAACCGAGATCGACCCCCGGCAGGCAGGCCGCGTCCCCTCCACGAAGGGTATGCTGGCCTGACGCCAAAGCTGTCAGGAAGCCCATGACAAGCTATCTCGTTCTGGAAGCCCCCAACGGGCCGGACAGGGACCACAAGACGACCCGCTTCATCGCAGACCGTTTCGTCTGGCTGGCGCTGGTCGCGCCCTGGCTCTGGTTGGCCATTAACCGGTTGTGGCTGGCGGCGGCCATCGTTGTCATCGTGCTGCTTCTGGCCGGGCAGGTCTCCATATTAGCCGGATTCGAACCAGTTGGCATTCTCTTTGGTTTCGCCATTGGACTCTTCACGGCGCTGGAGGGACGCGATTTTCTCGTCCGGCACCTGATCCGCAAAGGCTGGACGCTGACGTCAGTCATATCGGCCCCTGATCTTTCGAGCGCCGAAGACATATATTTCTCCGGTCTCTCCGAAAACGCCGAAACGGCGGAACAACTGTCCCAGCCGGTCTGGACCCCCTCGCCGCAAAAGCGCGGCGACAAGAATTTCGTCAACGATCCCGCCGGATCGTTTCTTTTCGACTTGAATGGAAGGCGCTGACATGCGTGTCGCGATCATCGACTACGGTTCTGGCAACCTGCGTTCGGCCACCAAAGCTTTCGAGCGTGCCGCCCGCGAAGCCGGCATCAATGCAACCATCGACCTGACCGACAGGCCGGATCACGTCGCTTCGGCGGACCGCATCGTCCTGCCGGGCGTCGGCGCCTATGCGGATTGCCGTGCCGGTCTCGATGCCGTTCCCGGCATGCATGAGGCGCTCATTGAAGCCGTCGAGAAAAAAGCCCATCCCTTCCTCGGCATCTGCGTCGGCATGCAGCTGATGTCCTCGCGCGGGCTCGAAAAAACCGTCAGCACCGGGCTCGGCTGGATCGAGGGCGACGTCGTGGAAATGACGCCATCCGATCCCAGTCTCAAGATTCCGCAGATTGGTTGGAATACGCTGGAAATCCGGCATGCCCACCCTCTTTTCGACGGCATCAAGACCGGCGCTGACGGCCTGCACGCCTATTTCGTGCATTCCTACCATCTGGCAGCCAAGCACTCGACGGATGTCATCGCCACCACCAATTACGGTGGCGCAATGACGGCTTTCGTCGGTCGCGACAATATGGCGGGCGCGCAGTTCCACCCGGAAAAAAGCCAGACGCTCGGCCTTGCCCTGATTTCCAATTTCCTGCGCTGGAAGCCCTGACATGATCCTTTTTCCCGCAATCGACCTTAAAGACGGCCAGTGCGTTCGCCTGAAACTCGGCGATATGGACCAGGCCACAGTCTATAACGAGGACCCCGGCGCGCAGGCGAAAGCCTTTGAGGATCAGGGTTTCGAGTGGCTGCACGTCGTTGATCTCAACGGTGCCTTTGCCGGTGAGACGGTGAATGGCGAGGCCGTCGACGCCATTCTGAAAGCCACGAAAAACCCGGTGCAGCTTGGCGGCGGCATCCGCACGCTCGATCATATCGAAGCGTGGCTGAGCCGTGGCCTTGCCCGCGTCATTCTCGGCACCGTCGCGGTGCGCGATCCGGTTCTGGTTATCGAAGCCTGCAAGCGTTTCCCCGGCCAGGTCGCCGTCGGCATCGATGCCAAGGGCGGCAAGGTCGCTGTTGAGGGCTGGGCGGAAGCCTCCGAACTCGGCGTCATCGAACTCGCCAAGCGTTTCGAAGGCGCCGGCGTTGCCGCCATCATCTATACCGATATCGATCGCGACGGCATTCTGGCCGGTATCAACTGGGCCTCGACGCTGGAACTGGCGGATGCCGTCTCCATCCCGGTCATCGCCTCCGGTGGCCTTGCCTCCATGGACGACATCAAGCGCATGTTGCAGCCGGATGCCGCAAAGCTCGAGGGCGCGATTTCGGGCCGCGCGCTTTACGACGGGCGCATCGACCCCGCCGAGGCGCTCGCCCTCATCAAGGCGGCTGCAGCCAAGGAGGTAAAAGCATGACCCTCAAAGCCCGCGTTATTCCCTGCCTCGATGTCAAAGACGGCCGCGTCGTCAAGGGTGTCAACTTTGTCGACCTGATCGATGCCGGCGATCCCGTCGAGGCGGCGAAAGCCTATGATGCGGCGGGAGCGGACGAACTCTGCTTTCTCGACATCACTGCCTCATCGGACAATCGCGACACGATCTTCGACGTCGTATCGCGCACGGCCGATCATTGCTTCATGCCGCTGACCGTTGGCGGCGGGGTTCGCAGCGTCGCTGACATCCGCAAGCTGCTCCTTTGCGGCGCGGACAAGGTCTCGATCAATTCCGCAGCGGTCAAGGATCCGGATTTCGTGGCGCAAGCGGCCGACAAGTTCGGCAACCAGTGCATCGTCGTTTCTATCGACGCCAAGCGGGTTTCGAAGGATGGAGAAGAAGGCCGCTGGGAAATCTTCACCCATGGCGGACGCCAACCGACGGGCATCGACGCCGTGGAATTCGCCATCAAGATGGTTGAACGCGGCGCCGGCGAATTGCTTGTGACCTCAATGGACCGCGATGGTACCAAGAGCGGCTACGATATCGGCCTGACGCGCAGCATTGCCGATCAGGTTCGTGTACCCGTCATCGCCTCGGGCGGCGTCGGGACTCTCGACGATCTGGTGGCAGGCGTGCGTGATGGCCACGCAACTGCGGTGCTTGCCGCCTCCATCTTCCACTTCGGCACCTATTCGATCGGGCAAGCCAAAAACTACATGGCCGAGCATGGCATCGCCATGCGTCTCGACTGATTGCAGGAACTCTTCATGAGCGCATTTTCCCTTTCCGATCTGGAACGCATTGTCGCGACCCGCGCCGCTGCATCTCCCGACGAATCCTGGACAGCCAAACTCGTTGCGGCCGGCCAGGAACGTGCAGCGAAAAAACTGGGCGAAGAGGCGGTCGAGGCCGTCATTGCCGCCATCGCAAAAGACCGCGACGGGCTGAAGAACGAGGCCGCCGATCTGCTTTATCATCTGCTGGTGGTGCTGAAGATTGCCGACATTCCGCTGAACGACGTTTTTGCCGAACTGGAGCGCCGGACGGGCCAGACTGGCCTTGCGGAAAAGGCGGCGAGGCCGACATCATGAATGTCACGGCAGGCAGCGGGGAGAGAGGCATGCCAGGCACACTCGATCATTTCCGTCCGGACGAATATTCGCCCTACCACTTCTTCAGTTCGGAAGAATGGGCAAAATTTCGCGCCGATACGCCGCTGACGCTTTCCGCCGACGAGGTCAAAAGACTGCGCTCGCTGGACGACCCGATCGATCTGGACGAGGTGCGGCGCATTTACCTGTCGCTGTCGCGCCTCCTGTCCTCGCATGTGGAAGCATCGCAGCTGCTGTTCGAGCAGCGCAACCGCTTCCTCAACATGGGGGATGTCAACAAGACGCCTTTCGTCATCGGCATCGCCGGTTCGGTGGCCGTTGGCAAATCCACGACGGCACGCATCCTGAAGGAACTTCTGGCCCGCTGGCCCTCCAGCCCGAAGGTCGATCTCATCACCACTGACGGATTTCTCTATCCGAACGAGGTGCTGCGGCGTGAGAACCTGATGGAGCGCAAGGGCTTTCCGGAAAGTTACGATATCGGCGCGCTCTTGCGTTTCCTCTCGGCGATCAAGGCGGGCCAGCCGAATGTGAAGGCGCCGCGCTATTCGCACCTGACCTATGACGTTCTGCCGAACGAATTCACTGTCATCGACCAGCCTGATATCCTGATTTTCGAAGGCATCAACGTGCTGCAATCGCGTGACCTGCCGGCGGGCGGGCGGATCGTGCCGATCGTTTCGGATTTCTTCGATTTCTCGATCTATATCGATGCTGACGAGGATTTCATTCACAATTGGTATGTGAACCGATTCATGAATCTTCGGCAAACCGCATTCCGCGACCCGAATTCATTCTTCAATCGCTATGCCTCGATCAGCGAAGAAGCGGCGCTGAGCATTGCCGAAGGTCTCTGGCAGAACATCAACCTGAAGAACCTACGCCAGAACATCGTGCCGACACGCCCACGTGCCGACCTTATTCTGCGTAAGGGGAAGAACCACCTGATCGACACAGTGGCGCTTCGCAAGCTGTAAAAGATGCCGCGCATGGCGGCATCTCCGGTGATTAAACCCGTTATTATGCGAGGTCGGGAATACGCAGAACCTGTCCGGGGTAGATTTTATCGGGATGGGTCAGCATTGGCTTGTTGGCTTCGAAGATAATGTTGTTCTTCGCGCCATTAGCCTTGCCGTACTGGGCTTCGGCAATCTTCCAGAGATTATCGCCCTTCTTGACCGTGTAGAAAACGGGTTCTTTCGCCGGCGCCTCAGTCACCTTCAGCTCGCCGGCCTCGACCTTGGAAATTCCGAGCGTATTGCCGACCGCGATAACCGCCTTTTCGAAAACCGACTGATCGGCCACTTCGCCCTTCAGAACGACCTTGTCGTCCACCACTTCGACCTGAACCTTGTCCGTGCCGAGATCGTGGGAAGCGAGTTCCTTCTTGACCGCATCGACATCAGGTGCGTCATCGCCGCCGATACCGAGCTTCTTTCCCGCTTCCTTGATGAAATTGAACAGACCCATAGCACCCTCCTTGGTTGTAGGGAGGATTACCAGACGATATTTGAAGCTCTATGACAAGGGCGAAACATTTGTCGCCGCGCGGGAGCCTAGTCGCCCGAGGGTTTGCCGCGCATTTTCTTGATATCGGAGCGACCGGACTTCGCCTTGAGACGACGCTCCACAGAACCCTTGGTGGGCTTGGTGGCCTTGCGCACCGGCGGCGGCGGGGCGGCGGCTTCGAGGATCAGCTCTTTCAGTCGTTCGCGCGCATCTTCGCGATTGCGCTCCTGGCTGCGAAACCGGCTCGCCTCGATCATCAGCACGCCGTCTTTCGACACACGCCTGCCACCCAGACGCAGGGCATTCGCCTTCACCCGTTCCGACAGGGAGGGCGAATTGGCGATGTCGAAAAACAGCTGAACCGCCGTCGAGACCTTGTTGACGTTCTGGCCGCCCGGCCCACCGGCCAGCACGAATTGCTCCGTCAGCTCCCAGCCGGCAATGGTGATACGGTTGCTGATGTAAAGCGGGTCGCTGGCCATGATCTTTCTCCGCGCCGGTGATGCCACAGAACGCGCGAAATGAAAACAGTGGCCAGAATCAAGAGACCGGCAAAAAAGAAACCCGGCACAAGGCCGGGTTTCCTCCTCCTCACATACGAGGCTTCATTCATTCAGCCGCGAGCAGAAGGCCTGGCGCTGCGTCGCGAACCTTGCTGTCGACGTGGTCTTCGAACTTGGTGAAGTTCGTGACGAACATCGACACCAGCTTCTTCGCCTGCGCGTCATAGGCTGCGCTATCGGCCCAGGTCGAACGCGGATCGAGGATTGCGCTGTCAACGCCATCAAGCGACAGGGGTACGGCGAAACCGAAATTCGCATCGGTGCGGAATTCGGCATCCTTCAGCTCGCCGGTGAGTGCCGCCGTCAGAAGCGCGCGGGTCGCTTTGATCGGCATGCGCTTGCCGATGCCATAAGCGCCGCCGGTCCAGCCGGTGTTGACCAGCCAGCAATCGACGCCGTGCTTGCCGATCAGCTCACGCAGCAGGTTGCCGTATTCCGCCGGATGGCGCGGCATGAAGGGGGCGCCGAAGCAGGTGGAGAAGGTCGCTTCCGGTTCCGTTACGCCCTTTTCCGTGCCGGCAACCTTTGCGGTGTAGCCAGAGAGGAAGTGGTACATGGCCTGTTCCGGCGTCAGCCGGGCAATCGGCGGCAGCACGCCGAAGGCATCGGCCGTCAGCATGATGATCGTCTTCGGATGACCGGCAATGCCCGTTTCCGATGCATTCGGAATGAAGTGCAGCGGGTAGGCGCTGCGGGTGTTTTCCGTCAGCGAATTGTCATTGAAATCAGGAACGCGGTTTTCGTCGAGCACGACGTTTTCAAGAACCGTGCCGAAACGACGGGTCGCGGCATAGATTTCCGGCTCGGCTTCGGCCGAAAGCTTGATCGCCTTGGCATAGCAGCCACCTTCGAAATTGAAGATGCCGTGCTCGCCCCAGCCATGTTCATCATCGCCGATAAGCGTGCGCGAAGGGTCAGCCGAAAGCGTAGTTTTGCCGGTGCCGGACAAACCGAAGAAGACGGCGGAATCACCCTCAGGACCGACATTGGCCGAGCAATGCATCGGCATCACACCCTTGGCCGGCAGAAGGTAGTTCAGTACCGTAAAGACCGACTTCTTGTTTTCACCGGCATAGGACGTGCCGCCGATGAGGACGAGGCCATTGGTCAGATCGCAGGCGATGACGGTTTCCGAACGGACGCCGTGACGGGCCGGATCGGCCTTGAAGCTTGGCAGGTTGATGATGGTGAGCTTCTGCTTGAAGCCGGCCAGTTTTTCCTGCTTCGGACGGATCAGCAGATTGCGGATGAACAGCGAATGCCAGGCAAGCTCGGTGACGACGCGTGTCGGCAGCGCATTTTCCTCATCGGCGCCGCCGATCAGGTCCTGAACATAGAGGGTCTTGCCGGCGGCATGGGCCAACATGTCCTGACGCAGCAGCTCGAAGTTTTCCGGCGACAGCGGCTTGTTGTTGTCCCACCAGATGGTGTTCTCGGTGGAAGCGTCGCGAACGACGAATTTGTCCTTCGGCGAACGGCCCGTGTGCTGGCCGGTGACGGCGCGCAGCGCGCCATCAATGGTCAGTTCGGCCTCGCCGTTGCGGATCGCCTCTTCGTATAATTCGCTCTCATTGAGGTTATAAAAGACGCGGGAGGCCTCGCCCAGTCCGAGTTCCGCAACTCCATTGGCAGGATTATGAACCCCAAGCTCGTTCATGACGCGTTCCTTGTTAATGACGGTAAGGACGTTGAAATTTTCACGGAAAATACGTGGCGGCTTTTGGAAACGCAAGAGCCGAACTTTAAAAAACTTAGTGATTTCAATATATTAATCGATTTAAAAGATTTTATTTCTTTTTAAATCGGTTGAAGACGCATTAAAATCCAGCTGCGGCGTTTTCACGAAATCCACTCGCCGTACCCTTACGATTTTGGGGCGAGTTTTCCTTTGCCACAATTTGTTCCACCTTTATACTCAAGAGAGTGGCTCGCGGCGCACAACCTGGCTGGGTGAATGTCGGGAGTTACGAGAAAATGACGATGGAGACCAACTACATGCAGACGATCGCGCTTGTCGACGATGACCGGAATATTCTGACTTCGGTATCGATCGCGCTCGAAGCCGAAGGCTACCGGGTCGAAACGTATACGGACGGCGCCTCCGCGCTTGACGGGTTGATCGCCCGTCCGCCGCAGCTCGCCATTTTCGATATTAAGATGCCCCGCATGGACGGCATGGAGCTTTTGCGGCGCCTGCGTCAGAAATCGGATCTGCCGGTGATCTTCCTCACCTCGAAGGATGAAGAGATCGATGAATTGTTCGGCCTGAAGATGGGCGCGGATGACTTCATCACCAAACCCTTCTCGCAGCGCCTTCTGGTGGAACGCGTCAAGGCGATCCTGCGCCGCGCCAGCAGCCGCGATGCCGCGCCAGCAGCTGGCGGCGCACTAAAGCCGACGGCGGACCAGCAGGCCCGCACGCTGGAGCGCGGGCAGCTCGCCATGGACCAGGAACGCCACACCTGCACCTGGAAGGGCGAACCGGTAACACTCACCGTCACCGAATTCCTCATCCTGCACTCGCTGGCGCAGCGGCCGGGCGTGGTGAAAAGCCGCGACGCGCTGATGGACGCCGCTTATGATGAGCAGGTTTATGTGGATGACCGCACCATCGACAGCCACATCAAGCGCCTTCGCAAGAAGTTCAAACTGGTCGATGGCGACTTCGATATGATTGAAACGCTTTATGGCGTAGGATATCGCTTCCGCGAAGCGGCCTGAATCGGCACGCAAATCGGAAGAGACCACCCGAAGAGTGGTGGCGAGGACTTAAATACGTGCTGAAGAAAACGCCGGAAACCGTCTCGGATAGCGACGATGCCGAAGAACGCGGCAGCGAACGCCGCCATCGTATCCATCCGCTGACGATCATCCGGCGCATTTTTGGCAATGCGGTGTTTTCCAGCCTCACGCGCCGCATTCTTTTCTTCAATGTCGCGGCGACGGTCGTTCTGGTCGGCGGTATTCTCTATCTCAACCAGTTCCGTGAGGGGCTGATCGACGCGCGGGTCGAAAGCCTTCTGACGCAGGGCGAAATCATCGCCGGCGCGATTTCGGCTTCCGCTTCGGTCGATACCAATTCGATCACCATCAATCCCGAAAAGCTTCTCGAATTGCAGGCGGGGCAGAGCATCACCCCCGCTCCCAATGACGAGGATTTGAGCTTCCCGATCAATCCGGAACGGGTGGCGCCAGTGCTGCGGCGGCTGATTTCACCGACGCGCACCCGCGCACGGCTGTTCGACGCCGATGCCAATCTGCTGCTGGATTCGCGCCATCTTTATTCACGCGGACAGGTTCTGCGCTTCGATCTGCCGCCGGTAACACCGGAAACCCAGACCTGGGGCGACTGGTTCACCAGCATGTTCAACCGTATGCTGCAGCCGAGCAGCCTTCCGCAATATAAGGAGGCGCCTGGCGGCGACGGTTCGATCTATCCGGAAGTCATGAATGCGCTGACCGGTGTGCGCGGCGCAGTCGTGCGCGTCACCGAAAAGGGCGAGCTGATCGTTTCAGTCGCCGTGCCGGTGCAACGCTTCCGGGCCGTGCTCGGCGTCTTGCTGCTCTCCACGCAGGCGGGCGATATCGACAAGATCGTGCATGCGGAGCGCCTGGCCATCATGCGTGTTTTCGGCATCGCCACGCTGGTCAATATCGTTCTGTCGCTGCTTCTGTCATCGACCATCGCCACACCGCTGCGGCGGCTTTCGGCCGCCGCGATCCGTGTACGCCGCGGGGCGCGAACGCGTGAGGAGATACCGGATTTTTCGGCACGTCAGGATGAAATCGGCAACCTGTCGATTGCCCTGCGTGAAATGACGACGGCGCTTTACGACCGTATCGATGCAATTGAAAGCTTCGCCGCCGACGTCAGTCATGAACTCAAGAACCCGCTGACCTCGCTGCGCAGCGCCGTGGAAACCCTGCCGCGCGCGAAAACCGAAGAATCGAAGCAACGGCTGACCGAGATCATCTTCCATGATGTACGCCGCCTCGACCGCTTGATCAGCGACATTTCGGACGCGTCGCGGCTCGATGCCGAGCTGGCGCGCGCCGACGCCTCGCCGCTCGACCTGGATGTGCTGATGAAGGGGCTGGTGGACATATCCCGCCAGATCAGCACCAAGAAGAAAAGCGTGGCAATCGACTATGTGGCCGACCGGAAGGCCGGAAGCAAAACCTCTTTCGTGGTGAATGGCCACGACCTTCGCCTCAGCCAGATCGTCACCAATCTGATCGAGAATGCCCGTTCTTTCGTGTCAGAAGAAAGTGGCCGCATCACCGTGCGTCTTTCCCGCCACAAGGATCGCTGCCTCGTGCAGGTGGAAGACAATGGACCCGGCATTCAGGCCGAAGATATCGACCGGATTTTCGAACGGTTTTACACAGACCGACCGGCAAGCGAAGGCTTCGGCCAGAATTCCGGCCTTGGCCTTTCCATCAGCCGCCAGATCGCCGAAGCCCATGGCGGCAGCCTCAGGGCGGAAAATGTCGTCGACAAATACGGCGTGATTTCCGGCGCGCGCTTCACCCTGTCGCTGCCGGCGGCCGAAACCCATGAACGCTGAACGCTTCAACCTGCACGCCACCGCCATCACCGTTCAAAACACGGGAATCCTCTTCACTGGACCATCCGGCAGCGGCAAAAGCGAGCTTGCCTTCAGTTTTCTGACCGAGGCTGAACGCTGCGGATTGCCGGCGGCGTTGATCGCGGACGATCAGATTTTCGTGTACCGCGACGGCGAAAACATCATTGCCGAGCGGCCGCAAACGATTGCCGGCCTTCTGGAGTTGCGCGGCAGCGGCATTGTTTCGCTCAACAGCGTTGCGAGCGCTCCACTACATTTTGCGGTTACGACAGTTCTTTCACCGGAAAATCCGAGACTTCCCGAAGATGACGAAGCGTTTTTGCTGCCCTGTGGCGGGCATATTCCGCTTCTGCGCATTCCGCTTGCAAGTCTTACGCCCTATGGAAAATTTGCTGCACTTGCTCAGAATCTTTTTAAAACGAATGTGAAGTGACGATGATTCGGGCGATTTTAGGCTTGCGATTCGCATTTTCCTCATCAAGATGAAATCCCACCGATGGACAGGATTGCCGCGTTGCGATAGTCGGCAATGAGAGTGCGTGTGCAAGGGAGCATTTCATGATCGGACTAGTGCTTGTCACCCATGGCAAGCTGGCTGAGGAGTTTCGCCATGCGTTGGAGCATGTCGTCGGTCCCCAGAAATTGATCGAGACGGTTTGTATCGGTCCCGAAGACGACATGGATCAGCGCCGGCAGGATATCATCGACGCCGTTGCGCGTGCCAATGATGGCAATGGTGTTATCATACTGACGGACATGTTCGGTGGCACACCGTCCAATCTCGCAATCTCCGTCATGAATAACGGCAATGTCGAAGTCATCGCCGGGGTCAATCTTCCCATGCTGATCAAGCTTGCCGGCGTTCGCAGCGAAGACAATATGGACAAGGCCCTTCAGGATGCATCCGATGCCGGCCGCAAATATATCAACGTCGCCAGCCGCGTTTTAAGCGGCAAGTGAGAAGTCAGCCATGTCGCCTCTCTCCCGGGAATTGCCGATCATCAACAAGCGCGGTCTCCACGCCCGGGCATCTGCGAAATTCGTTCAGATGGTCGAGGGCTTCGATGCGACGATCACGGTTTCCAAGGACGGCATGACCGTCGGTGGCACTTCCATCATGGGCCTGATGATGCTGGCGGCCAGCCCCGGCTGCAGCGTCTATGTCGAGGCAAGCGGCAATCAGGCGTCGGAGGCGCTGGCCGCATTGGAAGCTCTGGTGGCCGACCGCTTCGGCGAAGAAGCCTGAGCCAGCAACATATAAAGACATAAAGACCTCTTTATATCATCATTGCCAGATCGTTTGTGGCCTGCTAAACCGCTGCTACGTTTAAAAGCCGGGCCAACAGGCGCGGCATTCTGATCTGGAGAACTTCATGAGCCTTGAGAAGGACTACATTGTCGCCGACATCAACCTTGCCGCATTTGGCCGCAAGGAGCTGGACATCGCCGAAACCGAAATGCCCGGCCTGATGTCCTGCCGCAAGGAGTTCGGCGAAAGCAAGCCGCTGAAGGGCGCACGTATCACCGGTTCCCTTCACATGACGATCCAGACCGGCGTTCTCATCGAAACGCTGAAGGAACTGGGCGCAGAGGTTCGCTGGGCCTCCTGCAACATCTTCTCGACGCAGGATCATGCGGCAGCGGCCATTGCAGCGGCCGGCATTCCGGTCTTCGCCGTCAAGGGTGAAAGCCTGACGGAATATTGGGAATATACCGACAAGATCTTCCAGTGGACCGATGGCGGTCTGTCCAACATGATCCTCGACGATGGCGGCGATGCCACCATGTACATCCTGCTTGGCGCACGTGCCGAAGCCGGCGAAGACGTTTTGTCCAATCCCGGCTCTGAAGAAGAAGAAATTCTTTTCGCGCAGATCAACAAGCGCCTGAAGGCTTCTCCCGGCTGGTTCACCAAGCAGCGCGACGCACTGAAGGGCGTCACGGAAGAAACGACGACCGGCGTTCACCGTCTTTACGACCTCAGCAAGAAGGGCCTCCTGCCCTTCCCGGCCATCAACGTCAATGACAGCGTCACCAAGTCGAAGTTCGACAATAAATACGGCTGCAAGGAATCGCTGGTTGACGGCATTCGCCGTGCAACCGACGTGATGATGGCCGGCAAGGTCGCCGTCGTTTGCGGTTACGGCGATGTTGGCAAGGGCTCTGCCGCCTCGCTGCAGGGCGCCGGCGCCCGCGTCAAGGTCACCGAAATCGACCCGATCTGCGCGCTTCAGGCTGCCATGGATGGTTTTGAGGTCGTTCGCCTGGAAGACGTCATTTCCTCGGCGGATATTTTCATCACCACCACCGGCAACAAGGACGTGATCCGCATCGAGCATATGCGCGAGATGAAGGACATGGCGATCGTCGGCAATATCGGCCACTTCGACAACGAGATTCAGGTCGCATCGCTGCGTAACCTGAAGTGGACGAACATCAAGCCGCAGGTCGACATGATCGAGTTCCCGAAGGGCAACCGCATCATTCTTCTGTCCGAAGGCCGCCTGCTGAACCTCGGCAATGCCACCGGCCACCCGTCCTTCGTCATGTCTGCGTCCTTCACCAACCAGGTGCTTGGCCAGATCGAGCTCTTCACCAAGCAGGGCGAATACAAGAACGAAGTTTACGTGCTTCCGAAGCACCTCGATGAGAAGGTCGCGCGTCTTCACCTTGAGAAGCTCGGTGTGCGGCTAACTGAACTTTCCGATCTGCAGGCAGATTATATCGGCATCTCCAAGGAAGGCCCGTTCAAGGCCGAACACTACAGATATTAATATCATAGTTAATATCCACTGAAATTACACAACATCTAGATGCCGCGCACTTGACAAAGTGCGCGGCATCTTTTTTGCGCGCTCCCTTTCCGCAGATTTATGAAGGCGGTATTGTCATCAGACTTGATTCGGACACGCCAAAGGGCGGCGGGGACGAAATGGGATGTCTTGTCGAAGATGCGGCACATAGGACGGAGACAGACCGGGGATGACGGTTCACAATTCGGATCTGCGCGAGCAGACAGTTCAACGCGTTGAAAACACGCAAGCTGGCGTGGCATTGAGCGCGCAGGTTCTGGCGCATTGCCGGCTGGCGATCAGCGCGGTCCGGACAGGCTTTTCACGGCTTCCCTTGCTGATGTCGGGGACGATCCTTGCAGGTTCGGCAAGTGTCGCGCTGGCGCAGGATGGCCTTGTTGCCAAGACCGGTGCGCGGCTGTTCTCCTCTGGCGAAACAATCACCTATTCGCTCTTTGTCGGCATGCTTTCGGCGACGCTGTTTTCCGTCGTCTGGCTGGTGCGCCAGCGCGGCAATATCGAGTCGGAAAGCAGTGAATACCGCAAGGCGCTTGCCGAAACCCATCACAAGATCGCCAAATACGAGGCGCTGATTTCCGATAAGGGCCGGCGCATCGTTATCTGGGATGGCGCTGACAAGCGGCCCGAATTTCTGGGGCAATTACCCGTGGAGACCGGCGCGCCGCAAGCGGATCATGATTTTCTGGCCTTCGGGCGCTGGCTGAAACCGTCCTCTGCGAGCCAGCTTGAAAAATCCCTCGAAAAACTTCGCAGCCACGCGCAGAGTTTCGACCTGACCATCGAGACGCAGCGCGGCGAAGTCATTGAAGTTCAAGGCCGGGTCTCCGGCGGCAATGCATTTGCACGTTTCGTCGCGCTTAATAATCTGCGCGCCGAACTTGCTGAATTGCAGGTGGAGCGCGAGCGTCTGATCGCCTCGGTCTCGACGTTTCAGGACCTTCTGGATTCCATCGAACAGCCCGTCTGGCGCCGCAATGGCGAAGGCGAGCTAACCTGGGTCAACCATGCCTATGCGCAGGCCGTGGATGCGCGCGATGCCGATCAGGCCGTTCTTGAAAAACGCGAGCTGTTGAACACCGTTACCCGGCAGAAGATACGCGCGGCCGCGACGCCGGAATCACCCTATCATGACCGCATTTCGACTGTGGTCTCTGGCAACCGCACCTTCTTCGACGTTGTCGATATCAAGACCGCGGCGGGTTCGGCCGGTATCGCCATCGATGCCACCGAAACGGAAACAATCAGCGAAGAACTCAAGCGGGTTCTCAAGAGCCATGCCGAAACGCTGGATCATCTGGCGACGCCCGTCGCCATCTTCGACGGCCGGCAGCGGCTGCAATTCTACAATCAGGCTTTTGCGACCCTTTGGGGTCTCGATCTGGTTTTCCTCGAATCCGGTCCTGATAATTCCGAGCTTCTCGACAGGCTGCGCACCGCCGGCAAATTGCCCGAACAGCTGAACTGGAAAAACTGGAAGGAGACGGCCCTCGCCGTTTACCGTTCGCTCGATACCAAAACCGATCTCTGGCACCTGCCGAATGGGCAGACGCTGCGGGTCATCGCGACCGCCCATCCGCAGGGAGGCGCGACCTGGGTTTTTGAAAACCTGACCGAACAGGTCGACCTGCAGATGCGCTACAACACGCTGGTGAAGGTGCAGGGTGAAACCATCGACCATCTGGCTGAAGGTGTGGCCGTGTTCGGTGCGGATGGCCGCATTCGCCTCTCCAACCCGGCATTCCGGGCGCTCTGGGGTGTAACTTCCGAGCAGGCGGAAACAGGCACCCACATCCGTGCCATCGAAACCGCCTGCGCACAATCCTATGACAGACCGGATGGCTGGCGCGCCTTTAGCCAGTTCATTACCAGTTTTGACGATGAGCGCCCGTCCAAACAGGGTACGCTCGAACTGCTCTCCGGTCTCGTACTCGATTTCGCGATCATTCCGCTGCCGGATGCGCAGACCATGCTGACCTTCGTCAACATGACCGACAGCGTGCGGGCGGAAAGGGCGCTCAAGGAAAAGAACGACGCGCTTCTGAAGGCCGACGAGCTGAAGAACGATTTCGTTCAGCATGTTTCCTACGAATTGCGCTCGCCGCTGACGAATATTATCGGTTTCACCGACCTCCTGAAGACGCCCGGCATCGGCCAATTGACGGACCGACAGGCGGAATATCTCGACCATATTTCCACCTCGTCCTCGGTGCTTTTGACCATCGTCAACGATATTCTCGATCTTGCGACCGTCGATGCCGGCATCATGCAGCTGAATTATTCAGACAATGATCTGAACGAATTGCTTGAAGACGTTTCTGTGCAGATCGCCGATCGCCTGCAGGAGAGCGGCATTTCGCTTGAAATCGTCGCGCCGGCTCATCTTGGCAGTCTGGTGGCCGATCACCAGCGCCTGAAGCAGATCCTCATCAAGCTCCTGACCAATGCAATCAACTTTGCGCCGGAAGGCTCCGCAGTTGAACTGTCGTGCCAGCGCAGCGAGGGCGACTTCCTGTTCTCGGTGGCGGATAAGGGCCCGGGTATTCCAGAAGACATGCTGAAGACCGTATTCGACCGCTTTGCGACACGCGGCAATGGCGGGCGGCGGACCGGCGCGGGGCTTGGCCTCTCCATTGTCGAGAGTTTTGTCAGCCTCCATCATGGCACGGTCAAAATCGATAGCCGCCCCGGCAATGGCACCATTGTCACCTGCCGCATTCCTTCCGGCACGCGCCCGCATTCCATCGCCGCAGAATGAGCGAAGACATCTTGCCGATCACTATTTCCCTTGAGGGAGAAAAAGATACCATCAGGCTCGGTGAAGACCTCGCGCTGGCATTGAAACCCGGCGATTGTCTGGCGCTGATCGGTGATCTCGGCGCCGGTAAATCCACACTTGCCCGCGCCTTCATCCGCGCGATGGCGGATGAGCCGGATCTCGAGGTTCCAAGCCCGACCTTCACGATCATCCAGACCTATTCCACTCGCATTCCGGTTGCCCATCTCGATCTTTACCGGCTTTCGGATGTCTCCGAACTGGAGGAGCTCGGCATCGACGAGATGCTGGAGGACGGCGTCTGCCTGATCGAATGGCCGGATATCGCCACCGAGGTTTTGCCACCGGAGCAGACCGTCACGCTTCGGCTGACGCATTCCGGCGAGGGACGGCTGGCCTCCATCGAAGCTCCGGCAAAGCTGAAAGCACGGCTTGAACGGGTTTTCGCCATTCGCACGTTCCTCACAAGAAATGGCAGAGGCGATGCGGCCCGGCGTTTTCTGAGCGGTGACGCTTCAACACGCGCCTATGAGGCCATTTCCACTGACGGCCCTGACCTTATCCTGATGGACTGGCGACGCCCCATGAGAGGTGCGATCGTGGCTGATGGCAAGACCTATGCCGAAATCGCCCATCTTGCCCAGGATGCGCGCTCCTTCGTGGCAGTCGGCGAGTATCTGCGAGATGGCGGCTTTTGCGCGCCAGAGCTTCTGGCAGCGGATATTGATCAGGGCATTCTCCTGCTGGAGGATCTGGGGCGCGACGGGGTGCTTGCGCCGGACGGAACGCCGATAGAAGAACGTTATCTGCAGAGCGTCGCCTGCCTCGCAGCCCTTCATCAGACCCCGCGACCCGACCTGCTGCCGGTGATTGACGGCAGCACCTACAAGGTTCCCCCCTTCGATCGCCAGGCGATGAAAATCGAAGTCTCGCTGCTGGCGGAATGGTATCTTCCTCACAAACGCGGCAAGCCGCTCACCGATAGCGAGAAGAGCGACTATTACGCCCTGTGGGATAGTCTGATCGACTCACTCGCTGATTGTGAAACGGGGCTCCTGCTACGCGATTTCCATTCACCCAACCTTCTCTGGCAGGCGCAGAATAGCGGCATTCGACAGGTCGGCCTGATCGATTTTCAGGACGCGATGATCGGCCCGATCGCCTATGATCTCGCCTCCATCGTGCAGGATGCCCGGGTTACCATCGAACCCGAACTGCAGGCGCATCTGCTTTCGCATTATCTCGATAGCAGAAGAAACACGCCTTCATTTGATGAGGCCGCTTTCCTCAAGGCTTTTGCCATCATGTCGGCGCAGCGCAACTGCAAGCTTGCCGGTATCTGGGTGAGGCTGTTGGAACGGGATCGAAAACCCGGTTATATGAAACATATGCCGAGGACGTTCCGCTATCTTGCCGCGGCGCTTTCGCATCCGGAACTTGAGCCTCTTCGAGACTGGTGTGTCGGTATGGGCATGGAATTCAACGACTGAAAGACGGTTGACGACGATGACGATCAAAAACGCGATGGTGCTGGCCGCGGGGCTTGGCACGCGGATGCGCCCGATCACGGATACGATCCCGAAGCCGCTCGTCAAGATCGCCGGCAAGCCGATGATCGACTATGCGCTCGACGCCCTTGTGGAAGCCGGGGCGGAGACGATCGTTGTCAATGTGCATCACCATGCGGACCAGATGATCGCCCATCTGGAGCACCGCTCCGACGCCAAAATTCTGATCTCCGACGAGCGGGCGCAGCTGATGAATTCCGGCGGCGGGCTTGCCAAGGGTCTGAAGCTTCTGGAACCCGGCCCGGTCTTCGTCATGAATGCCGATCTATTCTGGATCGGCGAGCAATTGAATGCGGTCAGCAACCTGCGCAAGCTTGCGCAATTCTTCGATCCGGAGCGCATGGATATGGCCCTGCTCTGTGTCGATATGGATCGTACCACCGGTCATAACGGCAAAAGGGATTTCAACCTTTCTGACGACGGTAAATTGGCGCGGTATTGCGATGGCGACCCAAACCCGGTGGTTTATGCCGGCGCCATCGCCATGGATTCGCGCCTGCTTGATGATGCGCCGGCGGATGCCTTCAACCTCAACATCTATTTCGACCGCGCCATTAAAAAAGACCGGCTTTCCGGGATTTCGCTTGACGGACACTGGATCACCGTCGGCACGCCCGATGCGATAGAAGACGCAGAAAACATCATCCGGCAATTCAGGGAAAAACGCTCGGCATGACGACGTCCCGCCCCGAAAAGCGCGTCCTGACGATCGCTGCGGGAACACCGTTCCTCAAAACGCTCGCGGAAACGCTGTGTGACGGGACACTGACAGCCAGCTATAGATACGATCCTGCCGATCCGCTTTCACTGGCCAAGGTGACGATCTATGTGCCGACGCGGCGCTCGGCCCGCGTGCTGCGCTCCGAATTCGTTGATCTTCTGGGCGGCCGATCCGCCATTCTGCCGCTGATCCGGCCGCTTGGCGAAACGGACGATGATAGCGGCTTCTTCGAGATCGAAAATCCTGAGATCATGGATCTCGCGCCACCGATTTCCGGCACCGGCCGGCTGATCGAACTGGCGCGTCTTATTCTGGCCTGGCGCAACAGCCTGCCGGACGCCATCCGGGCGATCCATTCGGATTCGCCGCTCGTCGCCCCCGCCAGCCCTGCGGACGCCATATGGCTGGCGCGTGCGCTTGGCGAGGTGATTGATGCCATGGATACGGAAGAAAAGGATTGGGAAGCGCTTCAGCATCTCGATACCGGCGAACATGCGCAATGGTGGCAGCTGACGGCGGATTTCCTGAAGATCGCCAGCGTCTTCTGGCCCGCGCGCCTTGCTGAACTCAACCGCTCCTCGGCCGGCCGGCATCGAAACGGCATCTTACGGGCCGAGGCAAACCGGCTTGCCAATTTGCCGGATACCGGACCGATCATCGTGGCCGGGTCTACGGGCTCCATTCCGGCCGCAGCCGACCTCATCGCCGCCGTTGCCGACTTGCCGCAGGGCGTCGTCGTGCTTCCGGGGCTTGATCTTGCCATGTCAGAGGAGCAATGGGAGGCAATTGCCGAGGACCCGACCGACCCTTCGAGCCGCACCCATTCGCAATACGGGCTCTATATGCTGCTGCAGAAGCTCGGCATCCTACGCGACGACGTGGATCAGATCGGAGCCATTGATAGCGATCTTGAAAAACGCGCGGCCGTATTTTCGGCGGCGCTGGCGCCGGCCAAGTCCACCAGCGACTGGAGCCGGTGGCGCGAAGACAGGGACCCCGGTTTCTTCGATGAGGCTTTTGCAGCGGCCACACTGATAGAAGCCGCCAACGAGCGCGAAGAGGCAACCGCCATCGCGGTGGCGCTCAGGCTGGCGCTGGAAGCTCCGGGTGCCGGACGTCCTTCGCAGGCAGCACTGATAACACCCGACCGCGGATTGGCGCGGCGGGTGGCGACGGAACTGCAGCGCTTTGGCATAGAGGCCGACGATTCGGCGGGTACGCCACTTTCTGCCACACCGCAGGCCGGACTGACGCAACTGGTGCTGGAAGCGATCCTGAGGCCCGGAGACCCGGTGCCGATCATTTCACTCCTAAAGCATCCACTCTCCCGTTTCGGGCTTTCCGAGGCAGCTTTCACACAAGCCTCGAAAGCGCTGGAACTCATAGCACTGCGTGGCGGCCGCGTCGAAACCGAAATCGGTAATCTGGAAGCGGTTCTGGAGGCACAGCTGCTGGCGCAGCGCGATGATCGGCACCCACCTGCCTGGCGGCTGGCATTGCCGGAAGGAAGCCTTGAAGCAGCGCGCGATCTGGCGCAGCGGATCGCCGTTGCAACCGAGCCGCTTGGCTCTGCCTTCGTCCGTCGCGATCGATCCGGCCGGGCCTTTACCGACAAACTGCCGCTCTCCCATTGGGCGGAGCGGACAGGCCGCGTGATCGAAGCGATCTGTGCGGATGAAAACAATGATCTTGCTGCGCTCTGGTCCGGCGAAGCTGGTGACACGCTTTCCGGCCTGTTCGGCGAATTGATGGAAAGCGGCGAAATCCTCGATGCGGATGGGCCACAATGGGCTGACATATTTGCGGCGCTGGTTGCCGGAGAATCGATCAAGCCGCGATCCATGCGTCATCCGCGCATCTTTATCTTCGGTGCGCTCGAAGCGCGGCTGCAAAGCGTCGATACAGTTGTGATTGGCGGCCTCAATGAAGGCCTCTGGCCGGGCCAGACGGCGAATAACCCATTCTTGTCCCGAACCATGAAGACAGCGATCGGACTGGAGCCGCCGGAACGGCGCATCGGCCAGCTGGCGCATGACTTTGAGATGGCGAACGGCACCCGGCAGATCTTTTACACCCGGGCGCTGAGGCAGGGCTCCACCCCTGCTGTCGCTTCTCGATGGCTGCAACGATTGCTGGCACTGGGTGGTGAGGATTTCGCCGGAGAGCTGAAGAAGCGCGGCGAGACCTATCGGCATTGGGCCGGTCTGATGGATGAAAGCATCGATCAGGATGCGGCAAAGCGCCCTGCCCCCAGGCCGCCGGCTGATCTGCAGCCAACCCGTTATTCCTTCAGCGAAGTGGGGCGGTTACGGCGCGATCCCTATTCGATCTATGCGCGGCGTATCCTGAAGCTCGACCCGCTCGAGCCCTTCAATCGCGATCCAAGCGCCGCCGATCGCGGCACGCTCTATCACGCGATCATCGAGCGCTATTCGCGTGAGGGACACATCCCCGGCACGCCGGCTTCGCTCGAGGCCATGCAGCGCATTCTGGACGAATGTTTCGACGCGGAAAACCTGCCGCCGCATGTGGATGTCATCTGGCGGCCACGTTTTGCGGCGGTGGCACGCGCCTTCATCGACTGGGAAAAGGACCGGCACCCATCCATTCGCCGTAGTTTTTTCGAGGCACGCGCCGGGCAGGAAATCGCCGAGGCGGGTATAAGACTGACCGGAATTGCCGACCGCATCGACATCAAGTCGAACGGTCACGCGGATATTATCGACTACAAGACCGGGCTTGCGCCATCCGTCAATCAGGCGCGCGCGCTGCTTGACCCACAGCTGGCGCTGGAAGCGGCGGCGCTGATGCGCGGGGCCTTCCGCGAAGCCGGATCGCCAACACCGGAAAACCTTATCTATGTGCGCCTGCGGCCGGGCGATCGTTTTTTTGCCGACCAGGTCAATAACGAACATTCCAGCCGCAGCGGCAAAAGACCGCCGAAATCGGCTATTGAACTGGCAACGGAATCGATCGAGCAGCTCGCCAAATTTGTGCGCTCGCTGCGCGAAGGCGAGAACGGTTTCGCCTCGCGGCTGGTGCCGGAAGAGCAACAATCCTATGGCGGGGAATATGACCACCTCGCCCGTGTTTCGGAATGGTCAACGGCGGAACCAGGAGACGGCGATGACGATTGATCCTGTCGATCACGGCCCCGCCGCCGACACGCCGGAAAGCTGGATCGACTGGACCAGCGCCCGGCAGCGGCTTGCCTCTGATCCGTCCAGTTCCGCATGGGTGTCAGCCAATGCCGGCTCCGGCAAGACCCATGTGCTGACCCAGCGCGTCATCCGCCTGCTTCTGGCCGGATGCCGCCCCTCGGCGATTTTGTGCCTCACCTATACCAAGGCTGCCGCGTCTGAAATGTCCAGCCGTGTCTTCGACCGGCTGGCGGAATGGGCTACTTTGCCGGATTCCGATCTTAGGGATCGCATCACCGCTATCGAAGGCAAAGCGCCAGATCGCATAAAGCTTGCTGAAGCGCGGCGGCTATTCGCCAAGGCGCTGGAAACGCCGGGCGGGCTGAAAATTCAGACCATCCACGCATTCTGCGAGGCCCTGCTGCATCAGTTTCCACTGGAAGCCAATGTCGCCGGCCATTTCTCGGTTCTCGATGACCGCGCCGCCACGACCCTGCTGGCCGAAGCCCGCCGCTCTCTTCTGACGGCGGTTTCGACAGGAGGCGACACGGAACTGGCGCAGGCGCTTGCCTATGTGCTCGATCTTGCCGACGAAAGCGGGCTGGAATCTCTGCTCTCCGCCATCATCGCCAATCGCAGCGCCCTTCGCGCCTTTCTGCTCGAGGCAAAACAATCCGGCGGCATCGATGCCCGTTTGCGGCAGGCGATGCAGATCGATCATGAGGAAACCGAGGAAACGGCGGCGGCGGCCTTCTGGCCCCTGCCCGGTCTTTCCGGGCTCGCGCTTGACACCTATCTGACGCTTGCCGATGAGGTGGGCGGATCGCGCGTCATCGATGTTGCTTATGCGCTGCGGGAAGCGAAACGGCAGTCGGACCCGGTGCGGCGTATGGAGTTCATCGAGGCCGCGCTGCTGACGGCCAAGGGGGAGAAAAAATCGGATGCCTATGTCATCAACAAGGGGATGCAGAAATCCGCCCCTGATCTTGTCGATGCGCTGACGCTGGCGCGGGACCATGTTGTCTCCTGCCGCAACCGATATCGTCTGGTGCGGATGCTGGCGGCGACAAAATGCGCCCTTGTTCTGGCAGAGAGGCTGATCGGTGATTTCGAAGACCTGAAAAAACAGCGAAGCCAGCTCGATTTCGAAGACCTGATCGAGCGCGCGGCCAACCTCCTCAACCGCGATACGGCCGGCGCCTGGGTGCATTACAAGCTGGATCAGGGTATCGACCATATTCTCGTCGACGAGGCGCAGGATACCAGCCCGGTACAATGGTCGATCATCCAGTCGCTAGCTGCGGATTTCTTCACGGGCGAGAGCGCCCGCATGGGGCGGCGCACGCTGTTTGCCGTGGGCGATGAAAAACAGTCGATCTATTCCTTCCAGGGCGCGCGGCCGGAACGGTTTTCGCAGGAGCGCGAAGAGACCAAAAGGCGCGTGGATTCCGTGGAGCAGGCGTTTCACCGCATCCGCCTGCCGCTGTCCTTCCGGTCCACGGAGGATGTGCTGGCCGCCGTCGATCAGGTCTTTTCAGATCCGAATAACGCCAGCGGTCTTAGCGCCGATAACGAGCCGGTGGAACACCGATCCAACCGCGCCGGCCATCCTGGCACCGTGGAAGTTTGGGACATGGTGGCACCGGAAACCGCCGAAGATGAAGAGGATTGGACAGCGCCCTTCGATGCGCTGCGGGAAAGCGCTCCGGCCACAATCGTCGCCCGAAGGATCGCCGCACGCATCGCCGAGATGATCGGAAGCGAGACCATCATTGAAAAGGGCGTCGAGCGTGCTGTCGAGCCGGGCGACATTCTGGTGCTGGTCAGAAAACGCCACGCCTTCGTCAATGCGCTGACCCGCGAGCTGAAACGGCGCAAGAATATTCCCGTTGCCGGTGCGGACCGCCTTCGCCTGACCGACCACATTGCCGTGCAGGACCTTCTGGCGCTCGGCCGTTTCGTGGTGCTGCCGGAGGATGATCTTTCGCTTGCCGCGCTGTTGAAGAGCCCGCTCTTCAACCTGACGGAAGATGATGTCTTCGAGATCGCCGCGACGCGATCGGAGACGGAGAGCGTATGGCAAAGGTTACAGGTCCTTTCGCGGGAAGAAAACAGTCACCTTTCCCCCGTTGTCGGTAAGCTGGGCGGTTTCATCGCGCTTTCGAAAACGGCCACCGTGCATGATTTCTTCGCGGCGGTTCTGACGCTGCATGATGGGCGCAAAAAATTCCTCGGCCGGCTCGGTAACGAAGCGAGCGATGTTCTGGACGAGTTCCTGTCCTTTGCGCTGGACCACGAAAGGACAGGCCTGCCCGGCCTGCAGGCTTTTCTGTCCGTTCTGGAGACTGATTCGCCTGAAGTGAAGCGCGAGCAGGACAAGGATCGTGGCGAAGTACGGATCATGACCGTACATGCCTCCAAGGGCCTCGAAGCGCCGGTCGTGTTTGTCGTCGATGGTGGTTCGAAAGCCTTCAACCACAGCCATGTGCCGAAACTGCGCTTCATCGAAGCGGATGGGGACGCCGTCCCGGTCTGGCTGCCCGGCAGCGGCTTTTCCAATCATCTCATTCGCTCGGATGAGGAGCGCCTGAAGACGGCCGCGGAAGACGAATATCGACGGCTGCTGTATGTGGCGATGACCCGCGCCGCCGATCATCTGGTCGTTTGCGGTTATCGTGGCCAGAAAGAAAACCCGGAATGCTGGCACGCCATCGTCAAGGCGGCGCTTGCCGATAATCAGGATCACTGTCAGCCGCAGCAGTTCGTAGCCGATGGCGAGGAATGGCAGGGGCTTGTCTGGCGCAAGTCCGAAGCTCGCTCGACACCTGCCCCGCAGACTGTGCCAGAACCGCAGCGAGATGAAGATTACACTCTTCCGGCGGGACTTCTTGCCCCCTTGCCGGCCCTGCCCTCTCTGCCCAGACCGCTAAGCCCTTCCGGTGCGGGCACCATCATCGATGACGGCGCGGACGATCTTGCCGTGCGTTCACCGCTGTTTGGCGAAAAAGCCGATGTCTCCTCTCTGGCGTTGCAACGGGGCCGACTGGTGCATCGCATGCTGCAGGCCCTGCCCGATTTTGCCGAGAGTGAACGGGAAGCTGCGGCGCGGCGTTATGCTGAACGGGCAGCCCGTTTCTGGCCTCCCGACGAGCGCGAGTATCTGATACGGGCGGTCTTGCGGGTTCTGTCCGAACGGGTGGTGCAACCGGCCTTTTCCGCCAACAGCCGTGCGGAAATATCGATCATGGGCACGATGACGATCGGCCGACAGCAATATGCGGTGTCGGGCCGTATCGACCGGCTGGCGGTGAATGGCGACCGCGTCATCCTCGTGGATTTCAAAACGAACCGCGTTCCTCCACGTGAAGCACGTGAGATCCCCTATTCCCACGTAGCGCAGCTTGCCATCTATCGGGAAATTCTGGCACCGCTTTATCCCGGCAAGGAATTTGTCTGCGCGCTGATCTATACGGAAAATGCCAGTTTTGTGACGGTTGGCGATGATGCGATGAGAGAGGCTCTTGCCGCAATAAAGACAAAGTGAGATACCGGGGCATTGAAATTCCGACGCGCCCGCATCACATCGATAGCGGAAAAGTTTAGCTGAAAGGAGAGCCAAATATGGCTACCGTAAAAGTCGACGCCGCCAACTTCCAGTCCGAAGTCCTCGAATCCGCCGAACCCGTTGTGGTGGATTTCTGGGCCGAATGGTGCGGCCCGTGCAAGATGATCGCGCCGAGCCTTGAAGAAATTGCATCTGAGCTTGCCGGCAAGGTCAAGGTTGCAAAGCTCAACATCGATGAAAACCCGGAACTGGCCGCCAAGTTCGGCGTTCGCTCGATCCCGACGCTCGCCATTTTCAAGGGCGGCGAAGTGGCCGATATCAAGGTAGGTGCTGCACCCAAGACAGCGCTTTCCGCCTGGATTTCCGGCGCCGCATAAGCCATTTTTTGGAATGAAAAAAGCCCGGCATCACTGCCGGGCTTTTTTATTGGGGAACCGTGCCGTTCAATGCAAGCGCATTTCCGGCAAGATAAAGCGATCCGCCGATCAGGATGCGCGGCGGTGGCCCATCCGGATCAAAGCGGCGGGAAAGCTCATCCAGCGCCTCGGTAAGAGACGAGGTCGGTGCCGCGACCAGCCCGGCATCGAAGGCCGCATGGGCGAGCACGACAGGATCAATCGCCGCATCCGTGCCGCCGATCGGCACGGTGAAGACATATTCGGCAATATCGGCGAAAGCCTTGAAATAGCCCACCGGATCCTTGGTATTGATCATACCGGCGATGATGAACAGCGGCCGTGGTGTCTTCTCCTCGAACCCCGCCATCGCCTCGGCAATGACTTCACCCGCACCGGGGTTGTGACCGCCATCGACCCAGATTTCCGAATCCTTCGGAGCCATTTCAGCGATTTTGCCGGTCAGGATGCGCTGAAGACGGCCGGGCCACTCCACTGACGTCATGGCCTTTTCGATCATCCGCTCCGTTACCTCAAAACCGGCGGCCTTGACGGCACGGATCGCGGCGGCGGCATTGGCAAGCTGGTGGCGGCCGGGAAGCCGCGGCAGCGGCGCATCGGTCAGGCCGTATTCATCCTGATAGACCATGCGGCCGAATTCTTCATGGGCGGAAAAATCCTGCCCGTAGACTGCCACCGGGCAGCCGAGCCGCTCCGCCGTGGCGACGAGCGTTTCCAGAGCCGCATCATATTCCTGATGGCCGATGACGACGGGGGAACCCGACTTCATGATCCCGGCCTTTTCGGCGGCGATCAACTCGACGCGGTCACCGAGATAGGCCTGGTGGTCCAGCGAGATCGGCATGATGACCGACACGGCAGGATTGTTGATTACATTGGTCGCATCAAAGCGGCCGCCCAGACCAACCTCGACGACGGCGGCATCAGCGGGCTGTTCCGCAAAGAGTACGAACATTGCGGCGGTCAGAATTTCGAAAACCGTTATCATCTGGCCGCCATTGGCAGCTTCAATACGGCGTAGCGCATCCGCAAAGACCTCGTCCTCGACATACTGGCCCTTATTGCCGGTAACGCCGATGCGATACCGTTCATGCCAGTTCACGAGATGCGGAGAGGTATGGACGTGGACGGAAAGACCTGCGGCCTCCAGTAAAGCACGACAAAAGGCCGTGACCGAACCCTTGCCGTTCGTGCCTGCCACATGAATAACGGGCGGCATCCTCTTCTGGGGATTTCCGAGTTTTTCGAGAAGACGGGAAATTCTGTCGAGTGAAAGATCGAACCCCTTGGGGTGGAGCTGCATCAGCTCTTCAATGATCTTCTCGGCCTCACTGATCGCGGGCTTCGTCATGTCTTCTGTTCGCCTTTCAGGCGTTTTGCTTGCCATTTGTCCGCCGCACCAAAGATGAAATCATGCAACGTATAGCATCATCCCGAAGGCCGTTCAGGCCTTCGGGCGACATATTTTTGCTCAGGCTGAAGCGGCAAGCGGTACGACAGCGTTTGCGTTGTCAGCAGGCGCCTTGGTCATGATCTTAAGCAAATTGGCCAGCGTATCCGGGATTTCGCGACGGTCGATCACCATGTCGACCATGCCGTGCTCCAGAAGATATTCCGATGTCTGGAAACCTTCCGGCAGCTTTTCGCGAATGGTCTGCTCGATCACACGCTTGCCGGCGAAGCAGATTTCCGCACCCGGCTCGGCGATATGAACATCGCCCAGCATGGCATAGGAAGCGGTCACGCCGCCGGTCGTCGGGTTCGTCAGAACCACGATGTAGGGCATGCCGGCTTCTTTCAGCATGTTCACTGCAACGGTCGTACGCGGCAGCTGCATCAACGAAAGAATGCCTTCCTGCATGCGGGCCCCACCGGAGGCCGGGAACATGACGAGCGGGCAACGCTCGGAAATGGCGCGCTCGAATGCCTTGACGATGGCTTCGCCGGCAGCAATGCCCAGAGAGCCCCCCATGAACTGGAATTCATGCACGACGGCAACGATCTTCAGGCCTTTCAGGAGGCCGACGCCGGCAAGGATCGTATCTTCCTGCTCGGTCTTCGTGCGGCTGTCACGCAGGCGATCGGTGTATTTCTTGGAATCGCGGAACTTCAATGGGTCCTGCGCCACCTTCGGCTGCGGCAGAGCCTCATAGACACCGCCATCGAAAAGATCGACGAGACGCGCCTTTGCCGGCATCTTCATGTGATAACCCGAGGCCGGGATAACCCACTTGTTATCCTCGAGATCCTTGTGGAAGACCATCTCGCCCGTTTCCGGGCACTTGATCCACAGGTTCTCCGGAACCTCCGGACGGCGGCCAAGCATGGAATTGATCCGGGGCCGAACGTAATTGGTGATCCAGTTCAATCAATTACTCCTTGACTGAGCCGCGCTTATTCCGCAGCGGCAAGGCGCGACGCACGCACGCCCGTTGAAAGTCCCTTTACCAGCGTCGTGACGGCCGGCACGGTATCTGCGGTCGCCTGCCCGTCCTTGGTCAGGCTGCCGGCAATCTGGTTGACGATGGCCGAACCGACCACCACACCATCCGCCACAGCACCGATCGCTTTCGCATGATCGGCCGTCTTGACACCAAAACCGACACAAACCGGCAGTTCCGTATGCGCCTTGATACGACCGACCGCGCCCGAGATCAACGAGGGATCGGGCAGCGCGGAACCGGTAATACCGTTCATCGAGACATAATAAACGAAACCTGAGGTATTTTTAAGAACGGCAGGCAGACGCTTGCCATCCGTGGTCGGCGTGGCGAGACGGATGAAATTCACACCCCGCTCAAGAGCCGGAACGCAAAGCTCGTCATCCATTTCCGGCGGCAGATCGACCACGATCAGACCATCGACGCCGGCTGCCAGCGCATCTTCCAGAAACCTGTCGACGCCGTAAATATAGATCGGATTGTAATATCCCATCATCACGATCGGGGTCGCATCGTCTTGCCTGCGGAATTCGCGGGCGAGATCGAGCGTGGTTTTCAGCGTCTGGCCGCCTTTGAGTGCACGTTGTCCGGCCAGCTGGATAGCAGGGCCGTCCGCCATGGGATCGGAAAACGGCATGCCAAGCTCGATAATATCGGCCCCTGCCTCCGGCAACGCCTTCATGATGCCAAGCGAGGTTGCGAAATCCGGGTCACCACCCATGAAATAGGTGATCAGGGCCGGGCGATTTTCAGCGCGCAGATCGGCGAAGCGCTTGTCCATACGTGCGGTCATGGTCTTATACATCCATTCCAAGGAACTTGCTGACGGTGTGGACATCCTTGTCGCCGCGACCGGACAGGTTCATCAGGATGATCTCATCCTTGCCCATCTTCGGCGCGCGCTTGATGACCTCAGCCAATGCGTGGCTCGGCTCCAGTGCCGGAATGATGCCTTCAAGGCGGGTCAGCATCTGGAAGGCGTCCAGCGCTTCATGGTCCATGATCGGCACATATTCGACACGGCCAATATCATTCAGCCAGGAATGTTCAGGGCCGATGCCGGGATAATCGAGACCGGCGGAAATGGAGTGGCCTTCCTTGATCTGGCCGTCCTCGTCCTGAAGCAGATAGGTCCGGTTGCCGTGCAGAACACCGGGCGACCCGGCGGTGATGGAAGCGCAATGCTCGTCGCCTGAAAGGCCCTTGCCACCCGCTTCGACGCCGACGATGCGGACATTCTTGTCATCGAGGAACGGGTGGAAAATGCCGATGGCATTCGAGCCGCCGCCGACAGCCGCCACGACCAGATCCGGCAGGCGGCCTTCCGCCTCCAGCATCTGCGCCTTGGCTTCCTCGCCGATGACAGCCTGGAAATCACGGACCATTTCCGGATAGGGATGCGGGCCGGCGGCGGTGCCGATCAGATAATAGGTATCGTCGACATTGGTGACCCAGTCGCGCAGCGCCTCGTTCATGGCGTCCTTCAGGGTGCCGTGGCCAGCCGTCACCGGCTTCACTTCGGCACCGAGGAGCTTCATGCGGAACACGTTCGGGGCCTGACGTGCGACATCGGTCGCGCCCATGTAAACGACGCAAGGCAGGCCGAAACGTGCGGCAACGGTGGCTGAGGCAACCCCGTGCTGGCCGGCACCGGTTTCGGCGATGATGCGGGTCTTGCCCATGCGCTTGGCAAGCAGGATCTGGCCGAGACAATTGTTGATCTTATGCGAGCCGGTGTGGTTCAGCTCTTCGCGCTTGAAATAGATCTTCGCGCCGCCGAGTTCCGCGGTCAGGCGCTCCGCGAAATAAAGCGGGCTCGGACGACCGGTGTAATGGGCGCCGAGATATTTCAGTTGCGCCTGAAATTCGGGATCGTCCTTGGCCTTGTCCCATTCCGCCTGCAAATCCAGAATGAGCGGCATCAGCGTTTCGGCAACGAAGCGACCTCCGTAAATGCCGAAACGGCCGTCCTCATCGGGACCAGCGCGGAAAGAATTGGGTGTTGGCGCGTCGTTCACTTCAAGCTCCCTTTGGGCCTTTAGACCAATCATTCACCACATCAAAAAATGCGTCGATCATGGCCAGATCCTTGACGCCCGGTGCGCTTTCGACACCGGACGATAAATCTAATCCGCTCGCCCTGGTCTCCGCCAGAGCTTCAGCGACATTGTCCTTGTTCAGCCCTCCGGAAAGCATGTAATCAATACTTCCGTCAAGAGAGCGAAGGATGGTCCAGTCGAAGGAAACACCGTTGCCGCCCGGCAGGTCAGAGCCGGCAGGCGCCTTGGCATCCAGCAGGAAACGGTCGGCGATGCCGATATAAGGGTCGATTTTGGCAAGATCAGCGGCATCACGAATGGAAATGGCCTTCATGACAGGCAGGCCATATAGCGCCTTGATATTCAGCAGTCGCTCCGGGCTTTCGCTGCCGTGCAATTGCAGGATATCCGGTTTTACGAGATCGACGATCTCATCGAGATAATCATTATCAGCATTGACGGTGACGGCAACAACCTTGGCGGCGCCACGGACGTCGTCCGCTAGCCTGGCAGCGATATCGGGCTCAATGTTGCGCGGGCTTTTTTCAAAGAAGATAAAACCGACATGGGACGCACCGCGCCTGACGGCGCGCTCCAGCGCTTCCGGTGTCTTCAATCCGCAAATCTTGATATCCGGTTTCATACCCGCGACCTGACATGAAATGCGACGAGAGTCGAGCCAAATCGCATTCGTCTATGGAATGTTTCACGTGAATCCAGATGGCGATCCGCGTCTCCGGTTTCAATCGAAATCGATGGCGTGGAGTTTAGAGCCATGGCGTTTCAGCCAACCCTTGGCTTCTTCCGTATGCGGGCAAAGCTTTTCACATAGAGCCCAGAATTTCGGGCCGTGGTTCATTTCCCTGAGATGCGCGACCTCATGGGCGGCGAGATAATCGATGACCTTTTCCGGAGCCATGACAATGCGCCAGGAGAAACTCAGGTTGCCATCATGGGAACAGGAGCCCCAGCGGCTGCGGGTATCCTTCATGCTGATGGAACGCACCGGCCGGCCGGCCGCACGCGCATGAACCGCAACCAGTCTTTCCAGATCGGCCTTCGCTTCTTTTTTCAGGAAAGTTGCGATCCGCCGTCTCAGATGTTCCGGCGCGCCGCTGACTTTCAGAATGGCCGCGCCGTCCGCGTCTTTAGAAAAATGGGTCAAGCCGCGCAGGCTGCCGGTATGGTCTATGCGGTGGGGTATGCCGCGAATATCGATGGTCGCGCCGGGACGCAGACCGTCATCCGGGTTGAATTTCAGAAGCTTGCCTTCCAGCCAGCCTTGATGCCTTTCGAGAAAATCATCAACCTGGCCATGGTGAAGTCCCATCGGGATCGTCAGCTTCAGTGCCCGGCCACCGGGTTCAATACGCAGGGTGATGCGGGTGGCGCGCGGGTTTTCCCTTACCGTGATCGGCACCTGTCTGCCCGCCACGGCGACAGTGCGCTGGCTGGGTGCGGCCTTTTTGGCCGCTGGCGATTTCACGGATTTTCCGAAGAGCGAAAACATGCGCTGTTCATAGCCGATTCGCCGCCGGTTTGGCCATGCAAATGCGCGTCACCGCCTGCCGTCTCACCCCTATGCGGTCTGTTGTTTGCGGATGAAATCCAGCATGCGTGGCACGATTTCCTTGCGGAACCGCGAACCGTTGAACACGCCGTAGTGGCCGACATCGGGTTGCATGTAGTGGGCGCGTTTTTCATCGGGGATGTTCCGGCAAAGATCATGGGCGGCCTTTGTCTGGCCGACGCCGGAGATATCATCATTTTCACCTTCCACAGTGAACAATGCGACATTGCGAATTGCGGCAGGATCAACCGCCCTGCCCCGGTGCTGCATATTTCCCTTAGGAAGCGCATGGTCAATGAAGACCGTTTCCACCGTCTGTAGATAGAACTCCGCCGTCAAATCCATGACGGCCAGATATTCATCGTAAAATTCGCGGTGTTTTTCGGCGGAATCACCATCATTCTTGACGAGGTTGAGGTAAAAATCCTTGTGTGCCGTCATGTGCTTGTCGAGGTTCATGGACATGAAACCGGACAGTTGCAGGAAGCCGGGATAGACATTTCTGCCAAAGGCCGGCTGCGGCCACGGCACCTGCATGACGACGTTGTCGCGGAACCATTCAATCGGCTTGGCCTTGGCGAGACCATTGACGGCGGTGGGATTGATGCGCGTATCGATTGGCCCGCCCATCAGCGTCATGGATGCCGGCGCGAAACGATCTTCATCCGCTTCCATCAGGGAAACGGCGGCCAGAACCGGCACGGATGGCTGACACACGGCGACTACATGCGCGCCCGGACCAATCTGCCGCAACATTTCAATGACATAGCTGATGTAATCGTCGAGATCGAAAGTCCCCTCACTCACGGGCACCGTGCGGGCATCGGTCCAATCGGTGATGTAGATATCCGCGGAGGGCAACAGGGCCTCTACCGTCCCGCGCAGCAGGGTGGCATAGTGACCGGACATGGGCGCAACCAGCAGCACCTTCTGATCGGACTGGCGGGCTGCATCGAGTTCTCTTCTGAAATGAACGAGATTGCAGAACGGACGCGACCATACGATCTCTTCCGCGACAGTGACGCTCTGACCATCAATAGTCGTGCTGCCAAGACCAAATTCGGGCTTTACGTAACGGCGGGTCAGGCGCTCGAACACCTCGAAACCGGCATCGAGGCTTCGCCCGAAGGCAGTGCTGGAAAGCGGGTTGAGTGGATTGTTGCAGGCCTGGCGCATCATATCGGCACCGGCACGCAGCGGCATCATGGCCGCATGGTTCATTTCATAAAGATGGTAGAACACTGATGACGCCTCCCTCGCGGATCAAGCTCTTTTTTTGACCATAGCAGCTTTTCGCATGTGCACAAAATCGAAGGCGCCGGCAGTTTCCCGCCGACGCCTCAATTTCAGTTGAATGCCCGACGGCAATCAGATGTCGGCAACGAAAGTCTGCTTCTGGGAACCGAGGGCTTCAATGCCGAGTTCCACGACATCGCCAGCCTTCAGATAACGTGGCGGCTTCTGACCCATGCCAACGCCGGGGGGCGTGCCAGTGGAGATGACGTCGCCGGGATGCAGCGACATGAACTGGCTGAGATAGGAAACCACATGGGCGACGCCGTAAACCATGGTCTTGCTGGAGCCATCCTGCATGGTCTGGCCATTCACCTTCAGCCACATGCCGAGGTTCTGCGGATCCGCGACTTCGTCCTTCGTCACCAGCCAGGGGCCGATGGGGCCGAAGGTGTCGCAGGACTTACCCTTGGTCCACTGCCCGGCACGCTCCGTCTGGAAGGCGCGCTCGGAAACATCGTGGGAAACGCAATAACCGGCGACGTAGTCGAGGGCATCCGCTTCGGAGACATATTTGGCGGTCTTGCCGATGACGACACCAAGCTCGACTTCCCAGTCGGTCTTTTCGGAACCGCGCGGAATGGTGACGTCATCGTTCGGACCGACGATGGCCGAGGTCGCCTTCATGAAAATGACAGGCTCCGGCGGTACGGTCGCACCTGTCTCGGCAGCATGGTCGGAGAAATTGAGGCCGATGCAGATGAACTTCCCGGTTCCCGCAACGCAGGCGCCGATACGCTCCTCGCTCAGAACCGGAAGCGTGCCGAGATCAATGGCGGCAATCTTCTTGAGGCCTTCGGGCGAGATGGCGTCGCCGCCGATATCCTTCACGTGGGCGGACAGATCGCGGACTTTTCCTTCCGCGTCGAGAATGGCAGGCTTTTCCTGGCCGGGCTGGCCAACGCGCATCAATTTCATGGAACTCTCTCCCGGTTGTCAGACAAGATGATGCATATATGAACGATGCATTCATCCTTGTCACCCCTTGACTGCGCCAAGTTTTGAAAAATACCTTTTCCTTCCCGTCAATCAAAAGGACACGGCCCGTGACGAACAGCAACTCCCGGCAATCTGAATATCCCGTCGATCCCCTCTTCCTCGACCGCTGGTCTCCGCGCGCCTTTGATGGCAGCGCCATATCGCAGGAACACCTGCTGACCATTCTGGATGCGGCCCACTGGGCGCCCTCGGCATCCAACCTGCAGCCATGGCGATTTGTCTATGCCCATAAGGACAGCGAAGACTGGCCGCTCTTCGTGGAACTGCTGATGGAGGGAAACCAGCGCTGGGCAAAAAATGCCTCGGTGCTGCTGTTCGTCGTTTCGCGGGACTATAATATCTCCCGCGAAGGCGAGAAAAAACCTTCAGCGACCCATTCCTTCGATGCTGGTGCTGCATGGTTTTCACTCGCGATGCAGGCGCATCTGCTCGGTTATCATGCCCACGGCATGGGTGGCATCCTGAAGGACAGGATCGTTGAAGCGCTGGATATTCCTGAAGGCTACAAGGTGGAAGCCGGGATTGCCATCGGTACGCTAACCGACAGTTCCGTCCTTCCGGACGATCTGGCGGAAAGGGAAGTGCCGAGCAAGCGCCTGCCGCTTGCGGAGGTGGCTTTCGAAGGGCGCTTCACCGGCAAGGCCGATTGATACCAGGCAATTCAGAGAACAAAAGGCCCGGCGATTATCGATCGCCGGGCCTTTTGTTAAAGTTTCGTTTCACGTGAATCGTTACGCGAGACGCTCCACAGGATTAAATGTCGAGGTTGGCGACGCTGAGCGCGTTTTCCTGGATGAAGTCGCGGCGCGGTTCCACCTCGTCACCCATCAGGCGGGCAAACAGGCCGTCGGCATCGGTCGCATCGTTGACCTTTACCTGCAGCAGCGAGCGGACATTGGCGTCGAGCGTCGTTTCCCACAGCTGCTCAGCATTCATCTCGCCGAGCCCCTTATAACGCTGCATGGAAAGACCCTTGCGACCGGCGGCGAAAATCGCATCCAGAAGCGCACGTGGTCCTGCCAGTTCCATGGTGCCATCCTTGCGTTGCAGGACCGGTGGCGTGGCGTAGATTTCACGGGTGCGGGCTGTGAGCTGATCGATATGGCGGGCATCGGCCGAACCGAGCAGTCCCATATCCAGCGTCGAGACCTCCTTGACGCCGCGCACCATGCGCTCGAAACGCAGACCGCCATCCTCCAGCACCGTGCCGGACCAGCCGCGTTCGGTTTCTTCCGCAATCATGTCCAGACGGCGGGCCACTTCGGCAACGGTTTCCTGAGCACGGGCCGCATCGGCCGAAAGCTCCGGGTTAAGCGCACCGGCAATGGCAGCCTGTTCGACGATTGAACGGCTGTAGCGGGAATGCAGACCATCGATCAGCGAACGCATGCGCAGCGCATCGAGAATGACTTCGCGAAGATCGGCGCCGACGCGAACCTCACCGGTGCCGAGGGTCAGCGATGCTTCCTCAAGACCCATGGAAATGAGGTATTCTTCCAGCGCCTTCTCATCCTTGAGGTACTGCACGGATTTGCCGCGTGTCACCTTATAAAGCGGCGGCTGGGCGATATAGAGATGGCCGCGCTCGATCAGTTCCGGCATCTGGCGGAAGAAAAAGGTCAACAGCAGGGTACGGATGTGGGCGCCGTCGACGTCAGCATCCGTCATGATGATGATCTTGTGGTAACGCAGCTTGTCGGCGTTGAATTCGTCCTTGCCGATCGATGTGCCGAGCGCGGTAATCAGCGTCCCGATTTCCTGGCTGGACAACATCTTGTCGAAACGGGCGCGCTCAACGTTGAGGATCTTACCGCGAAGCGGCAGGATGGCCTGCGTTTCACGCGAGCGGCCCTGCTTGGCGGAACCGCCGGCGGAGTCGCCCTCAACGAGAAAGAGTTCGGATTTGGCCGGATCGCGCTCGGAGCAGTCGGCAAGTTTGCCGGGCAGAGAAGCAATATCGAGCGCACCCTTGCGACGCGTCAGTTCGCGCGCCTTGCGGGCGGCTTCACGGGCGACGGCCGCTTCCACCACCTTGCCGACGAGGATCTTCGCTTCCGAAGGGTGCTCTTCCAGCCAGGTGGAGAGCGCTTCGTTGACGAGGCTTTCCACGACCGGACGAACTTCGGACGAAACGAGCTTGTCCTTCGTCTGCGAGGAGAACTTGGGGTCAGGAACCTTGACCGAGAGAATGGCCGTCAGGCCTTCGCGGCAGTCTTCGCCCTGCAAGCTCACCTTTTCTCTTTTCATGATGCCTGACGTATCGGCATAGGAGGTGACCTGACGGGTGAGCGCCGCGCGGAAACCGGCCATATGGGTGCCGCCATCGCGCTGGGGAATGTTGTTGGTGAAGCAGAGCACATTCTCGTGGTAGCTGTCGTTCCACCACAGTGCGACCTCGACGGTGATGCCGTCCTTCTCGCCATGAATGGCAACAGGCTTATCCACCAGCGGTTTCTTGGCGCGGTCCAGATAACGGACGAAGGCCTCAAGTCCGCCGTCATACAGCAATTCCTGCTGCTTGACGTCCGAGTGGCGCTTGTCGGTGAGCAGAATGCGGACACCGGAGTTCAAGAACGCCAGTTCGCGCAGACGGTGCTCCAGCGTGCCGTAATCATAGTCCGTCATGGTGAAGGTTTCGGGGCTTGCAAGGAAGGTAACTTCCGTGCCGGAGCGGCCTTCATATTCGCCAATCACGGAGAGCGGTGCATCGGCTACGCCATGGGTGAAGCCAATTTCGTGCAGCTTGCCGTTACGGCGGATTCTGAGCTTCAGCCAGACGGACAGCGCATTGACCACCGAGACGCCCACGCCATGCAGACCACCCGATACCTTGTAGGAGTTCTGGTCGAATTTACCGCCCGCGTGCAGCTGGGTCATGATGACTTCAGCGGCGGAAACACCTTCGGAAGAGTGGATATCGGTCGGAATGCCGCGGCCGTTATCCGTCACCGTCACCGACCCGTCGGCGTTCAGCGTCACCGTCACCAGATCGGCATGGCCCGCGAGCGCCTCGTCGATGGCGTTGTCGACCACTTCGTAGACCATGTGGTGCAGGCCCGAACCGTCGTCGGTATCGCCGATATACATGCCGGGCCGCTTGCGCACGGCATCAAGACCCTTGAGGACCTTGATCGAATCGGCTCCGTATTCCGTGTTAACGCCGACTTCGCTTGACGATGTTTCGGTCATAAGTACTCTTTCCAAAGTTTCCTGGCCAGGTTTTCCAGTGAGAAGGCCTGAAGCCAGCGAATCACTCAAATCCGACATGCGACTATAGAAATTCTACACCCAATCCCAAAGGCCGCATGCTTCAGGATGCTGCATAAAGCAGGGGATAGAGGGGGTTTCAATCGCAAGAACGGCTTTTTTGCAGCACCGCTGACAGTTCCTCTATCACACTCGGCGACAGCTTGCGAATATCCCGCGCCAGGCGATTGGCGAAAGCCGTATATTGCGGCGCAAGACCGACCGTATCGATCACCACCTTGGGGTCGGACGAACCGGCCAGAAAGAACAATTCCTCCGCCTCGTCCCAGATGATGTTGAAATATCCGGCGATGCGCTGGAGAAGATCGAAGCTCGGCTTACCGCGTTTGCCATGCTCAAGCGCCGAGAGATAGGCGGGCGAAACACCGATTGCCGCAGCCATCTGCTTTTGCGTCACGCCCTTGCGTTCGCGAAGCTGCCGTACGGCCTCAGCAAACGGTGTCATGATTTTTCGCCCCGCCGGCGCGCCAGCCGCACATAGAGTGCGCCGTCGCCGCCATGATTGGCGGATGCGTCCTCGTAGGACGAAATCAGGTGGCGATATTCCGGTTTGGAAAACCACATGGGCACCGCTCTTTTCAGCGCACCGTCGCTGCCGATCGAGCGCCCCTTTCCGGTGATGACGAGCACGTGCCTGAGACCCCGTTCATGCGCGCGCAATAGAAAATCCAAGAGCACCGCATGGGCTTCACTCTGAAACATGCCATGCAGATCGATACGCCCTTCCAGGGGCAACCGGCCACGGGTTAGTTTGCGTTTGACCGGCTTTTCCATCGGCTGATGAATTTTCGGCTTCTTGTCCAGCGTTGCCGGCGACACATCGACCGGTTCCGCAAGCATGCGCGGAAAAAGGCTGTTGCCGGTTTGCGGGACAATGGGCTCCGTCGGAGCCTCTTCTATGTCGTCGAAAGCCAGCAAATCCTCCAGCCTGCCGGAGATAGGCCGCGCGGTTCTTGCGACCTTGCCCCACAGAATGCGTTCTTCCTTGCCAAGCTTTCTGCTGCCTTTCATCGCCGATACCTTTCCGCAGCACTGCGCGGCATCAGTATATAAAAATCGGCCTCATTGCGCACCGTGCCGGCAAGCTCTCCTGCCTCGAAACCCGAGCCGGTGAAAATATCGCCCCGCGCCGGGCCGACGATAGCCGAACCCGTATCGAGCGCCAACATCAGCCGGGCAAAGGGTTTTCCATCATCCAGATGCGTCAGGGTCGGCGCATGGATAAAAAAGGGAAAACCGAAAGTATGGATAAGCCTGTCCACGGCAAGTGCCCGCCCGGCAACCAGCGGCACCTTGGCGGCGGCAATTGGCCCCATGTCCTGATCGACGACATCCGCCTCGCGGAAAAAAATGAAGGAGCGGTTGTGCCACAGCACCTCATCGACCTCATCCGGGTGATCGGCAAGCCACTTGCGGATCGTCTGCATCGAGATCGTCTTCGGATCGAGCTCTCCGCGATCCAGAAGCAGTCGGCCGATCGGCGAAAACGGATGCCCGGCCTTGGCCGCATAAGTCATGCGTTTTATTGTTCCATCCGGAAATACCAAACGGGCCGCACCCTGCACGTGGACGAAAAACAGGTCGACCTTCGATTTCGCCCAGGCGATCTCAAGACCCCTGCCCGCCAGATATCCCTCATCGATCGCCCGCCGATCGGGAAAATAGGAAATACCGTCCTCTTCCGCTTTTCCGAAAGCATAGGACGGATCGAAACCGGAGGGACGATTGTCGTCGTCTATATCCACCAGCTCCGGCGGTCTGCGATAGATCGGGTGACACCAGACATCATCACGAACGGATGATACTTCCAGCTCGGGTTCATAGAAGGCGGTTACAAAACCGCTTTTTCCTCCAGTTGGAGAAATTTTAAAGGGTACACAATTTGTCTCGAAGAAGCGGCGGGCCTGTTCCGGACTAACCCCATCCTCCTCATCGGCCATTTCCAGAAGAGAAACCAGCTCAGCAGCGGTCAGCCCCAGCGCACCGCTCTTATAAGGCTTTGCATTCCGAAGATGCGACAGAACCGTCCGCATCACCGGAAAAAGCTTGCCCGGATCGTCTTCCCGCCAGCCGGGCAGGTTTTGGAAAGAAACTTCCTCGATCGAAAAGGACGCGGTCATTGCTCGGATTCGGTGGCGATCAGCTTCCAGTTCGGATCGCGCGAGCGCATGTCACGCGAGAAGGTCCAGATATCGTCCACTTCCGCAACCGCGTCCGGGTCGCCATCCACCAGCTTGCCGTCCTTGTCATAGGTTGCCGAAATAAGCTGGCTGACGATCCTCAGCGTGATCTGCACCTCGGAATCACGAATGCCGGCCTGGGTGATATCGGCTTTCTCGATACCCACGAAAGTGGATTTAACGACTTCGCCGCGGCTTTCACGTTCGGAGATCGCCGCCTCAAAGCCTTCGAAGACCTCTTTCGACAAGAGATTCTTGAGGGTATTTCGGTCGCCATCGGCAAAACCCATGACAATCATTTCATAGGCCATGCGAGCACCATTCAGGAATTCCTTGGGCCGGAACGTCGGGTCCTTGGTCATTACCTCGCGCAGGGAGGCATTCAGGGAAGAATCCACAGGCGCCAGAGCATCCGCCTCGGCAAAGGGATTTTCATCCTCGGCCTCACCGCGTTTCGGCAGGGTCACGACCTTGTTATCGTCCGTGACGGGGCCTTTGGCGACATCGCGCGGGCTATAGGGATCGAATGGCGGTTTCTCATTGCCCGTCCGGCGGCCGAGAACACTGCGCAACTGAAGGAATATCAGCACCGCCGCAACGAGAAAAAACAATGTGATAAAGTCGCTAAAGCCCATCTTTTACCAAAACCGCCATTTAAATTCGAAAACCACACCATCATATAGTCTGCATCTTATCATCATTCAAATGTGCAGATTCAATCATTGGTGTCCCGGCATCGATGTTCCGGAAACCAGCAATCTGCCAGAGATGCACACGCAAGGCTAGAAGATGCGTTTTTCCTTTCTCCCCATTGTCATCCTGATGATGCCCATTCTCGAAATCGCCGGTTTCATCATTGTCGGCAAAGCCATAGGCCTCTGGCTGACCCTGGCGCTCGTTCTCTTCACGTCGTTTCTCGGATTGCTCATCCTGCGCCTCGGCGGCATCGGCATGGTGAGAAATCTTCAGGATGCAGGACGCACCGGCGCCCAGCCGGCCGACGAGTTGGTCAATGGCGCGATGCGGGTGGTTGCCGGGATACTGCTGATCATCCCCGGCTTCATCACTGACATCCTCGGCCTTCTGCTTCTGTCGACCACGGTACGGCGTTTTTTCTGGAAGGCTTTCGGACCACGTGTCGTCGTGGCGGGTTCCTTCCGCCAATCCGGCCAGCAATCAGGCCATCAGGCCGGTCCACAGCAGGGAGACTATTCCGGGTTTCGCAATGGTCCAGGACATGCGGGCAGTTCGAAGGTTGTCGATCTGGATGAGGACGACTTTCACCGTGAGGAACAGAAGGACTCTCCATGGTCGCACAAGCCGGATGATCGCGATCTGCCCAAGCCCTGATCGCCCCTCAGAACCGATGTAGGGCCCCGATCACGAAGGGTTGTAAGGCTCCGGTCGAAATGATAGACCGCCATCCACGAATTCACGCCGCGAGGAAACGTAATGACCGCTGAAAATGGTGCACAGGGCGCAGTTAGTCCTTCCCTCAACATTCTTACCCAGTACATCAAGGATCTTTCCTTTGAAAATCCGGGCGCACCTCGTTCGCTCCAGGCCCGTGACAATGCGCCGGCGATCAACATCAATGTCAACGTCAACGCAAACCCGATCTCCGGTTCGGATTTCGACGTTGTTCTGTCGCTGAACGCGGAAGCCAAGGATGGCGACAAGGTCCTGTTCGCGGCCGAGCTGGTTTATGGCGGCGTGTTCCGCATCGCTGGTTTCCCGCAGGAGCACATGCTGCCGGTGTTGTTCATCGAATGCCCCCGTTTGCTGTTCCCCTTCGCCCGCCAGATCATTGCGGACGTTACCCGCAACGGTGGTTTCCCGCCGCTGATGATCGACCCAATCGATTTCGCTCAGATGTTCGCCCAGCGCGTTGCCGAAGAGCAGGCCAGAGCCAAGGTCCAGGCCGTACCGAACTGAAGCCTTTAGAGCTTTCTAAAAAAACAAAACCCGGGTTCTTCGCCCGGGTTTTTCTTTGCCTTCATTTCTCTTTCCCGGCATTTACTATTTTCCGGCTCTGAGCAGACCTCAATTCTGGTAACGGTTCCAGATCGCCTTGTCCCCCATGCCGAGAACGAGCTTGCCATGGGCCGCAACCGTCTCCGTATCCAGCCGCGGCGCCAATGCCCTCGGCCTCTGTAGCGGCTCAAATGGCACATCGTCCTCGATGATCACTGCTTCCTGCTTGGCGGCGGAACCGAAACCGAGGGCCGTCTGACGCCCGCCGATCATTTCGATATAAACTTCTGCAAGCAATTCGGAGTCGAGAAGCGCGCCGTGCTTGGTGCGGTGGGAATTGTCGATGCCGTAGCGCCGGCAAAGCGCATCCAGGGAATTTGGTCCCATCGGGTTCTTGCGACGAGCGAGCGAAAGCGTGTCCGTCACCAGATCGGCTGCGACGGGCTCAATGCCGAGACGGGCAAATTCCGCATTGATGAAACCCATATCGAATGTCGCATTATGCGCCACCCAGCGGGCACCCTCGAAAAAATCGCGAATCTGATCGACGACTTCGGCGAATTTCGGCTTGTCTTTCAGGAAGTCGTCTGTGATGCCGTGAACCGCAAGCGCGTCCGGGTGAACCTTGCGGTCTTCCGGGCTGATATAGAGATGCAGCGTCCGGCCGGTCGGAAAATGGTTGATCAGCTCAATGCCGCCGATTTCGATCACACGGTCGGACTTCGATTCAAGACCGGTGGTTTCCGTATCGAAAATGATCTCACGCATTATTCTCTCCGTGACCGGTATCGGCCAATCTCTGCAATATTCCTCTTACCTGATCCCGCGCCGCTTCGACACCATTTCCGCTATCGATAACAAAATCGGCGCGCTGACGCTTTTCGGCGTCCGGTGTCTGGCGCGCAAGTATCATTTCGAATTTCTCTTGTGTCATGCCTGGCCGGGCCAAAACCCGCTGTCGTTGTATCTCCGGCGCGCAGCTCACCACTACTATTTTATCGACGCGCTTCTCCGCCCCGGTTTCAAACAGCAGGGGAATATCGAGGAGGGCGAACTGACGACTATCTTCCCTCGCCTCCGCCAGAAAGGCTTCCTGCCTTTCGCGGACAAGCGGGTGGACAATCGCTTCGAGCCGGCTGAAATTAGCCGGATTCCCTCGCAGAACTTCGCCGAGTTTTTGCCGATCCACCGCACCGGAAATGCTGGTTCCGGGAAAGGCCGCTTCAATCAGCGGAACCGCTTGTCCACGATAAAGCGCGTGCACGACCTCGTCCGAATCAAGAACCGGAACGCCTTCCTCAGTAAATAGCCGCGCCGTCGTCGTTTTTCCCATCCCAATCGAGCCGGTAAGACCGATGACGATCATCAATGTTTCTCCATGTCCGCTATGATCAGGGAACGGAGAGTTTCATCGACTTCCGGCATTTCGCCGAACCATCGCTGGAAACCGGGCTTCGCCTGATGAAGCAACATACCGAGCCCATCCACCGTTATTATGCCCTGCGCTTCCGCCATTTTCAGGATCGGCGTTTGCAACGGTACATAGACGATATCGGTCACGACGGCATTGGAGGCGAGTGGCGAAAAATCGAATTCAGGCGCTTCGGTGCCGTCCATGCCGAGCGATGTGGTGTTCACGAAAAGCCCGGCACCCCGCATAACTTCATGAAGTGCCACCTGGGGGTGCGAAAAAACCCGAGGGCCAAAACGGTCGGCCAGTTCCCGGGCGCGCTCAACCGTACGATTCAGAACGTGGATTTCGGCAATGCCGCGATCGCGCAGGGACTGAATGACCGCCCGGCTTGCACCGCCGGCTCCCAAAACCACCGCCCTGTCGATTTTGTCCCAGCCGGGATGACGCTCATCGAGATTGGCGACGAAACCATAACCATCCGTATTGGTGGCATGGAGCTTACCTTCTTCCACCCAGATGGTGTTGGCCGCACCCAGTTCTTCCGCCAGAGCATCGGGGCTGTCGGCTAAGCTATAGGCCGCTTCCTTATGCGGTATGGTGACGTTGCCGCCAACCGCCGTACCCGGTTTGGCTTCCTTAAGTGTGGCAATGAAATTCGGAAAATCTTCCGGAGAAACTTCCACAGCCGTATAAGACCCGGCAATGCCGAATTTCTTTAGCCAGTAGGAATGGATGATCGGTGAGCGCGAATGCTTGATCGGGTAACCCGCGACGAAGGCGTTTATGGTTAATGTTTCACGTGAATCAGCCATCGATGACATCCATGTCGCGCAGTTTCGATAAAAGTGGCAGCAGCGGCAGGCCGAGTATGGTGAAATAATCCCCCTCGATAGAGGTGAATAGCTGGATTCCCTCCCCTTCGAGCTGATAGGCACCGACGCTGGTCAGCGCTCTGTCACCCACCCGCTGCAAATGACGGGAGACAAATTCGGCGCTCAAAATCCGCACGGCAAGTTCCGCACTGGAAACCGTCTGCCATATCACCTCACCGGCATGAACGAGAACAGCGGCACTGTTCAGACGATGAACCTGGCCGGACAATGACAGCAGATGCGCTTCGGCCTCCGCCATGGTTTTCGGCTTGTGGTAGACTCGCGTGCCGAGTGCCATGGTCTGGTCGCATCCAAGAACCAGCGCCGCCGGATGCAGCTTGCTGACTGCAAGGGCCTTTGCCTTTGCCAGTTCCAGCGCCACCTCTTCCGGGCTCGCGCCGTCTCGTTCAAGCTGCTCATCAAGCGCACGCTCATCAATATCCGCGGGTATTGCAGAAAATGTCAGCCCCGCATTACGCATCAGCATCTGGCGGGATGCACTGGACGAGGCGAGGATCAACTCTTGTTTCATCGACTGTCTGCTCCGAATGGTGAGATTCGGATTATCGTGTCCTTTGGCGAAGGGCAAGGATGGCAGCCGCCGTTTCCTCAATGGAGCGGCGTGTGACATCAATCAGCGGCCAATTGTTTCGGGCGCAGAGCGCACGGGCATATTTCAGCTCTTCCATAATGGTGGCGCGATCCGTGTAACGGCCGCTGTCAAATCCGCCCGTTACACCCAGTTCCCGGTTTTCGCGCACCTGCGATATTCGGTCGGATGTTGCGACAAGACCGACTATCAGCGGACGGGTGGCTGCATAGAGGCTATCGGGCAGGGGCACATTGGGAACGACCGGGATGTTGGCAGTCTTTATTCCCCGGTTGGCGAGATAGATGCTGGTTGGGGTTTTTGACGTGCGGCTGATGCCGATGATGACGATATCGGCCTCGTCATAGGTTTCCGGCATTTGCCCGTCATCGTGGTCCATGGCGAAATTCAACGCCTCAATCCGCGCAAAATAATCGGCGTTCAATGCATGCTGCGCACCCACCCGCCTTCTTGATGGGGCACCGAGATAGGTCTGGAAAATGCCGATGATCGGTTCAAGGACATTAACGCAAGGAACGCCGATCGCATGGCAGCGCAGATCCAGGAACTCGGCCAGCTGCTGGTCGACGATGGTATAAAGAACGATGCCCGGTTCCTTGTCGATCAGATCAACGACCTGTCCAAGCTGTTTCTGGTTCCTGATCATTGGATAAACATGTTCCACCGGCATGGAGGCGTGGAACTGGGCCGAGACGGCACGACCCGCCGACATCAGAGTCTCTCCCGTTGAGTCCGAAATCAGGTGCAGATGGAAGAAACTTTTTTTGTTCTCCACGCTGTTTTTCTCCCGCTGTTGATAAACCGGGACAAACTTCAAAATTGTCCTGAGGGCCGAGCCGCTACGTGAATAAGGTGGTGTTTTTCCACAATCCGCAAGTGGCTGCAATCATCCCCGGCGGGCCTGTGAATAATTGGAAGAACGCAAAACTGTTCAAACTTTTCCCCAAATTATCCACAGATGGATGCTCTCGAAATGCAATCTAAATTACTGAAATTACTTTAAAAATATCTGTTTTCCCATTTAGCATGCGATGCTGCGTGGAACAATATCCGCTAATGCCCATCAAACCCTGCGGCTGCGGCATTTCGACTGGAATGATTTTAATCCTTGCTACCCACAGACTCTAAGAAATAGAAAATCTTTTAAATCTCTTTGATTTTATTTTTTAGAAGTTGGGTGCCATGAGCGAACGCAAGGTAATGATGGTGTTGAACGGGCAGACGGTCACACCGCCACCCATATGGCTGATGCGCCAGGCCGGACGCTATCTTCCGGAGTACAGGGAAACGCGAAAGAGCGCCGGAAGTTTCCTTGATCTCTGTTATAATCCCGAGCTGGCAACTGAAGTGACCCTTCAGCCCATCCGCCGGTTCGGGCTGGATGCCGCGATTCTCTTTTCCGATATTCTGGTGATACCTGACGCGCTTCATCGCAACGTCTCCTTCAGTGAAGGAAAGGGTCCAGCCATGGATCCGATCGATGTAAGCAGCATTCAGACGCTGGATCCGACTGATGTGATGGCGCATCTTGCGCCCGTTTTCGAAACCGTTTCGCGTCTGCGCAAGACGCTGCCGGATGAAACGACGCTTCTGGGCTTCTGCGGTGCGCCCTGGACAGTTGCGACCTATATGATCGCCGGCCATGGAACGCCGGATCAGGCGCCAGCGCGGCTGTTCGGTTATCAGGAACCCGCGGCGATGGAAAAGCTCTTGGCTTTTCTCGCCGATGTTTCTGCCGATTATCTGGTGGCGCAGATCGATGCCGGTGCTGATGCGGTGCAGATTTTCGATTCCTGGGCCGGCGTGCTCGGTGAAAAGGAATTTGAGGAATACGCGGTAAAACCGGTTGCCCGCATTATCGCATCGGTGCGTGCTCGTCGTCCCTCAGCAAAGATCATCGCCTTCGCCAAGGGTGCCGGTTATCTACTCAAGGATTATCGCCGTAGAACGGGTGCAGACGCCATCGGACTCGACTGGTCGGTGCCGCTGACCTTCGCCCGGGACTTGCAGAAGGAAGGCCCTGTGCAGGGCAATCTGGACCCGATGCTGATGGTGGCGGGCGGCAGGGCTTTGCAGGAAGGCATCGATGCGGTGCTGCAGGCGCTTGGACAGGGGCCGCTGATCTTCAATCTGGGCCATGGCATCACCCCGCAAGCCGACCCGGAGAACGTTACCAGACTGGTGCAGCGTGTGCGGGCTGGCGGAGCCGGGGCATGAGCGAGGAGAAACAGACCTCTCCCCGTTCCGGAAACAGGGCAGCCTTGCGGGCTGGTATCGCACTCGGTGTTTTTGCGGGTTTTGTTGCCCTGTTGTTTTACGCCGATCCGGCCGATCTCTATCTCTGGATCAAGGCGCTGCATATCATCGCAGTGATCTCCTGGATGGCGGCGATTTTTTATCTGCCGCGGCTTTTCATCTATCATACCGACGCGCCCGCCGGTTCGCAGCAATCCGAAACCTTCAAGGTGATGGAGCAGCGGTTGATCAAGGTGATCATGAACCCGGCAATGATGATAAGCTGGATATTGGGGCTTTATCTGGGATGGTCGGTTTACGGTTTTTCCGGTGGCTGGCTGCACGCGAAAATCGCGCTGGTCGTGCTTCTGACAGCCACTCATGTTTATTTCACCCGCAGCGCCAAACGTTTCGCCAAGGATGAAAACACCCGACCTGCCCGTCACTGGCGGTTGATGAACGAGGTTCCAACCGTGCTGATGATCCTCATTGTCATACTTGTGGTTGTGAAACCCTTTGGTTAAGGGGCTTTGACGATAAATTTCGCGGAATTCGTGCTTTCCTCTTGCAGCGGCCGTATTCAGTCGCTATTTTCAGGCCACTCATCTTCGTGGCATGTGAATTATTCAGTCCTCTGCGGCATTTCCCACAGCATCTGATTCGCGAACACGCCCTCCCCCGACATTACATTATTAGACGGTCTTCCCTTCATGGCTGAAATGAAGCTTCAGGAACTTAAGAGCAAATCGCCTACCGACTTGCTGACTTTTGCCGAATCCCTGGAAGTTGAAAATGCGAGCACCATGCGCAAGCAGGAGCTTATGTTCGCAATCCTCAAGGTTCTCGCGAGCCAGGACATCGAAATCATCGGCGAAGGTGTCGTTGAAGTCCTGCAGGATGGTTTCGGGTTCCTGCGATCCGCAAACGCAAATTATTTGCCCGGTCCGGACGATATTTATATTTCCCCCTCGCAAATCCGCCGCTTCTCCTTGAAGACCGGTGACACTGTTGAGGGACCGATCCGTGGTCCGAAGGAAGGCGAACGTTATTTCGCGCTTCTCAAGGTGAACACGATCAATTTCGACGATCCTGAAAAGATCCGTCACAAGGTTCACTTCGACAATCTGACGCCGCTCTACCCGAATGAGCGCTTCAAGATGGAACTGGATGTTCCGACGTCGAAGGATCTGTCGTCTCGCGTGATCGATCTGGTAGCACCACTCGGCAAGGGGCAGCGTGGTTTGATCGTTGCGCCGCCGCGAACCGGTAAAACGGTTCTGCTGCAGAACATCGCTCACTCGATCACGGCAAACCATCCGGAATGTTATCTGATCGTTCTTCTGATCGATGAACGTCCGGAAGAAGTCACCGATATGCAGCGCTCGGTCAAGGGCGAGGTTGTTTCCTCCACCTTCGACGAACCGGCTGTCCGTCACGTCCAGGTGGCTGAAATGGTCATCGAAAAGGCGAAGCGTCTTGTCGAACACGGCCGTGACGTTGTGATCCTGCTCGATTCCATTACGCGTCTCGGCCGCGCCTATAACACGGTTGTTCCTTCCTCCGGCAAGGTTCTGACCGGTGGTGTGGATGCCAACGCCCTGCAGCGCCCGAAGCGCTTCTTTGGCGCTGCGCGTAACATTGAAGAAGGCGGTTCTCTGACGATCATCGCAACGGCGCTTATCGATACGGGTAGCCGTATGGATGAAGTGATCTTCGAAGAGTTCAAGGGTACAGGCAACTCGGAAATCGTGCTTGACCGCAAGGTTGCCGACAAGCGTATCTTCCCGGCGCTGGATATTCTCAAATCCGGTACCCGTAAGGAAGACCTGCTGGTGCCGCGTCAGGACCTGCAGAAGATCTTTGTTCTTCGTCGTATTCTCGCGCCGATGGGAACGATGGATGCCATCGAGTTCCTGATCGACAAATTGAAGCAGACCAAGAATAATTCCGATTTCTTCGAATCCATGAATACCTGATCCGGAGTTTAGCCGGATTCATCTGAAAACCTTGAAGCCGCGTCCGTTCATTCGGATGCGGCTTGACTGTTTTGAACCGAGGTGAGTGATGCGAGCTTCCGCCGATACGATCTATGCGCTTTCAAGCGGCGCTCTGCCGGCGGGTGTTGCCGTGATCAGGATCAGTGGTCCGCGAGCATTTCTGGCTCTAACGACGCTGACAGGTCGAGAAACCCCGTCACCGAGGCGGGCTGTTTTGAGTTCGATTCGGGATCGAAACGATGAAGTTATCGATCAGGCACTGATCCTCCTTTTTTCCGCGCCTAATTCCTTCACGGGTGAAGATTGTGTCGAGATACACAGCCATGGTAGCCGGGCGGTGCTGGCTTCGATTTTTGCCGAGCTGGAGAATCTTGAAGGGTTTCGCCCTGCTGATGCCGGTGAATTTTCCCGCCGTGCTTTCGAAAACGGCAAGATGGATCTTCTCGAAGTCGAAGGGCTGGCCGACTTGCTGCAGGCGGAAACTGAAATGCAGCGGCGCCTGGCAGTGGAGCAGAGCACGGGTAAGCTTTCCGCGCTCTATGACGGCTGGGCAGGTCGATTAACGCGGGCCCGCGCATTGATCGAAGCGGAGCTGGACTTCGCCGATGAAGACGACGTACCGGATTCGGTTGCAACTCAGGTGTGGCACGCGATGTCGCAGCTGCGGGGGGAGATTGCCGATCATCTTCGCCAGGGCGCCGGCGGTGAAATCATCCGTGATGGATTTAAGGTCGCATTGGTGGGCGAGCCTAACGTCGGTAAATCCACCCTGCTGAATGCTCTAAGCGGCCGCGATGTTGCGATCGTCACCGATATAGCGGGCACGACACGGGACGTTCTCAGTGTCGATATCAATCTGGATGGCTATCTTGTCCGGATATTTGATACGGCGGGTATCAGGGAGACTGAGGATGTTGTCGAACAGGAGGGTGTTCGACGAGCGAAATTGACAGCCGAGAATGCGGATCTCGTTCTGTTACTTCAGGATAACGATTCGCTTCCGAAACAATCCTCTCTTTCATTCAGCAATAGGCGTCGCCTCTATCTCCGCACGAAGTCGGCTCTTTCTTCAGATTTCCCAGAAACCCCCTTCGACCTTTCTATCTCTGCCAAAGAGGGACATGGTCTGGAAGAACTGAGATCGGTGATCACCCAGGAGATCAAGAACCGCGTTGGTGGCGGCCAGACACTGGTTCCTGCACGCGCCCGCCATAAAAAACGACTTGAAGAGACGCTGAACTATGTTAGTGATGCGCTGGATTCCGAAGCCATGGACCTTGCGATAAGGTCAGAATATTTGCGGCTCGCGGCAACATCGCTTGGGCGCATTACCGGCCGAGTTGATGTGGAAGATTTGCTGGGCGTAATCTTCTCGGAATTCTGCATAGGAAAATGATTCACGTGAAACATTGGCTACCGTGGTGGCTATGTGGATGATTTAGGATAAGGCGCGGGAACATGTACCAGTCATTTGATGTCATAGTTATCGGAGGCGGCCATGCCGGCAGTGAAGCCGCTGCCGCCGCCGCCCGACATGGTGCAAAAACCGCCCTCGTTACCCATAAGCGTGAGACGATTGGGGTGATGTCCTGCAACCCTGCGATTGGCGGTCTTGGCAAAGGACATCTGGTTCGCGAGATTGATGCACTGGACGGTTTGATGGGCCGGGTCGCTGACGCTGCCGGTATCCAATTTCGCATGCTCAATCGTAAAAAAGGCCCTGCGGTTCGAGGACCTCGGACTCAAGCTGACAGGCGGCTTTACCGCGAGGCGATGCGGCGTGAAATCGACGCGATTGAAAATCTGACGATTATTGAAGGTGACGCCTTTGATATTGAAATGGTGGATGATCGGGTCTCCGCCGTTATTATGGTGAATGGTAGCCGGATTCCGTGCGGTGCTGCCGTTTTGACCAGTGGAACTTTCCTGCGTGGCCTGATTCATATCGGTTCCGAAAAGATTCCTGCCGGTCGCGTTGGCGAAAAGCCGTCATTGGGTCTTTCAGAGACGCTTTCTCGTCTTGGCTTGGTCATGGGACGGTTGAAAACGGGCACGCCTGCCCGGCTCGATGCTCGCACCATTCACTGGGACGCTGTCGATCGGCAGGGGGCGGATGAGGATCCAGTGCCCTTTTCGTTTATGACGGATCATATTCTCAACCCGCAGATCGAATGTGGCGTGACTCGCACGACGCCGGCCGGGCATAAGATCATCCAGGACAATATTCATCTGTCGGCGATGTATTCTGGACAGATTGAGGGTGTTGGCCCACGCTATTGCCCGTCCATCGAAGATAAGATCACCCGTTTTGGGGAGCGCGACGGTCACCAGATATTTCTGGAACCCGAGGGTCTGGACGACCATACCATCTATCCGAATGGTATCTCGACCTCCCTTCCCGCTTCCGTACAGGAACAATTTATCCGCACAATACCAGGGCTCGAACAGGTTGCTATTCTTCAACCCGGCTATGCCATTGAATATGACTATGTCGATCCGCGGGAGCTCAAGCCCTCGCTTGAATGCCGCAAAATTCCCGGGCTGTTCCTGGCGGGGCAGATCAATGGCACCACTGGTTATGAAGAAGCCGGCGCTCAGGGTCTTGTTGCGGGGTTGAACGCTTCTTTATATGCGAGCAATGCCGATCCGCTCTATTTCAGCCGAACGGAATCCTATATCGGCGTCATGATCGATGATCTGACCTCGAAGGGAGTGAGCGAGCCCTATCGGATGTTCACCTCTAGAGCCGAATATAGGCTTTCCCTGCGGGTGGATAATGCCGATTTGCGGCTAACGCCAATTGGCCAAAGCGCCGGCATTATCGGTTCCAAGCGCGAAAAGCGCTTTGAGGCATTTATTGCTGATCTGGAATCGGGTCGTGAGCTGATGAAGGCAACTACCATCAGCCCCTCCCAGGCGGCAAAGCAGGGATTGAAGCTCAATCAAGATGGCCAGCGACGTTCCATTTATGAATTACTCGCTTATCCCGATATAACACTGGATATCCTCACGCAGCATTGGCCGGAGCTGGAATCGCTTCGGGGTAAGGTTGCAGAAACTCTGGAAATTGAAGCGAGCTATGCGGTTTATATGCAGCGGCAGAGCGCGGACATTGTTGATATCAAACGGGACGAAGATAGAAAGATCCCGGATGATTTTGATTTCCAGAGCCTGTCAGGTCTTTCCAACGAACTTAAACAAAAGTTGGAAAAGGCTCGTCCCGAGAACATTGCGCAGGCGGCGCGTGTTGACGGTATGACGCCGGCTGCGATATCCCTGCTGCTTGCCCTGCTGCGTAAAAGTTCTGCCGGGCAAGGCGAAAAATTGCGCATGCACCAATAGCGAGTCGGATTATGAAGATAAACGGCCAGAGTGTTTCACGTGAAACACATGAGAGGCTCGAGCACTTTGTCGAGCTTTTTAAGAAGTGGAATAAAACCACAAATCTGGTCGCGCCCTCCACTCTTACAGAGCTTTGGAGTAGGCATGTTGCCGACAGTGCCCAGATATTCCAGCTGTCTCCCAAGACACAGAGATGGGCTGACTTAGGCAGCGGTGGTGGTTTCCCCGGCGTTATTACCGCTATTTTTCTTGCGGAACTAGGCGATGGTTGGGTGGATCTGGTCGAAAGCAACAACAAAAAGGCTGCATTTTTGCGGATTGCCCTGAAGGAAACCGGGGCGAGAGGCAGTGTTCATCCAATAAGGATCGAAAAAGCACCCGAAATTGTCAAAACCTGCGATGCGGTTTCTGCGCGGGCGCTCGCCGAGCTTGATCTGCTTTTCGACTACATACATCCCTGGGCGCAGAATAATCCCAATCTCAAGGCATATTTTAATAAAGGCCGGGATTATGATTCTGAAGTGCAGAAAGCGCATGGTCGCTGGCAGTTTGATCTGGTAAAACATCAGAGTGCCATTGAGGCAGATTCTGTTGTTCTTGAAATCAGCAACCTCACTTTGAGACGCTGACAAGCTGGCCAGGTGCGGCATGACTTTTGAAATAAACCGGATTATCGCAGTCGCAAACCAGAAAGGTGGCGTTGGAAAGACAACGACGGCCATTAATCTGGCAACGGCACTGGCGGCTATTGGCGAGCGCGTATTGATCATTGATTTGGATCCGCAGGGCAATGCCAGCACCGGGCTTGGAATTGACCGCAAGGAACGCAAGTTTTCATCCTATGATCTTCTGGTGGGCGATCACACCATTAGTGAAGTTGCTGTTCCGACGGCAGTGCCAAATCTCGACATCGTACCATCGACCATGGATTTGCTTGGCTTCGAGATGCAGGTTGCCAATGTTTCCAACCGCGTCTTTCTGTTGCGTGCGGCCATGGAAACGCAAGAGGCAAGAGACTATTCCTATATTCTCGTCGATTGCCCGCCCTCTTTCAATCTTCTGACCATGAATGCCATGACAGCCGCCCACTCTGTGCTTGTGCCGCTGCAATGCGAATTCTTTGCTCTCGAAGGTCTTAGTCAGTTGTTGGATACTGTCAGCCAGATCCGCGGCTCGGTTAATCCGCAGCTTGATATACAGGGTATCGTTCTGACGATGTTCGATGCGCGGAACAATCTTGCGCAGCAGGTTGTTACGGATGTACGTGCCCATTTGGGTGAAAAGGTTTACCACACGCTCATTCCGCGTAATGTTCGTGTGTCAGAAGCGCCGTCTTATGGTAAACCCGCAATTCTTTATGATCTGAAATGCGCCGGTAGCCAGGCCTATTTGCAGTTGGCATCGGAAGTGATTCAGAGAGAGCGGCTGCGAAAAGCCGCCTGACGTCTGCCGGAATGTATGGAGTAATATCTTATGAGTGATGATCTTTCCAAGCGTCGACTCGGGCGTGGTCTTGCTGCATTGATCGGCGAAATGGATCAACCGATGCCGGTGGGCGAGCCGCAGCGTACCGTCAATGCTGACCGCACCATTCCGATTGAATTCATCGCTCGCAGCCAAAGAAACCCAAGGCGTCATTTTGACGAGAATGAATTGCAGGATCTGGCCGCATCCATTCGCCAGCATGGAATTGTTCAGCCTGTGGTCGTGCGGACGGTTGCGATCAACCGTTACGAGATTATTGCCGGTGAAAGACGCTGGCGTGCGGCGCAACTGGCTGGCTTTACCGATGTGCCTGTCATCGTTCGCGATGTGGACGACCGCACTGCGCTTGAGTTGGCCATTGTCGAGAACGTACAGCGTTCAGACCTGAACCCACTTGAAGAGGCGATGGGTTATGAACAGCTGATCGCCGAACATGGCTATACCCAGAATGATCTCGGCGAGATTATTGGCAAGAGCCGTAGCCATGTTGCAAACAGTCTCCGGCTTTTAAAGCTTCCAGATCCGGTACGGGATATGCTCGCAGACGGTTCCCTGTCCGCGGGTCACGCGCGGGCGCTTGTTTCAACGTCTGATCCGGCAAATCTGGCGAGAACGATCGTCTCCAAGGGATTGTCGGTGCGTGACGCCGAGCGTCTGGCGCAAAACGACATTAAGTCACAGGGCGACGTTGCGGAGAAGCGACCGGCGGCTGAGAAGGATTCTGATACGATTGCGTTGGAGCGAAGCCTGTCGGACGCCCTGGGGCTTGATGTAAAGATCAACCACAAGGGTGGTTCCGGGCAAATCCGCATCGGATACCGCACGCTTGAACAGCTGGAAGCGGTCTGCCGACTTCTGGAACAAAAATAGTCAACTATTTGTTTTAGTTGATAAATACCCGCTTTTGGCGGGTATTTATGTCTGGTGCGGCTCAAAAGTCGATTGCGCGGCCTTTTATTTCATAATCACCGAAACGAACGGGTTCGGCACCACCGCGGCCGCCTGTTTCCGGCGGCAATTGAAGCTCTGCCTGTTGTTGACGTCGTTCTTCGGCTTCTTTCAGGGCGCGTTCCGCTGCCGGCGATAGCCGTCTCGGCGTTTCCGCGCCGTTGTCATTATCCGCATCTTGCATGAGAAATCCTCCCTATGACGGGATATTGAAATATGTTTGGCGTTTACCAGATTATATAATCAAGCGGGGTTTATAAACCCCGCAATGGTTGCTGATGAACGACAAGGAGATTTTAACGGATGAACATGATGCGCACGGCAATGCTTCTGGCCTTCATGACGGCATTGTTCATGGGTGTCGGTTTTCTGATCGGCGGCAAGGGCGGCATGATGATTGCCCTTCTCATCGCTGCGGGTATGAACCTCTTCTCCTATTGGAATTCGGATAAAATGGTCCTCTCCGCCTATCGCGCGCGGGAGATTGACGAGGCCAATGCGCCCGAATTTTTCCACATGATCCGCGATCTTTCGCACAATGCCGACCTACCGATGCCGAAGGTGTATATTTACGACAGCCCCCAGCCCAACGCCTTTGCGACGGGACGAAACCCGCAGAACGCCGCTGTGGCGGCCTCTACGGGTCTGCTGGAGCGTCTAACCCCGGAAGAAGTGGCTGGCGTCATGGCCCATGAGCTGGCGCATGTGCAGAACCGCGATACATTGACCATGACGATCACCGCCACGCTGGCGGGCGCCATCTCCATGCTCGGCAATTTCGCTTTCTTCTTCGGAGGCAACCGTGAAAACAACAATAATCCGCTCGGCTTTATCGGTGTGCTGGTTGCGATGATCGTTGCGCCGCTCGCCGCAATGATGGTGCAGATGGCGATCAGCCGGACGCGGGAATATTCCGCCGACCGCCGCGGCGCGGAAATCTGTGGTAATCCGCTATGGCTTGCCTCGGCGTTGCAGAAAATCTCCGGCATGGCGCAGCAGATTCACAATGACGATGCCGAGCGCAACCCGGCAACGGCGCATATGTTCATCATCAATCCCCTCTCCGGTGAACGTATGGACAATCTCTTCTCCACGCATCCGAATACGGAAAACCGCGTGGCGGCGCTGCATGCCATGGCGCAGGAGTTTTCCCCGCGAGCATCGACGCCGCCGCCATCGGGTGATAGACCTCTGCGCAAATCAGGCTCCGTTCCCAATACGGGACGAAGCAACGAAAACGAGCGCAAGGGACCGTGGTCTTGACATCCGATATTCAGAATAAGCCGGCCCGGTCCAGAAAACCGAGACCGGGACAAGCGAGACCGGGACAAGGCGGGGGCCGTGAAGACGGCCCTTCGTCTTTCGAGGACAAGCCAGGCCTTGCTGCGCGCATCGCCGCGACCCGTATTCTCGCTGCCGTTCTGGAAAAGAAGACTTCGCTTGATGGCATGCTGGATAGCGAAAACGGCAATCCTGTCTATCGGGCGCTTTCCATTGCGGACCGGGCGCTGGTGAGAGCCATCGTCAACAGTGCGCTTCGCCACCTCCCCCGCATTGAAACGGCACTATCGATGCTGCTTGACGGGCCGTTGCCACAGGGTGCGCGATCGCTGCACCACGTACTTGTCGTCGGCGCAGCGCAGATGCTCTATCTCGATGTCCCCGATCATTCCGCTGTCGATCTGGCGGTGGAACAGGCCCATCGTGACCCGCGCAACAAGCGTTTCGTGAAGCTGGTCAACGCCGTTCTCAGAAGGCTTGGCCGGGAGAAAGCGGAAATCGAACAGGCCATTGCCGACGTACCGGTGTTGCCGGACTGGTTCTATGCGCGGCTTGTTTCCGCATATGGCAATGAAGTGGCGCAACGGATTTCCGAAGCGCAGCTGACACCGTCCTCCATTGATCTTACAGTCAAGGCTGATCCGGCCCTGTGGGCGGAGAAGCTGGGCGGCACGGTTTTGCCAAATGGCAGTGTGCGCCTTGGAGATTTCGAAGGGCAGATTCCCTCGCTTGAAGGTTTTGCCGAGGGCGCCTGGTGGGTGCAGGATCTTGCCGCCAGCATGCCGGTGCGGTTGCTGGGAGATATTTCCGGCAAACGTGTCGCCGATCTCTGTGCAGCCCCCGGCGGCAAAACGGCCCAGCTTGCGCTGGCGGGCGCTAAAGTGACGGCGCTGGACCAGTCCGGCAATCGTCTGCGGCGCCTCAGGGAAAATCTCGACCGGCTTGGCCTCCATGCCGAAACGGTGGAGGTGAACATGTTGAAGTATCAGCCGGAGCTGCGATTTGACGCTGTTCTCCTGGATGCGCCGTGTTCGTCCACCGGCACGCTGCGTAAACATCCCGATGTCTGCTGGACGAAGGATGAAACGGACATTGCCAAACTTGCGGCTCTTCAGGGCCAGATGTTGCGGCATTCGCTGACATTGGTGGGTTCTGGCGGTATCGTGGTGTTCTCCAACTGCTCGCTTGATCCTTCGGAAGGCGAAGAGATGATCGCGCAGGTTCTCGCGGAAAATCCAGATGTGGAGCGTATTGCCGTTCGCAAGGAAGATTGGCCGGGAATGGAAGCGGCTGTCAGCCCAGAGGGTGATCTGCGCACGACGCCGGATATGTTCGGCGGTGTCGACGGGTTTTTTAGCAGTGTCTTGCGTAAGAAGTAGAAAAAAGCGAAGCTTTCGCGAATCATTGATATTTATCGATAATGTTCCGGTCATCACGGTTCACTGATAAAAACAAAACATGTGAAGCGGGAAACACAGCTTGTTAGGGTCCTTTGCAGGCAGCATGAATGCGGCCGGTCTTCTTTCACGGATGGCGTATCGTCATCTGTGTGTCGGCCTTACACCTTTGCGCTTGCATGTCTCGCGGTTTGCCAACCGTGTGCCCGATGGTCTGGTAGCGGCACCGACGGATTTGAGGGCAATCGATCCTTATTTTGCCGAGGAATTGCTGCGCGGGCGGATTGCGCTTGCCGGTCGCGTCGTGGAAACCGGCGGTCTTTCGCCTTTTCAGGTGGATTATCCCTCGCTTGTTTTTGAGGAGCGGCTGCACGCCTTCGGCTGGTTGAGGCATATCCGCTCCGACAGGTCGAGTGAGGCTTGCAAGCGGGCGCGTCGCATTGTCGCCGAATGGATTGCCCTGAACGGCAGGCGCGTTACCGGGACAGGCTGGTCGCCGGAGATTACGGCGCAGCGGCTGATTGCCTGGCTGTCCCATTCTCCCGTTGTTTTATTCGAGGCCGATGCTGGCTTTTACCGCCGTTTCCTCAAAAGTCTCGCTTTTCATGTGCGTTATCTGGACAGGATCGTCAAACACGCGCCGGATGGCGAGACGCGGCTCAGGATCAGGATTGCGCTTGCGATGGCCTCCATTGCCATGCCGACACGCCTCTCCCGTATCACCCGGCACGGTATGAAGCTGGCTCAGGAAATGGAACGCCAGATTCTGCCCGATGGCGGGCATGTGTCCCGTAACCCGCGGGTCATGCTTGATCTGCTGCTCGATCTCTTGCCGCTTCGGCAAAGTTATATCAATCTTGGCCACGATCTGCCCTCCGGGCTGGTGCCGGCGATAGACCGGATGTTTCCGGCAATCCGCTTTTTCAGGCATCAGGGTGGCGACCTTGCACTATTCAACGGTGCGACGGCGACGCTTGCCAATGAGCTTGTCTCCGTGTTGCGTTACGACGAAACCGCCGGTCGGCCGTCGAAAATGTTGCCGGATGTGAATTACCATCGGCTTGCGACAGATGAGACCGTCATCATCGTCGACACCGGTTATCCAGGCTCGGCGGAGCTTTCCCGTAATGCCCATTCGGGTTGCCTGTCTTTTGAAATGTCCTGCGGCAAGAACCGGTTCATCATCAATTCCGGCTTTCCGAAAAATGCAGCCCCGGAATATCAGCGAGCCAGCCGGTCAACGGCCGCCCATTCCACCGTCACGCTTGCAGATACCTCCTCTTGCAGATTGTCGCGCTCCAGGCTGCTTGGCCCTATCATGATTTCTGGCGTCAGCCGGGTGGATAGCGAGCGTGGAACTGATGGAAACGGCAACGACGTCCTGCGGGCGTCGCATGATGGCTATCTGCAAAACTTTGGCTGCTATCATGAGCGGGAAATCGAGTTAAATGCGGCCGGCACGAAAATTAAAGGCCGTGACCTGCTCAGAGCCGACGAGAGTACGACGAAGACACAATTGCAGTCGATCTCGGCGGTTTCGCGTTTCCATATCCATCCTCATATTCAGTTGTTCCAGCGGGATGAGGAGTCGGTTTACCTGGAGGCGGCTGACGGAACCACCTGGCTGTTCTCGGCGCCGGGTCTGGAGGTTTTCGTGACCGAAGATGTGTTCATGGCCGATGCATCCGGCATGCGGCCTTCGCAACAGATCGAGTTGCCCTTCAATCTCGCCAACACGCGGGAAATCCGCTGGATCATCGAACGCAAGGCCTGAGCCGTATCTCATCCGTAATCCGGGCTATTTCGGACGAAAACTGCTCATGGATTTCGTCCTCCGTCATCCCTGCTGTTTATTAATCCGGTAAGCTGTGTTAACGCGGCGGCAATTGCTGGATCAATTCCATTTCAGCCCGTCTTCCCCGTCAAACGGAGTATGCCCGATGGCCGTCGTGTCCAAAAAAATCCCCGCCCCCGACAAAGTCAAAATCCGCACGGCGCTTCTTTCCGTGTCCGACAAGACTGATATCCTCGAGCTGGCGACGGTTCTGTCAAAGCTCGGCGTCAAGCTCCTGTCGACAGGCGGTACCGCAAAAGCCATCGCCGAAGCGGGCTTGCCGGTGACGGATGTTTCCGACGTAACCAATTTTCCTGAGATCATGGACGGCCGCGTTAAGACCTTGCATCCCAACGTGCATGGTGGGCTTCTGGCAATCCGGGATGATGCGGAACATGTCGAGGCGATGAAGGCACATGGTATCGAGGCGATCGATCTTTCGGTCATCAATCTTTATCCCTTCGAGGAAGTTCGCGCCAAGGGCGGCGATTATCCGACGACGGTCGAAAACATCGATATTGGCGGCCCGGCGATGATCCGCGCTTCCGCCAAGAACCATGCCTATGTCACGGTCGTCACCGATCCTTCGGACTATCCGGCACTGGTTGAAGCCCTGCAGGCTGATGACGGCCAGACGTCTTATGCGCTGCGCCAGACATTTGCCGCCAAGGCCTATGCCCGCACGGCCGCCTATGACGCGGTGATTTCCAACTGGTTCGTTGAAGCGCTTTCCATCGAGACACCGGGTTACCGTGCCATCGGCGGGACGCTGAAGGAAAAGATGCGTTATGGCGAGAACCCGCATCAGAGCGCCGGTTTTTATCTGACGGGCGAAAAGCGCCCCGGCGTCGCAACGGCGACGCTGCTTCAGGGCAAACAGCTTTCTTACAATAATATCAACGATACGGATGCAGCTTACGAGCTGGTGGCGGAATTCCTGCCTGAAAATGCGCCGGCAGTCGCCATTATCAAGCATGCCAACCCTTGTGGTGTTGCAACTGGTCCGACACTCGCCGAAGCGTACCGGCGGGCACTGGCCTGCGATTCCGTTTCTGCCTTTGGCGGCGTCATCGCCTTGAACCAAACGCTTGATGCGGAAACGGCGGAAGAGATCGTCAAGCTCTTCACCGAAGTCATCATTGCACCTGACGTCACCGAAGAAGCAAAGTCCATCATTGCCCGCAAGCCGAACCTGCGTCTGCTGACCGCTGGCGGCCTTCCGAATCCGCGTGCAGCCGGCATCACCGCGAAGACCGTGTCCGGCGGCCTGCTGGTGCAAAGCCGTGATAATGGCATGGTCGAAGATCTCGACCTCAAGGTTGTCACCAAGCGCGCGCCGACGGCGCAGGAGCTTGAAGACATGAAGTTCGCCTTCAAGATTGCCAAGCATGTTAAATCAAATGCCGTGATATACGCCAAGGATGGACAGACGGCTGGTATCGGTGCCGGCCAGATGAGCCGGGTGGATTCCGCCCGCATCGCCGCCCAGAAGGCGGAAGATGCGGCCAAGGCGCTTGGCCTTGCCGAACCACTGACGCGCGGCTCCGCTGTTGCTTCGGAAGCGTTTTATCCTTTCGCTGACGGCTTGCTTGCTGCGATTGCCGCTGGTGCCACAGCTGTCATCCAGCCGGGTGGATCCATGCGTGACCAGGAAGTGATCGACGCTGCAAACGAGCATAATGTGACGATGGTGTTCACGGGCATGCGTCACTTCCGCCACTAAGTCGCGGACCTATAGTCAGAAATAGTGAAGGCCCGGAAAGTGATTTCCGGGCCTTTTGTTTCACGTGGGACAGTTTTGATTTTTGTTCAGGTGACTGCCCCGACCTGCCACGGCACGAATTCGTTGTCGCCGTAGTCGTAAATCTCGCTGACGGTCTTGTCGCCGGAAGCCACGGCCAGAATATGTTCGAAAATTCGTTTGCCGGATTCTTCTATGGTTTCTGCGCCGGTAACGATCTCACCGCAGTTGATATCCATGTCTTCCTTCATATGTTCATACATTTCGGAATTGGTGGCGATCTTGATGCAGGGCGACGGCTTGAAACCGGAAACCGAGCCGCGGCCGGTGGTGAAACAGATGACGTTGCAGCCGCCGGCGACTTGGCCAGTGACGGCGACGGGATCGTAGCCGGGCGTATCCATGAAAACGAAACCCTGCTCGGTGACGGTTTCGGCAAATTCATACACGGCCTTCAACGGCATGGAACCGCCCTTGGCGACTGCACCCAGTGATTTCTCCAAAATGGTGGTCAGGCCGCCAAGCTTGTTGCCATGGGAGGGGTTGTTGTTGAGTTCGTCGCCATTGCGGGCGGTATAATCCCGCCACCAGTCAATACGCTGCAGCAGTTTTTCGGCGACCGCCGGGGTGACGGCGCGTTTTGTCAGCAGGTGCTCGGCGCCGTAAATCTCCGGTGTTTCGGAAAGAACTGTCGTGCCGCCATTGCGGACAATGAGGTCGGACGCATAGCCGAGTGCCGGGTTGGCGGATATGCCGGAGTAGCCATCCGAACCGCCGCATTCCAGCGCCACCTTCAGCTTCGAAAGCGGTTGTTCGGTACGGCGGGCGGCATTGACCATTGGCAGCATGGCCTTGATCTCGGTAATCGCCGCATCGATTGTCTTGCGCGTGCCGCCGTGCTGCTGGATCGTCATGGTGCGCAGCCGCTCGCCTTCCTCCATCTTGTAATGTTCGAGGATGGGGGCGATCTGGTTGGTTTCGCAACCGAGGCCGATCAGCAGAATACCGCCGAAATTGGGATGACGGGCATAACCCTGAATGGTTCGGATCAGAAGGCGGTAGCCTTCCGATTTGGTGTTCAGCGCGCAGCCGCCGCCATGGGTTAGCGCCACGACGCCATCGACATTATCGAACCCGTCAAGTCCGCCCTGTTTGTTGAAATAATCGGCGATGTAACGCGACACCGTGGCGGAACAGTTCACCGATGCGATGACGCCAATATAGTTGCGTGTGCCCACGCCGCCGAGACCACGATCATAGCCCATGAAGGTGCGGCGTTCGGTTTCCGGCACCATGCCCTTTTCTTCAATATCGACACTGAACTGATGAGCGTGTTCGGAAGGTACCATGGCGAGATTGTGCAGATGCACGTGCCGGCCCGGCTCGATATCCTGAGTGGCGATACCAATCACCTGGCCGTATTTCAGCACCTCGTCTCCGGATTTGATGTATTTCAGGGCCACTTTATGCCCGCGTCCGATCAGTTCGCGAGCCGTCAGATCGCCCCTGCCCGTCGCACCACCGGCCGGAATGGACCGGCGCGCCACCGCAACATTGTCGTTGGCGTTCAGCAAAATGGTTGCCTCGGAATTCTCACTCACGGGTTTTCCTCCTCCCGGTATATTGCCTGCTATGTTTCTAACTCAGCTTTCGACCCAGCGCCGTTTGGAGCCTTCAAGATGGGTATGAATGGCCGCCTGCGCCAGCAGTGGATCCTTGAGTTCCAGAGCTGCCAGAATGGCTTCGTGCTCCTGAAGCGCATGGGTCCAGGTATCCCGATCCTCGAATTTGACCCGCAACTGGGCTGAAATGGGGCTGTGTCGTTCGTCGAAAAGACTCGCCACCAGCCGTGTGAGGACGCTGTTGCCGGATTGCTCGGCAATGGTGACGTGAAACAGCCGATCCTGATCCAGAGGCTTACGTCCCGCCTCGATTTCCTTCTGCATGGTATTCAGGATCTGGCGAAGGCTTGAGATCGTTTCGTCGGTCATGCGGCTTGCCGCCAGCACGATGGTCGCGCCTTCCAGAGCCGCGCGCGCCTGCATCAGCTCAGAGGGGCTGTCGCCCAGCGATTTGGTGTGGTGGGTTGTCTGGAGAGCCTCTGTCGAGACATAGACACCGGAACCCATGCGAATTTCAACAGTGTTGTCTATTTCAAGCGCAATCAGCGCTTCTCGCAACGAGGGTCTCGATACACCGAGTTTCTGCGCCAGTTCCCGTTCGGCCGGAAGCCGTGTTCCAGGCAGAAACTCACCGAGATCGATGAGTTCACGTATTTGGTCCGCTATCTGCTGATAGAGCCGGCGTGGTTCCGCTATTTTGGCCTGACCATTCATATGTTTTTCGATGATCCCTATCTGCAATCTCTATTTGGCCTTACCGTAACGCCAAGCGTATCAATACGCAAGAAATTACTTAAATATAAGAATTTACAGTATTATATCGGATCTTCGGCGATGAAGATTCCGCGCCATTCAAAGGCGTATTTCAAATTTCGCCCTAATTGGCTTGACCATTCCAGAAAACCGGCCTAACCATTTGGCCTGTTCAAGGCACCCCGGTGGAGTGGGGAGCACGAGTGGGAGGTTTCCAGATGTCGCAGGGCGCATCGACAATTCGGGGCGATTTTTCGCCTGAGGAGACGGGCGCGGAGCGTTCGGCCCTCCTGCGTCTTGAAAACATCAGCAAGGAATTTCCGGGCGTCAAGGCGCTGTCGAATGTGCATTTCGATCTGCGCAGCGGTGAAGTGCATGCTGTCTGCGGCGAGAATGGCGCAGGAAAATCGACGCTGATGAAAATCATCAGCGGCGTCTACCAGCCCAGCGACGGCACGATCCTGCACAAGGGCGTGAAGGTGCAATATGCGTCGCCGCTGGAGTCTGAAGCGGCGGGCATCGCCATCATTCATCAAGAACTCAATCTGGTTCCGCATCTTTCCGTCGCCGAAAACATCTATCTTGCCCGTGAGCCGCGCCGCGGTTTTCTCGTTGACCGCAAAAAGCTGCGCCTCGATGCCAAACGCTGTCTCGATCGGCTGGGAGTCGATATCGATCCCGACCAGATCGTGCGTGGCCTCTCGGTCGCCCAATGTCAGATGGTGGAGATCGCCAAGGCGCTCTCTCTTGACGCTGAAGTGCTCATCATGGATGAGCCGACCTCCTCGCTAACCGAGCAGGAAACGCGGCTCTTATTCAAGGTCATTCGCGATCTAAAGGCATCCGGTGTCGGCATCGTCTATATTTCTCATCGTCTGGATGAAATGGCCGAGATCGTCGACCGCGTGACGGTCTTGCGTGACGGGCGTTATATTTCGACCGACGATTTTGCGTCGATCACCGTTGACGATATCGTCACGCGCATGGTCGGGCGCTCACTGGAAGACAAGTTTCCGGAGCGCACATCGAAGCCCTCTGAAGATATCATCTTCTCTGCCGAGGGATTGACGCGCGCGGGCGTGTTTCAGGATGTCTCCTTCTCGCTGCGGCGCGGCGAAATTCTCGGTTTTGCCGGGTTGATGGGGGCCGGGCGTACTGAGGTGGCGCGTGCGATCTTCGGAGCCGATGCTCTTGATAGCGGAAAAATCATCTTTGAGAGCCGCGAGCTTTCCATCCGCTCACCGCAGGACGCCATCAGGGAAGGCATTGCCTATCTGTCGGAAGACAGGAAGAGCGATGGTCTCGCCATCAAGATGTCCGTTGCCGCAAACACCACTCTTGCCAATATTGGCGAAGTTTCCAACCGTTTCGGGTTGATCGATTTCAAGAAGCACGACGATGTCGCCAGACGTTACGTCGATCTTTTAAATATTCGTACACCTTCCATCCAGCAGACCGTGCGGCTGCTATCGGGTGGCAATCAGCAAAAAATCATCATCGGTAAATGGCTGTTCCGGCAGTCGCGTGTGCTGTTCTTCGATGAGCCGACGCGCGGCATCGATGTCGGCGCGAAATTCGCGATCTACAAGATCATGGATGAGTTGGCCGCGCAGGGCATCGGCGTTGTTCTCATCAGTTCGGAGCTGCCGGAAATTCTCGGGCTAACGGATCGCATCGCCGTTTTCCACCAGGGCCGGATCACGGGCGTGCTTGAGACCGCCAAGACCAATCAGGAAGAAATCATGCGGTATGCGTCCGGTTACGGCCGGGCCGCGTAGTGAGGAACGACATGGCCAATATTGCAGAACCCAAGAAGAGCTTCGCTTTCAGCGACCGCCAAAAGGACATCATCCAGAAATTTGCGGCGCTTGGCAGCCTCGTGGCGCTTGTCGCGGTCTTCTCCGCAACCAGCAGCGCTTTCTTCACCGTCAATAATGGCATGACGATCGCATTGCAGGTCACATCCATCGCGCTGCTCGGTATTGGCGCAACCTGTGTCATCATCACCGGCGGTATCGATCTTTCCGTCGGTTCGGTGCTTGCGCTTGCCGGGGTCGTTGCAGCCCTTGCGGTGAAAGAACTTGGCATGCCGGTGCCAATCGGCATGTTTCTCGGCATTCTGACGGGTTCGCTTTGCGGCTTCATCAACGGCCTGCTTGTCACACGCTTCAAGCTGCCGCCCTTCATCGCCACACTCGGCATGATGCTGATCGCCCGCGGTGTGGCCCTGCAGATCACCGGCGCGCGTGCTGTGTCCGGCCTCGGGGAATCCTTCGGCGAACTCGGCAATGGCGCGCTCTTCCGCATCGTCACTATCGGTGATGACGGCTTTCCGAACGTCGTGTTTCCGGGCATCCCCTACCCCGTCATCCTGATGGTGGTGATTGCGCTTGCGGTTTCCTTCATGCTCAACCGCTCGATCCTCGGCCGTCATATCTATGCCGTCGGTTCCAACGCGGATGCGGCGCGGCTGTCTGGCGTGAATGTCGCCCGCGTTACCAACTTCACCTACATCCTGTCCGGAACTCTGGCTGGACTGACGGGCTGCGTGCTGATGTCACGCCTCGTCACGGCCCAGCCGAATGAAGGCGTGATGTATGAGCTGGATGCGATTGCCAGCGCCGTCATTGGCGGCACGTCCCTGATCGGCGGTGTGGGCACAATTTCCGGCACAGCCATCGGCGCCTTCGTCATCGGTATCCTGCGCAACGGTCTCAATATGAACGGCGTCTCCGCCTTCACACAACAGATCATCATCGGCCTCGTCATTCTGGTCACCGTCTGGATCGACCAGTTGCGCAACCGCCGCTGATCAAGGGCCTGCGGACCCTTTCCGCAAAAAAGATCGGCAAGGGGAGGCCCGGTATGCCGACATCATGGAGGAAGAAATGAACAAACTTGCGACCGCCCTTCTGACATCCGCAATCGCGCTGTGGAGCGTTTCCACCGTGCAGGCCGGCGAAATCGCCGTCATCGTCAAGACCGTCAATTCCACCTTCTGGCAGAACGTTCAGAAGGGCGCCGATGCGGCGATGAAGAACTCTGCCGGCAACACCATGACCTTCCAGGGTCCGGCTGCCGAATCTGCGATTGCCGACCAGGTCAACATGGTTGAAAACGCCATCAACCGTAAGGTCGCCGGCATCGTTCTTGCCCCTTCCGATCCGGATGCGCTAGTTCCGGCCGTCAAGAAGGCCTGGGAAGCCCGTATTCCCGTGGTTCTGATCGACTCGCAGCTGGCGAGCGGCTCCGAGCAATATTACCAGTCGTTCCTGGCGACCGATAACAAGAAAGCCGGCGAACTGGCAGCGCAGGCGCTGATCGACAAGGTGGGCAAGGAAGGCAAGATTGCCGTCATGTCTTACGTTGCCGGTGCCGGTTCGGAAATCGGCCGCGTTGGCGGTTTCACCGATTACATCCAGATGAATTCCAACCTGAAGATCGTCGGTCCTTTCTATTCGCAGTCGCAGATGGCGACCGCGCTGAACCAGACCACCGACGTTCTGGCCGCCAATTCCGATCTGAAGGGTATCTTCGGCGCCAATGAGCCGACGGCAATCGGTGTTGGCCGTGCGCTTGCCCAGACCGGCAAGGCCGGCAAGGTCGTTGGCATCGGCTTCGACGGCAATCAGGATCTTCAGGGCTTCGTCAAGGATGGCACACTGGCCGGCATCGTCGTTCAGGGTTCCTACCAGATGGGTGAGAAGGGCGTGGAAACCATCACCAAGCTCATCAACAAGGAAAAGGTTGAGAAGTTCGTCGACACCGGCGTCGTTGTTGTCACCAAGGACAATGTCGACAAGCCGGAAGCCAAGAACGTTCTTTATTGATGCATGATGGCGCGCCGCTTCACGGTGGCGCGCCTTTTCAAATAAAACCCGGAAAGTCCCTGCGATGAAAGTCTCCGACACACGTAAATTGCCGCGCCGCGCCGTTGACGTCACGGTCATGGGCCTCGGCTGCGCCCAGATGGGCAATCTCTACCGCGTCACGCCCTATGAGGAGTCCAAAGGTGCGTTCGACACGGCATGGGAAAGCGGCATGCGTTATTTCGATACCGCGCCCTTTTACGGGTATACGCGGTCGGAGCGTCGTCTCGGCACCATGGTAACGGAGCATGAGCGGAACGAATATACGCTCAGCACCAAGGTCGGCCGTGTGATGGTTCCTGACGAGACCGTCGGTCCGGAGGAGGATGCCTATATAGCGCCGCTGCCGTTCCGCCCGGTCTATGATTATTCTTATGACGGTATCCTGCGCTCCTTCGAGGCAAGCCAGCAGCGGCTGGGCGTTCTGAAGCCGGATATTCTTTACGTGCATGATATCGGCTCCTTCACCCACGGCGAAAAGCACCGGCATTACTGGGAGCAGCTGACCACTGGCGGCGGCTTCCGGGCGCTTGGCAAATTGCGCGAAGAAGGGTCCACCGGAGCTGTTGGGCTTGGCGTTAACGAATGGCAGATCGTCAGCGACGCCATGGATGTCTTCGATATAGACGTCGCCATGCTTGCTGGTCGCTATACGCTCCTGGAACAGCAGAGCCTTGCCTTCATGAACCGCTGCGCTGAAAGCGGTGTCGGCATCGTTGTCGCTGGTGCGTTCAACTCAGGCATTCTGGCTGGTAACCGCAAGTTCAACTATGCCGATGCGCCTGCCGATATCCTCACGCGCGTCGATGCGCTGCAGGGCGTGTGCGAGGAGTTGAGCGTGTCGTTGCAGGCGGCTGCGCTGCAGTTCCCGCTCGCCCATCCGGCTTCAGTCACGGTTGTGTCAGGCGCGCGCAACGCGCAACAGCTTGCCTCCAATATCGAATGGTTCGAACAATCGATCCCAGATGAATTCTGGTCCGAGCTGCACAGGCGCGGCCTGATTGCCGAAGGTTCGCCCGTGCCTGGCGGAAAGGTCTGAAGCAATGCTCATAGACGCCCACCAGCATTTCTGGCTGATGAAGGATCGTGCCGGGCAATGGCCGCCGCCGGCGCTCGCCGCCATCTACCGGGATTTTCTTCCGGCCGATCTGTCGCCGTTGCTGGCTGAGGCAGGGGTTTCGGGAACAGTGCTGGTGCAGACAATGGAGACTGCCGCCGATACGGATTTCATGCTGGAGCTGGCGGATAAGACAGATTTCATCAAAGGTGTGGTTGGCTGGGTGGACATGAAGTCCCCCGATGCGGCGACGGAAATTGCCCGCCGGGCAAAACATTCGGCCTTCAGGGGTGTACGCCCCATGCTGCAGGGCATTGAGGATGTGGCCTGGATCGACGATCCGGCGCTGGATACCGCTGTGGACGCGCTGGTGAAACACGGGCTTGTGTTTGATGCGCTGGTCCTGCCGCCAAATCTGCCGCATCTCCTGTCTTTCGCCCGCCGCCATCCGCAACTGCCTGTTGTCATCGATCATGGTGCGAAGCCGTTGATCGCCACCGGTCATTATAGCGGCTGGCGGAGCGACATGGCGGCTCTGGCTGCCCTACCCAATGTCCATTGCAAGCTTTCTGGCCTGTTGACCGAGCGCGGTGATCAGCGGCCGGAAGCGGTGCGACCCTATGCGGAAACCATTCTGGAACTCTTCGGCGCAAACCGCGTGATCTTCGGCAGCGACTGGCCGGTGTTGCGACTGGCCGGCGATTACCAGGTCTGGCTGGATTTCTGCCGCGATATCTTGCCGGCAGAGGACCATGCGGCAGTTTTTGGCGGCAACGCCATCCGTTTTTATTCCCTTTCTGACAGGTGATGCATGCTGGCGATTTTCTGTGACACTCCCGGTCAACTTACCGCCAAGGATTTACCGAAACCTGTACGCGGTGAAGGTGAAGTGCTGGTGCGCATTCGCCGCATAGGCGTCTGCGGTACGGATCTGCACATCTTCACTGGCAACCAGCCCTATCTTTCCTACCCGCGCATCATGGGCCACGAGCTTTCCGGCACCGTGGAAGAAGCACCTGATGGCAGTCCTCTTTCCGCTGGCGACGTGGTCACCGTCATTCCCTATATCTCCTGCGGAAAATGCAGCGCCTGCCTGAAAGGCAAGAGCAATTGCTGCCGCAATATTGGTGTCCTCGGCGTTCATCGCGATGGCGGCATGGTGGAATATTTGAGCGTTCCGCAGCAATTCGTGCTGAAGGCTGAGGGGTTGAGCCTCGATCAGGCGGCCATGACCGAATTTCTGGCCATCGGCGCGCATGCCGTGCGCCGCGGCGCGGTCGAGAAGGGGCAGAAGGTCCTGATCGTCGGCGCCGGCCCTATCGGCATGGCGGGTGCGGTTTTTGCGGTTCTCGATGGTGGCGAGGTGACCATGATCGACGGGCGCACCGACCGGCTGGATTTCTGCAGGGAGCATCTCGGCGTCGCCCATACCGTAACGCTCGGTGAAGGTGATAAGGACCGCCTCTCTGATATTACCGGCGGTGATTTCTTCGATGCGGTTTTTGATGCGACGGGCAATCCGAAGGCCATGGAACGCGGGTTTTCCTTCGTCGGGCACGGCGGCTCCTATGTGCTGGTATCCATAGTCGCCAGCGATATCAGCTTCAACGATCCGGAGTTTCACAAGCGCGAAACGACGCTGCTGGGCAGCCGAAATGCAACGCTTCAGGATTTCGAGCGGGTGTTGCAGGCGCTGCGGGACGGGAAGGTACCGGAAGCACTGATTACCCACCGGATGACGCTTGCCGATGTGCCTTCCAAATTCTCTCAGCTGACCGATCCGAAAGCCGGAGTAATCAAAGGCATGGTGGAGGTCGCATGACAGCTGACACGCCCATTCTGCAATTTGGCACCAGCCGTTTTCTTCTGGCGCATGCGGATCTGTTCGTTTCGCAGGCGCTGGATAAAGGCGAGGCTCTCGGGCATATCGCTATTGTTCAGACGACCGGCAATGCGGAAAGCCTGAAGCGTGTTGCCGCACTGAATAGCGGCGCGCCCTATCCTGTGCGCATTCGCGGTATCAGCGATGGGCAGGAAGTGGATGAGGAAATTCCGAGCAAGGCTGTCGCGCGGGCGCTGACCGCCGCGACCGACTGGGCCGAAGTGCGGCGTCTCGCCTGCATGGCCGAGGTCATTCTGTCCAATACGGGTGATCGCGGTTATGAGCTGGATTCCGCTGACGGGCCTGGGCTTGCTGCCGATTTCTCGGTGGTGCCGAAAAGCTTTCCGGCGAAACTCTGCATGTTGCTGCTGGAGCGTTTTCAGAGCAATCCGGAGGCGCCTTTGTCGATCTTCCCCTGCGAACTTGTGCCGCGCAATGGCGAAAGGCTGCAGCACGTCATTCGCCAGCTTGCAGACGAATGGCAGTTGCCGGCGGGGTTTGCCTTTTATCTCAACGAGAAATGCCGTTTCGCCAATAGTCTGGTCGACCGTATCGTCTCCGAGCCTATCGATCCAGTTGGTGCGGTGGCGGAGCCCTATGCGCTCTGGGCGATCGAGAGGCAGGAAGGGCTCGTTTTGCCATGCGCTCACCCTGCGATCGTGCTGACGGATGATCTCGACCACTACGAAAAGCTGAAGCTTTTTCTGCTCAATCTCGGCCACTCCTATCTGGCGGAGCGCTGGATGCAGGATGCGCGTGCGAATGACGAGACAGTGCGTCAGGCAATGGGCGACGACGCTCTCGTTACGGATCTGGAAACGCTCTGGCGGGACGAGGTTCTGCCGGTCTTTGCTGCCGAAGGCATGGGAGATGAGGCTGAGGTCTATATCAGTGTGTTGCGCGAACGTTTGCGCAATCCTTTTCTCGCGCATCGGCTGGCCGATATCGCCGGTAACCACGATGAAAAGAAGCGTCGTCGATTCATCCCGATCATTGCTGCTGCAGAACGGCTGGGATTGAACCTGCCGCAACACGGGCTGCGCGCAGCGCTCGCTACCATCAAGCAATAACGGAGTTTTTCATGCAGCGTATGGGCATGGTCATAGGTGTCAAACCCGAGATGATCGCGGAATATAAAAGGCTGCACGCTGTCGTCTGGCCGGAAGTTCTGGCGCTCATCAGCGACAGCAACATCCGTAACTATACGATCTTCCTGCGTGAACCGGAAAATCTGCTGTTCGGCTATTGGGAGTATCACGGCACGGATTTCAGCGCCGACATGGCGAAGATAGCCGCAAGCCCCAAGAACCAGGAATGGTGGTCTTTCACCATTCCCTGCCAGCAACCGCTCGAAAGCCGCAGGCAAGACGAGTGGTGGGCGATGATGGAAGAAACCTTCCACCACGATTGAACGATTTCCTTTGACACTGACCGCGAGTAACCGGCCATGACCAAAATTACAGATCTGCGTGTTTTCGACCTGCGTTTCCCGACCTCCCAGAGCCTTGACGGTTCGGATGCGATGAACCCCGACCCGGATTATTCGGCGGCTTACGTCATTCTCGACACCGACGAGCCAGGCCTGAAGGGCCACGGGCTGACCTTCACCATCGGTCGCGGCAATGACATCTGCTGCATGGCAATCGAAGCGATGCGGCATCTGGTGGTCGGTACCGACCTCACCACCGTCACCGAGAACCCCGGTAAATATTGGCGGCATCTGACGAGCGACAGCCAGCTCCGCTGGATCGGCCCGGACAAGGGTGCGATGCATCTCGCCACCGGCGCCGTCGTCAATGCGGTCTGGGATCTGCTGGCGAAGAAGGCGGGCAAGCCGGTGTGGCAGCTTGTTGCCGATATGAGCGCGGAAGAAATCGCCGACATCGTTGATTATCGTTATCTGACCGATGTGCTGACCCGCGACGATGCGCTTGCGATCCTCAAAAAGGCCGAAAGCGGCAAGAAGGAGCGTATAGAGACGCTGAAGAACGAGGGTTATGCCTGCTACACGACGTCAGCCGGCTGGCTCGGTTATGACGATGCCAAGCTGCGCCGTCTTTGCCAGGAAGCGATTGATGCCGGATTCAACCATGTGAAGATGAAGGTCGGCCGTGATCTGGAAGACGATATTCGCCGTCTCACCATCGCCCGCGAGGTGATTGGTCCTGACCGTTATCTGATGATCGATGCCAATCAGGTGTGGGAAGTGGATCAGGCAATCGAGTGGGTGAATAAGCTCGCCTTTTCCAAGCCCTTCTTCATCGAAGAACCGACCAGCCCGGATGATGTCGCCGGCCATCGCAAGATTCGCGCAGCCATCGGTTCCGTGAAGGTGGCGACGGGCGAAATGTGCCAGAACCGCATCATGTTCAAGCAGTTCATTGCTGAAGGCGCCATCGACGTGGTGCAGATCGACAGCTGCCGCATGGGTGGCCTGAATGAAGTGCTGGCTGTGCTGCTGATTGCCGCCAAATACAATCTGCCGGTCTGGCCGCATGCCGGCGGCGTTGGCCTTTGCGAATATGTGCAGCACCTGTCAATGATCGACTATCTGGTGGTTTCAGGCACCAAGGAAGGCCGCGTCATCGAATATGTGGATCACCTGCACGAGCATTTCATCGAGCCCTGCGATATCCGCAACGCCGCTTACATGCCGCCGAAACTGCCGGGCTTCTCCATCGAAATGAAGCCGGAGTCGATTGAGACCTACACCTTCGAGGCATGATTGAAAGAGAGCAGCGCCGCTTCCAGGCGCTGCCACTCCTCTTCGCTGCCGGGGAGGCCGAAACGAATATCGCTCGGCCTTTCATCAAAGATGCGGACCAGAATGCCACGTTGGCCAAGATGCCCGAACACTGCTGTGGCGCGCTTGTCCCGGACCAGCGTGAACAGGGACGTGCCGCCTTTGATTTCCAGCCCCGCTTTTTTCAGCAGGTCATTCATGCGCCGGGCTTCTTTCGTGAGTTGAAGGCGCATGGATGATCGCCATTCATCGTCTGCCAAAGCTTCGGTCGCAATATGCAGTGCCGGGCCGGAAACTGCCCAGGGACCGAGCCTTGCCTCAAGTGCGGCGGCTGTATCAGGATGCGCAATCGCGAAACCGAGCCGCACGCCCGCCATGCCATAAAATTTGCCGAAGGATCGCAGCACAACCAGCGCATCGTGATCGGCGGCATCGGCGAGGCTTTCTGTACCTCCCGCTTCGACAAAGGCTTCATCCACGACGAGCAGGCCGTTTTTACGACGCATCGAATGAGCCAGAGACAGCAAGGCGTCTCGATCCGTGACACGACCATCGGGATTGTTGGGATTGACCACCACCGCATATGCGGATGCTGACAGGTCGCCAAGGTTGTCAACTTCGGTCACGTTCAGTCCGGCCATGTGCGCTGTGCGGGCGTGTTCCGCATAGGCGGGTGAAAGCACAGCCCCGTTTTTTGCCCCACGGGAAAGAGCGATTTGAGCCAATAACGGCATCAGCATCTGGGTGCCAGGCGAAAGCGTGATGTGCGCGGCAGAAGGTGCGCCAAAATGGGTTGCTGCCAGCCGCTTCAACGCTTCGGCGGCATCCGGTTCCGGCAGGCGGGCGAATGCGCTGGCGGGAATGGGAGAATGCGGATAGGAGTGCGGATTGATCCCGGTGGATAGGTCGATCCACGGTTCAGGCGCATCAGGAAACATCAGGCGCGCCTTGCCGAGATTGCCGCCGTGACGGATCGCAGCCTGCGGCTTTTCTGGTACTGTCTCGCCCATGTTCTTTGCTCTCGCTTTCCTGTCGCTCGTGATCGAACGCTTGACCGGCTATCCGGACTGGTTGTTCAAACGTATCGGCCACCCCGTCACCTGGATCGGTTCGCTTATCGCGCTGCTGGACAAAAAATGGAACCGGGAGAGCGCTTCATTTTCGCAGCGTAAGGCGGCAGGCGTGGCTGCGCTGGTTGTTTTTGCCGGTCTCACCGTCATTCTTGCATGGTCCGTACAATCGGTTCTGCTTCTCTTGCCCATCGGCCTGTTGGCTGCGGCTGTCCTCGGCGCCTCGCTTCCGGCGCAAAAAAGTCTGGAACAGCATGTGGAGGCCGTTGCCGTTGCATTGGAGCGCGAGGGTGTGGAGGGTGGCCGCAAGGCGGTGTCGATGATCGTCGGTCGCGATCCGCAGGCGTTGGACGAGGCGGCGATATGCCGGGCGGCAATTGAGAGTCTGGCCGAGAATTTTTCTGACGGTATTGTTGCCCCTGCCCTTTGGCTCGGCTTGTTGGGCCTGCCGGGCGGTGCAGCTTACAAGGCGATCAATACGGCCGACAGCATGATCGGCCACCGCTCTCCACGCCATGAGGCCTTTGGCTGGGCCTCGGCCCGGCTGGACGATCTGGTCAATCTGCCGGCCTCAAGATTGAGCGGCGGTCTTTTCGTCATCGCCGCGTTTTTCGTGAAAGGTGCTTCTCCGCGCGGGGCCCTCGCCGCAATCCGTCGCGATGCGCACCACCATCGTTCCCCCAATGCCGGCTGGCCGGAGGCGGCGCTGGCTGGTGCGCTTGGCTTTGCGCTTGCCGGCCCGCGCTCCTATGGTGGGCAGATGATCGATGCGCGTTTTATGGGCGAAGGCGGGAGGGCGGCGCTGGTTGCCGGCGATATTCGCGCGGCGCTCAGGCTGGCAAGGATCGCAGATGTCCTGTTGATCGGCCTGTTTGGGCTTCTCGCAATCCTTATCGCGCTATAGACAGCAGCCTGTCGAGATCGAGGTGTTCTTCCATATGCGCCGCCAAACGGTCAAGAACGGCTTCAATCTGCGCATCGTAGTTCAGCTGCGTATGCTCACCGCCGAGCCGCAGCAGCCATGCGCTACGCTGGCGGTCATCCGCGAAAAGCCCGTGAATGTAGGTGCCGAAGGCGCGGCCGTCAGGCGAGATGGTGCCATCGGCATATCCCTCGATCATCGAAAACGGCAGGCTATCCGCAGCACTCTTCGTTTCGCCGACATGCATTTCATAGCCGGATAAATCAATCCCGTCGAAACTTCTGCCACGTACGGAAACGAGCCGCTTATCGCCGGTCAAAACCGTATCGACATCCAGCAGGCCAAGCCCTGTTACCGTCGCCGGCGGCCCTTCTATGCCGTCAGGATCGGCAACGGTTTTGCCGAGCATCTGGTATCCGCCGCAAAGGCCGAGAACATAGCCACCACGCCGGGCATGGGCCTTGATGTCGATATCGAGGCCTGCGTTTTTAAGCACGGCCAAATCGGCGATGGTGGATTTCGAACCGCAAAGCAGCACCAGCCGGCAATCGGCAGGAATGGTTTCGCCCGGCCGTATGCGGATCAGTTCCACATCCGGCTCCATGTCCAGCGGATCAAGATCGTCGAAATTGGAGATATGCGGCAGGATTGGCACCGCGATGCGGATCTTTGCGCCCGGTTTCTGTTGGGCCGGGCCGGAAACACCGAGAGCATCTTCTGCCGGCAGTTTCGCGGCATCGGAAAAATGCGGCAGAAGCCCGATGGAGGCCCAGCCGGTCTTTTCCGCGATCATCCGCATGCCATCGGAAAACAGCGCCGGATCGCCGCGGAAGCGGTTGACGATGAAACCTTCGATCATTGCCGCATCGTCCAGCTCAAGCACTGCCTTGGTGCCGACGAGGCTGGCGATGACGCCGCCCCGGTCGATATCGCCGATCAGGATCACCGGTGCACCGGCCGCGCGGGCGAAACCCATATTGGCGATGTCATTGGCGCGCAGGTTGATTTCAGACGCGCTGCCCGCCCCTTCCACCAGTACCAGATCGGCCTGCTGTTTCAGGCGATCGAAGCTTTCCAGCACGCGCGGCATCAGTCCCGCCTTCATGTGCTGATAATCGGCGGCCTTGGCATTGCCGACGATCTTGCCCTGCACCACCACCTGTGCACCGGTTTCGCTTTGGGGTTTAAGCAATACCGGGTTCATGTGGACGGATAGCGGCACGCCCGCCGCCCGCGCCTGCAGCGCCTGGGCGCGGCCGATCTCGCCGCCATCGGCGGTCACCGCCGCATTGTTCGACATGTTCTGCGGTTTGAACGGCATTACCGACAGGCCGCGCCGGGTGAATGCACGGGCAAGGCCGGCCACCATCAGCGATTTGCCGACATCCGAGCCGGTTCCCTGAAACATCAGCACCCGCGCAGTCATGTCAGAATTCTATCCCCGCCTGCGCCTTCACTCCCGCCTTGAAGTGGTGTTTCACCAGCGTCATTTCCGTTACCATGTCGGCCGCCTCGATCAGCGGTTGCTTGGCGTTGCGGCCGGTGACGACGACATGCAGATCAGGTCTGCGGCTGGACAGGGTTTCAACAACCTCTTCCAGCGGCAGATAGTCGTAACGCAGCGCAATGTTCAGCTCATCAAGGATCAGGAGGCCGATCGTTTTATCGGCCATCAGGACCTTGGCTTCTTCCCAGGCTTTTGTGGCTGCGGCAACATCGCGTTTCAGATCCTGCGTGTCCCACGTGAAACCCTCGCCCATGGTGCGCCAGACAACACTGTCGCCGAAAAGCGTCAACGCCTGCTGTTCGCCCGTCGACCATGCGCCCTTGATGAACTGCACGACGCCGACCCGCCGCCCGGTGCCGAGCATCCGCAGGGCAAGACCGAAGGCCGCCGTGGACTTGCCTTTGCCCGGGCCAGTATTGATCATCAGCAGACCTTTTTCGATGGTCTTTGCCGCAACTTCGGCATCCTGCACCGTCTTGCGGTTGACCATTTTCTGCCGGTGACGTTCGGCTTCGTTGTCGCTGATGTCGCGTGTCATCGCGTTTTCCTTCTCATCCTGCGGTGCGGGACCGGATGCCCCTGCCATTCGGAGCGGCGACTATACCCAATTTGCCGCACCCGGCAATGTATGAGGGGCAGGCCACGGCATTGACCCTCACCCCCGTTCAGCCTAATGGTATCGGACTGACGGTCTTTTCCCGGCAACGGGAAAAGCTAAGAGGGAACACGGTTCCACCCGGACAATGGGTCATTCCGTGGCTGCCCCCGCAACTGTAAGCGGTAAGCCCGCACCGTAAAGCCACTGGACCTCCAAGATGGGTTCGGGAAGGCGGTGTCCGGGTGTTTTGAAGCCGCAAGCCAGGAGACCTGCCGTTTCAGAAAAAAACGTCTGCCGGGCGGGGTGCTCCGGTTAGTCGGTCAGATCGAACATTGGGTTTGCGCATCTGCGCACGCCGTTTTCGATATCCGCACCCCGACGATTTTTTAAAGGCGCGGGAAGCGAAACGGTTTGGATATTTCAGCGACATCTCCATGTGCAGGCGGAAACACGCAGGCTAACACGGCATCTGGTGTTGTCGTCTTCGTTTGCCGAAGCTGTCGCGATGAAGCCGATCCCAATGCCGAACCGCGCGCCGGTTCGCGTCTCGCTGATGCCGTTATCGCAAAGGCGGAAGAATCCGGCGTCGTCGTTCGTTCCGTCAATTGCCTTGCCAATTGTAAGCGCGGCCTCAGCGCCGTGCTTCGCGGTGCCGACGGCTGGTCCTATGTGTTTGGCGGGCTGACGCCCGATGACGCGGAAGACCTGCTGACAGGCGCGCATATGCTGGCCGCCTCCGCAGACGGCCTGATGCCCTGGCGCGGCCGCCCCGAACCATTGAAGCGCGGCATGGTGGCGCGCATTCCCCCATTCGATTTTACCGAGGAGAGATCATGAGCACCCTTCTGGACCGCGTTCCCTGCACCATCGTCACCGGCTTTCTGGGGGCTGGAAAAACCACGCTGCTGCGCGGCCTTCTCGAAAAGCTGGATGGCAAGCGGCTCGCCATCATTGTCAATGAATTCGGCGATATCGGCATCGATGGCGAAATCCTGAAGGGCTGCGGCATTGAAAGCTGCCCGGAAGAAAACATCGTCGAACTGGCCAATGGCTGCATCTGCTGCACGGTGGCGGATGATTTCCAACCCGCTATCGAACAGATTTTGAGCCGCCAGCCGAAGGTGGAGCATATCCTCATCGAAACGTCCGGCCTCGCCCTGCCGAAGCCGCTGGTGCAGGCCTTCCAGTGGCCGGCGATCAAGAGCCGCGTGACGGTGGATGCAGTGGTGGCCGTGGTGGATGGCGCCGCCCTTGCCGAAGGACAGGTTGCCCACGACATGGAAGCGCTTGCCGCCCAGCGGGCCAATGACGAGGCGCTCGATCACGATGATCCGGTGGAGGAAGTTTTCGAGGATCAGGTTGCCTGCGCCGATCTTATCGTGTTGACCAAGGCCGATCTTCTCGATGATGCCGGTCTCGGCAAGGCGAAGGCCCATATCCTTGAGCATCTGCCGAAGGCGGCGAAGATCGTCGTCGCTTCGAATGGCGCCATCGACCCTGCTGTGCTGATCGGCCTGGGTCTTGCGGTGGAAGAGGATATTGAAAACCGCCGCACGCATCATGATGGCGCGTTTGACCATGAACACGACGATTTCGACAGCTTCGTCATCGACCTGCCGGCCGTGAGCGATCCGGAAGCGCTGGCGGCCCGCATCGCCGAGACGGCGGCTGCGGAAAATGTTTTGCGTATCAAGGGTTTCATCGAGGTTTCCGCCAAGCCGATGCGCCTGCAGGTGCAGGCTGTCGGCAGCCGCGTCAATCATTATTACGACCGCCCATGGGCGGCGGGTGAGGAGCGCCGCAGCCGGCTCGTTATCATTGGCGAAAAGGGCATCAACCGCGAAAAGATCGAACAGATGCTGGCCGCCTGACACTTCTTAATGGAAATGCTGTAGATGCATATTCTCGCCACCACATCCTCGTCTCTGGACGATCTGATCGAGCCGGTTGATCTCAACCAGCCCCGCTCGGATGTGGTGATGCTGTCTTTTTCGGCAAGCGATCTTGCCGGGCTGGAGCGGGCGTGGCGGGAAGCTGGAGATACTCTCCCTGCGCTCTCCGCCGCCAACCTCTCCGAGCTTCGCCACCCCATGTCGGTCGATCTGTGGATCGAAAAGACGGCGGAGCACGCCCGCGTTATCCTTATCCGGATTCTCGGCGGGGCGGATCGATGGCGCTATGGCGTCGATCAGCTTGCCATTATGGCCCGCCGGCGCGGCATCAAGCTTCTATTTTTGCCGGGCGAGTGCAGCGACAGGGACGAAAAACTCGAAGCGGCGTCGACCGTGGACATTCAGATACTGGCCTCTGCCCTTTCCTTTTTTCGTGAAGGAGGAAGGGCGAATATGGGCAGCCTTGCAGCTGGTCTTGCGGCTCTGGCAAAGGATAGCGCGTGGCCGGATATCCAGGCTGAACCATTGCCGAAGGCCGGATTTTACCGGCCCGGGCAGGGCGTCGTCAGTCAAGCGGAGGGCAGTGCCGCTTTTTCAGCCGATACAGTCAGACTGCCCATTCTCTTTTACCGCTCGATGCTGCTGGCAGATGATGCAGCACCCGTTGATGCGCTGTTCCACGCCCTTTCCGGGCGCGGTTTTGCGCCAATGCCGATTTTCGTCAGCGGCCTGAAGGATGGCGAGGCCATCCGCTTTCTCGAAACCGTGTTGCCTGACCTCCAGCCTGCCGCCATCATTGCCGCCACCGCCTTTGCCAGCCAGACGGATGAAGTCGGGAAAACAGTGTTCGACCGCCTTGGCGTTCCGGTGTTTCAGGTGGTCATGGCAACGACCCGGCGAGATGGCTGGGCGGAAAATGCGCGCGGCCTCAACCCGTCCGATCTTGCCATGCATGTGGTTCTGCCGGAATTGGATGGCCGGATTCTCGCCGGTGCGATCTCGTTCAAACAGGCGCGGGCGGATGGCGGGGCCAGCCTTCTGAATGTGCCGGAGGTGGATCGTGTCGAGCAGGTGGCGAACCGCATCTCCGCCTTCCTGCGAATGAAACAGGCACCGAAACAGGATCGCCGTGTCGTCATTCTGATGCCCGATTACCCGGGCGCCGCGCCGGGGCGCACGGGTTACGCCGTCGGTCTGGATGTGCCGCAAAGCGTGCTTGAAATGTTACGCGATCTTGCCGATGCGGGATATGCGGTGTCGGATATTCCAGACACGGCTCGGGCTCTGCTGGATTGTGTCGAGCGCCAGGAAGCGGCGATTGGTCTTTCCGCTTATCGAGATTTTCTTGAGGCTTTGCCGGAAACGGCCACCGCATCCGTGAATGCCACGTGGGGAACTGCGGAAAGTGACAATGCGCTTGCCGATGGCGCATTCCGCTTTCGTGTTGCCCGCTTTGGCAATGTGTTCGTGGCACTCGCACCGGACCGTGGGCGAAACGAGGATCGACGGGTGGACTACCACGACCCCGCCTTGCCACCCCGCCATGCACTTGTCGCCTTCGGTGCGTGGATGCAGCGGGTCGCGGCGGCGCATGCCATCGTGCATGTCGGCGCACATGGCACGCTGGAGTGGCTGCCAGGCAAGACGGTCGCGCTTTCGCGCAATTGTTTTCCCGAAATCGTCACCGGCCCGCTGCCGGTGATCTATACGTTTATCGTTTCCAATCCAGGCGAGGCAGCGGTGGCCAAACGGCGGATTGCGGCCATCACCATCGGTCATATTCCGCCAATGCTGGTCAATGCCGGGCTTTCGCCGGAACAATCGGCGTTGGAACAGCTGGTTGACGAATATGCGCAGGCGGATGGGCTGGATCGCCGCCGTCGCGATCGACTGGCGAAACTCATCGTCGAAAAGGCGCTGGAAACCGGGCTTGCGGCGGAGGCAGGCATAGGGGCGAAGGACGATGCCGACGCGGCCCTGTCGCGCATCGACGCCTTTCTCTGCGACCTCAAGGATTTCGCCATCAAGGATGGTCAGCATATTTTCGGCCGTTGCCCGGAAGGTGAAGCCGATCCGTTGAGGCTTGAAAGTGCGAAAGCGGAGAAAGCCGCGCTGCTCGCCGCGCTCGACGGTTGCCACATTTCCCCCGGCCCTTCCGGCGCACCCGCACGCGGAAGGCTGGATGTGCTGCCCACAGGGCGTAATCTTTATGCCGCCGATCCACGCACCATGCCGACGCCGACGGCCTTCGAGCTTGGCCGCATGGCGGGCGAAGAGGTACTTCGCCACCATCTGCAAAGCCATGGAGACTGGCCGAAACATCTGGTTTTCGATCTCTGGGGCAGCGCCAGCCTGCGTAATGGTGGCGAGGATGTGGCGCAGGCGCTGCATCTGATGGGGGCGAGACCGATCCATGACCCTGCTACCGGCCGCGTCACCGGCATTGAGGTTCTGCCGCCGGCGAGCCTCGGGCGGCCACGTGTCGACGTCACTTTCCGCATTTCCGGCCTATTTCGCGACATGTTCCCGGCGCTGATCGCGCTCCTTGATGCCGCCGCCAAAGCCGTGGCGCGGCGGGACGAAGCACCGGGCGATAACCCGCTGGCAGAAGAAGCGGCTGCGCTGGGCCACATTCCGGCGCGCATTTTCGGTTCCGCGCCCGGCACCTATGGCGCGGGTATCGAAGAAAAACTCGCCAGCGGAAAATGGGACGAACGCGAAGAACTGGGGCAGGCCTATCTCGACGCTGCAAGCCATGCTTTTGGCGGCGCGGACGGGCTGGAGATTTTCGAGGATGCCGGTTTTGTGGAACTGGTGCGCCGGGCCGATCTTCTTGTCCATACCGGCGATGATCCCGGCCGTGATCTTCTCGACGGTTCTTCCGATGTCGCCTTTATCGGTGGCTTTTCTGCCGCGAAGGCTGCACTTGGCGGCGTGGCGGATATTGTGGCGCTGGATACGACAGATCCGGCACGCCCGCGTGCAAGGTCGATGACGCAGGCGCTGACGCGTGTGGTGCGCGCACGCGCCGTCAATCCGCGTTTCATTGCCGGCCAGATGCGGCATGGCCCACGCGGAGCGGCGGAATTTGCCGAGACGGTGGACAGGCTGGTCGGTTTCGCCGAAACCACCCATGCGGTTTCCTCTTCGCTGATCGAGGCGCTTTATGATGCCTATTTCGGCAATGAGGAGGTGCGCGATTTCATCCTGCGGGAAAACCCGAAAGCAGCCCAGGTGATGGCCGAGCGCTTCCTCTCCGCTCGCCGTCGTGGCCTGTGGCACAGCCGGCGAAATGCGGTGGATGCGGAGCTGGAAATGCTGATCCTGCCCCGCACGGAAAGGGTGGGCGCGTGATGGCTGCTGCTGCTGATCCCGTTCAGCCATTCGGTCGCCGCGGTCTTTGCCCGGCGCTCTCAGCACCCATGCGGACCGGCGACGGTTTTCTGTCCCGGGTAGCTTTCGAAGCGGATATCTCGCCCCGTGCGATAGTGACACTTTGCGATCTCGCCGAGCGGTACGGCAATGGGCTGCTCGACATCACCGCACGCGGCAGCCTCCAGTTCCGTGGCCTGACGCTGGAAAGCGCATGCGCCTTGGAAAAAGATGTTCTGGCGCTTGGCCTGCCGCTGCGCGAGGGCCTGGCAGTCGAGACTTCGCCTCTCGCCGGCCGGGATAATGCGGAAATCGCTGATGGACGGTTTCTTGCCGAGCAGATTCGGAAAGCGGCCGACAGGCTCGCTCTTCATGAAAAGCTCGCCGCCAAAATTTCTGTCGTCATCGATGGCGGCGGACATCTCTCCATGGGGGATTTGCTGGCGGATATCCGCCTGAAAGCGATCCGGCTGGACGGCAGGATTTCCTGGCAATTGCTTGTCGGTGGGCCGGAAAGCAAGGCGCTGAATGCGGGATTGGTCGAGACGGGTGTGGCGGCGGATGTCGTTCTGTCGCTTCTCCTTTATCTCGCCGGCAAGGGGCGGCTTGCCCGTGGCCGCGATCTGGACCAATCGACCATCAAAGCGGTTTGTGGTGACCTACTGCTGGATCGGGTGATAAAGACCGAGGCCGTCCGGGCACCTTCTTCGCCGCTGGGGTTGATGGCGGCGGGCACGGGTTTTTTTGCCGCCGGTGCCGCGCCTGCCTTCGGGCAGGTCCGAGGCTCTGATTTATCGCGTCTCTGCCAGGACGCCGATATGCTCGGCATCAAGGCCTTACGGCCGTCACCAAACCATAGCATGCTATTTTTTGGATCGAAATCCGATTGCGATGCACTGCTTGAGACTGCGGGCGCATGTGGTTTCGTTACCGAGGCCGGTGATCCGCGATCTTCCATCGCCGTCTGTCCCGGCGCGCCGGGCTGTGCATCGGCTTTTCTCCCCACCCATGAACTGGCGGCTTTTGCTTCCCGGGAATGCGCCTCATTGCTCGACGGTTCTTTCACGCTGCATATTTCCGGCTGTGGCAAAGGTTGTGCGCACCCTGCCCCATCGCTTCTGGCCGTTTGCGGCACGGCGGATGGCCTTGCCTTTTCCGTTTCCGGCCGCGCCGGCGACCCGCCGGACGGCATTTTACCTTTCGCGCAGCAGAGGACGGCGCTTTCGCGGCTTGCCCGTCTTTACGAAAAAGAACATAAGCCCGGGGAAAACGGTGCCACCCTGCTTGCCCGTCTTGGCAGGCAAGCGATTGGTGCGGCGCTTCGACAGGATGACCGATGACCGACTATGACTATATTCGCGACGGCAACGCGATCTACGAGCGCTCCTTCGCCATTATCCGCGAAGAAGCGGATTTATCCGGCTTTACCGAAGAGCAGGCGGATATCGCCATTCGCATGATCCATGCCTGCGGGCAGGTGGAGGCGGCCAGCCATTTCCGTTTCTCGCCCGATTTTGTTGCCGCTGCCCGGGGTGCGTTGCTGGCGGGAAAGCCCATCCTCTGTGATGCGCAAATGGTTGCCCATGGCGTGACCCACGCCCGGCTTCCGACTGACAATGCCGTCATCTGCACGTTGCGCGATCCACGCACACCAGAGCTTGCGAAAAAGATCGGCAATACCCGTTCCGCTGCCGCACTCGATCTCTGGGCGGAAAAACTGGACGGCGCTCTTGTTGCCATCGGCAATGCACCGACGGCACTGTTCTATCTTCTCGAGATGCTGGAAAAGGGTGCGCCGCGTCCCGCCGCCATCATCGGCATGCCTGTCGGGTTTGTCGGTGCGGCGGAATCGAAGGATGCGCTGGAGGCAAGTACGCTCGGCATTCCCTATGCCATCGTCAAGGGACGTATGGGCGGTTCGGCCATGACGGCGGCTGCCATCAATGCGGTTGCGAGGGCAGGCCTGTGAGTGCGGCTCTTTTTGAACATGCCAAGGGTAAACTGGTTGGCGTCGGCACCGGTCCCGGTGATCCGGAGCTTCTGACGCTGAAGGCGGTGCGCGCCATCGAAAATGCCGATGTGCTTGCCTTCTTTTGCAAGAAGGGCGGCAGCGGCAATGGTCGCGGCATCGTTGAAGCTTTCATCCGCCCCGGCACGCTGGAAATGCCGCTGGTCTATCCGGTAACCGTTGAAAGCGACAAGAACGGCGAGGATTATCGCGGCGCGATCACTGCATTCTTCGACCAGTCGGCAAAGGATATCGCCACCCATCTTGAAGCTGGGCGCAATGTGGCCGTACTTTCGGAAGGCGATCCGCTGTTTTACGGCTCCTATATGCACCTTCATCTGCGGCTGTCTCCGTCCTATGATGCAGAGGTGGTTGCGGGCATCACCGCCATGTCCGGCTGCTGGTCCATGGCCGGGCTGCCGCTGGTACAGGGTGACGACATATTGAGCGTGCTTCCCGGAACGCTGGCGGAAGATATTCTCGCGGAACGACTTTCCGGCACCGATGGGGCCGTTATCATGAAGGTTGGGCGTAACCTGCCGAAAATCCGCCGGGCGCTGGAAAGGGCCGGCAAGCTCAGCGAGGCACTTTATGTGGAACGCGGCACCATGGCAAACAGCCATGCGGTGCCGCTTATCGAGCGTGACGCATCGCCGGCACCCTATTTTTCGCTGGTTCTGGTTCCCGGCTGGAAAACCAGACCCTCTACAGGTGAAAAGCCATGACCGGCAGGCTCGTCGTCGTCGGCCTCGGCCCCGGCAGTGCAGCGCAGGTAACGCCGGAAGCGCTGGCTGCAGTTGAGGCTTCGGAAGATTTCTTCGGTTATATTCCCTATCTAGACCGTCTGTCGCTTGGCCCACACCAGCGCTGCCATGCCTCCGACAATCGCGAGGAAATTTCCCGCGCCGAACAGGCGTTGCGACTTGCGGCCGAAGGCGGCAAGGTCTGTGTGGTTTCCGGTGGCGATCCCGGTGTTTTCGCCATGGCGGCGGCCATCTGCGAGGCGATTGAAAATGGCCCGTCTGAATGGCGCGACATCGATTTTTCCGTCGTACCGGGTGTGACCGCCATGCTGGCCGTTGCGGCAAAGGCCGGTGCGCCGCTGGGCCATGATTTCTGCGCCATTTCACTGTCGGACAATCTCAAGCCGTGGGGCATCATCGAAAAGCGGCTGATCGCGGCGGCGGAAGCCGGATTTGTGATGGCTTTCTACAACCCCGTCAGCAAGGCGCGGCCGCACCAGCTCGGCACCGCTTTTGATCTTTTGCGCGCGCATCTGCCCGGCTCGGTGCCGGTGATCTTCGGTCGCGCCGCAGGCCGGGCAGACGAGCGCATTCGGGTCGTGCCCCTGTCGGAAGCATCAAGCGATATGGCTGACATGGCCACCTGCGTCATCGTCGGTTCGGTGGAAACCCGTCTGATCGAGCGTTCCGGCAAGGAGCCGATCGTTTATTCACCGCGGTTTTCAAAAAGGGAGAGCTGATGGCGGATGGCGGTGAGCGCAGTCGCTATGTCCGACACCGTCGTGCCTTTCAGGCGCGCGACGCCGAGAGTGCGTGGCCGCTCGATCATGATGACCGGCAGGCCAAGCCGTCTCGCCGCTTCGATCTTGCCGTAACTGGCGCTGCCACCGGAATTCTTGGAAACCACCGTCTCGATGCGGTTTTCCTCCAGCATGCGGATTTCGTCATCGAGCGCAAAGGGGCCGCGCGCGGTGATGTAGCGCGCATCCGGTACTTTCAGCGGCGGCTCCACAGGATCGACGCTGCGGATAAGATAGCTGTGCCGGTGTGCGGCTTCGAAGGGAAGCAACTCCTGACGGCCAAGAGCCAGAAATACACGTCTGCTTTCATCTCCGAGCGCGGCAACGGCCTGTTCGATGGTGTCGACGCTCTGCCACCTGTCACCCGGCTGGTGCTGCCAGACGGGGCGCGAAAGCGCGACAAGCGGAATGTCGGCCAGCCTTGCCGCTTCAACCGCGTTGGCGGAAATTCTCGCCGCATAGGGATGGGTGGCATCGACCAGAATATCGAAACCCTCGGAGCGGATGAAATCCGCCAGCCCTGCTGCGCCACCAAACCCGCCGCTGCGCATCGGTACCGGCTGTTCGACCGGCGAGAGCGTGCGGCCCGCCATGGACAGCAGAATTCGGTAGCCGGAGTCCTCCGCCAACCTGCCGGCCAGAATGCGGGCATCCGCCGTGCCGCCAAGGATGAGTATGGAGCGTGTCATGACGTCTGAATATTCCGGAACGGCCAGTTCTTCTACTGAAAAGATAGCTTCTACTGAAAAGAGCGTTTCCGCTGAAAAGAAAAAAGAGCCGTGGCTTTCCATCGTCGGCATAGGCGAGGACGGGCTTGAAGGGCTCGGCAAAAATGCTCTCCGGGCGATCGAAGCGGCCGATGTGGTTTTTGGCGGCAAACGCCATCTGGAATTGGCCGCTGCGGCCATTCAGGGCGATGCGCGCGCATGGCCGGTGCCGTTCGATGTGGAGATGAGTGATGTTCTCTCATTGCGCGGATGCCGTGTGTGCGTGCTCGCCTCCGGCGATCCATTTTTCTACGGTGTCGGCGTTACGCTTCTACGGCGGATTCCGTCGGAGGAAACAGTCTGTTATCCCTCGCCTTCCGCCTTTTCTCTGGCTGCAGCGCGGCTTGGCTGGGCGCTGCAATCGGCTGCATGCGTTTCGCTGCACGGGCGCTCCATCGATCTTTTGCGGCCGCATCTGCATCCCGGCGCGCGCATCATTGCGCTGACCTCGGATGAGCGAGACCCGGCCTTGATCGCAGGGTTGCTGGCCGAGTCCGGCTTTGGTCGGTCGGAATTCATCCTGCTCGAGGCATTGGGCGGAGCGCGCGAAAGGCGGCGGCAAGCCAGGGCGGCTGGTTTTGCCTTTGAAGATATTGACCCGCTGAATGTTGTGGCGATTGATGTCGTGGCGGATGAGGATGCGCGTGTCCTGCCGTTTACGCAGGGGCTCGATGACAGCCTGTTCGAACATGACGGACAGATAACCAAACGTGAAATCCGGGCTGTGACGCTCTCCTCGCTGGCGCCCCGGCGTGGAGAATTGCTGTGGGACATTGGCGCGGGCTCCGGCTCGATCGGCATCGAATGGATGCTGTCGCATCCTTCGCTGCTCGCCATCGCCATAGAGCAACATCCGGAAAGAGCGGAGCGAATTACCCGCAATGCCGATGCTTTTGGCGTTCCGGGGCTGGAGGTCATGATCGGCGTGGCCCCGGCGGCCTTTGAAGGCTTGCCTGCGCCGGATGCTATTTTCATTGGCGGTGGCGGCAGTGAAGCAGGTGTGTTCGAGGCTGCCATGGAGGCTCTGAAACCCGGGGGTCGGCTGGTCGCCAATGCGGTGACGCTGGAAATGGAAGCGGTGCTGCTGGCCGCTCATGCGCGGCTTGGCGGTTCGATGATCCGGCTGGAGGTGTCCCGCGTAGTGGCTGTCGGTTCCATGTCAGGCTGGCGTCCGGCCATGCCGGTAACTCAATGGAGCTGGGTCAAGCCATGGTGACCGTGGCTGGTATAGGCTGCCGCAAGGGTATTCCTTCGGACGCGATCATCACGGCCATACGCGCCGCCGAGCGGACCTCTGGCGTGAAGGTTGACTCTTTGGCGACTGCTCCGCTCAAGGCCGGGGAAGCTGGCCTCGCGGAAGCGGCGAAAGCCCTCTCGCTGTCGCTTGAAATCGTAACGCAGGAACGGCTCGAGGCAGTTGCCGCCGAGACGATGACATTTTCACAGGCCAGCCTCGATCACGCCGGAACGCCCAGCGTCAGCGAAGCCTCGGCGCTTGCGGCAGCTGGAGCAGGTGCATGGTTGGTTGCGCCCCGCTTCATCGTCGGTGATGTAACTGTGGCTATCGCAACGACGAGCAACGCGCCACGTGGTAGCGACTGCGCCATTGAATACGGAGAAGAAGAATGACGGTTCATTTCATCGGCGCCGGTCCGGGTGCCGCAGATCTCATAACGGTGCGCGGGCGCGATCTCATCGCTGCCTGCCCTGTGTGTCTTTATGCCGGTTCGCTGGTTCCGAAGGCCTTGATCGATTATTGCCCGCCGGGTGCCCGCATCGTCGATACGGCTGCTCTTTCACTTGATGAAATCGAGGCGGAATTTGTTGCGGCGGCAAAGGCAGGCAAGGATGTGGCGCGGCTGCATTCCGGTGACCTTTCCGTCTGGAGCGCCATGGGTGAGCAGATCCGCCGTCTGGAACGGCTGGGGCTTGATTATACCGTCACGCCCGGCGTGCCCTCCTTCGCTGCCGCTGCCGCCACCTTGCAGCGGGAACTGACGGTGCCCGAAGTGGCGCAGAGCCTCGTGCTGACCCGTATCTCCGGTCGCGCATCGAAGATGCCTGACGGTGAGACGCTGAAGGCTTTCGGTGCGACTGGCACGACACTCGCCATTCACCTCGCCATCCATGCCATCGGCAAGGTGGTGGAGGAGCTGTCGCCGCTTTATGGGTCCGATTGCCCCGTTGCCATCGTGGTACGTGCGTCCTGGCCGGATGAGCGGGTCATTCGCGGCACACTGTTCGATATTGAGGGCAAGCTTGCGGCCGAGCCGGTGGAGCGCACGGCGCTGATCTTTGTCGGTCGCGGGCTTGCCTCGACGGATTTTCGTGAGAGCGCGCTTTATAGTACCGACTATGTACGCCGGTTCCGTTCTCCGAAAGAAGATGCGGCGGGTTGATGCGACGGCGTGGAGGCGGTGCGCCCCTTGAGCGCGCCCTGACGATCGAAAACCACAATATCGAGCGCGATGGCCGGCGTGTTCAGCGCCGCCGCGGCGGTTATCCAGGCTTTTTTCGCAACGATTGCCCCGAGGTCTATCCCCGCGTCTTCGGCCAGCTGAAAGGCGTGCGCGACCATGTTGGCCTGACGGATGGCAGTGGCGAGATTGTCATCCCCTCCCGCCTCCGCGGCCAAAGCCGCCAACGCTTCAAGGTCGGCAAGGCCTTTCTTGGAATGCACGTCGAGCATGCCCTGAGCGAGCTTGGTCATTTTGGCGACACCGCCGGCGATCGTTACCCGCTCGACTGGATGGCTGCGCAGATATTTCAGCATGCCGCCGATAAAATCGCCCATGTCGATCAGCGCTGTCTCAGGCAGGTCATACAGTGCTTGCCCGGCCTTTTCGGAGGTGTTTCCGGTCGCGCCAAGCACGTGGGCGCAGCCAGTCGCCCGTGCCACATCGATGCCGCGCCAGATGGAGTGGATCCAGGCCGAGCAGGAAAAGGGAATGACGACGCCGGTGGTGCCGAGAATGGAAATGCCGCCGAGAATGCCGAGCCTGCCATTCAGGGTTTTTTCCGCCAGTTTTTCGCCGTCACGAACGGAAATCTCGACTTCGAAATCGGTCTGCGCGCCAGCCACCTCGCGAATGGCGGCCTCGATCATCTTGCGCGGCACCGGGTTGATGGCGGGTTCTCCCGGCGGCAGCGGCAGGCCCGGCCGGGTAACGGTGCCGACGCCCTTGCCGGCCTTGAAAGTGATGCCGCTTCCGGGCTCACCCCGTCTGACCGTGCTTTCAATCAGGGCGCCATGGGTGACGTCGGGATCGTCTCCGGCATCCTTGACGACGCCGGCGCGGGCGAAGTCCTCACCTTTTTCTTCCGTTGCGAGGGAAAATGCCGGCCTTGCGCCGCTTGGAAGTTCAACCTCGACAGGGTAAGGAAATTCCCCGGTCAGAAGGGCGGCGCAAGCCGCCTTCGTGGCGGCCGCCGCGCAGGTACCCGTGGTCCAGCCGCGGCGAAGGGTCTTTCCATCTGTTTCCATATGAATTCCTATAGCCGGGACGGCTTTTTCCGTCATCGTTAAAAAGCAGCCAAAAAGAATGTCGACACCGCATATTTTGAACAGCATTGCCGCAAAAGGTCCGGTCTTTGAGGCCGGTCACGTCTGGCTCGCGGGCGCAGGGCCGGGCGACGTGCGTTATCTGACACTGGAAGTGGCGCTGGCGCTTTCTGAGGCCGATGTCATCGTTCGCGATGCTCTGGTCAGCGACGATGTTGTTGCCCTCGGTCCGCAGGCTGAAATCGTCTTTGCCGGCAAGCGCGGCGGCAAGCCTTCCGCGACGCAGGATGACATTACCGCCTCGCTGATCGATTTCGCCCGCCAAGGCAAAAAGGTGCTGCGGCTAAAGGGCGGTGACCCCTTCATCTTCGGGCGCGGGGGTGAAGAGGCGGAGGCGCTTGTCTGCGCCGGTATTCCGTTCCGGATTTTACCGGGCATGACCTCGTCACTCGCTGCTCTTGCTTCAGCGCGAATTCCCGCCACCATGCGCGGCATCAGCCGCGCCGTGACCCTCGCCACCGGCCATGCGGCGGGCACGGAGGAGGATCTCGACTGGCTGGCGCTCGCGAAAACGCAGGAACCCATCGTCGTTTACATGGGGCTGAAGAATATCGGGTCGATTGCAACGCTGCTGATGCAGGGTGGACGTTCGGGCACGACGCCGGTTGCGGTTATCATGTCAGCGACCACTGAGCAGGAGCGCATTTTCATCGGTAAGCTGGAAAGCATAGCCGACGATGCAAAGCGGGAAAACTTCGAAGCCCCGGCTTTGATCGTGATCGGTGAGATTGTTTCGATGCGAAGCCGTCTCGGCGGGGTCGGTTCATGACGGCGCGGGCGATCATCATCGGCGCACCGCGCTCGGGGTCCGGCAAGACCAGCGTGACCATCGGTCTGCTCAGGGCCTTTGCCCGTCGAGGGATTAAGGTGCGCGGCATCAAGACGGGACCGGATTATATCGATCCCGGTTTCCACGCCTTCGCCACCGGCACGCCCGGCCTTAATCTGGATAGCTGGGCCATGCAGCCGGATTTGCTGCGGCATCTGTTTTCGCAGCAGACCGAGGCTGCGGAACTCGTTCTGATCGAAAGCGCCATGGGCCTGTTCGATGGCATTCCGGTGGCGGAAAACCGCACCGGTTCGGCGGCGGATCTGGCGCGGCTATTCGGCATTCCCGTACTGCTGGTGCTGGATGTGTCGGGCCAGTCACAGACGGCCGCCGCTGTTGCTCATGGTTTTGCCCTTTACGACCCTGACGTCACCATGGCGGCAATTGTGCTGAACCGGGCCGGCAGTGAAAGACACCGGACATTGTGCACGGAAGCCATCGAAAAAATTGGCCTACCCGTTGCCGGCTGTGTCCTGCGCGATCCCTCTCTTATCCTGCCAGAGCGGCATCTGGGGCTGGTGCAGGCCAGCGAACACCTGGAAATCGATGCGCATATAGAACGGCTGGCGGATGCGATGGAAAAATCCATCGATCTCGATGCCTTGCTTTCACTTGCTGCGCCGGTGAATGTGCCTTCCGGTTCGGTGGACGCGGCGATCGCACCGCCCGGCCAGCGCATCGCGCTGGCGGAAGATGCCGCCTTCACCTTTCTTTATCCGCATCTCAGGAAGCATTGGCATGCGGCGGGGGCCGAAATCGTGCCGTTCTCGCCGCTGGCTGATGAGGCTCCGGACGAAAGCTGCGATGTCTGCTGGCTACCGGGCGGGTATCCCGAACTTTTTGCCGGAAAGCTTGCGGATGCGGCCGGTTTCAAGGCGGGCATTGCCCGTTTTGCCGCGACAAGGCCTGTTCATGGCGAGTGCGGCGGTTACATGGTGCTTGGCGAGGCGCTGGAAGATGCCGATGGGGTGACCCATGCCATGACCGGGCTTCTGTCGCATGCCACCAGTTTTGCGACACGCAAGATGAACCTTGGTTACCGGCAGGCAACGATCACGGCAAGTGGTCCGCTCGGCTCGGCGGGGGATGTTCTGCGCGGCCATGAGTTTCACTATGCGCGAGTCATCAATCCCGGCCATGATGCAGCTTTTGCCGAGATCGCCGACGGTCAGGGCCGTCCGCTTGGGCCATCGGGCGGTAGAAGGGGTTTCGTGTCTGGCACTTTCTTCCATGCTATCGCGAGAGGCGGTTGAGTGTTCTGCATCATCGCCATTCCACGGGATGTGCGGCAAAGTGGAGCAAGCTGCGAAAGTTTGTAGGCTCTGGCCAGGGGAAAGTGCTATAGATCGCGTCAGGGAACATGGAAAAGCGGAAATAACTCCTGCGATCCATGTTCCGTGAAGTCTGGTCGGATTGAAAGCTGTTTCATATTTTCCGGCCAGAACCTGCTATCGCGCATTTTGTCTCGAGCGTGCCTACCGATGATAAAGCCCCGAATTTTTCTCTCTGCCGCTCTTGCCGCATCCATTCTGCTGGCTCCCTTCGGTGGGAACGGCATGTCCGCTCATGGCGGTGAAGATTATGCGACGCTGGAAAAGCTGGGCGCAGCGCTGTTCGACGATCCCAATCTTTCGATGAACCGCACCATGGCCTGTTCCACCTGCCATATGCAGGCGGCCGGTTTTTCCGATGCGCGGGAGAGCGAGAAGGTCGGGCGGGATGTATCGCTCGGCGACGACGGCATTTCGCTCGGCGACCGCAATGCGCCGACGGCGGCCTATGCGAGGTTCACGCCGCCTTTCGGCAAGAATGCGACCGGTGAGTATGTCGGTGGCCAGTTCTGGGATGGCCGGGCCTCGCTGCTGGAAGATCAGGCGGGCGGCCCGCCGCTTAATCCGCTTGAAATGGGCATGCCGGACAAGGCCTCTGTCGTAAAACGGCTCAGGGAAAACCCGGATTACGTTGCAGCCCTCGGCACGCAATTCGGCAATGATGTCTTCCAGAGCGATGAAACCGCCTATGCCGCGATGACCAAGGCGCTGGCGAGTTTCGAGCGTTCGGACGAATTCTCAACCTTCGATTCGAAATATGATCGCTTCCTGCGCGGCGAGGAAAAGCTGACGGATCAGGAAGAGCTGGGCCGGGTTCTGATTTCCTCGACGCAGTTCACCAATTGCAATACCTGCCATGAAATCCGCGGCGCCAGGGGGCTGGAAGACGGCCTCTTCACCAACCACAAATATTTCAATATCGGCGTTCCCGCCAATACGGCGGTCAGGGCGGTGAATGGCTCGAAGCCCGGTGCGGTCGATCTGGGTTTGGCGCAAAATCCTGACGTCGGCGGCGACCCCGCCCAGCGCGGCAAGTTCAAGGTGCCGACCCTGCGTAACGTCGCCGTTACCGGTCCTTATATGCACAATGGCGTGTTCAGGGATCTGCGCACGGTGGTGCTATTTTACGTGAAATATAAGAGCAAGAAGCCCAGCCGCCAGATCAATCCGGAAACCGGCAAGACATGGGATGCGCCTGAGGTGCCCGAGAATATCGCCATGACGGAGCTGACATCCGCGCCGGCGCTGGATGACAAGCGAGTGGATGCCATCGTGGCTTTTCTGAAAACGCTGACCGACCGGCGGTATGAGCATCTTCTACCCAAGGAGGCTGGGCAGATCGCGGTGCCGCCTGCCCAGCCGGTTCCTGTCAACGTTACGCCGAAAGCGCCTTGAATTCGGCGAGAACCGCGTCGCCCATTTCACCGGTGCCGACCTGACGGCAACCGTCGGCCATGATATCGGCGGTGCGGATGCCCTTGTCCAGCACGTTTGCGATTGCCGCTTCGAGCTTCGTCGCCTCGTCAACCATGTTGAACGAGTAGCGCAGGCACATGGCGAAGGAGGCGATCATGGCGATGGGGTTGGCGATGCCCTTGCCGGCAATGTCAGGTGCCGAACCGTGCACCGGCTCATACATGGCCTTGCGCTTGCCGGTCTTGGCGTCAGGTGCGCCAAGCGAAGCGGAAGGCAGCATGCCGAGCGAACCGGTGAGCATGGCCGCAACGTCGGAAAGCATGTCGCCGAAGAGGTTGTCGGTCACGATCACGTCAAACTGCTTGGGCTTGCGCACCAGCTGCATGCCGCCGGCATCGGCCAGCATATGCTCCAGCTGCACGTCCTTGTATTTGGCGGCGTGGGTTTCGGTGACCACCTGGTTCCACAAAACGCCTGATTTCATGACGTTGCGCTTTTCCATCGAGCAGACGCGGTTATCGCGGGTGCGGGCCAGTTCGAAGGCGACGCTGGCGATGCGCTCGATCTCGAAAGTGTCGTAAATCTGCGTGTCGATACCGCGCTTCTGGCCGTTGCCGAGATCGATGATCTGCTTCGGTTCACCAAAATAGACACCGCCCGTCAGTTCGCGAACGATGAGGATATCCAAGCCTTCGACCAGCTCCGGCTTCAGCGAGGAAGCGGCGGCAAGTGCGGGATAGCAGATGGCAGGGCGCAGATTGGCGAAAAGTTCGAGGTCCTTGCGCAGGCGCAGCAAGCCGGCTTCCGGGCGATGTTCATAGGGAACGCCATCCCACTTCGGGCCGCCAACGGCGCCGAACAGGATCGCATCGGCGGCAAGCGCCTTTTCCATGTCCGCATCGGAAATCGCCACGCCGTGGGCGTCGTAAGCGGAGCCGCCGACGAGGCCTTCCGAAACGGTGAAACCGGCATTTTGCGCGCTGTTCATATAATCGATCAGCTTGCGGACCTCAGTCATGGCTTCAGGGCCGATACCGTCACCGGGCAGCAGGAATAGCGAACGGACTGTCATGAGAACCCTCCTTGGGCGGCGCGCCGGAAAACATCACGAAGGGTTTTCGATGGCGGCGCGCGCGGCGTCAAACTCGTTTCCGTCCTTGCCAGGTCGTATCGCCAGCCGGACGGGATCGAGGGCTTCTTATCTCCGCCTCAAGGGCTTTTCAAGCAAAGCAAAAGCCGATCCGGTACGGTTTGGTACGGGATCGGCTTTTTTTGAAGAGCGTAAATATGATCAGGCCCAGGGACGGACCGAGGCGTTGGCCTTTTCGAAAGTGTCGATGGCGCCGGAATGCTCCATGGTCAGGCCGATGTCATCGAGGCCGTTCAGCATGCAATGGCGCTTGAATTCATCAATCTCGAAGGTGATGATGCCGCCATCGGGACCACTGATTTCCTGGCGTTCCAGATCGATGGACAGAACGGCATTCGATCCCCGCGAGGCGTCATCAAGCAGCTTTTCGAGGTTCTCGGGGCTGACGACAACAGGCAGGATGCCGTTCTTGAAACAGTTATTGTAGAAGATATCGGCAAAGCTGGTGGATATCACGCAGCGGATGCCGAAATCGAGAAGTGCCCATGGCGCATGTTCGCGCGAGGAGCCGCAGCCGAAATTGTCGCCAGCCACCAGAATCTGGGCGTTCTGGTACGCGGGCTTGTTCAGAACGAAATCCGGATTGGGCGAGCCATCCTCAAGGTAACGCGACTCGGCGAAGAGGCCCTTGCCAAGGCCCGTGCGTTTGATGGTCTTCAGATAGTCTTTCGGAATGATCATATCGGTGTCGATATTGACCACCGGCATGGGCGCGGCGACGCCCGTCAGCTTGGTGAATTTTTCCATCTGTCGCTTCCCGTGTTTCCCTTGAACAAATCCGGCGCGGGCAAAGCCTGCCGGATGTTCTCTTTCGGGAAATACTGCAAAACTTGGCGCTTTAGAAGCGCAAACCCGCGTTCTTCGGTACGCCTCGTGCAGCGTCCTCGCATTTTGACCCGATTAAAACGATCTCAGAGATCGATAATCGTGCCTTTGCCATCGTTCCAGACGCGCATATCGCGCTGCTGGCGAGGCTTGACGGGGATGGGGGCCGGCTTAAGGCGCGCGGAAAGCATTCGGGCAGCGCTGAGAACGGCGAGCACGCCGATAAAAGCGACCGTGAGCGACGCCGTGAAAAGAGCAGCCATGGCCAGAATTGCGATGCCAGAGGCGGCGATGAAAAATGAACGGATGCCTTGCATGATTCAACCTTTCTTTCCAGACGAATGTGGGCCTTCTTCTTCCGGCTTGCAAGAGGATTCAGTGGATTGTCAGCTTGCAGATGTCACAAAAGCTTGACACAAGTGCGGCATGGTCAATTTTTCTGAAAATATTCTTGTGAGACCGCGCCGTTCGCTGCTGTCGGTTCCGGCCATAAATATCCGAGCACTCGAAAAAATCCGCGATCTCGATTGCGACGGCGTGATCCTCGATCTTGAGGATTCCGTCGCGCCCGACATGAAGGGCAAGGCGCGGGAAAATCTCGAAAAGCTGTTTTTAGACGCACCCTTTGCCGGGCGCGAGGCGATTATCCGCATCAACCCGCTCTCCACTCCGGATGGAAAGGCGGATTTGCAGCTCGTGCTTTCCTGCCGACCGCAGGCGGTTCTTCTGCCGAAGGTGGAGCAGCCCGCCGATATTCATGAAGTGGCCGACCTTCTGGCGGAGGCGGACGCGCCGCAGGCATTGAAAATCTGGGCTATGATCGAAACGCCGCTCGGTGTTCTCAACGCTGCGTCGATCGCCGATGCCGCCCACACGCCGGATGCCCGGCTTACCGCTTTCGTCATCGGCCTCAACGATCTGCGCAAGGAAACACGTGTTCCGGCCTTGCCCGGTCGCGCCTATCTTGTGCCATGGATGATGCAGGTGGTGCTGGCCGCCCGGGCCTATGGCCTCGATGTCATTGACAGCGTCTCCAATGATTTTCGCGATATCGCGGCTTTTCAGGTCGAATGCGAACAGGGACGCGCGATGGGCTTTGACGGTAAGATGCTGATCCATCCGGCCCAGATCGAACCGGCCAACCGGCATTTCGGCCCGGATGAGGCGTCGGTTGCGGAAGCCCGCGAGATTATTGCCGCTTTCGCAAAACCGGAATCTGTGGAATTGAACGTCATCAACATGAACGGGCGGATGATTGAGCGGCTGCATGTGGTTGAGGCCGAACGGCTGGTCGCCATGGCCGATATCATCGCCCAAAGAAAGGCAGAAAAGACGTGAAGGTCTATCGTTTCATAACCGGCCCCGATGACTCAAAATTCTGTCACCGGGTCACAGAGGCGCTAAACAAGGGATGGGAACTTGCCGGCTCACCGAGCTATGCCTTCAACGCCGCAAGCGGCGTCATGCATTGCGGCCAAGCCGTGACCAAGGTGGTCGAGGGCAAGGAATATCATCCGGATATGAAGCTCGGCGAACAATAAGATGCGCCGCGGCGGGGCTATCGCTCTGCAGCGGCCTCGTCGGCGCTTTCCTCTATCCGCTCCATGTCATCATCCGAAAGGCCGAAATGATGGCCGATTTCATGGATGAGGACATGGGTGATGATGTCGCCAAGCGTTTCCTCATTCTCGGCCCAATAGTCGAGAATGGGGCGGCGATAGAGCGTGATGCGGTTCACCATCTCGCCCGTTTCCATGGTGAAACGTTCGGAGATGCCACGACCCTCGAATAGTCCGAGAAGATCGAAGGGCGTTTCGAGCGCCATGTCCTCGAAGACTTCGTCGGTCGGAAAATCCGCGATCTCGATGATGAGATCCTTCGTCAGTGCGCGGAATTCTTCTGGCAGGTGGCCATATGCCTCGATCGCAAGCGACTCGAAGGCGGAAATTGTCGGCGCATGGCGGTCCCGCCAATCGTCGGTCTGGTCTATGCGGGCCATTTCTGCTCCTTGTTGGTAGGCCCATATAAACACTTGCTGCGCAAATTTCGAGACCTGACTGCTTCACCCGCCGAAAAAGCATGAAATTCTTGGCGTTACAGTTACTTTTCAAGCCGTCGTCATCTTGACATAAACCGGCGTCTCGCGTAATCGGCACCCAAATTGATGGCGTAGTGCGCCTTCCGTTTATTCCGTCCTTAAAAAGGCGGCTTCACCGGCAGACATTCAAAGGGACAGCCTGTCCCGACGGGTTTCTACCAAATTCCGACTGATAAAAAGACGGCCAGCTTGCTTTGGCGGGCAGAGCCGGAACGAACATGAAAGGATAACAAATGTTCGCAGTCATCAAGACCGGCGGTAAGCAGTACCGCGTAGCAGCCGACGCCGTGCTGACCATCGAAAAGCTGGAAGCAGAGGCAGGCGCAACTGTAGAATTCACCGAAGTTCTCGTTGTTGGCGAAGGCGCCGACGCCAAGTTCGGTGCACCCTTTGTCAAGGGCGCCATCGTCAAGGCTGAAGTTGTCGAGCACAATCGCGGCAAGAAGGTCATCGCCTTCAAGAAGCGTCGTCGTCAGAACTCCAAGCGTTCGCGCGGCCATCGTCAGCATCACACTGTCGTCCGCATCACGGACATCGTTGCTGCCTGATCGGCGCGACACGGGAAACAAGGTTTAAAGGAGAACTCCAATGGCACACAAAAAAGCTGGCGGTTCCTCGCGTAACGGTCGCGATTCCGAATCCAAGCGCCTTGGCGTGAAGAAGTTCGGCGGCGAAGCCGTCATTCCAGGCAACATTATTCTGCGCCAGCGCGGTACGCAGTGGCATCCGGGCGCCAACGTCGGCATCGGCAAGGACCACACGATTTTTGCGCTGACCGCAGGCAATGTAAACTTCCGCACGAAGGCCAACGGCCGCGTGTTCGTATCCGTGGCTCCGAAAGCGGAAGCCGCAGAATAAGCCGGTAAGCGTCATATGCAGCCGGTGTCCCATCGACCCGGCTGAGACGTATCAGGTTCAGTCAAGAAAACAGGGGAGATGGGGCACCACCCAACTCCCCTTTTTCTTTAACCTCATGGAGGGACTGAACCATGCAAGCTGAATTGTTAAGGGATGACCAATCACGGTCACCCGAGGAACGGCCGAGGCCCGATCGGTCGAGGAGCGATTGCCCCGTTTTACTGTCGCAGAGGCTGGTTTTACGCAAGCCTCACGAAGAAGACATCGACGCCCTTGCCCATCTTGCCAACAATGCCAATATCGCGACCATGGTGTCGCGTATGCCGCACCCTTACACGGCCAAAGACGCCGCGGATTTTGTGCGACGCTCCAAAGCTGGCGAGATTGGCAAGTGCGTCTATGCGATTACCCGCATGGACAATGGCGAGTTTCTGGGCTGCTGCGCGCTGGAACCCCAGGAAGATGAAAAGACCCTGGAAATCGGTTACTGGCTGGGGGAACCCTACTGGAACCGGGGTTACATGACGGAAGCGGCGCATGCGCTGATCGACATGGCCTTCCGCACGCGTGAAATCGACCAGATCGATGCCCGTTGCCGGGTCACCAACATCGCTTCGCGCCGCGTCATCCAGAAGTGCGGTTTCCAGTTCCAGGGGTCCGGCATGGTCGGCTCGCTGGCGCTCGGTGGCATGGTGCCGGTCGAATGGTACAGGCTGGACCGCAAGACCTGGGTTTCGCTGAAGAGCTGGGGGGACATGGGATGAGTGCGCTCGAACTGACCCGCCGCCGGGCCACCACCGCCGCAGCGCCGCCCGGCCCCTGCCCCGTCATCGAGACGCGGCGTCTGGTGTTGCGGCCGCAGCGGCTTTCCGATGCTGGCAGCATTGCGGAATCGCTTGGCGATTTCGCCGTGACGAAGATGCTGGCCCGCGTTCCTGCGCCCTACCATAAGCAGGATGCGCTGGAATGGTTGGTGCTGCGTACCTCCGGCACGCTGCCCGACTGGGATTTCGCCATCACCAGTGGCGACGATACCCTGATCGGTGTGGTCTCGGTGGAGTTGCGGCACGGCGAGTGGCATCTCGGCTACTGGCTCAACCGTTTCTACTGGGGCAAGGGTTACATGACCGAGGCGGTGGCCGCCGTGGTCGAGCGGTTCTTCCGCCGCATGCCGGGGGTGATCCTTCATTCCGGCGTGTTTGCGGATAATCCCGCTTCGCTGCGTGTCCAGGAAAAACTCGGCTTCCGGGTGACCGGCTGCCACCAGATCTACGCCACGGCACGCGCCGCCATGGTGGCGCATATCGATACGATGATCACGGCTGAGGATTTCATCCGGCCGCACCGCTGACACTTAAGGAGCATCGGGTTTTCCGAAAACCGCTATACACTTTTCGGCCCGATGCTTTGAACAAGGCCGGTTTACCCCAGACCGGCCTTGTCTCACGCAGGGGCTTCCCGCACGATAGTCTTTGACCTCGTGACGAAGCGCTTGTATTCGAAACGACGATATTTTTGTTTGACGCAACGGCAAGATTGTTGCGTCCGCAAACCGATAGAACGGCAGTCCGATGAAATTTCTCGATGAAGCAAAAGTCTATATCAAGTCCGGTGATGGTGGTGCTGGCGCCGTTTCCTTCCGGCGTGAAAAATTCATCGAGTTCGGCGGCCCTGACGGTGGTGACGGCGGACGCGGTGGCGACGTCTGGGTCGAAGTGGTCAATGGTCTCAACACACTGATTGACTTTCGCTTCCAGCAGCATTTCAAGGCCTCGATTGGACAGCACGGCATGGGCAAGACCCGCACCGGCGCCAAGGGTTCGGACGTGGTGCTGAAAGTCCCTGTTGGCACCCAGATTTTCGAAGAAGACAATGAAACGCTGATCATGGACCTCACCAAGGAGGGCCAGCGTTTTCGTCTTGCCGCCGGTGGCAATGGCGGTTTCGGCAATGCTTACTTCAAGTCCTCCACCAATCAGGCGCCTACCCATGCCAATCCGGGTCTGGCTGGTGAAGAAAAGACGATCTGGCTGCGGCTTAAGCTGATTGCCGATGCTGGTCTGGTCGGTCTGCCAAATGCGGGTAAATCCACATTTCTTGCGACGGTTACGCGCGCGCGTCCGAAGATCGCCAATTATCCCTTCACCACCCTTCATCCGAACCTCGGCGTGGCGACCATCGATGGTCGTGAATTCGTACTGGCTGATATTCCGGGCTTGATCGAAGGTGCGCATGAGGGCGTCGGCATCGGTGACCGGTTCCTTGGCCATGTGGAGCGTACCCGTGTGCTTCTGCACCTCGTCTCCGCACAGGAAGAAAAGGTCGGCAAGGCCTATAAGACTGTCAAGGCCGAGCTGGATGCTTATGGTGGTGGCCTGACCGACAAGCCGGAAATCGTGGCGCTGTCGCAGATCGACGTGCTTGATGAGAAAGAACTGAAGAAAAAGGCCAAGGAACTGGAAAAGGCCTGCGGTCGTCCGCCGCTTCTTCTGTCGGCTGCCGCGCATATCGGCATGACGGAAGCGCTGCGCGCCCTTCGCGATATCATCGTTTCGGCAAGCAATGGCGGCGATACCGCCCTTCCAGACCGGTCGATGCCGCATGAGAGCGAGGTCGAGGAAGAGGACGACCGCCTATGAGCCTGACGCGCAAGCCGCTGGGCAGCCACCACCGGATCGTCATCAAGATCGGGTCGGCGCTTCTGGTGGACCGTAAAACCGGCCTCAAGAAAGACTGGCTGGACGCCATCTGCGAGGATATCGCTGTGCTGAAGAAAAACGGCGCGGATGTCCAGGTCGTGTCTTCGGGCGCCATAGCGCTTGGCCGCACCGTGCTTGGCCTGCCCTCCGGTGCGTTGAAGCTGGAGGAGAGCCAGGCGGCGGCGGCCGTCGGCCAGATCGCGCTGGCGCGGGCATGGTCGGAAAGCCTGTCGCGGCATGAGATCGTCGCTGGCCAGATTCTGCTGACGCTCTCCGATACCGAAGAGCGTCGCCGTTATCTCAATGCGCGCGCCACCATCAATCAGTTGCTGAAGATCGGCGCCATCCCGATCATCAATGAAAACGATACCGTGGCAACCACCGAAATTCGTTATGGCGACAATGACCGTCTGGCCGCACGCGTGGCGACCATGACGGGTGCTGATCTGCTGGTGCTGCTGTCGGACATTGACGGGCTTTACACGGCTCCGCCGCATCTCGATCCCGATGCGAAATTCCTGGAGACGATCGCCGATATTACGCCTGAAATCGAGGCCATGGCCGGCGGTGCGGCATCCGAGCTTTCACGTGGCGGCATGCGCACCAAGATCGATGCGGGCAAGATCGCAACCGCTGCCGGTTGTGGCATGATCATCGCTTCCGGCAAGACGCTCAATCCGCTGAAGGCGATCGAAAACGGCGCTCGTTCCTCGTGGTTTGCTCCTTCTGGCACGCCGGTGACGGCGCGCAAGACCTGGATTGCCGGGCAATTGCAGCCGGCCGGCGAAATCCATGTGGATGCCGGCGCGGAAAAAGCCCTTTATGCCGGCAAGAGCCTGCTTCCCGCGGGCGTGAGGGTGGTGAAGGGCAATTTCGGCCGCGGCGATGCAATCGCCATTATCGGTGTCGAAGGCCGGGAGGTCGCGCGCGGTCTTGCGGGTTATGACGCGGATGAGGCGCGTCTTATCATCGGCCACAAGTCCAATGAGATCGAGGCTATTCTCGGTTATGTCGGGCGGGCGGCGATGATCCATCGCGACGACCTTGTGATGACCGGCGCCGCCGTCAAAATTAAGAATGCAAAAAAGGATGAGGTCCATGCCTGAACAGGCCGTGAAGCAGAGCCATGATATTGACGCGCTGATGATGACCATCGGCGCTCAGGCAAAAGCTGCTTCGCGACCGTTGTCCATCGCAGGGACGGACCAGAAAAACCGTGCGCTTCTTGCCATGGCATCCGCCATCGAGGCGTCGAGGGATGTGATCCTTGCCGCCAATAAGAAAGATCTGGCGGCTGCGGACACTGCCGGGCTTGCCGCTTCCTTCGTGGACAGGCTTACCCTCAACGAGGCGCGGATTGCCGGTATTGCCGAAGGCATCCGCTCCGTTGCTGCGCTGGCCGATCCGGTTGGCGAGGTCATCGCTGCCTGGGATCGTCCTAACGGGCTGAAGATCGAGCGCGTGCGTACGCCGCTCGGCGTCATCGGTGTTATCTACGAAAGCCGCCCGAATGTGACGGCGGATGCCGGTGCGCTCTGCCTGAAGGCCGGTAATGCCGTCATCCTGCGCGGCGGATCGGATTCGCAACATTCATCGCGTGCTATCCATGCCTGCCTTGTGGAAGGTTTGAAGATCGCCGGTCTGCCCGAACATGCCATCCAGCTGGTGCCGGTGACGGACCGTGCCGCCGTCGGCGCGCTTTTGGGTGGACTGAACGGCACCGTTGACGTGATTGTGCCGCGTGGCGGCAAAAGCCTGGTTGCCCGGGTGCAGTCGGAAGCGCGGGTGCCGGTCTTTGCGCATCTGGAAGGCATTTGCCATATCTATGTCGATGCATCGGCCGATCTCGATATGGCGAAACGCATCGTCGTCAACGCCAAGATGCGCCGCACCGGCATTTGCGGCGCGGCCGAAACCCTGCTGGTGGATGCCGCTGCTGTTTCCACACATCTGGCGCCACTCGTCCATGGCTTGATCGCAGCCGGTTGCGAGGTGCGTGGTTCGCAGGCGGTTCGTCATGTGGTTGAGGGCCTGAAGGCCGCGACGGAAGAGGACTGGCGCACCGAATATCTCGATGCGATCATTTCGGTTGCTGTCGTGGATGGCATTTCCGGTGCGATCGACCATATCGGCACCTATTCCTCCAACCATACCGAAGCGGTGATCGCTGAGGACCCTCAAGTGGTCGAACGCTTCTTCAATGAGCTCGATTCGGCCATTCTGCTGCATAATGCTTCGACGCAATTTGCCGATGGCGGCGAATTCGGCATGGGTGCGGAAATAGGCATCGCCACCGGCAAGATGCATGCGCGCGGCCCCGTTGGCGTCGAGCAGCTTACTTCGTTCAAATACCGTGTGCATGGCACCGGCCAGACACGGACCTGATATTTGCCGACTGAGAAGCGCCTTGACCGACGTTATCTCACCATGCCGCATGCGGAGCGCGGTATGGTCGTCGGGCTGTTCGGCGGCTCTTTTAATCCGCCGCATGCCGGCCACGCGCTTGTTGCCGAGATTGCGCTCCGCAGGCTGGGTCTCGACCAGCTCTGGTGGATGGTCACGCCGGGCAATCCGCTGAAAAGCCGTTCCGAACTGGCGTCCCTTGAAGACCGTATCGCCGCCTGCGAAAAACTCGTGAGCGATCCGCGCATCAAGGTGACGGCCTTCGAAAAATCGCTGGGCATCAGCTATACGGCCAATACGCTTGCCAAGGTGAAGGCGAAAAATCCGCATGTTCGCTTCATCTGGATCATGGGCGCCGACAATCTGAAAAGCTTTCATCGCTGGCAGAAGTGGCGCACGATTGCCGAAACCTTTCCGATTGCCGTGATCGACCGTCCCGGCTCCACTCTATCTTACCTTTCCTCCACCATGGCGCAGGCTTTCAGCCAGGCGCGGATAGACGAGGATGATGCGGGGGTTTTATGGAAAAAACGGGCTCCCGCCTGGGTCTTCATCCATGGTCCGCGTTCGACGCTCAGTTCCACGGCGCTGCGCAATAATCACAAATGATGTATGCGGCGGTCGTTGAAGGCTCCATATCTTGAAAAGTTAATGCTTTGATGCCACCTTTATTGTGTGACGCAGAGAATCGCGTCGCGCAGTATCTGTTTTGTCATTCTTGGAAAGGGAAAACCTCTGACAACAGTACACAGCAAGGGAAAAGCATTTGTTGCTATCCCGAAGGGCCAGGACAGTGGCGACGATGCCGCCGATCATGCCCTCGAAACCGTCCTCGCGAGCCTCGAGGACTCCAAGGCTGAAGATATCGTATCTCTCAACATTGCCGGAAAATCGGCGCTTGCGGACTACATGGTCGTAGTCTCCGGGCGATCGAACAGGCATGTTTCGGCGATTTGCGAGCACCTTCTCAAGGATATGAAGGATGAGGGGTTCGGCAACGCCCGCGTCGAAGGTCTGGAGACCGGGGACTGGGTGCTGATCGACGCCGGCGATGTCATCGTTCATGTGTTCCGTCCGGAAATCCGCGCCTTCTACAACATTGAAAAAATGTGGGCGACGCCGGAAATGTCGGAAGAAACGCTGCATTGATGCGGTGAGCCTTTGATCGAGTGCATCGTGTTTGCCGAAGGTCATCTTTGCCTTCGGCACGATGTCTCTGGCCGGAAATCGAACCGGCCGCATAGGAATCCGCATTCTATGCTGTTAAGAGCGTGACCCTGTTTGTCACGACAGTCACAGGTTTGCGATGCGGATTTCGATTTTTGCGGTGGGACGGCTTAAAACCGGCCCTGAAAAGGATCTTGCGACCCGTTATATCGAACGTCTCGCGAAGACCGGCCCGGCAATCGGGCTGGAGTTTTCGCGGGTGATCGAGGTTGCGGAAAGCCGGGCGTCGAATGCGGAGACGCGCAAGCGCGAAGAAGCGGCGATGCTCGAAAAACATCTGGCCGACGGTTCAGTGCTGGTGCTTCTCGACGAGCGCGGCAAGGCGCTGGATAGTTCGGCTTTTGCCACGTTTTTTGGCGACCTGCGCGATAGCGGCAAGCGCGAACTCATCATTGCCATTGGCGGGGCTGACGGTCTCGACCCCGCGCTTTACGACAGGGCGGCGGCTGTTCTCAATCTGGGAAAGCTCACCTGGCCGCACCAGATCGTTCGTATTCTGATCGCCGAACAGCTTTACCGCGCCGTCACAATCCTTTCCGGTCACCCTTATCATCGGGTTTGAGCGGGTGTTGGTGTAAAAATCGTCTCAATTTTAACATGAAGCTCCGCGACACGAAAAGGCGCAGATGGCTTTGCGGTTGCCCTCTTTCAAGCCTCTTGGAAGATCGCAGCAAAATCCCTAGTATCGGCGCTTCTGCTTCGGCATCAAAGAAAGTTCAAATGGACAAGAGGTCTCAACGAAAACAGCGCGCTGCCCTTGCGGGCGCGGTTATTGCTGCTTTCGTCATGGGGGCCGGTCCAGCCTATTCGCGGGACGATGCGGGCGCGGCTCCGGCCGAGAACGGCGATTCATCGCCGGACGAGCTGCAGACGCTGGAGAAGCGCCGTGATCAGAACCGGCAGGATTTGGAGGAACTGGTCGACAGTATCGGCCTTTCGGAAGACAAGTCCCGCAATCTTGAGGAAAGCATTGCTTCCCTCGATCAGGACAGCGCCCGCATCCGGGAAGAGCTGATCGCGTCTGCTGCGCGGCGCAAGGCACTGGAAACCAAGATCAGCGACGGTGAGGATCGCCTCGCCAAGTTGTCCGTTCGCGAAGACGGTGTCAAAGCGTCGTTACGTGAAAGACGGGGTGTGCTGGCGGAAGTTCTGGCCGCATTGCAGCGCATGGGTAGAAATCCGCCACCTGCCCTTCTCGTTTCGCCGGAGGATGCACTTGCTTCCGTGCGTAGTGCTATTCTTCTTGGTGCGGTCGTTCCGGGCATTCGTGGTGAAACCGACAAGCTGATTTCCGCTCTCAAAGAATTGACCGATCTCAGGCAGGCAATCGCTCGCGAAAAGGACGATCTTACGGGTATGATGACGGCAAGTCTGGAAGAGGAAAAACGCCTCGACCTGTTGATTGCCGAAAACGACCGTAAGAATACCCAGACGGCCTCGGAGCTTGAGGCTGAACGCAAACGATCCGAAGAACTGGCGAGCAAAGCGACCAGTCTTGAAGGTCTGGTCAGTTCGCTTGAAGGCGAGATTACGTCGGTGCGGGAAGCCATGGAAAAGGCGCGGGCGGAAGAGCAGCGCGTAGCCCGTCTTTCGGAAGCGGAACGTGAAAAGGAACGCGCTGCGGCAGCGGCTGGAATGCCTGATAAAAACCGCATTGCGCCCGCATATCCCTTCGCGAGTTTGAAGGGAAAACTGGAGGTTCCGGTTGCGGGCGAGGTGCTCAGGCGTTTCGGCGATGCTGACGGTACGGGCCATTTTTCCAAGGGAATTGTCGTTGCGAGCGGACCCGAGGCCATCGTGACGGCGCCTGCAGACGGCTTTGTGGTGTTTGCCGGAGATTTTCGCAGTTACGGCCGGATGATCATCCTCAACACGGGTGATGGATATCATGTGGTGATGACGGGCATGGACAATGTGAGGACGCGGCAAGGAATGTTCGTGTTCTCCGGAGAGCCCATCGCCTCCATGGGTGCAAAAAGAGTAGCGAGTGCGGCAGCATTGGCGCTGGAAACCGACAGGCCAACGCTTTACATTGAGTTCAGGAAAGATGGTGTGCCGGTTGATTCCCAACCTTGGTGGACCGCAAAAAATACCGGAAGGGCGCACAATGATTCGTAAGGTTTCGCTTCTCCTTATCGGTGGGCTTATGGGCGCCACGGCGATGAGCGTGATTTATTCGGCGAGCATGCCGGCACAGGCGGCCGGGCCTTCGACCTACAAGGAGTTGTCGATATTCGGCGACGTGTTCGAGCGCGTGCGCGCGCAATATGTGACGCCGCCGGATGACGAGAAGCTGGTGGAGAATGCCATTAACGGCATGCTCAGCTCGCTCGATCCGCATTCCAGCTTTATGAATGCCAAGGATGCCACCGACATGCGCACCCAGACCAAGGGTGAGTTCGGCGGTCTCGGCATCGAAGTGACCATGGAAAACGAACTGGTCAAAGTCATCTCGCCGATGGATGATACGCCGGCTTCCCGCGCGGGTATTCTTGCTGGCGACTTCATTTCGGAAATTGACGGTACACCGGTTCGCGGCCTCAAGCTGGAGCAGGCTGTTGAAAAGATGCGTGGTGCGGTCAAGACGCCGATCAAGCTGACGGTCATCCGCCAGGGCGCGGACAAGCCGCTTGAAATCACCGTTGTACGTGATGTGATTGCCGTTCGTGCGGTGAAGTCTCGCGTCGAGGGCGACAACGTCGGTTATCTGCGTGTCATCTCCTTTACCGAAAAGACCTATGACGATCTCGAAAAGGCGATCAAGAAGATCAAGGCGGATGTGCCGGCTGATAAGCTGAAGGGTTACGTGCTTGACCTGCGCCTTAATCCGGGCGGTCTGCTCGATCAGGCGATCAATGTCTCCGATGCTTTCCTTGAGCGTGGCGAAGTCGTTTCGACCCGCGGCCGTAACCCGGATGAGACCCGCCGCTTCAACGCGACGGCCGGCGATCTGACCGATGGCAAGCCGGTGATCGTGCTCGTCAATGGCGGCTCGGCTTCGGCTTCTGAAATCGTTGCCGGCGCGTTGCAGGATCTGCGCCGTGCGACCGTGGTCGGCACGCGCTCCTTCGGCAAGGGGTCGGTTCAGACGATCATTCCGCTCGGCGAGGCGGGTGCGCTGCGCCTGACCACGGCGCTTTATTACACGCCGTCGGGCAAATCCATCCAGGGTACGGGCATCGAGCCTGACATCAAGGTGGAGCAGCCATTGCCGCCGGAACTGCAAGGCAAGGTGACCACCGAAGGTGAATCCGGTCTTTCCGGCCACATCAAGGGCCAGAGTGAAACCGACGAAGGTTCGGGTTCCTCCGCCTATGTTCCGCCGGAAGCCAAGGACGATATCCAGCTTAACTATGCGCTGGATCTGCTGCGCGGTGGCAAAACTGATCCGTCTTTCCCGCCGAACCCGGACAAGGCTGTGGTCAACAAGCAGTAAGATAGATGCGCCGGCCAGCCGGCGCATTTTTTCGATTGCTTAAAGCGGGTCGCGATTTCCAGATTGGCTGCTTCTGCTTTAAGTCCCTGTTTTTCCGCATGTCGTTATCGCAAACCACCGCGTAGTTTTGTGTGACATGCTTCGACCGTTTGGACGGACCGTTCATTGCCTTCGGACCTGCGAAAACCGCTTCTGGGTCGTCAGAAAAAAAGCGTCGGTATCAACCGGCGCTTTTCCGTCATTATGGTTTTGTCCGTGCTTGCGGTTTTCTCTATCGGCGGGCTCTCCGTCTATACGGCGCTTTCGCCAGGCAATCTGCAGAAGACGGCCCCAGGGCCGGATGTTCAACCGCAGCCGCCCCACAGCACGCCTGAAACGGTGGTTGCCGATGGGGCCGGTTCTGCTGAGACGGCCGGCCTGAAACCGGAAAGCGGCCGGTCTGGCGCCAATATCAACAGGGAAACCATGCCCGACGGCAATGTCGTATCGGTCTATTCTCCGAGACCCCGCGATGGAAATGGGCCGGTGTTGATGAGTGGCCAGACCTATGGTCAGGACCCGCGCATGGCCACTCGTCCCAATGAGGAGTTGCTGGAAGAGTCCGCATTCGGACGGCTGCCGGTCGTCGGCGCCGATGGCCTGCGGCCGATGGAGCAATATGCAAGGCCCTGGTCGGGTGCCCGTGGCACTCGGGTGGCAATCGTCGTCGGCGGTCTCGGCCTCAGCCAGACAGGTTCGCAAAAGGCCATCCGCGATCTGCCACCGGAGGTGACGCTTGGTTTTGCCGCAAGCGGCAACAGCCTGCAGCGCTGGATGCAGGAAGGGCGCCGAGAGGGCCATGAGATCCTTCTGCAGATACCGCTGGAGCCTTTCGGTTATCCTGGCACCAATCCCGGACCGGACACGCTGCTGGCCGGCGATCCTGCGAAGGTCAACATCGACCGGCTGCATCGCTCCATGGCAAAAATCACCAATTACACCGGCATCATGAACTATCTTGGCGGGCGTTTCCTTGCTGAACAGGCGGCGCTGGAGCCGGTGATGCGCGATATCGGCAAGCGCGGGCTGCTGTTTCTGGATGATGCTTCATCGGCACAGTCGTTGAGCGGCGGGATTGCCAAGGCGATCTCTGCGCCGCAGGGTTTTGCCGATGTTCTGCTTGATGGCGAAGTGACTGAAAGCGCCATCCTGCGTAAGCTGGATGAGCTGGAGCGAATTGCACGCCGCAACGGCCAGGCGATCGGTGTGGCTTCGGCTTTCGACGAAAGCATCGCCGCCATCTCCAAATGGTCGCGGGAAGCGGGCGGGCGTGGTATCGAGATCGTTGGCGTTTCTGCGCTTGTTTCGCAGCAGGCGGGGCAGTAAACCTTCTGCGCGGCCATTTCATGCGCTTTTGCGGCGCTCAGCAATGCGGGTTTCCCATGACAATCAAAGCAGAAGATTTGCCTTACCGCCCCTGCGCGGGAATAATGGTTCTCAACGCCGAAGGCCTTGTCTGGGCCGGCCGGCGCATCAGTGAAGGCAATTCCGAATATGACGGCTCACCGCAATTGTGGCAGATGCCGCAGGGCGGCATCGACGATGGCGAGCGGCCCTTGACGGCCGCTATTCGTGAACTTTACGAAGAAACCGGAATGAAGACGGTGACTCTGCTTGCGGAAGCGAGTGACTGGATCAACTACGATCTGCCGCCCGAACTGATCGGCATCGGTTTAAGGGGCAAATATCGCGGGCAGGCGCAGCGCTGGTTCGCTTTCCGTTTCGAAGGCGACGAAAGTGAAATCCAGATTGACCCGCCGCCGACGGGCCACACGGCAGAATTTGATGCCTGGGGCTGGAAGCCGATGGAAAGCCTTCCGGAATTGATCGTGCCGTTCAAGCGCGGGGTCTACGAGCAGGTGGTGGCAGAGTTCCGGCACCTCTCCGGCAAATAAATAAAAAGGCGGCCATTGGCCGCCTTTTCCTTGTCCAATTTCGAAAGCTTATTCCGCTTCGTTGGCGGAATCGGCGTTGAGCTGACCATATTTTTCCACGCCGATCTTGCCGAGCAGATCGAGCTGGGTTTCGAGGAAGTCGATATGGCCTTCTTCGTCGATCAGCAGGGCTTCAAACAGCTTCATGGAGACGTAGTCTCCGGCCTCGGAACAGATGTCTCGCGACTTCTTGTAGGAGGTGCGTGCGTCGTATTCGCCCGCCAGGTCGGCTTCCAGCACTTCCTTGACGTTCTGGCCGATGCGCAGCGGAGCCAGTGTCTGAAGGTTGGGATGGCCTTCGAGGAAGATGATACGATCGATGATCTTGTCGGCGTGCTGCATCTCTTCGATGGATTCAGCGCGCTCCTTCTTTGCGAGCTTGGTGTAGCCCCAGTCGTTCAGCAGCCGGTAATGAAGCCAATATTGGTTCACCGCACCGAGTTCGAGAAAAAGGGCCTCGTTAAGCCGCTCGATGACTTTTTTGTCGCCTTTCAATGTCCGCTCTCCTGTTCTCTTCATGGAATCGCTTCAGGCGGGACATAAAATCAAAAACATCGGCCTCAGTCGAGTGGCGACGGGCGTGATATTCTTCGGTGGTCTTGATGATCAGATCGACAACGGTCGGGAAACAGCCGCAGCAGCGACCACGTTTTTCCATGGCGTGATACACTTTCGCCGGGACGATCAGCTGCCAACAGTCCTCGTCGAGGAGTTCGTTGATAACGTCCCGGATATCGTGATCAGTGATGTAATTGCAGCTGCAAACCAGCATGATGGACTGCCTGTATGACGCAACACGTTGTTTTCGTTCTTAAACCAAAACAGGACACCAAATGTCAAGAAAAACCTCTTTTTGAATCGGCGTGGAATTTCTAGACTCATTCTAAACTATACAAAAACTATCGTATTTTCATTGGTTTAGCGTGTGATACTTTCCAGTGTTTCGTGCTCAAGTTTTTGTGCTTGGCAATATTACCGGAGTAATCATCACGAAAAGTTTACTGATTTAGCTGTCGCCTAAGTGAAGAGCAGCCGATCTCAGGCGAAATATTGCCCGCCATTGGCCGTCATGGTGGAACCGGTGATGAAGCCCGCCTCGTCGGAAACGAGAAACAGGACGCAACGGGCAATTTCTTCCGGTTCGCCCAGCCGCCCGACCGGAATCTGCGGGACGATCCGTTCGGCAAGTACTTTTTCCGGTATCGCTCTCACCATCTCGGTGCCGATATAGCCGGGGCAGATGGCGTTGACGGTGATGTTGCGGCTGGCGCCTTCCTGGGCGAGCGCCTTGGTGAAGCCGATATCGCCTGCTTTGGAGGCGGAATAGTTGGCTTGCCCCGCCTGGCCCTTCTGGCCATTGATGGAGGAAATGTTGACGATGCGGCCAAAGCCGCGATCTCGCATGCCCGGCCAGACCGGATGCGTCATGTTGAAGACGCCGGTGAGATTGGTGTCGATCACCTCGCGCCATTGCTGCGGCGACATCTTGTGAAACATCGCATCGCGGGTGATGCCGGCGTTGTTGACAAGAACCTCGACGGGACCGAAGGTCTCTTCCACCTTTGCAATGCCGTCGACGCAGGCGTCGTAATCTCGAACGTCCCACTGAAAAGCAGGGATGCCGGTTTCTTTCTGGAATGCTTCCGCCCTGTCGGTCGTGAAGGCATAGTTGACGGCCACGCGATAGCCGGCCGCCTGCAGGGTGCGGGCGATTGCAGCACCTATGCCGCTCGTCCCGCCGGAAATCAAAGCAACCCGGCTCATATCGGCCTCCATGACCTGTCAACGAAGCGTCTCAATATGCGAGCGCTCCCAACTATTGCAGAACTCGTTCGTCGTGCTCAACGGCCATAGAAATGCGGCCAATGGGAGGCTGCTTCTACCCTATTGTGCACTGAACCGGAATTGCTTTTTGGCAAGTCGTGCGGCGGTTTTCAGAGCGCTTCGATGCACATGGCGACACCCATGCCGCCGCCGATGCAGAGCGTTGCGAGACCCTTCGACACGTTACGGCGGCGCATTTCGAAAATCAGCGTATTCAGGACGCGTGCACCGGAAGCGCCGATCGGATGGCCGATGGCAATCGCCCCGCCATTGACGTTGACGACATCGGGATCGAGGCCCAGTTCGCGCACGACCGCGCAGGATTGGGCCGCAAAGGCCTCGCTGGCCTCAACGAGACCAATATCGTTGATAGACCAACCGGCCTTGGCCAGCGCCTTGCGGGAGGCGGGAATGGGGCCGGTGCCCATGATCTGCGGATCGACACCCGCCGTCGCCCAGGAGGCGATACGGGCCAGCGGCCTGATGCCGCGCTTTCCCGCCTCCTGTTCCGACATCAAAAGTGTGGCGGCTGCGCCATCATTCAGACCGGAGGCATTGCCTGCTGTCACCGTGCCTTCCTTGTCGAAGGCGGGGCGAAGCTTTGCCATGGTTTCCAGCGTAGCGCCGGCGCGGATATGTTCGTCGGCATCGATGACGATATCGGCTTTGCGGCCTTTGACCGTGAAGGCGACGATTTCATCGGCGAAACGCCCGGCGTTCTGTGCGGCTTCAGCCTTGTTTTGCGATGCGACAGCGAATTGATCCTGCTCATCACGGGAAAGCTGCCATTGGCGGGCGATATTTTCGGCGGTGATGCCCATGTGGTAGCCATAAAAGGCGTCGGTCAGGCCGTCCTTCAGCATGGTGTCGATCATTTTGAAATCGCCCATCTTTACACCGCCGCGCAGATGCGCGCAGTGAGGCGCCATGGACATGGATTCCTGTCCGCCGGCAATGACAATGTTCGCGTCGCCGGTCACGATCTGCTGCATGCCCAGCGCCACGGCGCGCAGGCCGGATCCGCAGAGCTGATTGAGGCCGAAGGCGGTCGCTTCCTGCGGTATGCCGGCTTTCATGGCCGCCTGCCGCGCGGGGTTCTGCCCTTCGCCTGCCGTCAGCACCTGACCGAGAATAACTTCATCGATTTCATTCGCCGCAACACCCGCGCGTTCCAGCACGGCATTGATGACGGTTGCGCCCAGCTCGTGGGCGGGCGTGTTGGCGAAGTGGCCATTGAAGGAACCGACGGCGGTGCGCGCGGCGCTGGCAATCACGATTGAAGGCAGGGTCATCTCTATTCTCCTCACATGCGGGCGGAGACTGGCAAAGCTTTCAATACAAGTCAAATGCCGAAAGTTGCTTTAAAAGATGTTGCTAAATCACTCGGGAATCTTGCGGAAAATTGCTGCGCAAAAAACAAACTGTTGCGATGCACAAAACATTTGTCAGAGGGCTTGTTTTGCGCATACACTTTGCGACGGGAAGAGCAAGAACACCAAAAAACAAGAAAATACCATCATCGCGAGGAGGCGGGCATGGCGAAACACGACGGCGAAACAATCATTAAAAAATACGCCAACCGGCGGCTCTATAATACCGGCACCAGCACTTATGTGACGCTCGACGATCTGGCGCAGATGGTCAAGCGCGGCGAGGACTTCAAGGTTCAGGACGCCAAGTCGTCCGAAGACATCACCCATGCGGTTCTGACGCAGATCATCGTCGAACAGGAAGCCAAAACCGGTAATACGTTGCTGCCGACGGCGTTTCTGCGGCAGTTGATCTCCTATTACGGCGACCAGATGCAGATGGTCGTGCCGACATTTCTCGAACATTCGATGAAGACATTCTCGGATCAGCAGAGTCAGATGCAGGAACATATGTCCAAGGCGTTTGGCGACGGTTCGCTTGCCCGCAATTTTCAAGCACCGCTGCAAATGATGGAAGAGCAGATCCGCCGCAACACGGAACTGTTCCGACAGGCGATGCAGGGTTTTACGCCTTTCGCAATGCCGCAGGCGCCGAAGGAAACCCGCAAGCCGAATGCGTCCGAAATCGATGAGCTGAAGGCGCAGCTGCGCGCATTGCAGCAAAAACTGGATCAGCTCTGATTCTGCGTCGTTCTGGCCGATGCTGGACTTGACCACCGCATCGGCTGCTGCTTCTGGCTTTCAGCCTGTCGTTCTTTCCGGCACCCGCAGCAACAGCAGGAAGCCGGCTCCCAGAAATACGATGAGCGTCGCCATGCCTATATGGGCGGAGCCGCTTATAGTGGTTGCTATGGAAAACGACAGCGTTGCCATGAAACTCGTGGCGCGCCCGGAAAGCGCGTAAATGCCGAAATAACGGCCCGCTTCTGCCACGGTGATATTGCGGGCGAGATAAGAGCGCGACGAGGCCTGAACGGGGCCGAAGGCGAGGCCGATCAACACGCCATACAGCAGATAGGCTTTTTCCGCGCCTGTCGCGAAGATGCCGCCATTATCCGCTGTCGATAATTGTATCCAGCCAAACAGGGTCGAGCCCTTTTCCGTGGAGACGATGCCGAGCGTGGCGAGCAGTAGCAACACCAGACTGACAAGGATAGTGATGCGCGATCCGAGTTTCTGATCGACCCGCCCGGCCACAAAACAACCCGCGATGGCGACGATGTTGAGGAGAATGCCGAAGAGGCCGATTTCCATTGTCGCCCAGCCGAACATGCCGGCGGCGAAGGCCCCGCCCAGTATGAGAACGCCATTGACGCCATCCTGATAGAGCATCCGTGCAATCAGGAACCGCAACAGCGCAGGGCGGTAACGAAGCTCGCGGAGCGTGATCTTCAGCTCCCCAAGCCCCGAGCGGATCGCTGCTGCGAAGGGCAGGCCCTTGTCGGCGTCCGGGGTCAACAGAAACATCGGCAGAATGAAGATGAGGTACCAGAGGGCGGCGAGGGGCCCGGTTATTCTGGCGTCCTCACCGGTTGCGGGATCGAGGCCGAAAAGCGGCTTGATACCGGCGATGGTCACCCCGGTTTGTGGATTGGCGGCCAGAAGCGTCACCACGGCAATCAGCACCACCATGCCGCCGAGATAACCGAGCCCCCAGGCGAGATTGGAAATGCGCCCGACATTTTGCGGGTTGGTCAGTCGCGGCATCATGGAGTCGTTGAAGACAATCGAAAATTCCGCCGCGATGGAGGCAAGGATCATACAGATGATCGGCAGGACAAGCGGTGAGCCCGGCGCTGCAAACCAGAGGAAAAACAGGCTGACGATTTTGATAACGGCAAAAAAGGCGATCCACGGTTTGCGCGCGCCGGACTGGTCGGCGATGGAGCCGAGGATGGGCGAGAAGAGGGCGATGATGATCGAGGAGACCGTCGCCATATTGCTCCATGTCGCTTGCGCCGAAATCGGATCATCGGTGAGACGGGCGACGAAATAAGGCCCGAAAACGAAAGTGGTGACGACGGTGAAAAATGGTTGTGCCGCCCAGTCGAACATGACCCAGCCCCAGATGCCGCGTTTGGCAACCACTGTTTCCGCGTTTTGGGAGGGCACAGTCATTCATCGTCCTATTGGATAATCGGGAAGGATAGAGTGCGGGATGCCGGTCATCCGCTTCGTTTGTCGCCATCCGGGTCGATAACCCGGATGGCGTTTTTAAGACTGCCGATCAGCGCGCCTGAACGATATCGCCAAGCAGCCCCGCCGCCACGGTCAGGCGGGCAAGGTTGGTATCACCGCTTTCGCTGAGCGCGCCTAGCTCGGAGACGATGCGGTTCACCCGCACGCGGTCGGCGGCATACCAGGCCTGAACCGGATCTTTCTCCTTTGCATATTCCGTCAATGCAGAGATGACGATCCGGCGTCTGGAGGAGGAAATCTGGTCCTGGCTGCGCAGAAGAGCCAGGCTCTCGTAATGATCGGCCGGTGCGATGCGCTGGCTGGCGTCCAGCAGGCGTGCCACACGGAAGGTCGATGAAACGGTGGCATAGCTTTCGGCGGCACGGGCAAGTGTCGTGCCCGCACTTTCGGCGATACGCATGATCTCCGGTACATAGACCAGCAGCGAAAGCGTATCCAGTTCTTCCAGAAGGGCGGAAGGAATACCGTCGATTTCCGTGGCGCCCAGCTCGCGACGATATTTTGCCGCTGCCGGCGACAGCGTCTTGATGGCGGTTTTCAGCCGCTCGATCTCGGTCGCCATGTCGTCTGTTGCGGCACCTACGCTTCGGGTCTGCAGGTAAAGCCTGCTTGCATCGGAGAAGATGCGGGCGATGGTGGCATAGAGCCCGTTCTGGACTTGCCCCCCGATCTTGCCATCAAGCGCGTCGACCTCACTCCACAGACGTTTGAGGCCGAAACCATCCTCGACGATGACGGCCGCCTTGACGACGTCAGCTGCCAGAAGACCGCTTGCATCGCCAAGTTTCTGCACGAAGCCCGGGCCACCGCGGTTGACCACGGCGTTGGCGAGTGCGGTTGCAACGATTTCACGGTGCAGACGATGCGCCTTGATATCGTCCGCATAGTTCTTCTGCATCTTGGCCGGGAAATAATCGACCAGAAGATGCTGGAGATAGGGCTCGTCGGGAAGCGTACTTGCCACCAATGCATCGAACAATGTGAGCTTGGCATAGGACAGAAGCACACCGATTTCCGGTCGGGTCAGCGGCTTGCCAGAGGCATATCTTTCGCTGAATTCGGCATTGCTGGGCAGGGTTTCGACCTTGCGGTTCAGCTGTCCGGTTGCCTCCAGCGCGCCCATCAGGCGGCCAAGCTCTTCGCGGTTTGCGAGCCCCAGCCGTTCCGTCAGCGAGATCGCCAGCGATTGCAGGTAGTTGTTGCGCAGTACCAGCTGCGCCACTTCCGGCGTCATGGAGGCAAGAAGCTGATTGCGCTTCGGCATCGTCAGGCGACCGCTATTGACGGCGGAGGCGAGCGCAATCTTGATGTTGACCTCGACGTCGGAGGAGTTCACCCCGGCCGAGTTGTCGATGGCATCGGAATTGCAACGCCCGCCCGAAAGTGCATAGGCGATGCGGCCCTTCTGGGTGATGCCCAGATTGGCGCCTTCGCCGATGACCTTGGCGCGCAGTTCGGTGGCGTTGACGCGGATGGGGTCGTTCGCCCTGTCACCCACCTCGGCATTGGTTTCCACCGCCGCCTTGATATAGGTGCCGATGCCGCCGAACCAGAGGAGATCGGTCGGCGCCTTCAGAATGGCGGTCATGATCTCGAAGGGCGTGGCGACTGACTTGTCGATGCCGATGGCAGCCACGGCTTCCGGCGTCAGCGTCACCGATTTTTCGGAGCGCGAAATGATCATCGCGCCGGCGGAGAGGGTCGAGCGGTCATAATCCTGCCAGCTGGAGCGCGGCAGTTCGAAAAGCCGTTTGCGCTCAGCGAAGGACTTGTCGGTATCGGGGTCCGGATCGATGAAGATATCGCGGTGATCGAAGGCGGCGATCAGCCTGATCTTTTCCGACAGCAACATGCCGTTGCCGAAAACGTCACCGGACATGTCGCCCACACCCGCCACTGTAAAGGGGGTCGTCTGGATGTCGGTATCCATTTCACGGAAATGGCGCTTTACCGTTTCCCAGGCGCCACGCGCGGTGATGCCCATCTTCTTGTGGTCATAACCGGCGGAACCACCCGAGGCAAAGGCGTCGTCCAGCCAGAAGCCGGCCTCATGGGCAAGGCCATTCGCCGTATCGGAAAATGTCGCCGTTCCCTTGTCGGCGGCGACGACGAAATAGGGGTCGTCACCGTCGAGCCGCAGCGTATCGGCTGGCGGTATGATGGCGTCATCGACGATATTGTCGGTGATGGAGAGCAGGGTGCGGATATAGGTCTTGTAGGCCTCGCGGCCGGCATTAAAGACCTCATCGCGAGAACCGCCGGCCGGCAGGTTCTTCGGGAAGAAGCCGCCCTTGGCGCCAACCGGTACGATCACCGCATTCTTCACCTGCTGCGCCTTGACGAGACCGAGCACTTCAGTGCGGTAATCCTGGCCGCGATCCGACCAGCGCAGACCGCCGCGTGCGACCTTGCCGAAGCGCAGATGCACGCCTTCGACCTCGGTTCCGTAGACGAAGATTTCGCGGAAGGGACGCGGATCGGGCAGACCGTCCAGGTGTTTCGGATCGAACTTGAACGCCAGGAGGTCTCTTGGCGTGCCGTCGGCATTTTTCTGGAAGTAGTTGGTGCGCAGCGTCGCATCGATGGCGTTGACGTAACGCCTCAGCGTGCGGTCTTCATCGAGATTGGGGACGCCGCTCAATGCCGCTTCGATCGCCTTGTGTATTTCAGCGAGTTTCTTCAGCCGCTTCTTTTCGTCGACAGACGGGTCGAAGCCAGCCTTGAACAGCGCGAAAATATTGCGGGAAATGGCCGGATATTTGAAGAGCGTTTCGGAAATATGCTCCTGCGAATAAACAATGCCGGTTTGACGAAGGTAGCGTGCATAGGCGCGCAAAACGGAGACTTCGCGCACGGACAGACCGCAGGCGAGGATCAGCCGATTGAAGTTGTCATTATCAACCTTGGCTGAGAAGGCGGCAAGGAAGGCCTCCTCCAGTTTCGGTCCGTAATGCGGCAGGTCGAGTGTCGTGCCCGCCGCGACGGATAGCTCCATGTCGTGCAGCACGATGTCGCGCTTTCCGTCATCTGAAACGACACCGATATCGAAGGTACGTTCGCTGATGACGTTGAAGCCCAGATTTTCGAGCAGCGGTACGCGGCGCGAAAGCGGCAGGTGGCCGTCGCGGTGGAAAATCTTCAGCGACAGCGTGTCGGCCGACTGGCCTTCCTGCTGGTAGAATTCAATGCGGACCGGCTCACCATTGGCGGCGGCCAGAATGTCCGGCATGTCACCGATCGCTTCTTCAGGCGTAAAGGCTTCCTGATAGGCTTGATCGACTTCCAGCACCGGTGCGCCCGGTTCGGACAGGGTGACGAGGTGGTCTATCCAGCGTGCTGCAATATCGCTGACGGCGTCTTCCAGCCTGTCCTGAGCGATGCGCGGCGTCTTGCCTTCCGTGCGGCCGACGATGAAATGAACGCGGGCAACGGCGCCTTCCGGGAAGGCGGGATAATAGGCGGAAATATGCCCGTCATAGACCTTGCTCAGATAATCGCCGATCTTCTCGCGGACATAAGAATTGTACTCTTCACGCGGCACGAAGATGATCGCCGAAACGAACCGGTCGAACCGGTCGATACGGGCGAGGACGCGTACACGCGGCCGGTCGCTCAGTTCCATGATCTGCTCGATGAAGCGGATCAGAAGGTCCGTCTCGATCTGGAAGAGATCGTCACGGGGATAGGCTTCCAGCGTGTTCTGCAGGATGCGGCCGGAGTGGCTGTTCGGATCGAAGCCGAAATGCCGCTCGACATCCGCGACCTTGGCGCGCAGCAACGGGATCTGCTTGACCGAACGTGTATAGGCGGTGGCGGTGAAAAGGCCGACGATGCGCAATTCGCCGATGACGTTGCCGTCCTCGTCGAAGCGCTTGATGCCGATGTAATCCATATAGGCACGGCGGTGCACGATGGACTTCACATTGGCCTTGGTGACGATGAGGAAATCCGGACCATCAAGGAAGGCAAGGATTTCAGGCGTCGTCGTCACGGCATTCTTGCCGAGGCGCAGCACGCGCACATCCGGATCGCTCAGGCTGCCCAGGCCGACGCCATCACCGCGTTCGATCTTGGCGTTCTTCCCCTTGCCGGAATAGGTGTAATCCCGCATGCCGAGGAAGGTGAAATTGTCGTTGCGAAGCCAGTTGAGGAATTCAACTGCTTCCGTACGCTCGGTCTTGCGCCGCGAGGAGCCGCGCTTCGACAATTCGTCCAGCGCCTCGTCAAGCTTCGCCAGCATGGGCCGCCAGTCACGATAGGCCGATTGCACCTGTGTGAGGACAAAGCGCAGCCGTTCTTCCAGCGTTGCGGCGGCCTGCTGTGTCAGTGGCGCAATATGCAACTGGATGAGGCTGATATTGTCAGCGGGATCATCCTCGGGTTCCGCAAGGCGGTAACCTGCCTGAGCGTCGTCATCGCGCACGAGGATGGGATGCACAGCAAGGTAAAGGCCGCGATAGGTGCTGGTGACCTCGCCCATGACTGAATCATAAAGGAAAGGCATGTTGCGGCCGATAATGGTCAGGACCGTTACCGGAATCTCACGCGGCGAAACACCTTCTACCTGAGTGATGCTGATGTGGGGCGTCTCTCCGGACCAATGCGACAGCGCCTGGAAACTGTGAGCGGCGCTCGCCGCCAGCATCTCGGCGGAATAATATTCTATATCGTCGGCACTTGCCCTTCCATAAAGAATACCTGGATCAAGAAATTGGACATTTTCGGCAATTGCCTGCTGGCGCGCTTTTTCGATCTGTTTTTCGCGTTTTGGATTATTTCTGTAGCCCATTTGACGTGGATTCCTCCAAAAATCACACTTTAATATAAAAAAGCACCGTCAATTTACGGATTTTGCCTTTTCAGTCGAATCGGATATTGGCGTGGAATTACGAAGAGTTTAAGAGGCTTTCGTATTTCTTTGGTCGGTAAGTGAAATTTTTTTGCTTCTTTTGCCATGAGGGTCTGTCGCGAAGCATTTGACAGTATTTTAGCGGCTAATTTTTAGGCGGTTATTGAGCCGCCATGTGATGTTGCGGCCACGGTCGAAGCAAATTATTGATTTGCGCCTATTTTTGTGGTACACCAACGACACTGATCCACAGCGTGGCATTTGTGTGCCCAAAAACACCACGAAAGCAACACCTCTTTTGCACGCGGTTTCCGTGACATATCGAGCGTTTACGTTATCGAACCCCGCAAGACGGGAAGGTGTTTTTTTGCGTGCACGGCTGGACCAGTGCGGAGTCACCTGACGGTTCCCCCGTCTCATCAGGGCCTGACCGACCCAACCCCGGCATTGCCGGGTATGTAACAGGGAGTTTTTAGAACGAATGACGATCCAGCAGAAGAAATCTCCAGCACATCACGGTTTCAAGACCGGTGAAGCGATTGTGTATCCCGCTCATGGTGTCGGTACCATTTCTGCAATCGAGGAACAAGAAGTCGCCGGCATGAAGCTTGAGCTTTTTGTCATCGATTTCGAAAAAGACAAGATGCGTCTTAAAGTTCCCGTCGCCAAGGCTGTCAGCATCGGCATGCGCAAGCTTTCCGAAGGCGATTTTGTCGAGCGGGCGCTGAAAGTGGTGCAGGGCAAGGCACGTGTGAAGCGTACCATGTGGTCGCGCCGCGCCCAGGAATATGATGCGAAAATCAATTCCGGCGATCTTATCGCGATCGCAGAAGTGGTGCGCGATCTTTACCGTGCCGAAAATCAGCCGGAGCAGTCCTATTCCGAGCGTCAGCTTTATGAAGCTGCTCTCGATCGCATGGCGCGCGAAATTGCCGCCGTCAACAAGATGTCCGAAACCGAGGCTGTTCGCCTGGTGGAAGTCAACCTTGCCAAAGGCCCCAAGCGTGGCAAGGCTGTTGAAGAGGACGATTCTCAGGACGAAGCCGCTTAATATCAGGCTTTCTCCTTTCTAAAAAAACCCGCCAGAATGGCGGGTTTTTTGTTGCCTGATTGCAGGATGCGTCTCACAGGATGCGAATTTTCGTACCCTTGCGCATATGCGGCAGAATGCGCCGCATATCTCTGGGGTGCAGGGCGACGCAGCCAGCGGTTGGCTCATATCCCGGGCGGATCAAATGCATGAAGATCGCCGAGCCCCGGTTGCGACTTCTCGAGGTGATGTTCCAGTCAAGCACCAGGCAAACGTCGTAGAGACCGTCCTTGCGCATCATTTCCTCATGGCTTGGCGAAAACGGCGCTTTGACCAGCCTGTTGTAATTGGCGTTACGGGGGTCGTCGCACCACAGCATGGACCCGCGCGTCCGCTGCATCGGCAATGTTGTGGTGATGCCGGTATTGCGGTCGCCGCGATAAAATCCGTACAGCAGGCGGGTAAGGGAAATGGGTGATTTGCCGTCTCCCTCGCGTTTGATCGCGGTGCGGCCATTGCGTCCGATTGCGGCGGGAAAGGTAAGGTGCCCTAGCTGGACGATGGCACGGCTGATTTTTGACGGAGCCGGCCGAACCATGAGCGTTGATGCGCGTTTACGTTGTCTTGGTGAGGGTTTGCTCATGTTTTTCACGAGATTTTGCTTTGCAGGTTATTTAACGTGAAGTCATAGCACTTCGTTATATCATGGCAATGGGTTGACCTTTTACCGGCAAACCGCTGAATTGGCTGATAATTAGAGCGCCGCGCATTATTATCGATGCACAGCGAACGCTCTAACTCTTTTAAACTAGGCATCGTGCTTCCCTAAAATCGAGCCCGATTTTTTGAGCCGAGGCGCTAAAGTAAGAAAGGCTGAGAATCCGAATGACGGCTCGCACTATCCTTCTGGTGGACGATGACGACGATCTTCGGGAGACGCTGACCGAGCAATTGTCTCCCTATGAGGAATTCTCACTGTTGAGCGGTGCAAATGCCGCGCAGGCGATGCAGACTGCCAAGACCGCCCAGGTTGACCTCCTCATCATGGATGTCGGCCTTCCGGACATGGACGGCCGAGAGGCCGTGAAGCTGTTGCGCAAGGGCGGCTTCAAAGCGCCGATCATCATGCTGACCGGCCATGACACCGATTCCGACACGATCCTCGGGCTTGAAGCGGGCGCCAATGATTATGTGACGAAGCCGTTCCGCTTCGCGGTGCTTCTGGCGCGCATCCGGGCGCAGCTGCGTCAATATGAACAGAGTGAGGATGCGGTTTTCACCGTTGGCCCCTATCAGTTCAAGCCCAGCCAGAAGCTGCTAACGACCGAAGACGGCAAGAAAATCCGGTTGACGGAAAAGGAAGCGGCGATCATCCGTTATCTCTACCGCGCCGGCAGCGCCGTGGTTACCCGCGACGTTCTGCTGGAAGAGGTCTGGGGTTATAATTCCGGTGTAACGACGCACACGCTCGAAACGCATGTGTATCGTCTGCGTCAGAAGATCGAGCGGGATCCTTCCAATGCCGAGATTCTGGTCACCGAGAATGGTGGCTACAAGATCGTTCCCTGAACAGGGATCTGATGGCTAAGAGCCTGCCGGGTGCATCTGAAAAATCGCACGGCGCTCTAACGTCTTGTATTTTGAAGGCTGATATTGGAAAACCGCTATAGTGATGCAGGCGGTTTTCCGGAGTAACGAACGACATGGCCTTGACGGATGATATCATGCTGCTGGGGCAAGTGCCGTTGTTTGCGGGGTTCAGCGACGACCAGTTGCGGCTCATCGCCTTCGGTGCGGAACGCCGTCGGGTATCGGCGGGCCAGACATTGTTCCGGGAGCATTCGCCGGCGGAATGCGCCTTCGCGGTGACATCAGGCCATTTCGAGCTCTTTACGGCGGGGCGGGATGGAAAACCCGAACTGCAGGCGACACCCGGAAAGGGAGCGCTGCTTTCGGAACTTGCCCTTTTCACCCTCTGCGAAAGGAAATTCACTGCCGTGGCAGTGGAGGATTCCGAAGTCATCCGGATAACGCGCATCCTCTTTCACCGGCTGGTGGAGGAGTTTCCGGAAGTTGCCGATATCGTGTCGGCACGCATCCGTGACAATATCGCCGCGCTCGCGGCGGGTGCGGCCCGTTTACAGAACCGCTTCGTTTGAGGCTGCCTGGGAAACGCTGCTTCAGAACCGGAAATGGGCTGTAACCGGAACGTGGTCCGATGGCCGGTTCCAGCCGCGCGCCTCCTGCAATATGTCGATTTTTTCGAGCGAAGCGCCGAGATCCTGCGACGACCAGATATGGTCGAGACGCCGGCCACGATTGGCCGCCTCCCAATCCTTGGCGCGGTAGCTCCACCACGTATAGATCTTTTCCGTCTCCGGCACGTTCAGGCGCATCAGATCAAGCCAGTTGCCCTGCTTCATGATATCAAGCATGCCGTCGGTTTCGACAGGCGTGTGGCTGACGATCTTCAGAAGTTGTTTGTGTGACCAGACATCGTTTTCAAACGGCGCGATGTTGAGATCGCCGACAAGGATGGACGAAGTGCCGGGCACGCCATCGGCGCGCAGCGCCTTCATTTCCTCAATGAAATCGAGTTTGTGGCCGAATTTCGGATTGATCGACCGATCAGGCTCGTCGCCACCGGCTGGAACGTAGAAATTATGCAGCCGCACGCGGCGGGATCCGACCTGAAAAATCGCGGAGATGTGACGCGCATCGCCAATACCGCAATAGTCCTGCCGGTGATCTTCGGTCAGCGGAATTTTCGAGGCGATCGCCACACCATGATAGCCCTTCTGGCCGTGGATGATGACGTGCTCGTAACCCAGTGCCTTCAGCGGTTTCATCGGAAACTCGCCATTCGGGCATTTCGTTTCCTGCAGACATAGAATGTCGGGTTTGTAACGCACCAGAAACTGCTCAACGATCGGCATTCTCAGCCTGACAGAGTTGATGTTCCAGGTGGTTATCGAAAACGACATGCATGTGCTCCGCGTTTGCTGCCCCGAACTCCGTTGTTTCGAGACATGTTTCCGGGGCGCAGGCTTATAACATCGCGATGAAAACGGGAATGTATTTTAGCGGCAAAATGAAAAAGGCGACCGCAAGGCCGCCTTCGAACCGTTTTTCAAAAAGAGAGGGTGCTCAGCCGCGCTTGCGCACTTCCTCATAGTTGATGCTGAAGACGCGCTCATCGAGGTTCACGCCCGTCTGCACGTTGAAGATCATGACGGTGGTATCCTTGTTCTGCGCGTCGGTCGTCGTCCACTGCCGCAGATCGAAGGTTTTCGGGTCGAACATCAGGGTGATGGTGGAATCGCCGAAGATGCTCTTGTCGCCCAAAACGATGGTGGTCAGGTCCGATTCTTCCTTCACGTTCCGGACCTTCTGGTTACCGAGATCGATCTTGTCGGACAGAAGCAGGCTGAGAGGGGTCTTGGACAGCGGATAAAGATCCCAGGTCTTCAGCTTCATGTTGCCGATAACGACATTCTTGCCATCGGCGATGACCCGCATGGGTGAGGGGTCTTCATAATTGAAGCGAAGCTTGCCCGGCCGTTCGATGTAAAATTTGCCGCCGGTCTGTTCGCCGCGCGGGCCAAACTGCACAAATTCGCCCATCATGGTTTTGACCGACGAGAAGTGATTGGCGATTTTCTGCGCGGTTGCGCCATTGCCGGCTGCCTGGGCAAAAGCGTCAAGCGGCGACAGGCCCGCCATGACCGCGGCCATGGAAAATGCCGTCAGCAGGCCACGCCGCGTCATCCCGTTTTCAGGTGCGCTTGCAGTGGCCGTTTCGCCGGTGGTGAGGTCGTTCATTCTGTTCTCCTTCATCGCAGCGATTGTCCGCATAAAAGGCGGCGGCTTCATGACGTTGGAAGCGTGTAATAACGCTTCTTGGCCCCGCTTGGTTGCCCGACGCGTCGGGCCTTTGCTTTATGCATGTCGTTATCCCGAAACCGCCAAGCACTTTCGGGCGACATGCCATTACCGCTCGATGATGTCTGCTTCCGTTGGCACGAGGATTTCGCGTTTTCCGGCATGATTGGCGGGGCCGATGATGCCCTCCTGCTCCATGCGCTCGATCAGCGAGGCGGCGCGGTTATATCCGATCCCGAGACGCCGCTGGACGTAGGAGGTGGAAGCCTTGCCGTCCCTCAGCACGACAGCCACGGCCTGATCATAGGGGTCTTCGGAATCGGAGAAGTTACCGGTGCCGGCCGGGCCACCGCCTGCGCCATCCTCGTCGTCTTCCTCGGTGATCGCCTCCAGATATTCCGGCGAGCCTTGTGTCTTCAGATAGGCGACGATTTCCTCCACCTCGTTGTCGGAGACGAAGGGGCCGTGTACGCGCTGAATACGTCCGCCGCCCGCCATATAGAGCATGTCGCCCATGCCGAGCAGCTGCTCGGCGCCCTGCTCTCCAAGAATGGTGCGGCTGTCGATCTTCGATGTCACCTGGAAGGAGATGCGGGTCGGGAAGTTCGCCTTGATCGTGCCGGTGATGACATCGACGGACGGACGCTGGGTGGCCATGATGACATGGATGCCCGCGGCGCGGGCCATCTGCGCCAGGCGCTGCACCGCGCCTTCGATGTCTTTGCCGGCCACCATCATCAGGTCGGCCATTTCGTCGATGATGACGACGATATAGGGCAGGGGCTTCAGATCGAACTCTTCCGTCTCGTACATCGCTTCGCCGGTCTGGCGGTCGAAGCCGGTCTGTACCGTGCGGGTGAGGATTTCGCCCTTGTCGAGCGCCTGCTGCACGCGGCTGTTGAAGCCGTCGATATTGCGCACGCCGATCTTCGACATCTTCTTGTAGCGTTCCTCCATCTCGCGCACCGTCCATTTCAGGGCCACGACGGCCTTTTTGGGATCGGTGACAACGGGGGAGAGCAGATGCGGAATGCCGTCATAGATCGACAGTTCGAGCATTTTCGGATCGATCATGATCAGGCGGCACTGTTCCGGCGACATGCGGTAAAGCAGCGACAGGATCATGGTGTTGATGGCGACCGACTTGCCCGAACCGGTGGTGCCGGCGACGAGAAGATGCGGCATCTTGGCGAGATCGGCGATGACGGGCTCGCCACCGATCGTCTTGCCGAGCGCCATTGCGAGCTTGGCCTTGCTGTTTTCGAAATCGCGGCTGCCAATCAGTTCACGCAGGAACACGGTTTCGCGCGTCTGGTTCGGTAGTTCGATGCCGATGGCGTTGCGGCCAGGAACAACCGCGACACGGGCGGCAATCGCGCTCATGGAGCGGGCAATGTCATCTGCAAGGCCGATGACACGCGAGGATTTGATGCCGGGTGCCGGCTCCAGTTCATAGAGCGTGACGACGGGGCCGGGGCGGACATGAATGATCTCACCCTTGACGCCGAAATCCTCAAGGACGCCTTCCAGAAGGCGGGCATTCTGCTCAAGCACTTCTTCGCTCAGCATATTGTCGCGCACGACATTCTTCGGTTCCGCCAGGAGATGAACTGTGGGCAACTGGAAGCCGTCTGCCGCGATAAACGAGGCCTGCGCTTCCCTTGCCACACGTTCACTAGGTTTGGGGCGTGCGGAAGCAGCGGTTATTCTGGGCTGCCCGCGTCCCGGTGCCTGTCTGGGGGTGAATTTCTGATCGGCCTCGTCGGCATTGTCGTCCGAGAGGATGCCGCTCGGCAGACGGTGTCCGTCCGCATCGAAAGACGGTTCGTCATCCATGTCGCCATCATGATCGAGCGCGATGGAGGGAGGCGACATCTGTCGGCGCGATGCGGCACGTTCCTCGAAAGATGGTTCGGCGCGCTGGTCGAGGCGGTTGATCGCGGTCTTCAGGCGGGAGGGTTCGTTCAGGGTGCCGAATTCATATTCGTTGAAATCGTAAGGATGTTCGAATTCATCGTGCAGGGATTTCGACTTCAGGCCGAACAGGCGGCGAAAGCGCGCCTGGGTGGTGTACCAGTAATGCGTAAGCGCGCCGAAGGCGAGAATGTTGGCGAAGAAACCCTCACCGTCGTCTTCGTCATCCTCTTCGACCTCACGCGCGACGCGAGCCTTGCTTGCAACCGGCGCCGGTTCTTCCCGCTCGAGTTCATCATCCAGGCCGCCGACAACGCCTGCGGCAAACAGCATCAGCCAGGCGGCGGGCACTGCGAATATGGCGCCCAGCACGGTGGCAATGGTGCCGGTTGGGTAAGCGCCGATGAAAAGGGCGGGAAAGCGGAGAATCATGTCACCGATGACACCGCCGATGCCGTTTGGCAGCGGCCAGGTGACGGGGGCGGGAAAACAGCCGAGCGAGGCGGCGCAGACGATGGTGCCTGCAACCCAGGCAACGAGGCGGGCGGGTATCCGGCTGAATTTGCGACCGGCGATCAGGGTGATTGCCCAGGCGATGACCGGCAGAAGGGAAATGATTGCGGAAAGCCCGAGGAACTGCATGACGATATCGGCGAAGATGGCGCCGCCGTAACCCAGGAGATTGGTGGGCTGGTTCCCCGTGGCATAGGACAGGCTTGGATCGGCGACATTCCATGTGGCGAGAGCGGCAATGCCCAGCGCGATCGTCGCAAGCAGGGCAAAACCGGCCAGAGCCATGATCTGACGTACGAAAAACGCCGTCAGCACGAAGCGCGTGTGACGACCATCGAATGTCGGAGATTGCATTCTGCCCATGTCCCTGAACCCGTCGTTTTTGTGGTTTCGGCAAGATCCGGCAGTTGACCTGATCCCGGATTGACAGGGAAAACTAACCGCTTGCTGGTTAATGTCGTGTTAACCATGCGGTTTTTGATATCGCTTTCGGATTTACGGCAAAGAAAAAGGCCCGTCGAAACGGGCCTTTCTTTTGGGAAAGGGGATGGAGAACCCCTTTTCCCGATATCAGGAGTGGTAAGCGGCTTCGCCGTGGGTCGCGAGGTCGAGACCTTCGCGTTCGGCTTCGACCGGAACCCGCAGACCGACGATCACGTCGACGATCTTGTAGAGGATCGCCGAGACGATGGCGCACCAGACGATGGTGATGGCGACGGCGACGAACTGCGTCCAGAGCTGCGAGGCGATGGAGAAGTCTTCCTTGCCCGTGCCGCCGAGCAGCGGTGAGGTGAAGATGCCGGTGCCGAGAGCGCCGATGATGCCGCCAATGCCGTGGACGCCGAAGACGTCGGCCGTGTCGTCATAACCGAACTTGTTCTTCACCACGGAGACGAAGAAGTAGCAGATCGGCGAGACGATGAGACCGAGAACGATCGCGCCCATCGGGCCGACGGAGCCGGCGGCGGGGGTGACGGCGACGAGGCCGGCGATCATGCCCGAAGCGGCGCCCAGCATGGAAGCCTTGCCGCGGGTGAAGCTTTCAACCAGCGACCAGGAAACGATGGCGGCTGCCGTTGCGAGGAAGGTGTTCATGGTTGCGAGAACCGCACCGCCCGATGCTTCGAGGTTGGAACCGGCGTTGAAGCCGAACCAGCCGAACCACAGCATGGCCGCGCCGACGAGCGTCAGCGTCATGGAGTGGGGAGCCATCATGTCTTTGCCGAAGCCGGTACGCTTGCCGACCATGATCGCGCCGATCAGGCCTGCGACGCCGGCATTGATGTGAACGACCGTGCCGCCGGCGAAGTCGAGAGCGCCCATGCCGAAGATCAGGCCGTTTGCGTCCCAGACCATGTGTGCGATCGGGAAATAGACGAAGGTGGCCCACAGGATGGTGAAGAGGATGACGGCGGAGAACTTGACGCGTTCCGCAAACGCACCAACGATCAGCGCCGGTGTGATGGCCGCAAAGGTCATCTGGAAGGCGATGAAGGTATATTCGTAGATCACCACGCCTTCGGAGAAGGTTGCCGAGGTGCTGTCAAGCGAAACACCCGACAGGAACAACTTGCCGAAGCCGCCGAAATAGGGGCCGGTGCCGCCGCCGAAGGCGAAGGAATAACCGTAGATCACCCAGACGAGCATCATGACCGCGCCGACGACCGTGCACTGCATGAGAACGGAGAGCATATTCTTGGTGCGGACGAGGCCGCCGTAAAACAGGGCGAGGCCCGGAATGATCATGAACAGCACGAGGATCGTCGCGACATACATGAAGGCTGTGTCGGCTTTTTCAGGAACGGGTGCCGCTGCTACTGCCGGCGCAGCATCCTGGGCAAAGGCGATGGCCGGGGCCATCAGGGCTGCCGCACCGGCGCCCAGTTTGCCGAGTGTTGAAAACTTGTTGAATTGCATAGCGAGAAAACTCCCCTGTCAGCCGTGCTTCAAAGCGCTTCTGTGTTGGTTTCGCCGGTACGGATGCGCACGGCCTGTTCGATAGAGTAGACAAAGATCTTGCCGTCACCGATCTGCCCGGTCTTTGCCGCAGATGCGATCGCCTCGACAGCCTTGTCGACGACGTCGGATGCGACCGCGATCTCGATCTTCAGCTTGGGAAGGAAGCTCACCGCATATTCCGTGCCGCGATAAATCTCGGTATGCCCCTTCTGGCGTCCGTAACCCTTCACTTCGGTCACGGTCAGGCCCTGGATGCCGACGCCGGTGAGCGCTTCGCGCACCTCATCCAGCTTGAACGGCTTGATAATGGCCATCACAATTTTCATCTGGTTTCCCATCCTTTGTTTGTCCTCGGCACGGAGCCGACTCTCCTTGCCGCTGGCAGATCAGTAACAGCGACTGCGGACATACATTCAAAGGGCGTGCCAGTTTTGGATGGTGCGTCTAACGTATTGAAATATAAAATTTATATGACGGACGTCTGAAAAACGGGCACGAAGACGCACAATTTTCGTCTATTAAATGTGCGGTTTTTGAAAAAAGCGCATTATTTAATCAATTGCCCTTTTGCGGATCAGGCCTTCCTGCGCCACGGAGGCGACCAGTTCACCCTGTCTGGTGAAAATATTGCCACGGGTCAGGCCGCGGGCGCCTGAGGCGCTGGGGCTGTCCTGCGTATAGAGCAGCCAGTCGTCCAGCCGGCAGGGCCGGTGGAACCACATGGCATGATCGAGGCTTGCCACCTGAATGGACGGATCGAAGATCGTCGTGCCGTGGGCATAGAGCGAGGTGTCGAGCAGTGTCATATCCGAGAGATAGGCGAGAATGGCCGATTGCAGACGCGGATTGTCAGGCACGTCACCGACGGCGCGGACCCAGATGTCCTGCTGCGGTTCCAGCTTTTCCTTCGAAATATAATGGGTCAGCGAAACCGGACGTATCTCGATCGGCCGCTTGTTGCTCCAGTAGTTCCGGATCGAAGCTGGCGCCTTGGCCAGAAAGGCTGCCTGCATCTGCTCCTCGCTCATCAGTTTTTCAGGCGGTGTCACATCAGGCATTTTTATCTGATGGTTAAAACCGTCCTCGAAGATCTGAAACGACGCGGACATGGAAAAAATCGCCTTGCCATGCTGGATGGCGACTACGCGGCGGGTGCAGAAGCTTGCGCCGTCGCGGATACGCTCCACCTGGTAGACGATAGGCACCAGCGGGTCGCCGGGGCGCATGAAATAGGAATGCAGCGAATGCACCTGGCGGTTATCATCCACCGTCCTTTGCGCCGCAATCAGGGCCTGCGCGATGACCTGGCCGCCGAAAACCCGCTGCCAGCCGATTTGCGGGCTTTCGCCGCGAAACAGGTTCTCCTCCAGCTTCTCGAGATCGAGCGTGGCGATGAGATTGGCCATCGGGTCTGACGTTTGCGAGGGATGCGACATTTTTTCGACCTGCTCCGGCTGTAGGAAGATGTCACATGGTCTATAGTGCGCCGATGATGCGTGCACAAGATTTGAGGAGAAGCGCGATGCTGGACGTGGTGGTGGCAGGCGGCGGATATGTCGGCCTTTCGGTTGCTGTCGCAATCAAGCAGGCGGCCGGGCACCTCAATGTGCAGGTGATTGAGGCTGCTCCTGATGATGTCTGGAAGAAAGATGTCCGCGCCTCCGCCATTATTGCGGCGGCCACGCGCATGCTCGATGTCTTCGGCATATGGAGCGAAATCGAGCCTGAAGCACAGCCGATCAACAGGATGATCGTCACCGATTCGAAGACTGCCGATCCGGTTCGTCCGGTGTTTCTAACCTTCGATGGAGCGGTGGAAGAGGGCAGGCCGTTTGCCCATATGGTTCCGAATGTTGCAATGGTCGGGGCGCTGAGGGGGCTGTGTGATCGCCTCGGCATCGAAATCCGCCATGGCCTCAGCGTTTCCGGCTTTACCGCAGGTGCGCAATCGACGGCAATCAGCCTTTCCGACGGCTCGTCGCTCGACGCGCGATTGCTGATTGCCTGCGACGGGGTTCGCTCAGCGCTGAGAGATATGGCCGGCATCAAGACCGTGCAATGGGACTATGACCAGGCCGGTATCGTCACCACCGTCGAACATGAGCGGCCGCATGAGGGCTGCGCGGAAGAGCATTTCCTGCCGTCAGGACCTTTCGCCATCCTGCCGCTGAAGGGAAACCGGTCGTCGCTCGTCTGGACCGAACGCAAGGCTGACGCCGACAGGTTGGTGGCCTCCGATGATCTGGTGTTTGAGGAAGAACTCGAGCGCCGATTCGGCCACAAGCTCGGGTCTATCCGCCCTGTCGGTCCCCGCCGGGCCTTTCCGCTCGGTCTGACGCTGGCGCGCTCCTTCGTCGCCCCGCGCTTTGCGCTTGCCGGAGATGCGGCGCATGGTATTCACCCGATCTCGGGACAGGGTCTCAATCTCGGCTTCAAGGACGTCGCGGCTCTCGCCGAAACCGTGGTTGAGGCCGACCGTCTCGGCCTCGATATAGGCTCTCTCAATGTTCTGGAGCGTTATCAGTCCTGGCGACGTTTCGACACGTTGCGGATGGGCGTGACGACGGATGTGCTGAACCGGCTTTTCTCCAATGATGTCGGTCCCATCCGCATCATGCGCGATTTCGGTCTTGGCGTGGTCGATCGTTTGCCGGGTCTGAAATCCTATTTCATCGGGCAGGCCGCCGGAACGACGGATGCAAATGCGCCGCGCCTGCTTGTCGGTCAGACGCTCTGATCCGGCCCTTTCCGCAGGTTCTGGATCGGCTTTTCCGCGATTGCCGCTTGACAGTCGATTCCGGTATTTTCTGTCTGAAGGTTTTTCCATAAAGCTGAATCCGGCCAAGGACTTATCCGGATTCATAATCTGGTATGAGCTGCTCCTTCGCCAACCAGATGTTGCGGAGAACAAAAGCTGAATCACACTGAGTCAGCGATTCGTATTCGATTCGTTCGCAGACTGTTCTTTGCCCCTCACGATTCCGTTTTCGCCGGATTCTTTTTTCTCCATTAACCGGCTGAATCTGCATGTAAAATTGCAGGAAAAAGGCATCTTGCATCAGTTTGCAATCAAGGCCTATTGCCTTTGCCGGCAGGCATTGCCATGTGTGGTGCGCGTGACCATGTCCATGATGACAGCGGGACACGGCAAGCAGATGAAGTCGATTCGCGGATAGTACGTTGAATTTTCGCCCCATGATCCTGAGCGGCCGCGGTGTCACGGCCGTTCTCGGCCCCACTAATACCGGCAAGACCCACTACGCGATCGAGCGGATGGTCGCCCATGGCAGCGGTGTCATCGGCCTGCCGCTGCGTCTTCTGGCGCGGGAGGTTTATACCCGTCTGGTGGAGAAGGTGGGCGCGCCGAATGTGGCGCTGATTACCGGCGAAGAAAAAATATCTCCTCCCAAAGCCAAATATTCCGTCTGCACCGTGGAAGCCATGCCGCGCGAGACGACCGCCGCCTTTGTCGCGATCGACGAGGTGCAACTGGCTGGTGATCTCGAGCGCGGCCATATCTTCACCGACCGTGTGCTGCATCTGCGCGGGCGGGAGGAGACGCTGCTTCTCGGCGCCGGCACGATGCGTCCGATCCTCGAAAAACTGCTGCCGGGAATTACCGTGGTCGAGCGGCCGCGTCTGTCGCAGCTCTTTTATGCAGGGCAGAAAAAGATTACTCGTCTGCCGCAACGCACGGCAATCGTCGCCTTTTCCGCCGACGAGGTTTATGCCATCGCTGAACTCGTGCGACGCCAGCGAGGCGGTGCGGCCGTAGTGCTTGGCGCGCTTTCGCCACGCACGCGCAATGCCCAGGTGGGGCTCTATCAGTCCGGCGATGTTGAATATCTGGTGGCGACGGATGCCATCGGCATGGGCCTTAACCTCGACGTCGATCACGTCGCCTTCGCGCAGGACCGCAAATTTGACGGTTACCAGTTCCGCAATCTCAATCCCGGGGAAATCGGCCAGATTGCCGGCCGCGCCGGCCGCCATCTTCGCGATGGCACCTTTGGCGTAACGGGGCGCGTCGATCCGTTCGACGACGAGCTGGTGGAGCGGATCGAAACCCATCAGTTCGATGCGGTGAAAGTGCTGCAGTGGCGGACGAAAAATTTTGATTTTTCTTCCATCGCCAATCTGCGTGCGAGCCTGGACGCCGCTCCTGCTATCCAGGGACTTTCCCGCGCCCTGCCGGCAATCGACCAGCAGGCGCTGGAATATCTGTCGCGTTACCCCGAAATCATCGATGTGACGACGAGCGAGGCGCGGGTGGAAAAACTCTGGGAGGCCTGCGCGCTTCCCGACTATCGACGTATTGCGCCCGCCCAGCATGCCGACCTCATTTCGACACTCTATTTCGATCTTGTGAAACGTGGCGCGGTGAACGAAGATTTCATGGGTGAGCAGGTACGCCGGGCCGACCGCACGGATGGAGAGATCGATACCTTGTCTGCGAGGATTGCGCAGATCAGAACATGGACTTATGTATCGAACCGCCCAGGATGGCTTGCCGATCCGACACACTGGCAAGAAAAGACGCGGGAAATCGAGGATCGATTGTCCGATGCGCTACATGAAAGGTTGACGAAACGCTTTGTTGATCGCAGGACATCTGTGCTCATGAGGCGCCTGAGAGAGAATGCGATGCTTGAAGCTGAAATCAGTGTAAATGGTGATGTCTTCGTAGAAGGACATCACGTCGGTCAATTGGCCGGATTCCGGTTCACGCCGGTGTCGGGAATGGAAGGGCCGGATCAGAAGGCCGTGCAAGGTGCGGCCCAGAAGGCGCTCGCTCTCGAATACGAGGCGCGTGCAGCGCGTCTGCATGCCAGTGGAAACGGCGATCTTGCTTTGAGCTCCGATGGTCTGGTTCGCTGGTTGGGCGAACCGGTGGCCCGCCTTTCGGCAGGTGATAACATCATGAAGCCGCGGGTGATCCTGCTGGCCGACGAACAGTTGAGCGGCAATGCCCGTGATCATGCGCTGGCGCGCGTCGAACGTTTCGTCAATCACCAGATTGCGACCGTGCTGAAGCCGCTGGATGATATTTCGCGCGCCGAAGACCTTCAGGGTCTGGCGAAGGGTCTGGCGTTCCAGCTGGTCGAAAATCTTGGCGTTCTGTTCCGCCGTGACGTCACGGAAGACGTGAAGTCGCTGGATCAGGATGCGCGTGCCTCCATGCGCCGCTACGGCGTGCGTTTTGGCGCCTATCACGTCTTCCTGCCCGCATTGCTGAAGCCGGCTCCGGCCGAGCTTGTCACGCTGCTCTGGGCGCTGAAGAATGACGGCCTCGGCAAGCCGGGTTATGGCGATCTCATTCCGGTTCTGGCCGCCGGCCGCACCTCTGTCGTGACGGACCCCGCTTTCGAGCGGATGTTCTACAAGCTTGCCGGTTTCCGTTTCCTTGGAAAGCGCGCCGTGCGTATCGACATTCTCGAGCGTCTGGCCGATCTCATCCGTCCGCTGTTGCAGTGGAAGCCCGGCCAGCAGCCGCGTCCGGAAGGCGCTTATGACGGCCGTCGTTTCACGACGACGACCGCGATGCTTTCCATTCTCGGCGCAACGCTTGATGATATGGAAGAGATCCTCAAGGGTCTTGGTTACCGCGCCGATCAGGTGACAGCAGAAGAGGCGCAGGCCTTCCTCGCCAATCAGACCGGTGCTGTTGCTCCGGCCACTGCCGATCAGGTGACGGCTGACGAGGAAAGCGCTGAGACCGAGCAGGACGAGCCGGCTTCGGAAGAGCAGGCATCCGAGACGGTGGCTGTTGCGGAAGTCGAAGCCACCGATGAAACGCCGGTTGCGGAAGCTGTCAGCGAAGAGGCTGCGGTTAGCGAAGCCGTGCCTGTCGAAAGTGCTGAGGCAACCGAGCCGAAGCCCGTTCTTCTGTGGCGTCCGGGTGGCCGCAACGAAAACCAGCGCGGCGAAAACCGTCGTCCGGGCAATCGCGGTCACGGTCGTGAACAGGGCCGTGAACAGGGAGCGCGCGAGCAGGGCGAGCGTCGCGGCGAAGGCCGTCGCGACAATCGTGACGGCGCAAATCGCGAAGCTGCCAATCGTGGCGGTGAGGGTGAGCGCAAGCGTGATGGCGGACGCCCTGATCGCGGCAATCGCAATGATCGTCAGGATCGCGGCGAGCGCAAGGACCGGCCGGACCGCAACGACCGTGGCGGAAAGCCGCAGGGCCAGCAGCGTTTCGAAGCCAAGCCCCCTCGCAAGGAGAAGCCGATCGATCCGGACTCGCCTTTCGCAAAGCTCGCTGCTCTCAAGGAGCAGCTGAAGAAATAAGCCCATGGGGAGCAACGAACAGCCACTGGAGAGCACGCGTCAGCGTCTGGACAAGTGGCTGTTCTTTGCCCGCATGGCCAAGTCGCGTTCGCTTGCCCAGGGCTACGTGCAGTCGGGTCAGGTCAAGGTCAACGGTGTCACTATCCGCCAGCCCAGCCATACGGTGAAGGCGGGTGACAGGCTCGATATCGGTTTCGAGCGCATGGACAGGGTGCTGGTCGTCAAGTCCGGAGGGGCGCGGCGCGGACCCTACGAGGAAGCAAAACTTCTCTATGACGATCTGACGCCGCCCCGCGACCCATCCGACCGGTTTAGTCCGCTGGAGCAGGCGATGCGTGAACCGGGCAGCGGTCGTCCGACAAAAAAAGAGCGCCGGGCGCTCGACAGGTTTCTGTCTGATAGTGACGGAAGCAAAGATTAGAATAAACCTCCCGGCCAGACCCGTTTTTCAGAATTGTTTATCCTTGCTATCTGAAGTCAAAGGCATTACGTCCTTTGCGAAATTGCCCTGTCTGAATTCCGGGCGTCGGCTTGTGTTCCGAAGCCCAAAGACCCGGTCTGCATATTCTGGAGTTCATCATGACATATGTCGTGACCGACAATTGCATCCGCTGCAAATACACCGATTGCGTTGAAGTCTGCCCCGTCGACTGCTTTTACGAGGGCGAAAATTTCCTCGCCATCAATCCTGACGAATGTATCGATTGCGGTGTGTGCGAACCGGAATGTCCCGCCGAGGCGATCAAGCCCGATACGGAGCCGAGTCTCGACAAGTGGCTGAAGCTCAATGCCGAATATGCGGCGATTTGGCCAAATATCACGATCAAGCGCGACCCGATGCCGGAAGCCAAGGAAATGGATGGCGTCGCAGGTAAGCTGGAGCTTTATTTCTCCGCCGAGCCCGGACAAGGCGACTGATTTTTCGACGATACGGCATCTTTTACGCCGTTACTTTAAAAGCCCTCGCAGCCCAGGCGCGAGGGCTTTTTGCTGCATTTCAGCAGGTCATCCGCCGCGGCCGGATTGCAGGGTGGTCGACAGCAGCGTCAAAAGAGCCACGCTGTCTTCCAGGTTTTGCCGCTGGCGGCTTTGCAATATGGCGGCCTGCAGACGGTTCATTTCGCGGGCGATCGCCGCCGGCTGCCACGTCCGCAGTGCCCTTTCGATGATCGGCTTTCGGCGAAAATGGATGTGGCGTCCGAGTGTCTGCATCACCTGACCGGCCTGCTGCTTTTTCTCGTCCATCTCGGCCCGCATCTGGTCGAGCAGCTGGAATTGCTTGAGGCACCCCTGAAGCACAAGGAAGATCGGCGTCTTTGATGCGACGATCTTCTGGGTGGCGTGGAAAAAGGCGTTTCTGTCGCCTTTCAGGATGGCGTCAACGGCATCGTCAGCGGAAACCGTACTGGCATCGCCGATGATGGCCAGCACGTCCTCTTCCTCGATTACATCAGCACCACGGCAATAAAGCGCGAGCTTGCGAATTTCGTTGCGCGATGCGATGCGATCGCCTCCCAGGGATTCGATCAGCCTTTGTCGCGCGGCGGGCGCGATGCGCAGATTGTCGTTGGAAAGCTCCTGATCGATCAATGCGTTCAACGATCGCGCATCATCCGCATAGCAGGGGATTGCGGCGATGGAGCGCGCGGGTTCCGCGATCTTGCGCAGCCCCGTGCCCTTCTTGATGTCGCCAGCCTCTATAATCAGGAAGCTTGCCTGAGGTGGTGTCTCGGCCAGAATCTGGAGCGCGTCCACCAGCGCCTTTTCTGCCGCCGCACCCTTTACCCAAACGAGTTTCTCACCACCGAAAAGACCGATGGCGTTCACCTCGTCGAGAAGGCGACCGGGATCGCCCTGCAGGTCGGATGCGGTCAACTTCAGCGATGCGAAAGCGTCATCGGGATCGATGCCTGTCTTTTTGGCGATGAGGCTTGCCCGCTCCGACACGAGGCCGCGATCCGGACCATAGAGCACGAAAACGCGAAAGCGCTCCGCCGGATTTTCGGCGAAGCGCTCAAATTCATGGGACTTTATCTCCGTCACGGCCGCCGCTCTCAGCGGCCGAGCGTGGCGGCGATATCGGTGCGGATGATTTCAGCCAGTTCCCGGGCCGCACGGTTCTCGGCGTCGCGGGTCGCCCTGATCTTGGCGAATTCCTGCTGCGGCAGGTCCACCTGCGCCGTCACGCTGCGGCGTGCGGAGCGCAGGATCTGGCCGTCGGAAATACGCGTCAGGACATATTGACCGCTCATCACCACGCGGCCGGGATAAGGGCCGTCATAGTTGTTGTTGGTGCGGGTCGTCAGGTCGTAATTCTCGACTTCCGTGGAGGTGGCGCTCGAGCTTACGGAAATCTTGACATTATACTGCGCCGTGGCCGGTTCACCCGCGCCGCCGGCCATCAGGAAGATCAGCTGGTTGCGAACTTCCTGCCCAACCCTGCCACCGACTTCGGAGACACTGACAGCCGCCAGCCTCTCCTTTGTTCCGGAGGCTTCGCCATAGAGCGGGCGCACCTGGCATCCCGCCAGAAGACCGGCCATCATCACGACGGAAATTGCTGCCGCGACGCGGCTCCATCTCGAAAAAACGTCAGACAACAATGTTCACAATCCTCTGCGGAACCACGATGACTTTCTTGGGCTCGCCACCGGCAAGAATAGATTTGACGGCATCCAGAGCAAGGGCAGCCGCACGGACCGCATCTTGATCCGCATCGCGCGCGATTGTCAATTCACCGCGCTTCTTGCCGTTGACCTGCACCGGCATGACCACGTCGTTTTCCTCAACCAGCGAGGCGACGAAGACGGGCCATGGCGTCTGGGCCACAAGACCCTCATTGCCCAGCGCCGACCAGCATTCTTCCGCCAGATGCGGCGTCATGGGGGCAATGATGCGGATAAGGATTTCGACGGCGTCGCGTGCAGCCGCTTTCGCGTCATCCGGCTTACCGCCTGCTGCGACGTCCGCAAGTGGCCCGGCAAGCGCGTTGACCAGCTCATAGATGCGGGCGATCGCCTTGTTGAAGGCGAGCTTGTCCAGATCTTCCTGAACGGCCTTCAGGGTCTTGTGGGCGGCCTTGGAGGCTACCAACCCTTCACCTTCCGTCGCCGGCTTCGGCTTGACGTTTTTCAGCTCCTCGGCGACTTCGCCGATGATGCGCCAGACGCGCTGGACGAAGCGGTTTGCACCCTCCACCCCGGCTTCGGACCAGATGACGTCGCGATCGGGCGGAGAGTCCGACAGAACGAAGAAGCGTGCGGTATCAGCCCCATAGGATGCGATGATATCGTCAGGGTCGACCACGTTCTTCTTGGACTTCGACATCTTCTCGATGGAGCCGATCTTCACTTCCGCGCCGGAAGACAAGAGGAATGCCCGGCGTGCGCCGTCTGCCTCTTCGATGCGCAGGTCGGCGGGCGATATCCATTCGCGGCTCATGCCTTCGCCGTGGCTATAGGTCTCGTGAACCACCATGCCCTGCGTGAACAGGCCCTTGAAGGGCTCCTTGACGCCGACATGGCCAGTCTCGCGCATGGCGCGGGTGAAGAAGCGCGAATAGAGCAGGTGCAGGATGGCATGCTCGATGCCGCCAATATATTGATCGACCGGCAGCCAGTGATTGGCAACTTTCGGGTCGGTCGGCTGGTCTTCCCACGGCGCTGTAAAGCGGGTGTAATACCAGCTGGAATCGACGAAGGTGTCCATCGTGTCGGTTTCGCGCCGTGCGTCATGGCCGCATTGCGGGCAGGAAACATGACGCCATGTGGGGTGGCGATCCAGCGGGTTGCCGGGCACGTCGAAAGTCACATCGTCGGGCAGCTTGACCGGCAGGTCCTTTTTCGGAACCGGCACCACACCGCAGACTTCGCAGTGAATGACCGGGATCGGGCAGCCCCAGTAACGCTGGCGGGAAATGCCCCAGTCGCGCAGGCGGAAATTGACCTTGCGCTCGGCCTGCGGCGCATTGCCCAGCATCTCAGCGGACAGCTTCTGCACGACCGCCTCGAAGGCATCAGTCGTATTCATGCCGTTCAGGAAGCCGGAATTGATCATCACGCCGTCGTCGGCGAAGGCCGTCTCGTCAATGGTGAAGTTTGCCGCATCCGGGCCTTCGGGTGCAACGACGGCCACGACCGGCAGGCCGTATTTGCGGGCGAAATCCAGATCGCGCTGGTCGCCGGACGGGCAACCGAAAATCGCGCCGGTGCCATAGTCCATCAACACGAAATTGGCGACATAGACCGGCAGTTCCCATGTCGGGTCCAGCGGGTGCACGACCTTGACGCCGGTATCGATACCCTTCTTTTCGGCGGTTTCCAGCGCGGCCAGAGAGGTTCCATGGCGGCGGCATTCGTCGCAGAACGCGGCAATATCTGGGTTGTTCGCCGACAGCTCCCTTGCCAGCGGATGGTCGGCGGCGATCGCCAGGAAGGAGGCGCCGAACAGGGTATCCGGGCGCGTCGTATAGACTGTGATGTCTGAAAAACCTTCCGGGGCCGTCTCAGCGACGGTCTGCCAGCGCAGCGACAGGCCTTCGGAACGGCCGATCCAGTTCTTCTGCATCAGGCGCACTTTTTCCGGCCATTGATCCAGTTCGTCCAGCTCGTCCAGCAAATCCTGGCTGAAATCGGTGATACGGAAGAACCATTGCGTCAGTTCGCGCTGTTCCACCAGCGCGCCGGAGCGCCAGCCGCGGCCGTCGATCACCTGTTCATTGGCGAGAACGGTATGGTCGACCGGATCCCAGTTGACCTTGGACTGCTTGCGGTAGACCAGACCCTTTTCCATGAAATCGACGAAAAGCGCCTGCTGGCGATGGTAATATTCCACGTCGCAGGTCGCGAATTCGCGGGTCCAGTCCAGCGACAGACCCATGGATTTCAGCTGGCCGCGCATGGTGGCGATGTTCTGGTAGGTCCAGTCCTTCGGGTGAACCTTGTTCTGCATGGCGGCGTTTTCGGCAGGCATGCCGAAGGCGTCCCAGCCCATCGGGTGCAGGACGTTGAAGCCGCGCGCGCGCTTGTAACGCGCAACCACATCACCCATCGCGTAGTTGCGGACATGGCCCATATGGATGCGCCCCGAGGGATAGGGAAACATCTCCAGAACGTAATATTTCTCGCGCGGATCGCTGTTGTCGGTGACGAAAACCTTGTCTTCGTTCCATTTTTGCTGCCAGCGCGGCTCGGCGTCGCGAGGATTGTAACGTTCGATGGCCATTGTCTAAAATTCCGGGTATCGAGGGGAAAAATTTGCGCTGACCTTCACCATGAAACGACCGGGGCGTCAAGTTTGGCGGGGCATTCGGGCGTTCAATCTTGGCCAGCGTGCCTCAAATGGTGCTAAAGGCGCTTGGCATCAAGGCAATCGGCGTCTAGTTAGCGGTTCGAACGGTTAAAAAAAGGTCTTGTGATGGAAATCGAAGCACGTCTTGAGGATGTCAGGCAGCGCATTGCGGATGTTGCGGAAAAATCCGGCCGCAAGGCGACGGATGTTGCCTTGGTTGCTGTCTCGAAGACATTCGACGCGGAAGCGATCCAGCCCGTCATCGATGCCGGCCAGCGCGTGTTTGGCGAAAACCGCGTGCAGGAAGCACAGGGCAAGTGGCCTGCCCTCAAGGAGAAGACATCCGATATCGAGCTGCATCTGATCGGACCGCTGCAATCCAACAAGGCGGCGGATGCGGTGGCGCTGTTTGATGTCGTGCAGAGTATCGACCGGGAGAAGATCGCCCGCGCGCTTTCCGAAGAATGCGCCAAACAGGGCCGTAGCCTGCGGTTTTATGTGCAGGTCAACACCGGCCTTGAGTCGCAGAAGGCCGGCATCGATCCGCGTGAAACCGTTGCCTTCGTGGCTTTTTGCCGTGACGACTTGAAACTGCCGGTCGAGGGGTTGATGTGCATTCCGCCGGCGGAGGAAAATCCGGGGCCGCATTTTGCGCTTCTGGCCAAGCTTGCCAGACAATGCGGCCTTGAGAAGCTTTCCATGGGCATGTCCGGCGATTTCGAAACCGCTGTCGAGTTCGGTGCCACCAGCGTCCGGGTCGGCTCGGCGATCTTCGGCAGCCGGTAAAATCTCGAAAACAAAAAACCCGGCACTGCGGCCGGGTTTCAAATCTCGAAAGGACTTCGATCAATATTGATCGTCCTCGTCCTCGTCTTCGTCCTTCGGTGCAGACTTCAGCGAGGAGAGCTTCTTGAACACGGCGTCGGCGTCGATCTGCTCTTCTTCCTCGCGCTGGAAGTTGTAATCCAGACCTTCCGTCGCCGTTGCCGGCTGCAACGTGTTGCCAAGCTCTTCGGCTGTTGGCAGCGGGCGGCCGCGCGAAGCGCGTTCGACTTCAAGGTCAAGATCGATCTGGCTGCAGAGGCCAAGCGTTACCGGGTCCATCGGCGTCAGGTTGGCCGAGTTCCAATGGGTGCGGTCGCGAATCTGCTCGATGGTGGATTTGGTAGTGCCGACGAGACGCGAAATCTGCGCATCCTTTAGTTCCGGATGGTTGCGAACCAGCCAGAGAATGGCGTTCGGACGGTCCTGGCGCTTGGAAACCGGCGTGTAGCGCGGGCCACGACGCTTGGATTCCGGCACGCGCACCTTCGGCTCGGAAAGCTTGAGCTTGTGGTTGGGGTTGCCTTCGGCGCGGGCGATCTCGTCGCGGGAAAGCTGTCCCGTCGCGATTGGATCGAGACCCTTGATGCCCTGTGCGGCTTCACCATCGGCAATCGCCTTGACTTCCAGCGGATGCAATTTGCAGAACGTGGCTATCTGGTCGAACGACAGCGCGGTGTTGTCAACCAGCCATACAGCAGTTGCCTTTGGCATGAGCAATTGTTGAGCCATAGATACAGTCCTTCTGTCCGTCCGCGCCGGTGTCGCGGGCGTGGTATCAACCACTGAATTTCCGGGATATGACGGCTCTATAGCGGCATTGCATCAGAATTGCAATTCTTTGCGAAACAAATGACCTTTGTCTAATTGCCGTGTGCATTTGAACTGCTATGAATTCAACACATGCCTGAGGTGGGAGTCTCAAGGCGCGCTCATAACAGGACATACTTGGTTTCAGGAGGAGTTTATGTCTGCCAAAATCTACCCGGTGCTCAAATCCGCGAAAGCCCGCACGCTCATCGACAATGAGCGGTACCAGAAATGGTATCAGGAGAGCGTCGAGGATCCGGAAAAATTCTGGGACAAGCACGGCCGGCGGATCGACTGGTTCAAGCCCTATACCAAGGTCAAGAACACCTCCTTCAAGGGACGTGTACCGATCAAGTGGTTCGAGGATGGCCTGACGAACGTCTCCTACAACTGTATCGACAGGCATCTGAAGACGCATGGCGAGCGCACGGCGATCATCTGGGAAGGCGACAATCCCTATATCGACAAGAAGATCACCTATAACCAGCTCTATGATTACGTCTGCCGTCTGGCGAATGTGCTGAAGAAGCACGGCGTCAAGAAAGGTGACCGCGTCACCATCTACATGCCGATGATCCCCGAGGCAGCCTATGCCATGCTCGCCTGCGCCCGCATCGGTGCCGTGCATTCCGTCGTCTTTGGCGGCTTCTCGCCGGAAGCGCTGGCCGGCCGTATCGTCGACTGCGAATCAACCTTCGTCATCACTTGCGATGAAGGCGTGCGTGGCGGCAAGCCGATACCGCTCAAGGAAAACACCGACAAGGCGATCGATATTGCCGCCAAGCAATATGTCATCGTCAACAAGGTTCTTGTCGTGCGCCGCACTGGTGGCAAGACCGGCTGGGCGCCAGGCCGCGATATCTGGTACCATCAGGAAATCGCCACGGTGAAACCGGATTGCCCGCCAGCGAAGATGCGGGCGGAAGATCCGCTGTTCATCCTCTATACGTCCGGCTCCACCGGCAAGCCAAAGGGCGTGTTGCACACGACGGGCGGCTACCTCGTCTATACGTCGATGACGCATGAATATGTCTTCGACTACAAGGATGGCGAGGTTTTCTGGTGTACGGCCGATGTCGGCTGGGTTACCGGCCATTCCTATATCGTCTACGGGCCGCTTGCGAACTGCGCGACGACGCTGATGTTCGAAGGCGTTCCCAACTTCCCGGATCAGGGTCGTTTCTGGGAAGTCATCGACAAGCACAAGGTCAATATCTTCTATACCGCACCGACGGCGCTCCGGTCACTGATGGGGGCGGGCGACCAGTTCGTCACGCGCTCGTCGCGCGAAAGCCTGCGGCTGCTTGGAACGGTCGGCGAGCCGATCAATCCGGAAGCATGGGAGTGGTATTACCATGTGGTCGGCGAGGACAAGAGCCCGATCGTCGATACCTGGTGGCAGACGGAAACGGGTGGCATTCTGATATCGCCCCTGCCTGGAGCGACCGATCTGAAACCGGGTTCGGCGACACGGCCATTCTTCGGCGTGCAGCCGCAACTTGTCGATGCTGAAGGCAATGTGCTGGAAGGGCCGGCCGACGGCAATCTTTGCATCACCGACAGCTGGCCGGGCCAGTCGCGGTCGGTATATGGCGATCATCAACGCTTTATCGATACGTACTTCTCGACCTATAAGGGCAAGTATTTCACCGGCGATGGCTGCCGGCGTGACGAGGATGGCTATTACTGGATCACCGGTCGCGTCGATGACGTGCTGAACGTTTCAGGCCACCGCCTCGGCACGGCTGAAGTGGAATCGGCGCTGGTATCGCATCATCTCGTTTCGGAAGCGGCCGTGGTTGGTTATCCGCACCCCATCAAGGGACAGGGCATTTATTGTTATGTCACGTTGATGGCGGGGCAGAATGGCGATTATGCGCTGCGCGAGGAGCTGGTGAAGCATGTGCGCAACGAGATCGGGCCGGTCGCAACGCCGGACAAGATCCAGTTCGCGCCGGGCCTGCCCAAGACCCGCTCGGGCAAGATCATGCGGCGTATTCTGCGCAAGATCGCCGAGGATGATTTTGGTGCGCTGGGGGATACGTCGACGCTTGCCGATCCCGCGGTGGTGGAAGACCTTATCGCCAACCGCCAGAACCGCACTGCATCCTGATTTTCTGGAAAGGCTGCTTCGGCAGCCTTTTTCGTTCTGCAAACGAAAACACCCGGAAGCGAGCTTCCGGGTGTTTTTTATTCAATACAGTCAGGCTTACTGGCCGCGGATTTTCTTCAGGTCCGCCAGAACGGCGTCAACAACGTCTGCGCCGATTTCAGCCTTGTGCTTTTCGTAAACGACCATCGACTTCTCGCGGATACGCGCCTGCTCTTCCGGAGACAGCGAGTTGACCTCGAGACCGGCAGCCTTGATCTTTTCCAGCGACTTCTGGTTCAGTTCGCGGATGACCTTGCGCTCTTCGTCGCGGCCGACGACTGCGCATTCACGCAGGGCCGTCTGTTCTTCGGGCGTATAGCTGTCGAAGATCGGCTTGGAGAAGAGGAAGAGGAACGGCGTGTAGGCGTGGTTCGTCTCGGTGATGTACTTCTGCACCTCGTAGAACTTGGAGGTGTCGATCGTCACATAGGGGTTTTCCTGCGCGTCGATGGCGTTGGTTTCAAGCGCCGAGAAAACTTCGCCGAAAGCCATCGGCGTCGCATTGGCGCCGAGGTTCTGGAAGGTGTCGAGGAAGATGTTGTTCTGCATCACGCGGACCTTGAGGCCCGAGAAATCTTCCCACTTGTTCACGGCATGCTTGGAGTTCGACAGGTTGCGGAAGCCGTTTTCCCAATAGGCCAGGTTTACGAGGCCCTGTTCTTCCAGCTTCTTGTTCATCATGTCGCCGAAAGCGCCGTCCATGACCGCGTCAGCTTCCTTGTCGTTCGCAAACAGGAACGGCAGGTCGAAGACGCCGAGCGACGGGATGAGGCCGACGAGCGGCGACGAGGACGTCACGACGGCTTCCTGAACGCCGGAGCGCAGGGCCTGTGTTGCCTGAAGGTCGCCGCCGAGAGCGCCGCCCCAGAATGCCGTCAGCTTCAGCTTGCCGCCCGACTTGTCGTCGAGGCAGGCCTGCATGGCCTTGATGCCATTGCCAACCGGGTGATCCTGGTTGATGCCGTTCGACACGCGGATGTTACGGCTGTTGAATTCAGCCATTGCCGGTGCTGCGGCGCCAACGGCAAAAGCGATGGCGGTTGTGGTCAGAAGAAGCTTTCTCATAATATCCTCCCTTGGATTGTGGTCGAGAAAAAGTATCGGTTAACGAAGGTACTGCAGAGGTACCAGGACGATATCCGGGAAAATCACCAGCAGCGCCAAGACGATGGTTTCGGCAACGAGGAACGGCCAGACGCCGACCGTGACCTTGCCGAGCGGGATGCGCCCGACACCGCTGACGACGTTCAGAACGACGCCAACCGGAGGGGTAATCAGGCCGATGGCGTTGTTGATGATGAAGAGTACACCGAAATAGACCGGATCGATGCCTGCCTGCTTGACGATAGGCATCAGAACAGGCGTCAGGATCAGGATGGTCGGCGTCAGGTCAAGCGCGGTGCCGACGATGAAAACCAGCACCATCATGGCGGCCATCAGCAGCATCGGGCGATCGATCAGCGGCTCGATATAGCCTGCCACTTCGTTCGGAATATTCGCAGCCGTGATGAGCCACGCGGAGACGAGTGCTGCGCAGACGAGGAACATGATGATCGAGGTGCTCTTGGCGGCACGCAGGAGCACGTGAAACAGGTCCGCCGGCTTCAATTCGCGATAGATCACCATGCCGACAAACAGCGCATAGGCGGCGGCAACGACGGCGGCTTCCGTCGGTGTCATGATGCCGGCCTTGATGCCGCCGAGAATGATGACAGGCATGCCGAGCGCCCAGCCGGCACGAGCAGTCACGAGCAGACGTTCCTTGCCGGAAGTCTTGGGCAGGGGCTTTACGTTGTCCTTACGCACCACGATCAGCCAGGCGATGATGAGCGATGTGCCCATCAGAATACCCGGAACGATGCCGGCGAGGAAAAGCTGGGTGATCGAGACGTTGGCGGCGACACCGAAGACAATGAAGGCCATGGACGGCGGAATGACCGGGGCGATGATGCCACCTGCGGCAATGAGGCCGCCGGAGCGCGGGATATTGTAACCGGCCTTCGCCATCATCGGAATGAGGATCGCGGCAAGGGCTGCGGTATCGGCTGCGGCCGAACCGGAGATGCTGGCCATGATGATGGCCGCGACGATCGCCACGATGCCGAGGCCGCCACGGATATGGCCGACGAGCGCGATCGCGAAGTCGATGATGCGGCGGGAGAGACCCCCGGAATTCATCAGTTCGCCAGCCAGAATGAAGAAGGGGATGGCGAGCAGCGTGAAGGTATCGGCGCCCGAAATCATGTTCTGGGCGATGATCGCGGTGTTGAACATGCCCATGTACCACATGAGCACGACGCCGCAGAACATCAGGGAGAAGGCGACGGGAACGCCAATCGCCATTGCTCCCAGCAGAGAGCCGACAAAAACGAAAAGTGTCATGGTATCAGCGCTCCGAAAGCTGTTCGATCGTCAGGTTCTCGCCCGCGAACTGGGCGATTTCATCCTCTGTGACGCGACCGGTCAAATAGCGGTACAGGCGTTCCAGTGCGATGATGAACATCAGGCCGCCGGTGAACATGCCGATGCCATAGACCCAGATCATCGAAAGCTTGGTGACAGGGGCATGCATGCTGGCATTGATGGCGGACTGCTTCCAGGTTCCCCAGAAGAAGATGGCGGAACAGGCCAGGATGATGATGTTCGACGCGATCATGCAAAAGACGCGGGCGCGGCGCGACAGGAACATCACGAGCGTTTCAATGCCCATGTGGCTGTTTTCGCGAAAGGTCAACACGGCGCCGATGAAAGTCAGCCACACGAAGAAATAGCGCGACAGTTCTTCCGAGATGTTGATGCCGGAATTCATCGTGTAACGCATGACGACGTTGACGAAGACCATGATCGACATGCCGGCGAGCAGCAGGACGAGAATGATTTCGAGAATCCGGTAAAAGAGATTGATGGTCTTTTGCATTTTCCCCTCCCGAAGAAATATCTGAAGCATTTACGGCTAAGGATTGCCGCCAATGCTCCACCTATGGGTTTTTCGCAAAAACTGCACGTACCCTCTGCTGATCGCTCAGAGTAGCCCGCGTTTCGCCAGATTGCGCATCAGGGCCGCGGTGCCGAATGTCCATTCCGGGCATTCGTCTGTTGTCGCGACCCAATTGATCAACTTGCCGAGCTTGGGCGAGGAGATTTCGACACGGTCGCCCCTGGAATGGGTGAAACCGAGACCCGGCCCATGACGATCCTTTACCGGCGCGAACATCGTGCCAAGGAAAAAGACGGCTCCGTCAGGATATTGATGATTGCGGTTCAGGAGCTGGGACGCAAGGTTTTCCGGCGTGCGGCTGATGGCCTCCATGGGGCTTACACCCGTCATGGTGAAACCGTCTTCGCCTTCAACCAGAAGCGAGATTTGCGACTTCTTCACGTCGTCAATGGTGAAGCGTCCGTCAAACAGGCGGATGAAGGGGCCGATTGCGCAGGATGCGTTGTTGTCCTTCGCCTTGCTGAGCAGCAGGGCGGAGCGGCCTTCGAAATCGCGCAGGTTGACGTCGTTGCCAAGCGTCGCGCCGACGATGCGGCCGTCGGAGGCGATGGCGAGTACCACTTCCGGCTCCGGGTTGTTCCATTGCGACTTCGGGTGAACGCCGATCAGCGCGCCGCAACCGACCGAAGCCATGGCCTGCGCCTTGGAGAATATTTCCGCATCCGGGCCGATACCCACTTCCAGATATTGCGACCAGAGGCCCATTTCCTGAAGCAGTTTTTTCACTTCGGCCGCTTTTTCAGAGCCGGCCTCAAGTCCCTTGAGATTGTCGCCGAGAACCGGCGCCAGTCTTCCGCGGATTTCCTGCGCACGAAGCGGGTCGCCCTTGGCCTGCTCTTCGATCACGCGTTCCAGCATGCTGTCGGCGAAGGTGACACCGGCGGCCTTGACGGCCTGAATGTCGTTGGGAGCAAGAAGTTCGCCGGCGGAGCCGTCCAGAAAGGCTTCGAGCGCGCCGAGTGCGACGAAAGTGCCTGTGTCGGCAAGCCGCTCCACGAGATCCGTCTTTTCCAGAAGTTCGGACATGGTGGGTGAGATGGAAGTAAGGTCGTAAAGGACGCCGTCCTTGAGCAGGACCGGGCAGGGGCCGCCTTCGCTTTTCGACCAGACGCGGCCGACGAGCAGCGCGTTCTCGGAATCTTCAGGCAAAATTGCGGTAGCGTCGATGGACCTGGTGCCGGTCATGTAGTCCTCCCCTTCAGCCCTCCAGACAATCCGCCTCCTGCGGTCTTATTGTCTGGATGTCTGACAACCTAATCTTATTCTTCTTAGTATGACTTTTCTGACGAGTCTAGCGGTCCAGAAGACAAAATTATCGTCTTTCGCCCTTGGATTACCGGAAATCCGTAAAACCTGTCCTATAGCTTTGCGGTTGAGGCCTTTATTATCCTCAGAATATATCCAGTTCGAGGTTGACCCGGCTTGCTGCGCCGATCAGATGTCTGCGCATCGCATTCTTGGCCGCAGTCGCGTCTGCGCTTTCGACTGCCTCGTAGATTGCCACATGTTCGGCGATTGTCACTTCGAGAATTTCTCCGAAAACCGCGCGTGAGAAAGCGATGTTGATCGCCGAGCTGATGCGTTCGGCAATGAAGCCGAGGAACATCAGGAAATATTCGTTCTGCGTCGCTTCCGCCAGAATGCGGTGGAAGTCGAGATCGGCCGCAACGCCCTCCGTCGACCAGTCGTCGGCAGTCTTCATCTTTTCCAGCGCTGCAGCGAGCCGCGTCAGCTGCTGCGGGCTGCGGTGCAGCGCTGCCAGACCCGCTGCCTCGATTTCCAGCGGCATACGAAGCTGGAAGAGATCACGGAAATTTTCCGGGTCGTTCAGGCGGGAGCGCTCGATGCGGATGGACAGTCTTTGCCGAGGATCGGTGACGAATGCGCCGACGCCCTGCCGCGTTTCAACGAAGCCTTCGTTGCGCAATTGCGCGATGGCCTCGCGGATGACCGAGCGGCTGACGCCGAAGGTTTTTGCAAGCACATGTTCCGTCGGCAGCCTGTCTCCCGGCCCGAGTTTCGAATCATTGATCTCGCGTGCGATCTCTGCGGCGATCCGGCCGGGCAGATGGTCGTTGCGATGTATCTGATTGAACTCCAGCGTCATGGTTGCTCCCGTTCCATAGAAACGATTGGTTCGTTTTCCCACGGCAGCGACTTCCTCCTTCGCCACGAGCGGGGTTTTCAAAGGCGGCGTGTGCGGCCGCCCTTGCCATTCCTCGATTAGCTATCCGGTTGCAGGCTTATCTGGCAACCGGGATTCATCCGTAAATCGGGGTCGAAGGCGTTTTTCAGGCCGGTGATCATCCGGCGCTGCACATCAGATAGCCGGCTTTCGAAATCGGAGCGTTTCAGCCGGCCGATGCCGTGCTCGGCGCTGATGCTGCCGACGTAACGGTCGAGGACCTCGTTAACGAGTGTCTTGGACTTGTAGATGAACGCCTCACGCTCTTCCGGAGTCGCACCATTGGGCGGCAAGACGTTGAGATGGACGTTACCGTCGCCGACATGGCCGTAGGAAACCGCAAGGCATTCTGGCAGCTTTTCCGCAAGTTCCGCTTCGGCCTCGGCCACGAAAGCCGAGAGTTTGGAGAGTGGCACAGAAATATCGGTGCGCATGTGGCTGCCGCGCAGCGCCTGACCCTCATTCATGCCCTCACGGAAAAGCCACAAGGACTGCGCCTGCGCGCGGGAAGAGGCGATGACGCCGTCCAGCACCAGACCGTCTTCCATGACGCCCTCAAGGAAGCGGCCCATTAGATCGGCGGTATCCACCAGACCGGAGCCGGAAATTTCCATCAGCACATAGGCCGGATAATCGCCGGCGATCGGCATTTTGAGATCGGGTATGGCTTCGATCGCCAGGGTGAAGGCGACGGGCGGCATAAATTCGAAGGCGGACATCAGGTCGCAACATTCGCGGCGGGCGCGGCGGTAAAGCTTGATGGCGTCGTCAAGCGAATTGAGGCCGAGCAGTGCTGTCTCGACATGTTCAGGATTGGGGTAAAGCTTGACGGCCACGGCGGTGATGATGCCGAGCGTTCCTTCCGCGCCGATGAAAAGCTGCTTCAGATCGATACCGCGATTGTCCTTGCGCAGGGTCGACAGGCCGTTCCAGATGGTGCCATCCGGCAGGACCACTTCCAGCCCCAGCACCAGTTCGCGGGTCATACCGTAACGCAGAACATTGATGCCGCCGGCATTGGTGGAGACGTTGCCGCCGATGCGGCAGCTGCCCTGCGCGCCAAGCGACAGCGGGAAAAACATGCCCTTGTCCTGAACGGCATCCTTGAATTCCGAGAGAATGCAGCCGGCTTCAACGACAGCGGAAAAATCGTCGCTGTCTATGGTGCGGATGGCGTTCATACGCTCAAGGCTCAGCACGACCTGATGTTTGGGAGCATCGGGAATGCCGCCGAGCACCAGTCCGGTATTGCCGCCCTGGGGGATGATGGCGAGGCCGAGTTCGGCGCAGGCGCGCACCGTGTCGGACACTTCCTGCGTTGAGCGGGGGCGGATGACGGCCACGGCCGAACTGGTGACATCCCCGTGCCAGTCGCGGCAATAGCGCAGCATGTCTTCCTGCGATGTCAGTAGCAGGGCTTCGCCAAGCCTGTTCTTCAGTGAGAACCGCAATTCCTCGATATCGTGTTCACTCACGATCGTCATTCCACCCTCTCCATCCAATCCGCCCTAAAATATGAGGGCAAGGGTTTGTGGCCTTGCTTTTGCCGGCGCCCCTGCTTTTGTTAGTTTGTGAAAAAATACTATTTTCAATCGGATCATATAAGGTTATCAGACAACCTTACAAGCTAATTTATCGGTCCATCGGCCGATGATGTTTTTTCGGTCTCGGGAGAATGACCGGGACACAGAGGAGGAAGACATGCATATCGCAATCATCGGCGCCGCAGGCATGGTTGGCCGCAAGCTGACGCAGCGTCTCGTGAAAGATGGATCGCTCGGTGGCAAGCCGATCGAGAAATTCACGCTTATTGACGTGTTCCAGCCCGAGGCACCCGCCGGTTTTTCCGGTGCTGTCGATGCGCGCGCAGCTGATCTCTCCGCTCCGGGTGAAGCTGAAAAGCTGGTGGACGCCCGTCCGGATGCCATCTTCCATCTCGCCGCCATCGTGTCCGGCGAAGCTGAACTCGATTTTGACAAGGGCTACCGCATCAATCTCGACGGCACCCGTTATCTCTTCGACGCCATCCGCATTGCCAACGGCAAGGATGGTTACAAGCCGCGCGTGGTCTTCACCTCGTCGATCGCCGTGTTTGGCGCGCCGCTTCCCTATCCGATCCCGGATGAATTCCACACCACGCCGCTGACAAGCTATGGCACGCAGAAGGCAATCTGCGAGCTGCTGCTGTCCGATTACAGCCGTCGCGGTTTCTTCGATGGTATCGGCATCCGTCTGCCGACTATCTGCATTCGTCCGGGCAAGCCGAATGCGGCGGCCTCCGGCTTCTTCTCGAATATCCTGCGCGAGCCGCTGGTCGGCCAGGAAGCGGTTCTGCCGGTGCCGGAAAGCATTCGCCACTGGCATGCTTCGCCGCGTTCCGCCGTCGGTTTCCTCATTCATGGTGCGACGATCGACGTCGAAAAAGTCGGTCCGCGCCGCAACCTGTCGATGCCCGGCCTCAGCGCCACCGTTGGTGAGCAGATTGAAGCGCTGCGCAAGGTGGCTGGCGAAAAGGCCGTCGCCCTCATCCGTCGCGAGCCGAACGAGATGATCATGCGCATGTGCGAAGGCTGGGCCCCCGGTTTCGAAGCCAAGCGCGCTCGCGAACTGGGCTTTACGGCTGAGAGCTCCTTCGAAGAAATCATTCAGGTTCATATCGAAGACGAACTGGGAGGTTCACTGAAATGAGGATCAGTGGGGAGGAGAAGAACCGGTCTTTTGCCTTTATCGGCACGGGCCTGATGGGCGGGCCGATGGCCCGGCGTCTGTTGGGTGCCGGCTTTTCGGTCACGGTCTGGAACCGTAGCGCGGATAAGGCCGAGGCTCTTGTTGCCGATGGTGCGGTTCTCGCGGCATCGCCGGCGGAGGCCGCCAAGGGTGCCGATATCGTCATAACCATGTTGAGCGACGGCAAGGCTGTGGGCGAGGTGCTGTTCGAGGCCGGCGTGGCCGATGCGCTGAAAAAGGGAGCTGTCGTGATCGACAGCAGCTCGATTGCGCCGCCGATTGCGCGCGAACACTCCTCCCGGCTTGAGGCGCTTGGCATTCATCACATCGATGCCCCGGTCTCCGGTGGTGTGCCGGGCGCAACTGCCGGCACACTCGCCATCATGGCGGGTGGCGACGAGGCGCTGATCTCGGGTCTTGCAGATGTCTTTGCGCCGATGGGCAGGCTGACCTATGTCGGTCCCTCAGGCGCGGGCCAGCTCTGCAAACTCGCCAACCAGCAGATCGTCGCCATTACGATCGGCGCGGTTGCCGAGGCGATGATGCTAGTGGAAGCGGGCGGCGCATCCCGGGAAGGTTTTCGCAATGCCATACGCGGCGGTTTTGCCGAAAGCCGGATTCTGGAGCTGCATGGCGAGCGCATGGTGAAGCGCAATTTCGTGCCGGGTGGTCCATCCAAGTTTCAGCTCAAGGACCTGAACGGCGTACTGGCGATGGCGAAGGATATGTCTTTGACGTTGCCGCTGACCCAGCAGGTGACGCGGGAATTCGATGACTTCGTGGGTGATGGCGGAGCCGATATCGACCATAGCGGTATCCTGCTTTACCTCGAAAAACTCAACAACCGCGAACAGGGCTGAAGCGATCTCATGAGCGACGACAAGACACCCATGCGCCGCCTGAGGTCCCAGGATTGGTTCGACAACCCTGACCATCTCGACATGACGGCGCTCTATCTGGAGCGCTTCATGAATTACGGCGTGACGCCGGAAGAGTTGCGTTCCGGCAAGCCGGTCATCGGCATCGCCCAGAGCGGCAGTGATCTGACGCCTTGCAACCGCGTCCATGTGGAACTCGTCAAGCGGGTGCGCGATGGCATCCGCGACGCGGGTGGCATCCCCATCGAGTTTCCGACCCATCCGATGTTCGAAAACTGCAAGCGCCCGACGGCGGCGCTTGACCGCAATCTTGCCTATCTCAGCCTTGTGGAAGTGCTGTACGGTTATCCGCTCGATGGCGTCGTTCTGACCACGGGCTGCGACAAGACCACGCCTTCTGCGCTGATGGCGGCAAGCACGGTCGATATCCCGGCCATTGTGCTTTCCGGCGGGCCGATGCTTGACGGATATCATGACGGCGATCTGGTTGGTTCCGGCACTGTCATCTGGCGCATGCGCCGCAAATATGGTGCGGGCGAAATCACCCGTGAGGAGTTTTTGCAGGCGGCGCTCGAATCCGCTCCTTCCGTGGGCCATTGCAACACCATGGGCACGGCGTCCACCATGAATGCCATGGCGGAAGCGCTCGGCATGTCGCTCACCGGCTGTGGCGCGATCCCGGCCGCTTATCGTGAGCGCGGCCAGATGGCCTATCGCACCGGCCGCCGCGCGGTTGAACTGGTTGTGGAGAATATCAAGCCTTCCGACATCATGACGCGTGAAGCGTTCCTGAACGCGATCCGCGTCAATTCGGCAATTGGCGGTTCCACCAATGCCCAGCCGCATCTGGCGGCAATGGCGAAACATGCGGGTTTTGAGCTGCGCGAGGAGGACTGGCAGGTCCACGGCTACGACATTCCGCTTATCGCCAATGTCCAGCCGGCCGGTAAATGGCTGGGTGAGAAATATCACCGTGCCGGCGGCACGCCCGCCATCATGTGGGAGCTTCTCAAGGCGGGCAAGCTCGACGGAAGCTGTCCGACCGTAACCGGCAAAACCATGGCGGAAAATCTGGAAGGTCGGGAATCGACCGACCGCGACGTGATCCTGCCTTACGATAAGCCGCTGAAGGAACGGGCCGGTTTCCTCGTTCTCAAGGGCAATCTCTTCGATTTCGCCATCATGAAGACAAGCGTGATCTCGGCGGAATTCCGGCAGCGCTATTTGAGCGAACCGGGCCGCGAGGGGATTTTCGAGGGAAAATGCGTGGTGTTCGATGGTTCTGAGGACTATCACGCCCGCATCAACGATCCATCCCTCGGTATTGACGAACGCACCATTCTCGTCATTCGCGGTGCAGGGCCGCTCGGCTGGCCGGGTTCGGCTGAGGTCGTCAACATGCAGCCGCCGGATGCGCTGTTAAAAAAAGGCATCACCAGCCTGCCGACAATCGGCGACGGCCGGCAATCGGGAACGGCGGACAGCCCGTCGATCCTCAATGCCTCGCCGGAAAGTGCAGCCGGTGGCGGGCTCGCCTGGCTTCGCACCGGCGACGTGATCCGTATCGACTTTAATGAAGGGGCATGCAACGCGCTGGTGCCGGAGGCTGAGCTTGAAGCGCGCAAGGCTGATGGCATCCCGGCGGTGCCGGCGGATGCGACGCCCTGGCAGCGCATCTACCGTCAATCGGTGACACAGCTTTCGGATGGCGCGGTTCTGGATGGGGCTGCGGATTTCCGAAGGATTGCCGAGAAAATGCCCCGGCACAATCACTGATTCGGCACTGAACAGACATGATGAAAATCCCCGGCCACGACCGGGGATTTTTCTTTTCCGGGCGGTTTCACAATTGATTGTGACCTCCTAATGTACCTGCAAATCCGCATCACAGGAGCAGGGCATGACAGATATTTCGATGATCGAGGCGGCGCGTCAGCGCATCGGCAACCAGGCGGTGCGGACACCGCTGCTGTCATCACCGTTTCTGGATGAGATTGCGGGCCGAAAACTGTTTGTGAAGGCCGAGTGCCTGCAAAGGACGGGTTCCTTCAAGTTTCGCGGCGGCTGGTCAGCCGTCTCCGGTCTGCCTGCCGAGGTGCGCGCTAAGGGCGTGCTCGCTTTTTCTTCGGGTAACCACGCGCAGGGCGTGGCGCTTGCCGCCCGCCTGCATGGTGTTCCCGCCGTCATCATCATGCCCTCCGATGCGCCGAAGATCAAAATCGACAATACACGCGCCTATGGTGCGGAGGTGGTGCTTTATGACCGGGCGAACGAGGATCGAGACGCCATCGGCGACCGACTGTCGCGCGACCGTGGGCTGACACTGATCAGACCTTACGACGAACCCCTGGTCATCGCCGGGCAGGGCACGGTGGGGCTGGAGATCGCTGAACAGGGCGCGGAGCTGGGGATCGGCGCGGCAGAGGTTCTGGTGCCCTGCGGTGGAGGCGGTCTCACCTCGGGCATATCGCTCGCGCTTGCCGCGAAAGCACCGAACTACAAGGTCAGGACTTCAGAACCGGAGCGGTTCGACGACGTGGCGCGCTCCCTTGCCGCGGGTAAGATAGAGCGTAATGCAACGGCCTCGGGTTCGATCTGCGACGCGATCGTTACGCCGCAACCCGGCAACATCACCTTCCCGATCATGGCCGGGCTTTGCGGAAAAGGCATTGCCGTGACCGATGAGGAAGCGCTGCGGGCCACGGTCCTCGCCTTCAACCGGCTGAAGGTCGTTGTTGAGCCCGGCGGCGCGGTGGCTCTTGCCGCGGCGCTTTTCCATGGTGGTGAACTGGAAAGTGAAACGGTGATTGCGGTTGCGTCCGGCGGCAATGTCGATCCCGGGATCATGGCGGATGCGCTGGCTCGCTTTGGCTGAGGCGGCAGGCGTAGATTAATCCCTGAGCCGTGCCGCAATGTCTGCGGCAATCGCCAGTGAGGCGGTCAGGCCGGGGCTTTCTATGCCAAAAAGATTGACGAGGCCGGCAAGTCCGTGGGTTTCCGGCCCGTCGATGCGAAAATCCATGGCGGGTTCGTCGGGTCCGGAAATCTTTGGCCGTATGCCGGAATAGGCTGGGATCAAGGCATCGTCCGGAAGGCCCGGCCAATAACGCCGTATAGCATCGCTGAAACCCTCCATGCGGCGGGGATTGACGGCGTAATCGATGGTTTCGACCCATTCCACGTCAGGGCCGAACCGAGCCTGACCGGCGAGATCGAGCGTGAGGTGCACGCCGAGGCCGTGGGTGTGCGGTGCGGGATAGATGAGCCGCGAAAACGGCGACTTGCCTTTCAACGAAAAATAGCTGCCTTTGGCGAAGCGCGCCTGAGGGATGACTTGTGCCGGCAGGCCCTCGATCTTTTTTGCCACCATCGGCGCGATGAGGCCGGCGGAATTGATGAGCAGGCGGCATGTCAGGCTCATCGGCTCCTTGCCGCCGACATCAACACGGAACCCCCCGCTGATTGCCTGCGCCCTTTCGAAAGGTGCGTTCAAGGCAAGGGCCGCGCCATGGTCTTCCGCCTCACCGAGCAAGGCCAGCATATAGCCGTGGCTGTCGATGATGCCGGTCGAAGGTGAGAGCAGGGCTGCCCTGCAGGCAAGAGCGGGCTCAAGCGAAAGCGCCTGCCGTTCATCGATCGGCTCCAGGTCGTCGCAGCCGTTGGCCTCACCCTTGTGCTTGAGCCCGGCCAGTACGGTCATTTCAGCGTCATCGGCCGCCGCGATAATTTTGCCGCAGCGGCGATGCGAAACACCGTGGCTCTGGCAGAAGGCATAGAGCCGCGCCTTGCCCTCCACGCAGAGCCGGGCCTTGAGGCTTCCGGCCGGATAATAAAGCCCGGCGTGAATGACCTCGCTGTTGCGGGAAGAGGTCGCGGAGCCGAATTCTTTTTCGCTCTCCAGGATGATGACAGAGAGGCCGCGCATCGACAGTTCACGGGCTGCCGCCAGCCCGATCACTCCTGCCCCGATGATGATGGCGTCGATATCCATCATGTCTCCCTGTCCGCAGATAGTCCATTTGAACGAACGCCGCCGCGCCGCGCCAATATTCCGCGATGGGTAGATTGATGCTTGTCGGGAGGCAAGTGGCGACCCCTATTTTTCCCAATTGGCGCTTCTTATGGAATTTTATCTCTACTGGAACGGTAGGGGATGAAGCTATTCTGTGGGTGAGATTAACCATCGCCCGCTTGACGGGCCAGACAGGGAAGGGAGCGCACGATGTCTTATTCCAAAGCAGGAAAAGTAAAAGACTTTGTCTCGCAGCCCCAGTCACCACGCAACTGGAGAGATTCGGTGCATGCGGCTCTTGTCGGCGTCTGTGTGGCGTTTGTCGCCGCCGTCATATTCGGTCTCGTTCCCTGATCCTCCCGTCTTTTCCATCAGGGTATTTGAGAACAAAAGGCCGGTCGCTCCTCCGATCGGCCTTTTTCATGCGCATTCACGCCTTCAGATAATCCTCGGCCAGATTGACCCAGAAGGCGGTTCCGATCGGCAGGATGTCGTCGTTGAAGTCGAATTTCGGGTGGTGCAGCGGTGGGTCGTTGTCGGTGCGCGCAGTGCCAAGGAAGAAATAACAGCCCGGCCGTTTTTCCAGCATATAAGCAAAATCCTCCGCGCCCATCGAGGGGCGCTGCATCTCGGCCACTTTTTCAGCGCCGGCAAAACGGCGAGCGAGATCGGCGACATAGTCCGTCTCCGCCTTGTGGTTGATGGTTGCGTTATAGCCGCGCTCGTACTCGATGGTGACGCTCATGCCATAGCTTGCGGCCTGGCCTTCGGCTATCGCCCGAATGCGCTTTTCCAGTTCATCGCGCACGCCCGCATCGAAGGAGCGGATGGTGAGCAGCATCTCCGCCGTTTCGGGAATGACGTTGCTGGCAACACCGGCATGGAACGCGCCCACGGTGACGACGGCCGACAGTTGCGGATGGATGTTGCGGGACACGACCGTTTGCAGCGCCATGATGATGCTCGCACCGGCAACGATGGGGTCGGCGGCATCCTGCGGTTCGGCGCCGTGGCCGCCATAACCGTTGACGATGATCTTGCACTCATCGACGGCGGCAAGGATCGGTCCGTCGCGCAGCACGAATTGCCCGAAAGGCACGCCGGGATCGTTATGCAGGGCAAAAACCGCGTCGCAGGGGAAGCGGTCAAACAGGCCGTCCTCGATCATGATGCGGGCGCCGCCGAAATTTTCTTCTGCCGGCTGGAAGATAAGATGCAGCGTTCCATCGAAATTCCGGCGTTCGGCAATGATCCTTGCCGCACCCAGCAGCATGGCGGTGTGGCCGTCATGGCCGCAGGCATGCATAACGCCCTGATTGGCACTGGCATATGCCGCCCCGGTCTCCTCGTGGATCGGCAGGGCGTCGATATCGGCACGAATGCCGAGCGTGCGGGTGCTGTCGCCATTGCGAAGCGTCGCGACGATGCCGGTGCCGGCAAGCCCCCGTGTCACCTCATAGCCCATTTCCACCAGCTTCCCGGCAATGAAATCCGACGTCTTGAATTCGGAAAGGCCGATTTCGGGATGGCGGTGCAGGTGATGGCGGATCGCCACCACATCCGGCATGTGGTTGGCAAAGGAGGTGACGTTGGCGGTCTGTCTGGTCATTTTCGAAGTCCCGGTTTACGCCGCTTTTTTCCGGCGCCTTTTAGCAAGGACATAGCAGCATATGTCTCCGCGCGTAAGAGGCGTTCCGGCACCCGAAATGCCCTGAAATTCAGCGCTTGCATCGTGCCGCGACAGGTGGCATGGAACTATTGACGTCCTGGGGCATTAGCTCCTTTCGGATGTGGCGCGGGCCTTCTCGGTTTCGTGTTGCCTTTCAGGTTGTCAACGGGGGACTATCGGGCGTTGCGCGAACAATTTTCGCCGTTGAGGAGTGTGCGAAATCCGGTCGGAACGGCTTTGCCGGGCCGCGGGACGAGATTTTCCTGTCGCCGGAAATCGCCTGTTCGCACTGATCACTCGCCTTGCAAATATTTCGGAAAAATTGTGCCACCCGATGTGGCGACGACGGATATCCTTCATCGGATGATACGATCCGCCCGACGGTCGGTCCGGTTCACCGAAGGTTCAGGATAAGTCATAAATATAGCGTGGCCTGATTTTCGTGTGTGCTTCCGCCACGGACGAATGCCGGTCAAGTCGAACAAGTATCCCTTAAGTTCAGAATACGAGCCCGATGTCATTTCATATCACCCCGACCGCCGCCGCCCGTGATTCCGAGACGAAGCAGATTGATCACAATGATTCGATCCGCGCGTCCTATATGACGATTGAGGAACTGCATGATGCGGGCGCCGCGCTTTCCCGCGATGGTGCCGATGGTCTTCCTGGTTTCATGGAATTCGATTTCTTCGAGCGCCATCGTGAGAACGAGAAGGAAATCCTTAGGGTCTACCGCACGACGGCCGTCGATGCGGAGAATGGTGCGACGATCACGCCAGCGGCGGAATGGCTGCTCGACAATCACTACGTCATCGAAGAAGCAATCCAGGAAGTGCGCCGCGATTTTCCGCGCAAGTTCTATCGCCAGCTTCCGACGATGACGGTGGGCGGGGTGACGATCCCGCGGGTCATGGCGCTCGGCTGGCTTTATGTCGCCCATACCCACAGCACGGTTTCGCGCGAGAACATGACGGCGCTGGTGGATGGCTACCAGACCTCGAAGACGCTGCAGATCGGCGAATTGTGGGCGCTGCCTTCCATCATTCGTTTTGTCCTCATCGAAAATCTGCGCCGTATCTCCATCCGCGTCGAGCGTTCGCGCCGTATGCGCCAGAAGGCGAATGAGGTCGTCGACGAGATCATCCGGCTGAATGATGCAGAAGCGTCGGCTGTGCTGCTCAAGCAGGTCGATTCGCTGGTCGATGATCCGACTTTCGCGACGCAGTTCCTTTATCGTCTCCGCAACGGCTCGCAGACCTCCGGTTTTGCGGTTGCGTGGCTGGAAGAGCGCCTGCATGCCGCCGGCACCGATGCCGAAAACGTCATGATGTCGGAACATAATCGTCTGGCCTCCGGCAATGTGACGATGGGCAATATCGTCAAGAGCCTGCGCGAAATCGACGATACCGAATGGTCGGTGTGGTTCGAGGAAGTCAGCCATATCGACAAGGTCCTGCGCGAGGAGACCGATTACGAAGTTCTCGATTTCGGTTCCCGCAACACCTATCGCAACACGATGGAGCTTCTGGCTCGCCGTTCTCCCAAGACCGAAGTTGAGGTTGCGCGCGCCGCCGTGGAAATGGCGCGCTCCGATATACCTGCCGGCGCGGATGAAAATCATCGCGTCAATGTCGGCTCCGTGCTTGTCGGCCAGCGCCGGTTCGAGCTTGAAAAGGCACTGGGTTACCGGCCGCTGGTGTCGCAGCATATCGTCCGCTCGATGCGCAAGTTCAACTGGCTGGCAATCGCCGCGCCGGTGCTTCTGATCACCGCGATTGCCATGCTGGCGGTCGGCTGGTTCCTCGCGGAAGCGGGCATGCCCTGGTATGTCGTCACCGCCTTCCTGCTGATGTTCGCATTGCCGGCCTCCGAAGGGGCGACCGGTCTCTTCAACACGCTCGTCACCTTCTTCGTGAAGCCGTTCCGGCTGGTCGGATACGAGTTTAAGAACGGCATTCCGCAGGATGCCCGCACGCTCGTCGCCGTGCCCTGCATGCTCACCAGCCGCGACAGCGTCGACGAGATGATGCGCAATATCGAGGTGCACTATCTCGCCAATCCGCATGGCGAGATTTATTTCTCGCTCGTCAGCGACTGGCGCGATGCGCAATATGAGCAATCCGATGAGGATCTCGAAATCCTCGACTATGCCAAGCGCGAGCTTGCGGCACTGAACAGCCGTTATGCCTTTGACGGCAAGACGCGCTTTTACCTGCTGCACCGCCGCCGCATCTACAATTCGGCCGAAGGCTGCTGGATGGGCTGGGAGCGCAAGCGCGGCAAGCTGCATGAATTGAACATGCTGCTGCGCGGCGACAAGGATACGACTTTCCTGGGCGGCGCCAATGTTGTGCCGGAGGGCGTGAAATACGTCATGACGCTGGATGCCGATACGCGCCTGATGCGCGATGCGGTGACCAAGCTCGTCGGCAAGATGCATCACCCGATCAACCGTCCGGTGATCGATCCGGTATCCGGACGGGTTGTCGAAGGTTACGGTCTGCTGCAGCCGCGCGTTACACCCTCGCTCACCACCGGCAAGGACGCCTCCGTCTTCCAGCGCGTCTTCTCTATCAATCGCGGTATCGATCCTTACGTCTTCACCGTTTCCGACGTCTATCAGGACCTGACCTCCGAAGGCACCTTCACTGGCAAGGGTCTTTATGATGTGGATGCCTTCGAGGCGGCGCTGAAGGGCCGGATCGAGGAGAACTCAATCCTCAGCCACGATCTGCTCGAAGGCTCCTTTGCGCGCTGCGCACTGGTGACCGACGTGGAGCTGGTGGAGGACTTCCCGACCCGCTACGAGGTGGAAGTGTCGCGCCAGCATCGCTGGGCGCGTGGCGACTGGCAGCTTCTGCCCTTTATCCTCGATCGTGCCCGTGGGGTTACCGCTATCGGCCGTTGGAAGATGGTCGATAACCTGCGTCGCTCGCTGACCCCGATCGCCTGGTTCTTCGCGTCGATCCTCGGCTGGTATTTCATGGACCCGCTCGGTGCGCTGATCTGGCAGATCCTGCTGATCTTCTCGCTGTTCGTGGCGCCTACGCTTTCCCTGCTATCCGGCCTCGTGCCGCGCTCTACCGATATTGTGCCGCAGGCGCATTTTCATACCATCTGGTCGGAAATTCGCGCGACCAATGCGCAGGTTGCGCTGCGCATAGTCTTCATCGCCGATGCTGCATGCATGATGACGGATGCGATTGCCCGCTCGCTTTACCGTCTGCTTGTCAGCCACAAGCTGATGCTGGAATGGCGTACCGCCGCCAGCATGCAGTCGAGTGCCCAGGGCAGCATCGTCGATTATTATCGACAGATGTGGCATGCGCCCGTGGTGGCGATGCTCGGCCTGCTGTTTGCGGCGCTGCCGGGCGACAACGCCTTCCTGATCGGCATTCCCTTCACGCTTCTCTGGGTTCTGTCTCCGGCAGTCGCCTGGTATGTCAGCCAGTCGGCTGAAACCGAAGACCGGCTGTTCGTTTCGGAACATGTCTCATTCGAGCTTCGCAAGATCGCGCGTCGCACATGGCGTTATTACGAAGCCTTCGTGACGCCGCAGGAAAACCACCTGCCGCCTGATAACTTCCAGGAAACACCGGAGCCGATCGTCGCTTCGCGCACATCGCCCACCAATATTGGTGTTTATCTGCTTTCGATTATTTCGGCGCGTCAGTTCGGCTGGATCAGCTTCGCCGATACGCTGGAGCGGATCGAGAATACGATCCAGACCGTCGAAAAGATGGAGAAGCATCGCGGCCATCTCTACAACTGGTATCATACCGACACCCTGCAGACGCTTGGACCGCGCTATGTTTCGGCGGTGGACAGCGGCAACCTTGCCGGTCACCTGATCGCGGTTTCGTCCGCCTGCCGCCAATGGGCGGAGGCGCCGTCCGCACATCTTCAGGGCAATCTGGACGGCATCGGCGATCTTGCCGGCATTCTGCGCGAAACGCTGAAGGCGCTGCCCGATGACCGCAAGAACCTGCGACCGCTGCATCGCCGTCTTGAAGAGCGCATCATCGGCTTCTCGAACGCTCTCGCCTCCGTCAAGCGCGAGCATGAATTCGCCTCGATCCGCGTCATCAATCTCGCGGTTCTTGCGCGCGATATCCAGAAACTCGCAACCAATGTCGATCACGAGGTGAAATCCGCACAGAGCGCGGAAGTGACACGCTGGGCGCAATTGCTCGTCGATTGCTGCGAAGCGCATATTTCCGACAGCGCCATTGACCTCACCAATATGGAGCCGCTGCGCCAGCGCCTCGCATCGCTGCGCGACCGCAGCCGCAATCTCGCCTTCTCGATGGACTTCACGTTCCTCTATCGTAAGGATCGCCGTCTTCTGTCGATAGGTTATCGCGTCGAAAGCAAGGAGCTGGATGAGGCCTGCTACGACCTTCTGGCTTCCGAATGCCGCCTGACGAGCCTCTTCGCCATCGCCAAGGGCGATCTGCCGACCGAGCACTGGTACCGTCTCGGCCGCCAGGTCGTGCCGATCGGCGCGCAGGGTGCGCTGGTCTCCTGGTCCGGCTCGATGTTCGAATATCTGATGCCGCCGCTCGTCATGCAGGAGCGTCAGGGGGGTATTCTCAACCAGACCAACAATCTGATCGTCAAGGAACAGATGAACCATGGCCGCCGTCTCGGCACGCCGTGGGGCATTTCCGAAGCGGCGTTCAACGCCCGCGATCATAACATGAACTATCAGTACACCAATTTCGGTGTGCCGACGCTTGGCCTCAAGCGTGGCCTTGGCCAGAATGCGGTGATCGCGCCTTATGCGTCGATCCTCGCCAGCCAGTACGATCCCGATGGTGCGCTCGAAAACCTCGACAAGCTGCGCAAGCTTGGCGCGCTTGGCCAATACGGTTTCCACGATGCGGTGGACTTCACGCCGACGCGTGTGCCTGACGGCAAGGTCTGCGCGGTGGTCTACAACTATTATGCCCACCACCACGGCATGTCGATTGCGGCTGTCGCCAACGTCGCCTTTGATGGCGTGCTGCGTGAATTGTTCCACTCCGATCCGGTGATCGAGGCCGCCGAACTGCTGCTGCAGGAAAAGGCACCGCGCGAAGTGCCTGTTATGAGCGCCAAATACGAGCCGGAAACACCCGGCAAGGAACAGGCCGACCTGTTGCGTGCGGAAGTGCGTTCCATCGCCGATCCTGCGGTGCGCGACCGCGAAGTGGTGTTCCTCTCGAACGGCCATTATTCGACGATGCTCACCTCCACGGGTGCGGGTTATTCGAAATGGAATGGGCAGGCGATTTCCCGCTGGAAGGCCGACCCGACAGAAGATCGCTGGGGCACCTTCATCTTCCTGCGCGACACCACCAATGGACAATGGTGGAGTGCGACGGCCGAACCGCGCGTCGTCGAAGGTGAAAAGACCAAGACGATTTTCACCGACGACAAGGCGGAGTTCCACAAGACAACAGGCGATCTGCAGAGCGTGGTTGAGTGCATCGTCGCCACCGAGCATGATGCCGAAGGCCGCCGTATCACCCTGCTGAACGTCGGTTCCGAGGATCGCTACATTGAAGTGACCTCCTATATGGAGCCGGTCATCGCGTCTGAAGATGATGACAACGCCCATCCGCTGTTCTCGCGCATGTTCGTGCAGACGGAGATCGGTCGACGCGGTGACGTCATCCGCGCCTGGCGCAACCGCCGCAGCCCGAACGAGCCGGGCACCGTCATCGCGCATCTGGCCGCCGACAATGCCGGCCCATCGCGCCCGACGGAATTCGAGACGGATCGCGCCAAGTTCATCGGTCGCGGCCGGTCCCTGCGGGAAGCGGCGGCTTTCGATATGGGTGCGACGCTTTCCAACACGGATGGTTTCACTCTTGATCCTATCCTGTCGCTGCGCCGCACCGTGCGTGTGCCGGCGGGCAAGAAGGTGAGCGTGATCTTCTGGACGATCGCCGCGCCGAGCCGCGAGGAAGTCGACAAGGCGATCGACCGCTACCGTCATCCGGATGCTTTCGCGCATGAACTCGTGCATGCCTGGACGCGTACGCAGGTGCAGATGCGCCATGTGGGCGTCACCTCGCAGCAGGCGGCCGCCTTCCAGCATCTCGGTCGTTATCTGACCTATCCGGACATGCATCTGCGTGCGGATTCGGAAACGCTGAAAACGGGTCTCGCCTCGCAGCGCGCCCTGTGGCCGCTTGCCATTTCCGGCGATTTCCCGATCTTCAGCCTGCGTATCAATGACGATATGGACATGGATATCGCCCGTGAGGCGCTGAGCGCCCATGAATACCTGCGTTCACGCGGCGTGATCTTCGATCTGGTCATCGTCAATGAGCGGGCCGCGTCCTATGCCCAGGATATGCAGCATGCGCTGGATCATATTTCCGAGGCGCAGCGCCGCATCAATCCTGCGGACGGCGGTCGTCCGCACGTCTTCTCCGTGCGTCGCGACCTGATGGACGAAGAGACCTGGAGCGCGCTTCTCGCCGCCTCCCGCGTTGTTCTTCACGTGCGCAACGGCAAGATTGTTGACCAGATCAACCGCGCTGTATCGCTGTTTGCGGCCCATCGCGGCCCTGACGGTACGAGTGACGTTGCGCAGGCGCGTCTGCCTGTGCCGGCCTTCCCCGTCGCGGAGCCGGTCGAGGATGCGGGCGATCTCGATTTCTGGAACGGTTTTGGCGGCTTCGCCAAGGGCGGCCAGGAATATGTGGTGCGCCTCAATGGCGGGCAATCGACGCCGCATCCGTGGATCAACGTCGTCTCGAACGAGAGTTTCGGCTTCCATATTTCGGCCGAAGGCGCCGGTTTCAGCTGGAGCCGCAATTCGCGCGACTATCAGCTGACGCCATGGAGCAACGATCCGGTCATCAACCGGCCGGGTGAGGCCTTCTATGTCGCCGATGTGGAAACAGGAAAGCTCTATACGCCCTGCGCCGCGCTGTCGCGCGATCCCGAAGCCATGTTCGAAACCCGCCATGGTCTCGGATATTCCGTGCTGACCGGTGTAGCGGATACGCTCGAAGTCGAGCTGACACAGACCGTTGATCGCGAAAAACCGGTCAAGTTCTCGCAGGTCATCGTTCGCAACAAGGGCTCGAAAAGCCGCCGCCTGAAGGTCTATGCCTATGTGGAATGGGTGCTTGGCAATAACGGCCAGAAATCCGCGCCGTTCATTCTGAGCAGGCACGATGCTGCCAGCAACGCGATTTTCGCGTCGAACCCCTACAGCATCGACTATAGCGCCCGCACGTCCTTCCTGACGCTCGACACCGAGGCGAGCGGTTTCACCACCAGCCGCCGGGAATTCATCGGTCGCTTCGGTTCCGCGCAGGCGCCGCAGGGCATCGTGTCCGGCGCCGCACTCAGCGGCAGCACCGAGGTTGATGGCGATCCCTGTGCCGCGCTGATGCAGGAAATCCACCTGAAGCCCGGCGAAGAACGGCATATGACCTTCATTCTCGGCGATGCCGACAATGCGGAAGAGGCCGAAGCGCTGGTGAAAGATGCACGCCAGGCCGACTTCCAGACGGTGCTGGACGAGAGCAAGGCGTTCTGGACTGGTTTTACCGGCCAGTTGCAGGTTTCCACGCCCGATGCCGGCTTCAACCATATGGTCAATAACTGGCTGCCCTATCAGGCGCTGGCGTGCCGCATTCTGGCGCGCACCGCCTTTTACCAGTCGAGCGGCGCCTTCGGTTTCCGCGACCAGTTGCAGGATACGCTGGCCTTCCTGCTCTACCAGCCGGATCTCGCCCGCAAGCAGATCCTGCGTGCGGCTGGCCGCCAGTTCCCGGAAGGTGACGTGCAGCACTGGTGGTTGCCGCTGACGGGTGCAGGTGTCCGCACAACCATTTCGGACGACGTCGTCTGGCTGGCTTATGCGATCAACCAGTATGTCTCGGCCACCGGCGATGTCGCCATCCTCGATGACAGCATTCCCTTCCTGAAAGGCCCGGCATTGATGCCCGGCCAGCATGACGCTTTCTTCCAGCCGGAGACGAGCGACAGGTCCGTCACGCTTTACGAACATGCGGCGCTGGCGCTTGATCTCGCCATTCATCGCACCGGTGAAAACGGTCTGCCGCTGATCCTCGGCGGTGACTGGAACGACGGCATGAACCGTGTCGGCGTCGGCGGCAAGGGCACCAGCGTCTGGCTAGGCTGGTTCCTGGCCGGGGCTTTGCGCGATTTCATCGAGATCGCCGAAAAGCGTGGCGATACAGATCGTGTCGGCAAGTGGGCGGCGCACCGTGAAAAGCTGCGCAATGTTCTCGAAACAGCCGGCTGGGACGGGAATTATTATCGTCGCGGTTACTTCGATGACGGCACACCGCTCGGTTCTGCCAGCAGCGAGGAATGCCGGATCGATTCGCTCGGCCAGAGCTGGAGCGTTCTCTCCGGTGAGGGCGAGGAAGGTCGGTCGCGGCAGGCAATGGATGCCGTGATGGAGCATCTGGTCGATGAAAAGACCGGCATCATCCGGCTGTTCACGCCGCCCTTCTCTCGTGCGCCACATGATCCGGGCTACATCAAGGGATATCCGCCGGGTGTGCGCGAAAACGGCGGGCAATATACCCATGCGGCGACCTGGGTGGTTCTTGCCCTTGCGAAGCAGGGTAGGGCGCAGGAGGCCTGGAACTGCTTCAAGCTGCTTAACCCGGTCAATCATGCACTCGATGCGGCGGCGTCGGAAACGTATCGGGTCGAGCCCTATGTGGTGACCGCCGATGTTTACGGTGAGGGCGCTTATGCGGGTCGTGGCGGCTGGAGCTGGTATACGGGTTCCGCCGGCTGGCTTTACCGTGCTGCGGTCGAGGGTATTCTCGGTATCACCCGTACTGACGGCAAGCTGCATATTTCGCCGTCGCTACCGGAAGACTGGAGCGGTTTCTCGGTGAAGATCACGCTCGACGGGAAGGCAAGGAACATCGCCGTTGATCGTAGGGCCGGCACGGCGGAAGTTTCCGTATCCGTCGATGGCAAGGCTCTCCCGGCAGGTGATCGGGTGATCCCCTTCGACTGAGACGATCAGGTCTCTGTTCGCTTTAAAGTCAGGCTCCTGTGGTGACGCAGGGGCCCGAATTTTTTAGGGCCTACTTGCCTCTGATTCAGCATATTGGCCGCATCATAACCCGGAAGCCCAGTCTCCTTGGTAGCCACGGGCTGAAAACGGCGGCACCGGGATGAGATTATCCACGAAAGCCTTGATATGCGGGCCGGGTTGTCCTGCAGCCGTCAACCGCCCCGGGCGGAAGCAGCTGCTGCGAGTAATCCATTCCCGAAGCCGGGCGACGGCAGGAATCCGTCATCTATGGTCGCTTTCAGGAATCGCTGGCAGGGATATGGAAGAGGCGCTGCAAGTTTCGCAATATTTTTCGGTAGATCGGAAAGGGAGCTACCTTGCAATCGAGCACATCCTTCACAGAATCTGCACTGTTGGTATTGCTCACCATTCTTTCCTTGGCGTTGTCTTGCTGGTTGGCGCGCTACCCACGGAAGACCAGTGTCGGAATAACGCTTGGCGTGGTGCTCGGAGTTTTCCTGACCAATCTCGCAGCAGGTATCGTTGCCTTTCTGGGAGATGTCCTCCCATTCGGGCAGATCGATTTCTGGCTGGCAAGTTCTTTAGCCGGAGTTCTCCCATAGGCTGACCTGTGATCTGACACGGCCGTCGGGAAGCGAACAAAGAAAAAGGGCGGACAACAAGTTGTCCGCCCTTTCCGTATTCCGTTCGCCAGAGCGTCAGGACGCTATGGCCTTTGGCCGGGGCTGGCCTTCGTCTTCCGTCAGCAGGCCACTGGTGCGCAGCAGAGAGGTGAAGCGTCCGCCGCGCTGGCTCAGCTCATCGAAAGTACCCTTTTCGATGATGCGACCCTGATCGAGGAACAGCACGAGATCGGCGTCGCGAACCGTGGAAAGGCGGTGGGCGATGATGAAGGTCGTGCGGTTCTTTCTCAGCGCATCCACGGCGGCCTTCACGCGGGCTTCCGTTTCCACGTCCAGCGCGCTGGTCGCCTCGTCGAGAACCAGAATGGGCGCGTTCTTCAGAATAGCGCGGGCGATGGCGATGCGCTGGCGTTCACCGCCGGACAGGCGGTTACCGCGTTCGCCGACCTGCGTCAGGTAGCCGGTAATACGGCTGTCGATGAAATCCGTTGCTGCAGCTGCTGCCGCCGCTTCCACCACTTCCGCATCGGTTGCCGATTCGCGACCGAGGCGAATGTTTTCGCGGATAGAACGGTTGAGCAGACCGGCATCCTGGAACACGGTCGCGATGGAGTTGCGGAGCGAGTTCTTCGTTACCGTCGAAATATCGGTTCCATCAATCAGGATCTGGCCGGAATCCGGATCATAGACGCGCTGCAACAGGTTGATGAGCGTGGTCTTGCCGGCGCCGGTTGGCCCGACGATGGCGATGGTTTCTCCGGCCTTGGCCGTAAACGAGACGTCGTGAACGCCCTGCTTGGTGTTGGCAAAACCGAAATTGATGTTGCGGAACTCCACGGTGCCGGAGACATTCGACAATTCGCGGGCGTCGCCCGGTTCTTCCCGTTCCTTGACGGAATCTTCCAGCACGAAGAAATCTTCAAGCTTGGCGCGGGCTTCGAAAATCTGCGTTACGAACTGGCGCATCTGGTCCAGCCTGCCGATCAGGAGATTGGCAAAACCGATGAAGGCGATAACGTCGCCGACGCGCAGTTCGCCGTTCTTCACCAGCACTGTACCGATGACGAGAATGATCATCATCGAAACGGTGGAGGCCGTGCGATTGAGCGCGCTGGCGAAAGCCCACCAGTCGAGCACCGGGTATTGGGCGCTCAGCAGTTTTTCGGTGAAGGATTTCAGCGCTTTCGTTTCAGCTTCGATGCGGTTGTAGCTGTGCAGCACCGACACGTTGCTGATGGAATCGCTGACATGGGCAAAAACGCTGTGATAATGCTCTTCGACAGAAGCCTGGCCATCCTTGGTGCGGCCCATCACCCATTTGCCGATGAACCAGTAGACGATGCCGAGGCCAATCAGCACGAAGCTGAGGCGCAGGTCCATTGCCATGGCGGTCGGGATGAGCAGCACCAGCGCCACGAAGGTGGCCAGATGGGTGCGCATGAATTCCAGCCAGAGGCCAAAGAGCGTCTCGCTGGCGCGCAGCAGGGTATGCAGGGCGTTGGACGTGCCGCGCAGATGATGCCAGGAGAGTGGCATCGAAATGATGCGACCGAAGGCTTCCGTCAGCAATGTCGCACGCCGGCCATGCGCCAGCCGGTCGGCCTCGCGGGCGACCGCGACGTAAGCGACGGTGTTGAAGACGCCGAAGCCCGCCCACAAAATGAGGATAGGCGTAACATTGGTGCCGGAGGAAATGGCGTCGATGATCCGGCCGAACAGCACCGGTTCGGCGATGGTGATCGCTGCAAGAATGACGTTGGCGATGACGACCACCGTCACCCGCCATTTATGAACGGTCAGATAGCGCAGAGCGCGTGTGTAAACCTGAAACAAGGTCAAATTTTCAATCCAGTCCGAGCGTCTTTTTCGAGCGGTTAATTGTTCGGCCTCAACGCCATGCTACTTTAGCAAGGTTGCATGAGACGGCGAAATTTGTGTAATTATCGCTCTTTCTGTCTGAATGGCGGCTTAACAAATTGACCGCGCGTGCGAACCGAAAAAAACCGAACCCGATGTTTCTGGGACGCTGTCACAAGATTTCGCATCTTCGTTTCAGGGATTGCTAACGACGATATGTTCAATCTGAACCGACCGGCGCCCGAGTAACATGACGTCATCGCGGGACCATGTCCTTCGTGCCATCCCTTTTAAGTCAAGCTCCGGACCCTGTGTCTTTATGCACGATATTCTTCATTTCATCTCTGCGTGTTACCAGGCGGGAAACGCCGATCGCGTTCGCACCGAATTTGCCACGCTCATTCGCGAATATGGTTTCGAATATTTCCTCATCAGCAGGCGGATGACGGGTGAGATCGCCTCCACCGGTCAGGTTCTCGCACAACATCTGCCTGACGGCTGGCTCGAGGTCTATAGGGCCAAAAAATACAATCTCGTCGATCCCGTCCGCAAGGTGATCGGCATGGTGCACAAGCCATTTCAATGGAAAGAAGCGCTGGAAGGATTGCCGCGTGCGATGCACCGAAAAAGGGCGAGCGTCTTTTTTCACGATGCCGGCCGTTATGGTCTGCAGGGTGGTTACGCCTTTCCGGTGCACGGCCGCGCGGGGTTTATCGGCGCGGTCTTCATTGGCGGCCAGGACCGGCAATTGCCGTCACTGCAGGTCGAACTGTTTGATGCGGCGACACGTGCAGTGTTCTGGCGCCTGCTTGATCTTTCCGGTCAGGCCCATGGCCTCAGTAATGCTCCTAACGTTTCCGCTCTGGAGTTGACGAGGCGTGAAATGGAAGTGCTGACGCTGATGGCGGACGGCATGACCTCCACCGAAATTGGACGCCAGCTATCGATCTCCAACCATACGGTCGACTGGTATATCAATGGAATCCAGCGCCGTTTCAGCGCCAAGAACCGGCAGCATACCGTAGCACTTGCTTTTCGTCATGGCCTGTTGAGCTAACGTCGACAGGACGGTTCTCTCCCGAATTGCCCTTTCCAAGACCGGGTTTTGCTGCTTAATTCCGCAGTGCAGCAGAAATTTTGTTTTGGCGTGTGGGGAGACCGTCTTGAAAATATCGAAAATACTTGTTGCCAACCGATCCGAAATAGCGATCCGCGTTTTCCGGGCAGCCAACGAGCTTGGGATAAAAACCGTTGCGATTTGGGCGGAAGAAGACAAGCTGTCTTTGCACCGCTTCAAGGCGGACGAATCCTATCAGGTCGGCAGGGGTCCGCATCTCGCCAAGGATATGGGGCCGATCGAGAGTTATCTTTCGATCGAGGAGGTCATCCGCGTGGCCAGGCTTTCTGGAGCGGATGCTATCCATCCCGGTTATGGCCTTTTATCCGAAAGTCCTGAATTCGTGGAGGCCTGCAACAAGGCCGGCATAACCTTCATTGGACCGACCGCGGATACGATGCGCCAGCTTGGCAACAAGGTGGCTGCCCGCAATCTGGCGATTTCGGTTGATGTGCCCGTCGTTCCCGCCACCGATCCGCTGCCGGACGATATATCGGAAGTGGAGCGCATGGCCGAGGAGATCGGCTATCCCGTCATGCTGAAGGCCTCCTGGGGCGGCGGCGGACGCGGTATGCGCGCCATCCGCAAAAAGGAGGATCTCGCCCGCGAGGTCACCGAGGCCAAGCGCGAGGCGAAGGCCGCTTTCGGCAAGGACGAGGTCTATCTCGAAAAGCTGGTAGAGCGCGCCCGCCATGTCGAGAGCCAGGTTCTCGGCGATACGCATGGGAACGTCGTGCATCTGTTCGAGCGCGATTGTTCGATCCAGCGTCGCAATCAAAAGGTAGTCGAGCGTGCGCCGGCACCTTATCTCAGCGAAGCGCAGCGTCAGGAACTGGCGGCCTACTCCCTGAAGATCGCAGCGGCGACCAATTATATCGGTGCCGGTACGGTCGAATATCTGATGGATGCCGATACCGGCAAATTCTACTTCATCGAGGTCAATCCGCGCATTCAGGTGGAGCATACCGTCACCGAAGTCGTGACCGGCATCGATATCGTCAAGGCGCAGATTCACATTTTGGAAGGGGCTGCGATCGGCACGGCGGAATCCGGCGTTCCGAAACAGGAGGATATCCGCCTCAACGGCCATGCGCTGCAGTGCCGCATCACCACGGAAGACCCGGAACACAACTTCATTCCGGATTACGGCCGTATCACCGCCTACCGCTCCGCTTCGGGCTTCGGTATTCGTCTGGATGGCGGCACTTCCTATACGGGCGCTGTCATCACCCGTTATTATGATCCACTGCTGGTGAAGGTCACCGCGTGGGCGCCGCAGCCGGACGAGGCGATCAGCCGCATGGACCGTGCGCTGCGCGAATTCCGTATCCGCGGCGTGGCGACCAACCTCACCTTCCTCGAAGCCATCATCGGTCACGACAGCTTCCGCAACAACACCTATACGACCCGCTTCATCGATTCGACGCCGGAACTGTTTGCGCAGGTCAAGCGGCAGGACCGCGCCACCAAGCTTCTGACCTATCTCGCCGACGTGACCGTCAACGGCCACCCGGAAACCAAGGGTCGCGCCAGGCCGTCCGAAAAGGCGGCAAAGCCCATCGTGCCCTATATCGATGCGCCGACACCCGACGGTACCAAGCAGCTGCTGGACAAGCTTGGCCCGAAGGGCTTTGCGGACTGGATGCGCAATGAAAAGCGCGTGCTGGTCACCGATACGACCATGCGCGACGGGCACCAGTCGCTTCTGGCTACCCGTGTTCGCACCCATGACATTGCCCACGTTGCCAGCGTTTATGCCAAGGCGCTGCCGCAGCTTCTGTCGCTGGAATGCTGGGGTGGTGCGACGTTTGACGTTTCCATGCGCTTCCTGACCGAAGACCCGTGGGAGCGTCTGGCGCTTATCCGCGAAGGTGCGCCGAACCTGCTGCTGCAGATGCTTCTGCGCGGCGCAAACGGCGTCGGATACAAGAATTATCCTGATAATGTCGTCAAATATTTCGTCCGTCAGGCCGCAAGGGGCGGGGTCGATCTTTTCCGCGTCTTCGACTGCCTGAACTGGGTGGAGAATATGCGGGTATCGATGGATGCGATTGCCGAGGAGAACAAGCTCTGCGAGGCGACCATCTGCTATACCGGCGATCTGTTGAATTCGGCGCGTCCGAAATACGATCTCAAATATTATACCAACCTTGCCGCCGAGCTTGAAAAGGCTGGCGCGCATATCATCGCCGTCAAGGATATGGCGGGCCTGCTGAAACCGGCTGCCGCCAGGGTGCTGTTCAAGGCGCTGCGTGAGGCGACCGGTCTGCCAATCCACTTCCACACCCATGATACATCAGGTATTTCCGCCGCGACCGTTCTTGCGGCTGTGGATGCCGGTGTCGACGCCGTCGATGCCGCAATGGATGCATTCTCCGGCAATACGTCGCAGCCATGCCTCGGCTCGATTGTGGAGGCGCTGGCGGGGTCGGAGCGTGATACGGGTCTCGATACCGAATGGATCCGCCGGATTTCCTTCTATTGGGAGGCCGTGCGCAACCAGTATGCGGCTTTCGAAAGCGATCTGAAGGGACCGGCCTCGGAAGTCTATCTGCATGAGATGCCGGGTGGTCAGTTCACCAACCTCAAGGAGCAGGCTCGTTCGCTGGGTCTTGAGAGCCGCTGGCACGAGGTGGCGCAGGCCTATGCCGACGCCAACCGGATGTTCGGTGATATCGTCAAGGTGACGCCGTCCTCCAAGGTTGTTGGTGACATGGCGCTGATGATGGTCAGCCAGGATCTGACGGTTGCCGATGTCGAAAACCCTGATCGTGAAGTGTCTTTCCCGGACTCGGTGGTGTCGATGCTGAAGGGCGATCTTGGACAGTCGCCGGGCGGCTGGCCGGCAGCCCTGCAGAAAAAGGCGCTGAAAGGCGAAGCCCCCTATACGGTTCGCCCCGGTTCGTTGCTGGAAGATGCCGATCTCGATGCGGAGCGCAAGGTCATTGAAACCAAGCTGGAGCGTAAGGTCGACGATTTCGAATTCGCGTCTTATCTGATGTATCCGAAGGTGTTCACCGACTTTGCGCTGACAGCCGAGACATACGGCCCGGTTTCCGTGCTGCCCACCCATGCCTATTTCTACGGCATGGAGGATGGTGAAGAGCTGTTTGCCGATATTGAGCGCGGCAAGACGCTTGTCATCGTCAATCAGGCCTCGTCCGGCATTGACGACAAGGGCATGGTGACGGTGTTCTTCGAGATCAACGGTCAGCCGCGCCGCATAAAGGTGCCGGACCGCGCCCATGGCGCTTCCGGTTCCGCCGTGCGCCGCAAGGCCGAACCCGGCAATGCGTCGCATATCGGCGCGCCGATGCCGGGCGTGATCAGCCGCGTCTTCATCAATCAGGGCCAGGAGGTCAAGGCCGGCGACGTGCTCCTGTCCATTGAGGCCATGAAGATGGAAACCGCACTTCACGCCGAACGGGACGGCAAGGTCGCTGAAGTTCTGGTGCGTCCTGGCGACCAGATTGACGCGAAGGATCTGTTGATCTCCTACGCCGAATAAAGGCGTATTACATCGGCAATAAGATTGCAGACGCCCGCCTTTCGGCGGGCGTTTTTTATTGCGCTTCTGCAAAAACTCGAATATGCATGTTCGTGCACGTTTATTCCTGTTTATGCATGAGTCCCCATGAGCGATCATTTTGTCAGTGAGCGGCAGGCGCTCATCCTAGCGCAGTTGCGGCAAAGCGGCCGCGTGCTTGCGCAGGATCTTGCCCAGAACTTCGGTGTTTCCGAAGATACGGTGCGCCGCGACCTGCGCGAGATGGCGGCGCGGGGCGAATGCCTGCGGGTTTATGGCGGAGCGCTGCTCTCTGATAGTACGACGGTGCCGCTGAAGACGCGGATTGCCGAAGATGCCGATCGCAAGGCCCTGCTGGCGCGTGCTGTCATCCCGCTTCTCGATCCGGGCATGGTCGTTTTCATCGATGCCGGCTCCACTAACCTCGCTGTCGCAAGAGCCATTCCTGCCGGTCTCAAGTTGACGGTGGTGACGAATACGCCCGCGATAGCCGCCGAACTGACGGGGCGGGCCGATATCGATCTTGTGCTGATCGGCGGCAAGGTCGATCCGGCTGTCGGCGCTGCAATCGACGCCATGGCGCTCAGGCAGCTTGAACTGATGCGGCCCGATCTCTGTATTCTCGGTGTCTGCGGCGTTGCGGCGGAGACGGGCCTTTCGGCCGATGTTTTCGAGGATGCGGTGTTCAAGCGGCTTGCCTGCAGCGCCAGCCAGCGGATTGTCGCCGCAATCACCACGGAAAAGCTTGGCCACAGGGCAGCTTTTCACGTGCATGATTTTTCCCCGCCTCTTTCCCTTGTGCTGGAACGGGATGCCGACCCCGCACTGGTGGAGGCGCTGTCGGGAAAAGGCGTGCAGGTTCATTGCGGCGACGATGACGTCGCTCAGTTTTCTCATGGTCAAGTCTGAAGGAATATTGCCGATGAATGGCCCCACGACATTTTCGCCGACAGGCATTCGCTCATCTTATCTGACGCGGCACAGGCTGGGTGTCTCCCTGCTGTTTTTGATGAACGGTTTCATGATGGGGTCCTGGGCGCCCAAGATTCCGGAATTTGCGGCGCGCCTGTCGCTCAGTGAAAGCGCGCTTGGCCTGATCATTCTGGTTTTCGGTATCGGTTCGCTGGTTTTCATGCCGATTGCCGGTTCGCAGATCGCCCGTTTCGGTTCGCGTACGGTGAGCCTCGTCACTGCGGCGATCTTCTTGCCGACACTGCTTTTCATCTCCTGGGCCGGCACGATCTGGGCGGGTGTGATCGCAGTCTTCCTGTTTGGCGGTCTCACGGGGGCGATGGATGTCGCCATGAACGCCAATGCCGTGGCAGTGGAGCGGAACATGCGCCGGGCGATCATGTCGTCCTGCCACGCCTTCTGGAGCCTTGGCGGCCTGATCGGGGCCGGTCTTGGCGGTTATCTCATCACGGCAATCGGTGTACAGGGCCATGCCATTGCGTTGACCGTCATCGCGCTTGTTTTGCTGGTTATTGCCTGGCCGCGGGTTCTCGCGGATCGTCCGCATGCCGAGGCCGAACGTCCGAAAGGCGGCTTGCCGCTGACGCCGCTGCCGTGGATCATCGGCCTGATGGCGCTGTTTTCTATGGTGCCGGAGGGTGCCATCCTCGATTGGGGTGCGCTTTATCTGCGCAATGAACTGGGTGCTTCCGTCTCGCAGTCCGGTTTTGCCTTTGCGGCTTTCTCCATGACCATGGCGGCCATGCGTTTTGCCGGCGATCTGGTGCGTGACCGGTTCGGTGCGGTCAACACCCTGCGGTTCTGCTCGGTCATGTCGATCACCGGTCTCTTGATTGCCGGTCTTGCGGGAAGCTCCACTTTCGTGATTATCGGCTTCGCCATTGCCGGCATCGGCATTTCCAACATGGTGCCCATCGCCTTTTCGGCGGCGGGCAACATGCCGGGGCTGGCGCCGGGAATCGGGCTTTCCGTCGTCACCACCATGGGGTACTCCGGCATTCTGGTGGCGCCGTCCGCCATCGGTTTCATTGCCGAACATACGGGCCTCGCCAGTGTCTTCCTCGCGCTGCCGTTGTTGCATGTGGTGGTTTTGCTGCTTTCGCGGCTCGCCCGACATGCGGATGGAGCTGGGAAAGAATAGGCGTCTCGAATTTTGCCATGATTGCGGTAAAGTAGAAGCTCTTATGCGTTGGGTGTTGACAAGCAGGCCCCCTTGTTTCACCTCAATTGCCAGACCTTGCCGCAAGCTCCAGAGACCGCCATGACGTCACACGCCGATTACGATCCAAAGCCCCGCCGCGCATCCGTCGCCGTCGACGTGGGCGGCGTCATCGTTGGTGGCGGTGCGCCCGTCGTCGTGCAGTCGATGACCAATACCGATACCGCGGATATCGACGCCACCGTCAGCCAAGTGGCGGCACTTTTCCAGGCCGGTTCGGAAATGGTGCGTATTACCGTTGACCGCGACGAGAGCGCTGCCGCCGTGCCGAAAATCCGCGAGCGGCTGCTGCGTCTCGGCATGGATGTGCCGCTGATCGGCGATTTCCATTATATCGGTCACAAGCTTCTGGCCGATCATCCGGCCTGCGCCGAGGCGCTGGCGAAATACCGCATCAATCCCGGCAATGTCGGTTTCAAGGACAAGAAGGACAAGCAGTTCGGCGAAATCGTCGAAATGGCGATCCGTTATGACAAGCCCGTCCGCATCGGCGTCAACTGGGGGTCGCTCGATCAGGAATTGCTGACCACGCTGATGGACCGTAACAAGGAAGAGGGTTTTCCGCTCTCCGCCCGTCAGGTCACGCGTGAGGCCATCGTCCAGTCGGCGCTGATTTCCGCCGAGCTTGCCGAAGAGATCGGCCTGCCGCGCAACCGCATCATCCTGTCGGCCAAGGTCAGCCAGGTGCAGGACCTGATCGCCGTTTATTCCATGTTGTCGGAGCGGTCCAACCACGCCCTGCATCTGGGCTTGACCGAAGCCGGCATGGGTTCCAAGGGCATCGTCGCCTCGTCTGCCGCCATGGGTTACGTCTTGCAGCACGGTATCGGCGATACGATCCGCGTGTCTCTGACGCCGGAGCCGAATGGCGACCGCACCCGCGAGGTGCAGGTGGCGCAGGAATTGCTGCAGGTCATGGGCTTCCGGCAGTTCATTCCGGTCGTTGCGGCATGTCCCGGCTGCGGGCGCACCACGTCCACCGTCTTTCAGGAACTGGCGCAGAATATCCAGAACGATATTCGCAAGAACATGCCGGTCTGGCGTGAAAAATATCCCGGCGTCGAGGCATTGAACGTCGCCGTCATGGGCTGCATCGTCAATGGCCCGGGTGAAAGCAAACATGCCGATATCGGCATTTCCCTGCCCGGAACCGGCGAAAGCCCGGCAGCGCCGGTCTTCATCGACGGGGAAAAGGCGCTCACCCTGCGTGGTCCCAACATTGCCGGTGATTTCGAAGCGCTTGTGGCCGATTACATCGAAAAGCGTTTCGGCCGGAAAGACGCGGCGGAGTAATGAGTATCCTCAAAGGCCCGAAATTCCACTGTCATACCTCCTGAACCTCTCGGAGCATCAAAACACATGATCAAAAAAATCGCGATCGTCGCCCTTTGCGGGACCTATCTTTCCGCCTGCACCACCACCGATCCCTATACGGGCGAGCAGAAGATGTCGAACACCGCTGGTGGTGCCGGCATCGGCGCCGTGGTTGGCGCGCTCGGTGGTCTGGCTGTCGGCGGTTCGCCGACCGGTCGCCGTAATGCCGCGCTCATCGGTGCGGGCATCGGTGCACTCGCCGGCGGCGCCATCGGCAATTATATGGATGGTCAGGAAGCTGAGCTTCGCGCCCAGCTTCAGGGTACGGGCGTTTCGGTTTCCCGCCGCGGCGACAGCATCGTCCTCAACATGCCGTCGAACATAACCTTTGCGACGGATCAGGACCAAGTCATCCCGCCCTTCTATCAAACGCTTGATTCCGTCGGAATCGTGCTGAACAAGTTCAACCGCACGCTGATCGACATCAACGGTCACACCGATTCTACCGGCCGCGCCGATTACAATCAGGGCCTCTCGGAGCGTCGTGCCGCTTCGGTTGCCAATTATCTCGGTGCGCGCGGCGTCGATCAGCGCCGTATTTCGACGCTTGGTTTCGGTGCTTCGCAGCCGATCGCATCGAATGCAACCCCTGACGGTCGCGCTCAGAACCGTCGCGTTGAAGTGCTGATTTCGCCTCTCAAGGGCTGATTGGGCATAGGGGGCTGAGCGGGGAAACCGGCTCAGCTTTTCCGTTCGGCAATGAACCTTGCGGCCGCGATGAGAATTGCGGCCTTTTCGCCATAGGGGGCCAGGAGGTCACTGGCTTCCGTTACCTGTTCCTGCAGCTTGGCGCGCGCCCAGTCTTCGCCGCGCAAGGCGACCAATGTTCCCTTGCCGCGTGCGGCATCCTTGCCGGTTGCCTTGCCCATGGTGGCGGCATCGGCAGTGAGATCGAGAAGATCATCGGCGAGCTGGAAGGCGAGGCCGATTTTTTCGCCGAAGAGGCGTAGCCTTTGCCGTTCGGAGACGTCGCTTCCGGAAATGATCGCGCCAGCCTCACAGGCGAAACGCAGCAAAGCGCCGGTTTTCATAGCCTGCAATGTAATGATGCCAGCTTCATCGGGCGCCTTTTTTTCCGCAGCAAGATCAAACGCCTGTCCGCCGGCCATGCCGCCGATGCCGGCTGCGCGGGCAAGCGAAAGCACGAGCGCGGCCTTGCGCTCGGCCGCGAGCGGGTTTTCATCCGAGGCGATAATATCGAAGGCGAGCGTCAACAGGCTGTCGCCGGCGAGAATGGCGGTCGCCTCATCGAATTTGCGGTGCACCGTCGGCTGGCCGCGGCGCAGGTCATCATCATCCATGGCCGGCAGGTCGTCATGCACAAGCGAATAACAATGCAGGCATTCCAGCGCCGCGCCGACATAATGGGCAGCTTCGGCGTCTCCGCCCAGAAGGGCTGCGCTTTCGATGACGAGGAAGGGCCGCAGGCGTTTGCCGCCGTTCAGCACGCCATGGCGCATGGCGTCGAGCAGGTTTTGCGGACGCGTGATCTCGTCTGCGCGCGCTTCACCGGAAAGCAGGCGGCCAAGCAAGGCTTCGGTTTTTGCCGCGTTTTCGCGCAGCCTCGTTTCGAAATTCGTCATCTGAGCGTCCATGCCGCGCTCTTTGACATGCCGCGCGGGGCCAGGCAACCTTTTCGTGATTCCCGGGCGTAACTGTTTGACCAGACTCGCCTTGAAGGCGGCAATGGACTATGAAAGGCTTCGATTGGCGCGGGGCTGAGACGGATATTGAGCAGTACGCCTGAAAGCGACGCAGATTACGCCGTGCTGGCAGAAGACCGGAGCAGTCCGAAGGTGGATTTTCGCACGTTGGCAAAGCGCATTATCATGACCTTGCTGGCTTTGCTGATCCTGCCCTATCTGCTGATCCCGGTCTATGCACTGCCGTTCTTCCGGCCGGTCTCGACGCTGATGCTTGCCGATCTGGTAACCTTGCAGGGCTATGACCGGCGCTGGGTGCCGCTTGAGGATATTTCTCCGCGCCTTGTGCAATCCGTGATGATGTCGGAAGACGGGCAATTCTGTTTCCACGGCGGTGTGGACTGGAACCAGATGCAATCCGTGGTCAGCAATGCGCTCGATGGGGCCTCCACTCGCGGTGCCAGCACCATTCCAATGCAGACAGCCAAGAACCTGTTTTTATGGAACGGCCGTTCTTTCCTGCGTAAAGGACTGGAACTGCCGCTGGCGATTGCGGCGGATTTCGTCTGGTCCAAAAAACGGATGATGGAGATTTATCTCAACGTTGCCGAATGGGGGCCGGGCATTTATGGCATCGAGGCCGCCGCGCAGCATCATTTCAAGGTGCCGGCGGCAAAGCTCAGTTCCCGTCAGGCAGCGCTGCTTGCCGTTTCCCTGCCCAATCCCATTGACCGGGTCGCCAGCAAACCGGGTCGTGGTCTGCAACGGCTGGCTGGCCTTATCGAGCGGCGCGCCCGGGCCTCGGGCGCCTATGTTGGCTGCGTGCTGGACTGATCCAGCCCATCCGCTCAGCCTTTCTTGAAAATATAATCTGTTTCCTGACGCAGGGTTTCGCCCGGCCGCAGGATCGCGTGCGGAAAATCAGGGTGATTAACGGCATCAGGCCAAATCTGCGTTTCCAGGCAGAAACCGGCAAAGGGACCATAGTGGCGGCCATCGAGGCCGGGAACCGCAACGTTCAGCTTGAAGGCCGAATAGAACTGCACACCGGGTTCGGTGGTGTGAACCTCAAGGGCGATATCCGAGGCCGGGGAATAGGCGCGGGCAACCTTGCGTTTTGCGCGGCGCTCGGGCGAGAGGCAGAAATTGTGATCGTAGAGAACCTGCTCGCCATCCTCCTTGCGCCGCATCGGCGTCGGCTGGCGCAGGTCAAAGACGGTGCCTTCAACGGAGCGGATTTCGCCGGTCGGTATCTGTTTGTCGTTGGTCGGCAGGTAAAAATCAGCGGCGATGCTGATCTCATGCCCAAGAGCGGTATCCGCACCGTCGAGGTTGAAATAGGAGTGCTGGCAAACATTGGCGATGGTCGGCTTGTCGGTCACCGTTTCATAGACCACCGAAAGCACGCCGCCGTCGAGGATCGTATAGGTGGCGGTGACCGTGCAGTTGCCGGGATAACCGGCGCGGCCGTCGGGATCGATGATCTGCAGAACGGCATGGCTTTCGCCATGCTCCATCAGCATCCAGTTGCGTTTGCCCATGCCGTCGCTGCCGCCATGCAGATGGGTTACGCCCTTTTCGTTCAGCTCCAGCTGGTATTCATGCCCGTCGATGGAGAATTTGCCGTCACCGATGCGGTTGGCATTGCGGCCAGGGGTGGCGCCGAAATAGGAGGAATATTTGTAGTCCTCGAATTTATCGAAGCCCAGAACGAGCGGCGGCTGGTGACCATCGAGGCGCAGATCCTGAATGACTGCGCCCCAGGTAATGACCTTGGCCGTCAATCCGCCCTTCGAGATGGTGACGCGTTCGACCTTTTCGCCGGTTGCCGTGAAACCGAAATTTTCCCGTGCTGCCCCGTCGCTCATTGCATCATTCTCCCGATTGCCATGAATTGCCGGGCGGACGTTGCGTCATTTCCCGGCAATTCGCAATCCGCAATTTACGCGGCGAGTTTGCCGATGGATTCGAGATCGTAAGGCGTCGTCTGGTATATCTCGTTGATCCAGTTGCCGAAAAACAGATGGGCATGGCTGCGCCAGCGGTTCAGCGGAGCTAGTTCCGGGTCGTTGTGCGGAAAATAATCATGCGGCAGCTTGATGGGCACACCGGCATTCGCGTCGCGGAAATATTCATCCGAAAGCGAGGTTGAATCATATTCGACATGGTTGAACATGTAGAGCCGGTTGCCGGCCTTCTCATGCACCAGACACACGCCCATTTCCTCTGACTCCATCAGGATTTCAAGTTCGGGGTGTTTTTCGATGTCGGCGCGGCGCACTTCCGTCCAGCGTGAGACTGGAACCTGGAAATCGTCCGAAAAGCCGCTCAGATAGATCGATGACGGGCAGAGATTGCGGTGACGATAAACACCGAACGCCTTTTCCTTCAACTCGTATTTCGGCACCCCGTGGAAATGGTAGATGGCCGCCATCGCGCCCCAGCAGACATTCAGCGTCGAATGGACGTTGGTTTGCGTCCATTCAAAAATTTTCTGCATCTCGTTCCAGTAGGTCACATCTTCATAGTCCAGCATCTCGATGGGCGCGCCGGTGATGATGAAACCGTCGAACTTGCGGTGGCGCACTTCTTCCCACGTCTCATAGAAGGACAGAAGATGTTCTTCAGGCGTGTTCTTGGCGCGGTGGCCGCCGATACGGATCAGCGAAAACTCCACCTGCAACGGCGAGGCGCCGACGAGGCGGGCCATCTGCACTTCCGTCTTGATTTTGTTCGGCATGAGGTTGAGAAGCCCGATCTGGAGCGGGCGGATATCCTGCCGGATGGCCGCCGTTTCGGTCATGACCCGCACGCCCTCATGAACGAGGGTCTCAAAGGCGGGAAGCGTATCGGGAATCTTGATCGGCATGTCGAACTCTCTTTTCGGATGACGTAAAGAACGTTGCGAAAACAAAAAAACCGGCAGCGAAATCGCAGCCGGTCCCAGGAAATTGCCTTTTTCCTCGACCCTTTAGCGACTTCTTTAAAGTGGCTGCAAGCCGGTCGGCAAATCACCACTGAAGCGTTTCATAATCCCGAAGCCGGCGAAAATCAATATAGGCTGATTTCATCGGGTTTCGGCTTTCCCTTTTTGGCTGAGGTGAGATAAGGCAGGGCATGGATAAAGAGCGTTTCACCATTCTGCTTGGCGGCGATGTCACGGTGACCGACCGCCTGAAGCTGGCGGTTGCGGATAGCCGCGTGATCGCGGCCGATGGCGGCATGCGCCATGCCGGACCACTCGGTCTTGCGCCGGAGCTTTGGGTGGGGGATTTCGATTCCGCCAGCGAAGAGCTGCTGGGCGCCTGGCCAGATGTGGAGCGGCAGCCTTACCCCGCCGCAAAGGCCGTGACGGATGGCGAGATCGCGGTCTCGGAAGCACTCTGCCGTGGCGCGTCTTCGCTGCTGCTGGTGGGGGCGCTTGGAGGCGAGAGAAGCGACCATGCGCTACAACATCTTCTTTATGCGGTGGCGCTTGCCGAACGGGGTCTCGACGTGACACTGACGTCAGGCGACGAGGAGGCGCAGCCACTGCTTCCCGGTTCGCTTGATGTCGATCTGCCGGCCGGTTCGCTGTTTTCCGTAGCCGGATTAACCGCCCTTGCGGGCCTTGATATCGGCAATGTGCGTTATCCGCTTGACGATTTCGCGCTTGCTTTCGGCTCTTCCCGCACTATTTCCAATGTCGCGAATGGCGGCCCTGTGCATTTCTCGCTGAAAAGCGGCAAAGCCATCGTCCTCGCCCGCCCTTATGATCTGACCGGAGCCTGACGCCTTGGCACCCCCATTTTTGAAACTCGACGATATCAAGCTGACTTTCGGCGTGACCCCGCTGCTCGACGGCGCCAATTTTCAGGTGGAGCCGGGCGACCGCATCTGCCTTGTCGGGCGTAATGGTTCCGGCAAATCGACCCTGATGAAGATTGCTGCCGGGCTGGTCGAGGCACAGTCGGGCGAGGTTTTCCGCCACCCTTCCGCTACCATCCGTTATCTGGAGCAGGCACCGGATTTTGCCGGTTACGATACCGTTCAGGCCTATGCCGAAGCGGGGCTTGGGCCGGGTGACGACCCTTATCGGGTGACGTACCTGCTCGAACATCTCGGCCTGACGGGACAGGAAAATCCGGCAAGCCTTTCCGGCGGTGAAGCGCGGCGTGTGGCGCTTGCCCGCGTCATGGCGCCTGAGCCTGATATTCTGATGCTGGACGAGCCGACCAACCATCTGGACCTGCCCACCATTGAATGGCTTGAAAGCGAGTTGCAGCAGACGCGCAGCGCGCTGGTGCTGATTTCGCACGACCGGCGTTTTCTCGAAAAAGTCTCGACCTCGACCGTGTGGCTCGATCGCGGCCAGTCCCGCCGTCTCAATCGCGGTTTTGCCCATTTTGAGGAATGGCGTGACAAGGTGCTGGAAGAGGAAGAGTTGGAGCAGCACAAGCTCGGCAAGGCCATTGAGCGCGAAGAACACTGGATGCGCTATGGCGTGACCGCGAGACGCAAGCGCAACATGCGCCGTGTCGGCGAACTTCAGGCCATGCGCGCCGAATATCGCGGCCACAAGGGGCCGCAGGGCTCCGTGCAGGCGACGGCCTCTGACGTGCGGGAATCCGGCAAGCTGGTCATCGAGGCCGAGGCCATCACCAAGGCTTACGATGAGCGCGTGATCGTCGCGCCGTTTTCGCTCAGGGTGCATCGTGGCGATTGTATCGGTTTCGTCGGGCCGAACGGTGCCGGCAAAACCACACTTTTGAAAATGCTGACCGGCCAGCTTGAGCCCGATAGCGGCACGGTGAAGCTCGGCACCAATCTGGAAATCGCGACGCTCGACCAGAAGCGTGAGGATCTCAATCCCAACGATACGCTCGCGCATTACCTGACTGACGGCCGCGGCGACAATCTGCTGGTCAATGGCGAAGTGAAGCACGTTACGGGTTACATGAAGGATTTCCTGTTCCAGCCGGAACAGGCCCGCACGCCGATCCGCAACCTCTCTGGCGGTGAGCGTGCCCGGCTTATTCTGGCGCGCATTCTGGCGCGGCCGACCAACCTCCTGATCCTCGACGAGCCGACCAACGATCTCGATATCGAAACGCTTGATCTGTTGCAGGAAATCGTTGCGGGCTTTTCCGGAACGGTTATCCTCGTCAGCCACGACCGTGATTTTCTTGACCGTACCGTCACCTCCACCATCGCGCCCGCCACTCCGGATCAGCCGGACGGACGCTGGATCGAATATGCCGGCGGTTATTCTGATATGATGGCGCAGCGCAAGGGCGCGGCAGATGAAAAACGCAAGGCGGAGAAACAGGAAAAGGCGAAGGCCGCACCTTCGACTTCCGCTTCGCAGGATCCTGCAAAGGCCAAGGGTAAGCTTTCGTTCAAGCAGAAATTCGCACTCGAAAATCTGCCGAAGGAGATGGAAAAAGCCCAGGGTGAAATCGCAAAACGCGAGCAGCGCATGGCCGATCCCGCGCTTTTCACCAAGGATCCAGCCACATTCAATACGCTGGCGCAGGAAATGACCAAGCTGCGTGAAAAGCTCGAGACCATGGAAGAAGAATGGCTGGAGCTGGAGATGCTGCGCGAGGAACTGGAAGGCTGAAGGGGACCGTCTTTTACTGATTGAACGGCATCCGCCTTTGACAGGGAGGCGGAATTGCCGTTTCCTGTGCGGGTTCGGAGGAGTTCAGAAAATGCGCATGATCTTCGTCAATCTGCCCGTCAAGAATATCGAGACATCGAGAGACTTCTTCACGGCGCTGGGTTTCAGCTTCAATCCGGAATATTCCGACGATCGCACGCTCTGCATGATCGTGGAGGAGAACATCTTCGTGATGCTGCTTCAGGAAGAGCGTTTTCGCGATTTCATCAATGGCGATATCGCCGATGCGAAGAGTAGCACCGAAGTGCTGACCTGTCTTTCCGCCGGAAGCCGCGAGGAAATCGACCGGATGATCGCAACTGCGCTTGCCTCCGGTGGCAGCGGCTGGAAACCCGTTCAGGATCACGGCTTCATGTATGCCGGCAGTTTTCAGGATCCGGATGGTCACGTCTGGGAACTGGTGCATATGACGGCGCAGGGCTGACGGCACCGTCTTGCCAATCGCAGACGGCGGGACTACACCATCATCTTGATCTAACGGGGTGTCTTTTGTGCTTGCGTGCAAAAGGCTGAGAGGCTTGCCAACCCGAAGAACCTGATCCGGTTCATACCGGCGGAGGGATTAGACGGCTTTAAGGCAGGCGGCTATTTCCCTTTTTGTTTTGAGGAGATACCCGTGCGCCGTCGTCTTTTCCTGAATTCCCTCGTCGCCGCCTCCATGTTTCTGCCCGGCCTTGCCGTCGCGCAGGACAAGCAGGAGCTGACTGTCTACACCTATGAGAGCTTCGTCTCCGAATGGGGACCCGGTCCGAAGGTCAAGGAAGCCTTCGAGAAGGTTTGTGGTTGCACGGTCAATTTCGTCGGCGTGGCGGATGGTGTGGCGCTGCTCAACCGCCTGAAACTTGAAGGGGCTGGGTCCAAGGCGGATGTTGTCATCGGTCTCGACACCAACCTCGTCGCGGAAGCGAAACAGACCGGCCTTTTCGATGTCAGCGGCATCGATACGTCGGCGGCCAAGGTGCCGGGCGGCTATGAGGACGATGTCTTCGTCCCCTATGATTATGGGCATTTCGCGGTCGTCTATGACACGCAGACGGTAAAAAACCCGCCGACGAGCTTGAAGGAACTGGTGGAAGGCGATTCCTCGCAGAAGATCGCCATTCAGGACCCGCGCACCTCCACGCCGGGGCTTGGGCTACTTCTCTGGGTGAAATCGGTATATGGGGACAAGGCCCCGGAAGCATGGGCGAAGCTCAGGAAACGCATCCTGACTGTCACACCGGGCTGGTCGGAATCCTACGGTCTCTTCACCAAGGGTGAGGTGCCGATGGTGCTTTCCTACACCACATCGCCCGCCTATCACATGGTCGCCGAGAAGACGGACCGTTATCAGGCCGCGGCTTTTTCCGAAGGACATTACATCCAGATCGAAGTGTCCGGCCTTCTCAAAAACGCGCCGCACAAGGAATTGGCAAAGCAGTTTCTTGCTTTCACGCTCACCTCCGGCTTTCAGGATGCGATCCCCGAAAACAACTGGATGATGCCGGTTGCGGCGACATCGAAGCCTTTGCCGGAGGCGTTTTCCAAACTCGTCGTGCCGCAGAAGACCTTCCTGATGGACCCGGAAGAGGTGGCGAAGAACCGCAAAGCCTGGGTCGAAGAATGGCTTGCCGCCATGAGCATGAATTGAGGAAAAGGCACACCTACCCATGATGCTGCGTCGCGATTACCGGCGATCCGTTGTTTTCGGGACGGCGGCCTTTACCGCCGTTTTCCTGTTCATGGCGCTCGCCGTTGCGGCCCTCCTGTCTTTTGATGCCGGCGCATCCGCTGCCAGCATCATGGATGCCTATACGCTGCGTATCCTTCGCTTCACGCTTTATCAGGCAACACTTTCCACCTTCTTGTCCATTGTTCTCGGCCTGCCGGTGGCTTTGGCGCTTGCGCGGCGACGCGACTTTCCGGGGCGTATATGGATCATCCGGCTGATGGCGGTGCCGATGGGTTTGCCGGTGATCGTCGGCGCCTTCGGCATCATCGCCATATGGGGCAGGCAGGGCGTTTTGAATACGGCTCTCGTTTTTGCCGGCGCGGAGCAACCCTTCAGCATTTACGGCCTTTCCGGGATTCTTATCGCCCACGTGTTCTTCAATCTGCCGCTGTGCGTGCGGCTGATGCTGGCCGGGCTGGAACGCATTCCGGGCGAATATTGGCGCATGGCGGCAAGCCTCGGCATGGGGCCGGTTTCGACGTTCCGCTTCATCGAATGGCCGGCGATTTCGCGGCTTGTTCCCGGCATTGCCGGACTTGTCTTCATGCTGTGCGCCACCAGCTTCACGCTGGTGCTGCTGCTCGGCGGCGGCCCGGCGGCCACGACGCTGGAGGTGGCGATCTATCAGGCGCTGCGGTTCGATTTCGATCCGCAGCGGGCGATCGCGCTTTCGGTTTTGCAGATTGCCCTCACTGCGGTCTTGCTCGGCCTTCTTGCCTTTCTGCCATCGCCGGAAGCGGAAATCGCCTCGCTTGGGCGGCCCCTTCGCCGCTTCGATGGCAAAGGGGTTGGTGCACGTCTTTGGGATGGGGCGGCAATCAATCTTGCGGTTCTGCTGATCGGCCTGCCGCTCGTCGCGATAACCGTCTCGGGGTTGAAGGCCGACCTGCCGCGTCTGCTCATCACGCCGATCTTCCTGCGCGCGGCCTTCACCAGCCTTGCCATTGCTGCGCTCTCCGCAACTCTCGTCGTGCTCTGCTGTTTTGCGATTATCGGTGCACGTCAGGCCGTTGGTTCACGGCGGCAGGCGGTTCAGCCGTTGCGCTTTCTATCCGCCACGCTCGGTGCGGGGTCTTCGCTTGTGCTGCTGGTGCCGCCTGTTGTGCTCGGAAGCGGATGGTTTCTATTGTTACGGCCCCTCGGTGATGTCAGCATTTATGCGCCGGCTCTCGTGGCGATCATCAATATGCTGATGGCGCTGCCGCTTGCCATGCGGGTGTTGGAGCCGGCCTTTAACAGCCATTTTCTGCGCACCGGCCGGCTCTCCGCCAGCCTCGGGTTGCAGGGGATGGCGCGGCTGAGATTTGCGGATCTGCCGGTTTTGTGGCGGCCGCTGGCGATGGCGTTTTCCTTCGCCATGGCCCTGTCCCTCGGCGATCTCGGGGCGGTTGCCCTGTTCGGTTCGGAAAGTTTCGTCACCTTGCCATGGCTCGTTTATAGCAATATGGGCAGCTACCGCACCAATGACGCCGCCGGATACGCGTTTATCCTCGGTGTCGTCTGCCTGATGCTTGCCGCAGGCGGGGTTTCGCGGCAATCGCAATCGGCAGAGGCGCGGGCGGGAAGGGCGAGCATATGACTGGCGATGATTTCGCGGTTCAGCTGGACAACGTCAGGCTGCGGCTTGGAACGCAGGATTTCGATCTGGATTGCGGCTTTCCTCAGGGCCAGGTGACCGCCGTTGTCGGCGCATCCGGTTCGGGCAAGTCGACACTCCTTAATCTGGTCGCCGGTTTTGAGGCGCCGGATGCCGGTCGCGTGGTGATAGGCCGGCGGGACATGACGGCGCTCGACCCTTCCGAAAGGCCGGTGTCGTCGATCTTTCAGGACAATAATCTTTTCGCCCATCTCGATATTTTCACCAATGTCGCGCTCGGCGTCAGTCCGGGGCTGAAATTGCAGGCGGAAGATCGGAAAAGCATCGGGGTGGCGCTGGCGCGCGTTGGTCTTGCTGGTTTTGACAAGCGCCTGCCGGGCACGCTCTCCGGCGGGGAAAGACAAAGGGCGGCTCTGGCGCGTGCGCTGGTGAGGAAAAAACCGGTCATGCTGCTGGATGAGCCCTTTGCCGCGCTCGATCCGGGACTACGCGCAGGCATGACCTCCCTGCTCCTCGACTTGCATGCCGAAACAAAAAATACGGTGATTATTGTCTCACACCATCCGGACGACATAAAGAAGCTGGCGCAGCGGGTGGTTTTTCTTGATCGCGGCCGCGTTGTCTACACAGGCCCGACCGCAGATTTCTTCGCCACACAAAATGTGAAGGCGGTGGACAGTTTTCTGAACGGCTGATCGCCTTATTTTCGACGCGTGCCGCTGGCAATCGCTTTAGATGACTTCAATGGCGCTAATTTGCACTTGCCAGTTTCAAGTTGTTGCCCGAGAAAAGACGGGAATTATTGCGTTCTTCAGGAATATTCCGGACTTGATGGATCGTTTTTACCGTATCGGCATTCATGGCTCGTTGGGGCGAATCTGTTATTCTGGTCTGCAATTAACGGATGATCAGGAACGTTAGGGGCAGGCATAGAGAATGAGAAATAGCATGACTGCACAGTGGAGGCTCTTCTCCCGTTCAGGCCTTCGCCGTTCGGGCAGGATGGCTGCCGCCTGTTCCGTGCTGACGGCGTCCGCCGTGTTCCTGTCGTCGTGCCAGTCTCTCTTCAGCCCGGCTTACCAGTCCACCCTGCGCCCGTCGGATAATCCGCAAACCGTGGAAGAGGTGCAGAAGAATGATCCCCGCGCCCAGATGGGTGCGCGCGAACATCCGCGCATCGTGGCGAGCTATGGCGGTGAATATCGTGACGCCAAGACGGAACGGCTTGTCGCCCGTATTGCCGGCGCTCTGACGGCCGTTTCGGAAAATCCGCAACAGTCTTACCGAATCACTATCCTCAACTCGCCGGCCATCAATGCCTTTGCGCTGCCGGGCGGATATCTTTACGTGACACGCGGGCTTCTGGCGCTTGCCAACGATGCTTCGGAAGTCGCCGCCGTGCTTTCGCACGAGATGGGCCATGTCACCGCCAATCACGGCATCGAACGCCAACGCCGGGAAGAGGCGGAGGTGATTGCAAGCCGCGTGGTTGCCGAAGTGCTGTCGAGCGATCTCGCCGGCAAGCAGGCGCTGGCGCGCGGCAAGCTGCGGCTCGCGGCCTTTTCGCGCCAGCAGGAATTGCAGGCGGATGTCATCGGTGTGCGGATGCTGGGCGAGGCCGGTTACGACCCCTTTGCCTCGCCGCGCTTTTTGGATTCCATGGCGGCCTATGCGCGCTTCTCTTCGGCCGATCCTGAAAACGACCAGAGCCTCGACTTCCTTTCCAGCCACCCCAACACGCCGCAGCGCATCGAGCTTGCGCGTCGCCATGCCCGTGCCTTCGGCCAGGACGGTCAGGTCGGGGATCGTGGACGCGACTGGTTCCTGGATGGCATAGACGGCCTGCTTTACGGCGACAGCCCACAGGAAGGTTACGTCCGCGGGCAGACGTTCCTGCACGGAACGCTTGGCATCCGTTTTGACGTGCCGGAAGGTTTTGTCATCGATAATAAGGTGGAGGCCGTTCTGGCGACCGGACCGGGCGATATGGCCATCCGTTTTGATGGTGTTGCCGATCCGAAACAGACCACCCTTGCCAATTACCTGACCAGCGGCTGGGTTGCCGGTCTGCTGCCGGAAACCGTCAAGGAAACGCAGATCAACGGTCTGGAGGCCGCGACAGCCCGGGCAAGCGCGGATAAATGGGATTTCGACGTAACCGTCATTCGTGTCGGCCAGCAGATATTCCGGTTCCTGACGGCGGTGCCGAAGGGCAATGCGCAGCTTGATTCCATCGCCAACGTGCTGCGCACGAGTTTCCGCAAGATGACCCCGCAGGAAATCGCATCGCTGAAGCCGCTGCGCGTGCGCGTGGTGACGGTGAAGCCCGGCGAAACCGTGGCAACGATCGCGGCGCGAATGATGGGAACCGAGCGCAAGCTCGATATGTTCCGCATGATCAATGCGATGAGCGCCACCGCCACGCTTCAGCCCGGCCAGCGGGTGAAGATCATTTCGGAATAAGGTCTCACCTGGCCGCTACCTCACACAGGTAGGCGTGAACGAGTGAGGTCATTTCCCGCCTGATCCTGGGTGACTGCAATTCCCCGCGCCTGGCGGCGTTGTGAATGATGCCGTCAATGGCGTCGGACACGATCAGAGCGGCAGTCCGGCTGTCCATCGTTGAACCGGCTGGCAGGTGGGCCGTTATCGCTGCCGAATAAAGACCAAGATATTCCTTTTCAAACGCGCTGTTGGGGTCATTCATTTCCGCGTGGATGGGTGCGTCATCCAGCAGGACTTTATGAAGTCCGGGATGGAGGCTGTGGACAGCAATCATGCCCGCCACGAGATCTTCAACGAATTTGAGGAGCGATTGCCGTTGCTCAGTGATACTCTTCATGACCGCAAGGCAATCTTCAAGGTGGCGATAGCGCACCGCTTCGACAATCGAAATCTTGTCCGGGAAATATTGATAGAGCGAGCCGATGCTGACGCCGGCGATTTCCGCCACCCTGTTGGTGGTGAAACCCGCCCAGCCATGATCGCTTAAAATGCGAGCAGCCGCGTGGACGACGGCATTGACGGTGGCTTTCGAGCGCTCCTGGCGCGGCTCCTTGCGCATCGCGGTCTTCTGTTTTGCAATGCGAGTAGACAAGGCATCCTCCATGGCGAAAATATAAACATAGTGCTCACATTTTCAGGATGTAAAGGATATTGGCATGAGGGACCTGCTCAGGAGCCTGCTCGGCTATCACGCATGGGCGAACAGGGATTTGTTCGAGAAGCTGCTACAACTCGATCCCGAGCAAAATGCCTCCCAGCGGCACGCGGCAATTCGGTTGATCAATCACTATTATGTTGTCGCGAGAATTTTCGCGGGCCATCTCACCGGAACGGCGCATGGCTTTGTCTTTGACAATACCGAGGCAACGCCGGAATTGACTGATCTTGCAAGGGATGTTGCAAATCTGGATGGCTGGTATCTCGACTATATCGAGAAAACATCGCCCGTATCGCTTGGCGAATTTGTCGCCTTCACCTTTACCGATGGCGACAAAGGTTACATGTCTCGCGCCGAAATGGTCTCACACGTGGTCCTGCATGCCGGCATTCACCGAGGCGAGGTTGCGCGCATCCTGAGCCAACTCTCCATTGCGCCACCCTGGGATACGTTTGCCGTGTTCGTGCACGCAACGCAGCCACAACGGCGTTTGCAGGGTGCATAATAAAAAGCCACCCGCCCGTTTGGGGCGGATGGCTTTTCTGATGGGTGGCTCAGGCTCTTATTGCCATTCGCGCACGTCGACGAAGTGACCGGCGATTGCCGCCGCCGCCGCCATTGCCGGGGAAACGAGATGGGTGCGGCTCTTGTAACCCTGACGGCCCTCGAAATTGCGGTTCGAGGTGGAGGCACAGCGTTCGCCGGGCTTCAGACGGTCGTCATTCATGGCAAGGCACATGGAGCAGCCCGGTTCACGCCATTCGAAACCGGCGTCGAGGAAAATCTTGTCCAGGCCTTCCTGTTCCGCCTGTTCCTTGACCAGACCGGAGCCGGGCACGATCATGGCCGAGACGGTGGGGGCTACCTTGCGGCCATCGACGATTTTCGCCGCTGCACGCAAATCCTCGATGCGGCCATTGGTGCAGGAGCCGATGAAGACGCGGTCAACGGCGATATCGGTAATGCGGGTACCGGGTTGAAGGCCCATATATTCCAGCGCGCGCCACTTGGACGTGCGCTTGTTTTCTTCCTCGATATCATCAGGATTGGGAACGACGCCTTCGACCGAAGTCACGTCTTCCGGTGATGAGCCCCAGGAGACGATGGGCGGCAGATTGGCGGCGTCCAGCACCACGACCTTGTCATAATGGGCACCTTCGTCGGATTTCAGCGTCTTCCAGTAGGCGATGGCCTGTTCCAGCGTTTCGCCCTTCGGCGCGCGCGGTTTGTCCTTGATGTAGTCGAAGGTGGTCTCGTCCGGTGCGACCAGACCGGCGCGGGCGCCGCCCTCGATGGTCATGTTGCAAACCGTCATGCGGCCTTCCATGGAAAGCGATCGGATCGCCTCGCCGGCAAATTCGATCACGTGGCCGGTGCCTCCGGCCGTGCCGATCTCACCGATGATCGCGAGGATGATATCCTTGGCGGTCACGCCCTCCGGAACCTTGCCATCGACACGCACCAGCATGTTCTTGGCCTTTTTCTGGATCAGTGTCTGGGTGGCCAGAACATGTTCCACTTCCGATGTGCCGATACCATGCGCCAGCGCGCCAAAAGCGCCATGGGTGGAGGTGTGGCTGTCGCCGCAGACGATCGTCATGCCCGGCAGGGTAAAACCCTGTTCCGGCCCGACGATGTGGACGATGCCCTGGCGCTTGTCGCGTTCGGAATAATATTCGACACCGAAATCCTTGGCGTTCTGCGCAAGCGCTTCCACCTGAATGCGGCTTTCCTCATTCTTGATGCCTTCCAGCCGGTCAGCGGTGGTCGGGACATTGTGGTCAACCACGGCGAGCGTGCGGGCCGGCGAATGCACCGGGCGGCCGGCGATGCGCAGGCCTTCGAAAGCCTGCGGGCTCGTCACCTCATGGACCAGGTGACGGTCGATATAGAGAAGACAGGTTCCGTCCGGGTCACGATTGACGACGTGGTCGTCCCAGATTTTATCATACAAAGTGCGGGGTGCGCTCATGGCTCTATGCCTTGTCATGGAAAAGGGTAATCAGGGTTCAGTAAGGCGATGGACAGCAGGTGCTGTCAGGCGAGCCTAAGTCGGCTGGTGAGCGCCCCGGAAACGCGCGCAAAGAAACGTGCCGGCAGACGCTTGTGGTCCTGCAGCACATAAACATTCTGAGCGAGACATCCGAATTTAGATCCCATGGCAACTTTCATAGCAGATCGGCAGTTTTACGGCAATATGAATGCTTACTGGCCGTCAGGGTGTCGTTCATATGCGCTGCGTCAACAGTAAATGCCGGTCTCATAACGCGTTCCAATGGTTATGATGCAGCGCAACTTGCGTATTTTGCGCTGCACATATAGATGGGTTCCCTTATCATTTGCATTCGACGAGAAATCGAAGGGAGGAAAGCATATGGTATCCGAAAAAGCCCTCATCTCGAAGATCACCTGGCGGCTGATGCCGTTTCTTGGCCTTCTCTACCTCATCGCCTATATCGACCGCCAGAATGTCAGCTATGCCAAGCTGCAGATGGTCGATGCGCTGAGCCTCAGCGAATATGCCTACGGGCTTGGCGCCTCGCTGTTCTTCATCGGTTACTTCATCTTCGAAGTGCCGAGCAATCTGTTCCTAAACCGTTTCGGCGCCAGCAAATGGTTCGCCCGCATTCTGGTTTCCTGGGGTGCGGTCACCATCGCGCTTGCCTATACGCAGAACGCCACGATGTTCTACATCCTGCGCTTCCTGCTCGGGCTCTGCGAGGCTGGTTTCTTCCCCGGTGTGCTGTTCCTGATGACGCTGTGGTTCCCGCGTGATTATCGCGGCCGCATGATTGGCCTGTTCATGATTTTCAGCGCGCTTGCCAATGCGATTGGTGCGCCGCTTGGCGGCATGCTGCTCGATCTGGATGGTTTCCTCGGTTACGCCGGCTGGGAATGGGTGTTCCTGGCAACCGGTATTCCTGCCGTCATCGCCGGTATCGCCACTTTCTTTTATCTGGATGATACGCCGGAAAAGGCGAAGTTCCTGACGCAGGATGAAAAGGACTGGTTGAAGAACCGGCTGGCTGAAGAAAACAAGGGCATGGAAGAGCATGCGGAGGATGGCTTCAAGGCGCTGATCAATCCGCGCGTGCTGTTCATGGCGCTTTGCTATGTTGGTTTTCCGCTGGCCGCCTATGGTCTCAGCTACTGGCTGCCGACGATCGTAAAGAGCTTCGGCGTTTCCAACACCGCCAATGGTTTCATCAACATCATCCCGTGGGTGATCGTGGCTATTGCCCTGTTCGTTGTGCCTAACGCTGCCGACAAGGCGAAGAACAAGACGCCCTACATCGTCGGCCCGGCTTTCGTTGGCGCGTTCTGCCTGCTGATGTCGGCGCTGCTAAGCGATCCGGTCCTGCAGTTCAGCTTCCTCTGCATCGCCGCTGCGGGTATCTTTGCCGGCCAGCCGGTGTTCTGGAGCCTGCCCGGCCGCTTCCTCAAGGGTGCAGGTGCGGCCGCCGGCATTGCCGCCATCAATTCCGTCGGTAATCTCGGTGGCTTCGTGGCGCAGAATGTGGTGCCGTGGATCAAGGATCAGACCGGCAGCACGATTGCGCCGATGTTCTTCCTCGCCTTCTGCCTGGCGCTTGCGGGCGTGCTGGTCATCATCGCCGCGCGTAAAATGGGTGATCAGGCCAAGACGGCCTGATTTCCTTTGTCAATACGACAGCCGGTTCTGCCGGCTGTCGCGTTCACTCATCCGCGTTTTGAGCGCATCGCCTTTTCGATCCGCCGCAGCATCAGCGACAGGCCGATGGTCAGGATCAGGTAGATGTAGGCGACGATCGAATAGGTCTCGAAAAACCGGAAAGAACCCGCCGCATAGACTTTTCCCATTTGCGTAATATCGGTGACGCCCAGCACCGAGACGAGCGAGCTGTCTTTCACCATCGAAACAAAATCGTTCGAAAGCGGCGGAAAGATCGTCCGGATCGCCTGTGGCAGGATAATCAGCCTGAAACGCCGGTAACGGCTGAAGCCAAGGGCCTTTGCCGCCTCGATCTGCCCCTCCGGGACGGCCTGTATGCCGGCGCGAAAAATCTCCGCAATGAAGGCGGCATAACCGATCGTCAGTGCGATGATCGCCCGCCAGGTCAGCGACACATCCCGCACCATCAACGGCTCCAGCCAGCCATTGGTGACGAGCGGAAAGGTCAGCCAATTGTAGAGTGCCACCAGCCCCGGTGTGCCCACGAAGGCGATGTAAAACAGCAGGACGATGATCGGGATGCCGCGAACGACCTCTATGTAAAATCGCGCCACCTGCCGCAGCACGATATTGTCGGCCATGCCGACCAGCGCGAGAGCGAGGCCTAACAGTGCCGCCAGCGTGAAAGCGGCAAGCGTGACGGAGACCGTGATGCCGATACCCTTGGCGACGGTGCTGAAAACCTGAGCGTAAATGCCATTCACTGCGATCACCACCGCAAGGGCGATGCCGATCAAAATGATCGTGACCAGCCACCACGGAAAATCCTCGCTCTTGCCGTTTGGTCCAGTCCGTCGCGGGGGAGTGTCGTGGAGCGTCATTCGCCGAGCTTGTAGTCGAGGAACCACTTCTTATCCAGCGCGGCAAAGGTGCCGTCTGCCTTCAGGGCTGCAATCGCGGCATTGACAGGGGCGACGAGATCCGAGCCCTTCTTGAAGATGAAGCCAAAATCGTCTCCGCCCAATGGCCCGCCAACCAGCTTCAAGGTGCCGCTCGAAGCATCGACATAACCCTTACCCGCGACGCCATCGGTCAAGACCAGATCGACATCGCCGGTCTTCAACGCCTGAACGCTGGCGCCGAAGGTTTCCATCAGCCGCAGGCGCGGATTCTGTTCGTTGCCATCAAGAACATCGTAAACGGCGGTGTAGAAGGGTGTCGTGCCGGCTTGTGCACCGACAAGGCCTTTTTCGAAGGCGGCGAAACTCTTCGCATCGGTGAAGCGGGCCTCGTCGGCTCGCACCAGCATGAACATTTCCGATCGCATATAGGGGGTGGAAAAATCCACTTTTTGCCTGCGGTCGTCCTTGATGCTGATGCCGGTCATGCCGATGTCGTATTGCCCGGCGGAAACCGCCTGTATCATCGCATCCCAGGAGATGTTCTGGTATTCGAGCTTGAAATTCAGCCGCCCGGCGATTTCCTTCATCGCGTCATATTCCCAGCCGATGGCCTCGCCGGATTTCGGATCGATGAACTGCAACGGCGGATAGGCGTTTTCCGTGACGACGACGACGGTGCGCCCCTTCAGATCCGGCAGATCGGCGGCACTGGCGAGCGTGGGCGCCATGGCCAAGGCGGTAAAGGCGGCGAGAAGCGGACGTCTGGCGATCATGGGAGCCTCCGGAAACGATTTTTTTGAAAATGCACGCTTGCCGGGGCAAGGGCAAGTCACGTCGGCACAACAAAAAAGGCGGCCTGAAGGCCGCCTTTCCCGTAAATCCATTGAAATGGAAATCTTATTCCGCTGTGGCTTCTGCAGCCTTTGCTGCTTCTTCCGCTGCCTTGGCTTCTGCGGCTTCGGCTGCTGCCTTCTCGGCGGCGAGAGCCTGTGCTGCTGCTACCTTTTCGGCTTCCAGACGTGCCTTTTCTTCGGCTGCTGCCTGGCGCTCGGATTCGTTCAGCTTACGGGCGCGCGTACCGGTGTTTTCAACGATACGGGCAGCCTTGCCGCGACGATCGCGCAGGTAGTAGAGCTTCGCGCGGCGAACCTTACCGCGGCGAACGATTTCAACGCCTTCAACCAGCGGGGAGTAGATCGGGAATACGCGCTCGACGCCTTCGCCGTAGGAAATCTTGCGAACGGTGAAGCTTTCGGAAAGGCCGCCGCCGGAACGGGCGATGCAAACGCCTTCGTAAGCCTGAACGCGGGTACGGTTACCTTCCGTCACGCGAACGTTGACGCGCAGCGTGTCGCCCGGAGAAAAGTCCGGCAGGGTACGCTTTGCTTCGATCTTGGCAGCCTGTTCGGCTTCCAGCTGCTGAATGATATTGGTCATATTAACCTCTGATTTCTTCTGAAACAGCCAGAGCGCTCAACGTTCGTCTGTCGGTCAATGCCTTCAGACCATGCCTTGCGGCAGGAGCGGGTTCGCCATTCTTTGCTTGCGGTTAAAGGGGTAAACCCCAATTCCAAGCGCGCACATATACTAGCATGCGTCGTTTGTCATCCCTTTCATGACAAAATTTTATCAATTATGCGTTGCCTCGCAGCAGTTGCGAAGGGGCGTCTTGCCGGATATGGCATGAGTACCTTGGGAGGGGCCATGTCAGTTTTCATCGTTCTCATGCTGTTTGCGACCGGCTTTCTGTCTGGTGTCGTCAATGCGATTGCCGGTGGCGGCACTTTCCTGACCTTTGGGGCGATGACGCTTGCCGGCCTGCCGCCCATCGTTGCCAATGCTACGTCGGCAATCGTGCAGTTTCCGGGCTACATTACCTCCGTGATCGCCTATGGGCCGGAAATTCGTGCGCACTGGCGTGAGGCGATCCTGCTGTCGGCGGTGTCCGTTGTCGGTGGGCTCGGGGGGGCTTTGCTGCTGCTATCGCTTGACAATCCATCCTTTCGCCAACTGGTGCCATGGCTGCTTCTGGCGGCTACTGCCGTTTTCGCTGCTGGCCCGTGGCTGCGCCCCAAGACGAGTGCCGAGCGTTCGCCCGGCAATCTGCCAAGCCTCGCCTTTCAGGGGCTTGCATCCATTTATGGTGGTTTCTTCGGTGCCGGCATGGGCATCATGATGCTCGCCATCCTCGGAATAACCTCGGGCGGTAGCTATCATCACCTGAACGCGCTGAAGAACCTGTTGTCGGTGGTGATCGCCGTTATTGCAATCGCGATCTTCGTCAGCGGCGGCGTCGTGTCCTGGTGGGCTGCGCTCATCATGTTTCCGGCGGCAGCGCTTGGCGGCTATGTCGGCGTTCACACCGCAAGGCGGGTACCGCAATGGATCATCCGCTGGCTGGTGATTGCGGTGGGTCTGATATTGACGGCCTATTATTTCGTCTCGGCCTGAGCTTTTTTGAGAAGGTCTGGCCGTCTTTCCTTGGTCAGCGCGAGAGCCTGTTCGTGCCGCCACCTGTCGATGACGGCATGATTGCCAGATGTGAGGATAGCGGGAATGTCGCGGCCTTCCCAGACCTGCGGGCGGGTATAATGCGGATGTTCCAGCAGCCCGCCCTCGAAGCTTTCATGCACGCCGGAAAGATCATTGCCCATGACGCCAGGCAGTATGCGGACGACGGCGTCCAGCAGCGTCAGGGCCGCCGGCTCGCCGCCAGAGAGGATGTAATCGCCGATAGACACCTCCTCCAGCCCACGCGCGTCGATCACCCGTTGGTCGACGCCTTCGAAGCGACCGCAGACGATGATCGCGCCTTCACCCGCCGCCAGTTCGCGCACGCGGTTCTGCGATAGCGGTTTGCCACGCGGGCTCATCAGCAGGCGCGGCCGCATGTCGCCATCCGAAACTTGGTCGATGGCTGCTGCCAGCACATCGGGTTTCAGCACCATGCCGGCGCCGCCGCCTGCCGGTGTGTCATCCACGCTTCTGTGTCTGTCAGTGGCAAATTCGCGGATCTGCACGGCATCCAGCGACCATTGCCCCCGCTCCAGCGCCTTGCCTGCCAGAGAATATCCGAGATGTCCCGGAAACATTTCCGGGTAGAGCGTCAGAACGGTAGCCTTGAAGGTCATGGATTTATGTCTTGCCGAACGGCGATACGCCGGTTTCGTCCTTGTCGTCGGGATTATCGATCAGGCCGGCGGCCATCGGGTCGATGAGAATGCGGCCGGCTTCCAGGTCGATTTCCAGCACGGCCGCTTCCGAAAAGGGAATGAGGGCAGGGCGACGGCCCGCACCTTTCAACTCCAGCAGGTCACCTGCGCCGAAATCGTAAACGGCGCTGACGGCGCCATAACTTTTGCCTTCAGCATCGACGGCTTCCAGCCCTTCGAGATCGGCATAATAAAACTCGTCATCGTCAAGTTCGTCGTCAGGCAGATTGTCACGGTCGACGAACAGTTCCAGACCGTTCAGGCTCTCCGCCGCATTGCGGTCGTTGATACCCCTGAAACGGACAACGACGACATTCTTGCCTTCGCGGACTTCCAGGATTTCGAAGATGCGGCCATCGGCGGTAACCAGATTGCCATAGTCGCCGAGCGCCATCGGGTCGGCCGTATAGGTGCTGACACGGACTTCGCCACGCAGGCCCTGCGCGCCGCCGATCTTTGCCATGAGTACCGGGTTTTCCAGCTTTGCCATCGGGCCGTCCGTCTTCTGGTGTTGGTTGCGTCAGCTTTAAGGTTTGTTGACGCCAAAATAAACAAAAAACGGGCGGCATGGAAAACCACGCCACCCGTTTTTCAAAAGTTACCGTGCAGATTATTCTGCAGCAGAGGCTTCCGCAGCAGCAGCGGCTGCATCTTCAGCCTTCTGCTTCTTTTCAGCAACGCGTTCCAGGGCGCGCTTGCCCGGCTTTGCCTTTTCCGGGTTGCTGCGAGCGGCGCGCTCGGCAAGACCGGCTTCGGCGAGGAAGCGCAGAACGCGGTCGGTCGGCTGTGCGCCCTTGGCGATCCATTCCTTGATGAGGTCAGCCTTCAGCTCGATGCGCTGCGGGTTGTCCTTGGCGAGCATCGGGTTCCAGGAACCGACCTTCTCGAGGAAACGGCCGTCGCGGGGCGAACGGGCGTCTGCAACGACGATCTGGTAATACGGGCGCTTCTTGGAACCACCGCGTGCGAGACGAATTTTAAGTGCCATGTTGTTTACTCCTTGAGGTAGTTTATCCGCCGTTCAGGCGGTCTTTTCGTTACCGCCATGTTCGGCGGCGATTGCTTCATGATGCCGGATGACTTCCTTGATGATGAAGTTCAAGAACTTCTCGGCGAAATCCGGGTCCAGATTGGCGTCCTTGGCCAGATGGCGAAGGCGTTCGATCTGGTATTCCTCGCGCGCCGGGTCTGCCGGCGGCAAATTGTACTTTGCCTTCAGCACGCCCACCGCCTTGGTACAGCGGAAACGTTCGGCAAGAATGTGAACCAGTGCGGCATCGATATTGTCGATCGACTGGCGGTATTCGGAAAGCTGGGCTTTCACTTCTGTGTTGTTCACTGGCGTCCCCTCACTTCTTTTTCGGGAAGCCGGGCAGGCCCGGCATACCGCCAAGACCCGGCAGCTTGGCGCCACCAAGACCAGGCAATCCACCCGGCAGGCTGCCAAGACCGGGCATTGCGCCCGGCTTGCCGAGACCGGCGGCTTCAGCCTGCTTCTGGAGCGCTTCGAGCTGCTTCGGATCGATATTCGACAGATCAGGCATACCGCCGCCCATGCCGCCGAGCCCCATCTTGCCCGCCAGGCCGCCCATCATCTGCTTCATGATGCCGCCTTTGCCCTTGCCGCCCATGGCTTTCATCATGTCGGCCATGCCGCGGTGCATCTTCAAAAGCTTGTTGATTTCGGCGGCATCCGTGCCGGAACCGGCGGCGATGCGCTTCTTGCGGCTGTGCTTCAGAATATCGGGATTGGCGCGTTCCGCCCTGGTCATCGAGGAGATGATGGCGATCTGGCGGTCGAACATCTTGTCGTTCATGCCGGCCGAAGCCATCTTGTCCTTCATGCCGGCCATGCCGGGCATCAGCCCCATGATGCCGCCCATGCCGCCCATCTTCTTCATCTGGCCAAGCTGGTCGGCGAGATCGTTGAGGTCGAACTTGCCCTTGGCCATCTTTTCGGCCATGGCGCGGGCTTTTTCCGCATCGATGTTTTCGGCGGCCTTTTCGACCAGCGAGACGATGTCGCCCATGCCGAGAATACGGTCGGCGATACGGCGCGGATGGAACTCGTCGAGTTCGTTCATGCGCTCGCCGATACCGATCAGCTTGATCGGCTTGCCGGTGACGGCACGCATGGAGAGGGCCGCACCACCGCGTCCGTCGCCGTCCATACGGGTCAGCACGAGACCGGTGATGCCAACGCGCTCATCGAAGTTGCGCGCCAGATTGACGGCGTCCTGACCGGTCAGCGAATCCGCGACCAGCAGGATTTCATGCGGGTTGGACTTCTTCTTGATGTCGGCCATTTCCAGCATCAAGGGTTCGTCGATATGGGTACGGCCGGCGGTATCGAGGATGACGACGTCATGGCCGCCGAGCTTGGCCGCCTGCACGGCGCGCGCGGCGATATCGGTCGGCGACTGGCCGGCGATCACCGGCAGCGTGTCGACACCGGTCTGGACGCCCAGCTGGCGAAGCTGTTCCTGTGCGGCCGGACGGCGCGTGTCGAGAGATGCCATCAGCACCTTCTTCTTCTCGCGGTCGGTCAGGCGCTTGGCGATCTTGCCTGTCGTGGTGGTTTTACCAGAACCCTGCAGACCGACCATCATGATGACGACGGGGGCGGCCGCATGCAGGTCGATCGAGACGCCTTCGGTGCCGAGCATCTCGACAAGTTCGTCATGCACGATCTTGACGACCATCTGGCCGGGCTTGATGGACTTCAGGACGGCGGCACCAACGGCCTTTTCACGCACCTTGTCGGTGAAGGAGCGCACGACTTCCAGCGCCACGTCCGCTTCCAGAAGCGCGCGGCGAACCTCGCGCAGGGCGGCGGCAACATCGGCTTCCGTCAGCGCGCCACGGCCGGTCAGTCCATTCAGAATGGAACCAAGGCGGTCCTGGAGGTTTTCAAACATCGTTTCTTCCTTCTTCGTTCCGGGGTTTCCGAAACGTCGGTGCTTTCGCTGGCAAAAACAAGACGCAAAGCCAAAAAGCACCCGAGGGCGCATCGCGCTGTCGGGTGTTGACCTCCGGGATCTCTTTATACCTCTGCGGGTCCCGGTCGGCGGCTTGGAGTCGTGAAACTGCCAGCTGATTGGCGGGGATAAACAGGAAAGCGCTGGAAAAGTCAAGGCGTTGCCGGTTTTCAGCCGTGCGGCCTTGCATTTCATCTTTGTGTGATCGGCTGCAAACCGCGATTGGCGCGGCTTGAACGGCACCATTCCGCTCCCTATACCTTTAGCATGAACCGTCGAAATTTCTTTCGTTTTTCAACCCTTGGATTGCTCGCTGTGGCGGGCGGGGCGCTGTTTGCCCGCCGTTCGAACGCCAGCGCCTATTATAGCGGGCCGATCTCCGATCATTTCGACGGGGTGCGCTTCTTCAATCCCGGCGGCTCGCCGCCCGGCAATTTCATGGGCCTGTTGAAATGGCGCTTCAATGGTGAGCGCGCTACGTGGCCGGAAAATTATCCGAGCCCTTTTCCTTTCGCAAAGCCGGAAAGCCGGGTTGATGGCAAGAATATCCGTGTCACCTTCGTCGGCCATGCCTCCTTTCTGATCCAGACGGCAGGGTTGAATATTCTCGTCGATCCGGTGTGGTCGCAGCGTACCAGTCCGTTCAGTTTCGCCGGTCCCAAGCGCGTCAATCCGCCCGGCATCCGTTTCGAGGATCTGCCGCCCATCGATCTGGTTCTGCTGACGCATAATCACTACGACCATCTGGATATGGAAACGCTGAAGCGGCTGCATGTGGCGCACAAGCCGCTTTTCATCACGCCGCTCGGCAATGACGCCATCATTCGCACCGGCGTGGAGGCGGCGCGTATCAAGGTGGGCGACTGGGGCGATGTCGTGGAGGCGGGGTCGGTCAAAATTCATTTCGAACCGTGCCACCACTGGTCAGCCCGCGGGCTCAACGACCGCAGCATGGCATTGTGGGCTGCCTTCGTCATCGAGGGGCCGGGTGGGAAAATCTACCACATCGGCGATACCGGCTTTCACGAAGGCCTCAATTATCACGCTGCGCGCAAGAAACATGGCGAATTCCGCCTCGCCAACCTGCCTTTTGGTGCTTATGAGCCGCGCTGGTTCATGAAAGGCCAGCACCAGAACCCGGCGGAAGCCGTTGAGGGCATGAAGCTTTGCGGTGCCGCGCATGTCTGCGGCCATCATTGGGGTACGGTGCAACTCACCGACGAGGCTGTCGATGCGCCACTTGCGGCGCTGAAAACGGCGCTTGTGGAACAGGGTGTGGAGGAAAGCCGTTTCCGGCCCATGCGCCCCGGTGAGGTTTTCGACGTACCCTCCGCCTGAGCGCTGTCCGGTTTGCGCCGCAACAGTCTGGTAATTTGCCGGTCTTTCCGCCATATAGGGCGAAAGCGCGGGTAAATCCCGTATGAAATCCGATTTCAGATAGTTTTCAGGTTCAAGGCGATGGCGGATACGGTCGAATTTGCGAAGATGAACGGGCTTGGCAACAAGATCCTCGTTATCGACATGCGCGGCCGCAAGGATATGGTCACGCCTGCGGCAGCAATCGCGCTCAATGCCGATCCCGCGACCCAGTTCGACCAGATCATGGCAATCCATGATCCGCGTGTTGGCGGCACGGATGCCTTCATTGATATTCTCAATTGCGACGGCACGAAGGCCCAGGCCTGCGGCAATGGAACGCGCTGTGTGGTACAGGCTCTGTCTTCCGAAACCGGCAAGACCAGCTTTACCTTCCAGACGGTGGCTGGCATTCTGAACGCCGTCGAGCATGAAGACGGCATGATATCAGTCGATATGGGCCTGCCGCGTTTCCGCTGGAGCGATATTCCGCTTTCGGAAGAGTTCCACGATACCAGCCGCATCGAATTGCAGATCGGGCCGATCGACGCGCCGATCCTGCATTCGCCCGCCGTCATGTCGATGGGTAATCCGCACGCGATTTTCTGGGTGGATCGCGACCCGATGAGTTTTGATCTTGAGCGGTTCGGGCCGCTGCTTGAAAACCATCCGATGTTTCCGGAAAAGGCCAATATCACGCTAGCGCAGGTGATGTCCGACAGTGCGCTTCGCACCCGCACCTGGGAGCGCGGCGCCGGGCTGACGCTTGCTTGCGGTTCCGCAGCCTGCGCTGCCGCCGTTTCCTCGGCCCGCACCGGCCGCACGGGCAGAAAGGTCACTATCGATGTCGCCTCCAGCCCAGTGCGCGTGCCGCTCGTCATCGATTGGCGCGAGGACAATCACGTCATCATGACCGGGCCGGCCGAATGGGAATGGTCCGGCACCGTCGATCCCGTTACCGGCGCGTGGTCGCGTGATGCGGTGGAGCGGGGGGCCGTATGAGCGGCGTCGAGGTCATAACCTTCGGCTGTCGTCTCAACACCTATGAATCGGAAGTGATGCGGGCGGAGGCCGAAAAGGCCGGGCTGAACAATGCCGTACTGGTCAATACCTGTGCCGTCACAGGTGAAGCGGTACGTCAGGCGCGTCAGGCCATCCGCCGGGCGCGGCGGGACAATCCGCATGCGCGTATCATCGTTACCGGCTGTGCTGCCCAGACGGAAAAACAGACCTTTGCCGAAATGCCCGAGGTGGATGCGGTGCTGGGCAATGAGGAAAAGCTGAAAAGCTCCTCCTACCGCGCGCTGCCGGATTTTGGCGTTTCGGCGGAAGAAAAGCTGCGCGTCAACGATATCATGAGCATCAAGGCGACCGCGCCGCAGATGGTCAAGCATATTGACGGGCATGTGCGCGCCTTCATTCAGGTGCAGAATGGCTGCGATCATCGCTGCACCTTCTGCATCATTCCCTATGGCCGCGGCAATTCCCGCTCCGTGCCGATGGGTGCGGTGGTGGATCAGGCGCGCAGGCTGACGGAAAGCGGCTATTGCGAGATCGTGCTGACCGGAGTGGATGCGACCAGCTATGGGGCTGATCTGCCGGGCGAGCCTTCCCTCGGTTACCTCGCCAAGACATTGCTGAAGCAGGTGCCGGACATTCTGCGCCTGCGCCTTTCCTCCATCGACAGTATCGAGGCCGATCATCATCTGATGGATCTGATTGCCGATGAGCCGCGTTTCATGCCGCATCTGCATCTCTCCCTTCAACATGGCGATGACATGATCCTGAAACGCATGAAACGCCGCCATTCACGGGCTGATGCCATCCGCTTCTGTCATGACGTGCGGTCGCTGAGGCCTGACATCGCCTTCGGCGCGGATATGATCGCCGGGTTCCCGACCGAGACGGAAGAAATGTTTGAAAACGCCGCCACGCTTGCGGAAGAATGCGGTATTTCCAGCCTGCATGTATTTCCTTACAGCCCGCGTGCCGGCACGCCGGCGGCCCGCATGCCGCAGCTCGACCGGGCGCTGGTGAAGGACCGCGCGGCGAGGCTTCGCGAACGCGGTGAAGCGCTCAAGGTGGCGCAGTTGCAGAATATGGTCGGTTCGGTGCAGACGATCCTGGTGGAAAACACCGGTTTTGCCCATACCGATAATTTCACGCTGGTGGCGGCGCCTGATCTTGCCCCGCGCACTCTTGCGCAGGTTGCGATTACCAGCCACAACGGCAAACATCTGAATATGAAGCTTCTGGCGGCGAACGCTGCCTGAGGCGGCTCAAGAGAAAAGACACGGGAACGACCATGGCCCTCGGCTTCATCAAAAAAGTCTTTTCGTTCGGCAAGGACAAGGCCGAGACGAATGAGCGGCCACAAGAGGATGCTGCACTTGTGCGCGGCAATGAAAACGCCTCTTTCGAAGCGGCGTTGAGCGAGGCCGAAGCGCATATACCTGTCGACGAGGATCCGGTTTCCGAACTGGAGATGGAGACGGCGGGCGGGCCTGTTCCGGACGAGGCAGCGGATGCCACGCCTTCGGAAGAAGACGACGATGAGGACGCGCCGCTTCTGCCCGGGGCCGAGCTTTCCGGGGATATGGGGCTGGTGCCGCTGTCGCTGCTGCAGGCGGAAGCCGCCGCCGAAGAGCAGGCCGAGCCTTTGCCGGAAGCTGTCGATGCCGTGCTCGATGCTGACGCGATGGATGCATTGCTCGATGAGGCGGAGTCGGTAGATGCCGTCGACCCCCCTGTAGTGCCGCAGGCTTTGCCAAAGGGCTTTTCATCGGCAAGCGAGCGTGAAGAGCCTGTCGCCGAAGCACCGCAACCGAAGCTCAGCTGGTTTCAGCGCCTGCGGGCCGGGCTTGCCCGCACCTCGTCGCAGCTGACCACGCAGATTTCGGCGCTGTTTACCAAGCGCAAGCTGGACGAGGACACGCTTGACGAGCTGGAAGACCTTCTGATCCAGTCGGATCTGGGCGTCGAGACCGCAATGCGCATCACCGGCGCTTTGTCTTCCGAACGTTACGGCAAGGATGTGAGCGGTGAGGATGTGGCGCGTATCATGGCCGGTGAGATCACCAAGGTCCTGAAGCCGGTCGCCAAACCTTTGGAACTCGATCTTTCGCACAAGCCGCATGTCATTCTCGTCGTGGGCGTGAACGGCACCGGCAAGACGACGACCATCGGCAAGCTTGCTGCCAAACTCTCAGGCTCGGGCCTTAAAGTGATGCTCGCAGCTGGCGACACGTTCCGCGCGGCGGCGATAGAGCAGCTGAAAATCTGGGCGGATCGCACCGGCTCGCAATTTATCGGCACGAAGCTCGGGGCAGATGCCTCCGGTCTGGCCTACGATGCCTATGAGCAGGCGCGGGCGGAAAAAAGCGATGTGCTCATCATCGATACGGCCGGCCGTCTGCAGAACAAGACGGAGCTGATGGCTGAACTGGAAAAGATTGTCCGTGTGCTTGGCAAGCTCGATCCGGATGCGCCGCACACCGTGCTGCAGACGCTGGATGCGACGACCGGCCAGAACGCCTTGAACCAGGTGGAGATATTCCGCAATGTTGCGGGTGTTTCGGGCCTGATTATGACAAAATTGGATGGCACGGCGCGGGGCGGTATCCTCGTCGCCATCGCCGCCAAACACAAGCTGCCGGTTTATTTCATCGGTGTGGGTGAAGGCGTTGATGATCTGGAGCCCTTCGAGGCGGAAGATTTCGCCAAGGCCATTGCGGGAGTTTGAGTATGGATATTGAAAGCAATTCCAAGGAAAGCGAAAAGATGGTGGCGGAAATCAGCCCGCTCCTGAAATTCGTGCTTGAGCTTGGCCCGCTCATGGTTTTCTTTTTCGCCAATTCCCGCGGCGAATGGCTGGCCTCGACTTTTCCGGTTTTGACGGAATTCGGTGGGCCGATCTTCATCGCCACCGGCCTGTTCATGATCGCGACCGCCGCCGCTTTGACCGTGTCCTGGATTTTGACGCGGAAGTTGCCGATCATGCCGCTGATATCAGGCATCGTCGTCTTTGTGTTCGGCGCGCTGACGTTGTGGCTGCAGAACGATACCTTCATCAAGATGAAGCCGACCATCGTCAACACGCTGTTCGGCGTCATCCTGCTGGGCGGTCTGTTCTTCGGCCAGTCGCTGCTCGGTTATGTCTTCAATTCGGCCTTCAAGCTGACGGATGAAGGCTGGCGCAAACTGACGCTGCGCTGGGGCGTGTTTTTCCTGTTTCTGGCGGTGTTGAACGAGGTCGTCTGGCGCATGTTCACCACCGACACCTGGGTTGCCTTCAAGGTGTGGGGCACGATGCCGATCACCATCATCTTCACCATGGCGCAAATGCCGCTCGTCATGCGCCATTCTGTCGAGCCTCTCGGCAAGGACGAAAAATGACAATTGCGGAAATGTCGGCTTCCCGTTCGCGTTCGCTTAGATGGTTCGGCGTGGCCGCCGGGCTGCTTCTGCTGCAGATCGTCATTCTCTATGCCATGGGCCGTATTCCCATCTGCGAATGCGGTTACGTGAAGCTGTTCGAGCCGGGTGTGAACACGCCGGGCAATTCCCAGCATCTGGCCGACTGGTATACGCCCTCGCATATCATTCACGGCTTTCTGTTTTATTGGTTCGCCTGGCTGCTGTTCCGCAACAAACCGTTTTCCATGCGGCTTTCCTTCGCGGTTCTGATCGAGGCGGCGTGGGAACTTCTCGAAAATTCACCCATCATCATCGATCGTTATCGCACAGCGACCATGGCGCTGGGTTACACCGGCGACAGCATTCTGAACTCGGCGATGGACACGGTTTTCATGGCGCTGGGTTTCCTTTTTGCCGCCCGCGTGCCGGTGTGGCTGACGGTAATAATCGCCATCTTCTTCGAAATCTTCACGGGGTGGCTAATTCGCGATAATCTGACGCTGAACGTGGTCATGCTGGTCTGGCCGCTCGATGCGATCAAGGAATGGCAGAACGCACTCCCGCAAATGTGAACGAGCCCACGGGCGATATATGCAAGTTTTCTTAATGGCATTGCGGTAATGTCCGGTGCTTAAAGGCTTGTCTCTCGTTCCGGCAGAACACATTGCAAGATAATTTCGCCTATCTTCTCCCCTTCATCATGCTGACATTCGGCGTAGTGTTCCTGTTCCTGCAAAGGATCGGTCATGTTTCGGCGCGGTATTGGGGTATCGGCTATCTTGCCGCGGCTTTTGGTTTTGCTGCCCCCCTGGTGCTCGGCGGTCTGCCCTTCGAAGTGCAGGCGATTATCTCGAACCTGCTGTTCTTTTCCGCCTTTTTTCTCTACGGCCATGCGCTGCTTACCCATTTCGGGCGGCCGCTCCATACGATGGCACGGCTGTCGCTCGTGCTTGCAGCCGTTGTCCTGGTTTCATTTCACGTTTTCATCACGCCGGATCTGAAGCGCGAGCTCGTCATCGGCGATCTCGTCTGCGCCCTGCTGCTCGCTTTTCCGGTCTGGCTAGTGCGGAAGCGGCCGGTGACCCTCGCGGATCGGCTGATGGTGGCGATTGCTTCTCTGGTGGTGCTGGAAACGCTGGTGCGTATCGGCATGTTGCTGGTGATGACGCCGAACGGCTCGATGATCGAGCTCAGCGAATTTTTCGAGTCGGACTATGCCTTCTACATGCAGCTTGCCGCGAGCATATTCGGCTTCCTGCTCGCGCTTTCCGTGCTCGCAAGCCAGATTTCCGTCACCGTCGACCGGCACCTGCATGCCGCGGAACACGACCCGTTGACGGATGTGCTGAATCGGCGCGGCTTTGACCGGCGTGTTCCCGATTTTCGCAACGACACGCCTGATGGGGCGGTCATTGCCTGCGATATAGACCATTTCAAGCGCATCAACGACGTTTACGGCCATGCTGCCGGAGATATCGTTCTCATTGGCCTTTCCGATCTTCTCAGGCGGAACGCACCTGAAGGCGCGCTGGTGGCGCGTTTCGGCGGCGAGGAATTCGTGGTCTTCCTGCCCGGCCAGACGGCCACGGCTGCCGGTCAGCTTGCCAATGGCATGCGCTCTAACCTCTCGTCCCTCGATTGGCGCAACCGGGGTGTGGCCAGTCAGATCACCGCAAGCTTTGGTGTTTCGGCCGTCGCAAGGGGAGATCATTCCATCCATGATGCCATCAAGCGGGCCGATGACAGCCTTTATGCCGCAAAGCGCGGCGGTCGTGACCAGGTCGTGCTGGAAGGTATACGCATGCCGGCCGAAGGCCCGTCGCTCCGGGTTATTTCGAAGAATTGAGCTTTCCTGCTCGCGGGCTATCTGCCGGCTGCGGCCGTGATGGCTGGCAGCAGGTCGCGCTCGACGCTGCGGGCATCGAAGGGGCCAACCTTTTTATAAAGGATCGTGCCGTCGGCGCCGACAAGGTAACTTTCGGGGATGCCATAGACACCCCAGTCGATTGCGGCCTTGCCGTTCGGATCGACGCCTATTGCGGCAAAGGGATTGCCAAGTTCGCCAAGGAAGCGGAGCGCATTGTCCTGCTTATCCTTGTAATTGATGCCGACGACGGTGATGCGGCTGTCTTTCGCCAGTTCCTGCAATAGCGGATGCTCCTGCCGGCAGGGAATGCACCAGGAGGCAAAGACGTTGACCAGCGTCAGCTTGCCCTTGATGGCGGCATCGGTGAGCGCCGGCAGGTTCGAGCCTTCCAGCGGCGGCAGCGACAGGGACGGCGCCTTGGTGCCGATGAGTGCGGAGGGAATGGCGCTGATATCCAGCCCGTTCACGTCCTGATCATAAAGCATCTTGCCGGCGACGAGGGCAAAACCGCCGAAAAGCAGAAGCGGCAGCAGCGCCAGCCCATAACGCGCGCGGCCGGTCGCCTTGGTTTTGGAGTCCTGATTCTGGCTGGTCTGCGTCATTGCGCGTCACCTGCGGAACCGGCTCTCGCCCTTCGGCGCACACCGGATGCCTCCAGTTGCTTCAGTTCACGCTTGCGTGCCTGACCGTCCACGACAACCCAGGCGATGAGACAGAGAACGACAAGCCCGGTCGCCGCGTAAGACATGCCGATATAAAAGGCGTGCGTCATATGCCTCAGCCCTCCCGGTTGGCCATGCGGGCGGCAAGCCGCCGTTGTGCGGCCACGCGCCGGCGCCAGATTTCGTTGCGCATGGCGGCGATGTGTAATGTGAAGAACAGCAGCGTGAAGCCGATCGCCATGGTCAGAAGCGGCCAGAGAAATTCCGCGTCGATGGCGGAACCACCCATGCGGATAACGCTTGCCGGCTGGTGCAGCGTGTTCCACCATTCGACCGAGAACTTGATAATCGGAATATTCACGAAACCGACGAGGATCAGCACGGCGCTGACGCGGGCGGCTCTGGATGGATCGTCCATGGCGCGGTTGAGCGCGATGAGGCCGAGATACATCAGGAAAAGCACGAATACGGAGGTCAGTCGTGCATCCCACACCCACCATGTTCCCCACATGGGTTTGCCCCAGAGCGAGCCGGTAATGAGGGCAATCAGCGTGAATGCGGCGCCGATGGGGGCGGCGGCCTTGTGACTGACATCCGCCAGCGGATGACGCCAAACGAGGGTGCCGATGGCTGAAACCGCCATGATCGAATAACACATCATCGCAAGCCAGGCGGATGGCACGTGCACATACATGATGCGCACGGTGTAACCCTGCTGGTAATCACCGTCGGTGGTGAAGGAGAGATAAAGACCAGCGGCCAGCACCATCGCCGTGAGTGCAGCGAGCCAGGGCAGAATGCGTGCGGCCAGCGCCAGAAACCGTGTGGGATTGGCGAGATCACTGAATTTGGTGATGGTGAAGGTCTGCTCGTTCATGCCGCTTGTGTAACCCGAGAATGGCCGCCCCGCAATTGATCCGTGTCAACAGGGGATCGTCAATCGCGGCTTCATCAATCCATAACATTGCGCAGGGCCAAAGCGGCAAAGAAAGGACCGGTCACGGCTGAAAATAACGTGATCGCGCAGAGAATGAGGAACGGCGGCATGAATGGCGCAGGATCCTGCACCGCCGCATAAGAAGCGCTGACGCCGAAGATCAGCACCGGAATGGCGAGTGGCAGGACGAGGATGGAGACAAGAAGCCCGCCGCGCGGCAGGGCGACCGCGACGGCGGCTCCTACCGCGCCGATGAAGGTGATGGCTGGAGAGCCGACGAGAAGTGTCAGCATCACAGCGCCGATCGCCACTTCGTCCATGTTCATGAACAGACCGAGCAGTGGCGAGGCCAGCACCAGCGGCAGGCCGGTTCCGACCCAATGCGCCAGGCATTTGACCAAGACCGTCAGCACCAGCGGGTTTTCCTGCATGAGAATGAGGTCCAGCGACCCGTCATCCCGCTCCGCCTGAAACAGCCGGTCGAGGCCGAGAAGGGCGGACAGAAGAGCGCCGATCCAGACGATGGCGGGGCCGATGCGGGCAAGCAGATTGAGATCGGGGCCGACACCGAAGGGGATGACGGCAACCACAGTCATGAAGAACAGCACGCCGATCAAGGCACCGCCGCCGGCGCGGATGGAGAGTTTGATGTCGCGGAGGAGGAGGGCGATCATCGGGGCACCCTCGGTGGGTGTGGTTTACCCCCCTCTGCCCTGCCGGGCATCTCCCCCTCAAGGGGGGAGATTGGCAAGATGCTCTTCCACCACTCCATTTTCGAGCGTTGAGATTGTCGAGGCCTAGCCGCAGATAGATCTCCGCCCTTGGGGGGGAGATGCCCGGCAGGGCAGAGGGGGGTAAACCACACCCGCAAACCCATCATGCCCAAGCCTCCACGCCCGCGAACCCCGTCATCTGCAATTCCCGCGCATTCTCCAGTCCCAACGGCTGATGAGTCGCCGCCATGACGATGCCGCCTTTCCCAAGATGGTCTTTCACGAGACCGGTAAACATACCGTCCGCAGCCTTGTCGAGTGCCGCCGTCGGCTCGTCGAGAATCCATATGGGCCGCCAAACAATCAGAAGCTTCGCCATGGCAAAACGCCGTTGTTGGCCGGCGGAGAGATAACCGAAGGGCAGATGAGTAATGCCGGCGAGACCGACGATCTCAGCCGCCTCATCGATTGCGATGCCCGCACCACCGGAAAAATCACCGAGGAAATCTTTCCAGAAACTCAGATTTTCCGAAACGCTCAGTTCCATTTTCATCGCATTGCGATGGCCAAGATAATGGCAGGCTTCCGAGGGGCGCATGTCTTCTTCTATTCCTTCGCCGGCTATCTTTATCCATCCCTGTTCGGGGCGTAGCAAGCCGGCCACGGTACGCAGGAGAGTGGATTTTCCCGAGCCGTTTCGACCGGTCAGCACCAGTGCCTCACCGTTGCTTAACTTGAAGGAAATATTCATGAATATGAAATCTTCGCCGCGTCTTACGCCAAGATTTTCCGCCGTCAAATCCATGCCGGGGTTCCGTTTGAGATTTTCATCATCACAATCGTAAAAAAATCGATTTGAGTCACTGAATGGTCTGGCACGTTTCTCGGAAATTATCTATATGGATGTCAACCACGCTAGCGGCCGGCGTGAACATCATCTTGCGCCGGACCTGAATGTTACGAGGAGTAACTTTCACGTGCGGACAGCGGAAATGGTCGTACCCGCATCCTGATGTGCTTGCGAGCACAGGGGTCCGCACGCGCGTGTTGGCTATCAGATTATGCGGGGTTTTAAACCGTGGCCAAATCTCTCGACAGTTTCCAATGTCGTTCCGTCCTTACTGTTGACGGTAAGGACTATGTTTATTTCAGCCTTCCCAAGGCTGAGGCAAACGGTCTCAAGGGCGTTTCCAAGCTGCCTTATTCCATGAAGGTTCTTCTGGAGAACCTGCTTCGTTTCGAGGACGGCCAGTCCGTCACCAGGGAGCACATTCTGGCCGTCGCCGAATGGCTGAACAATAAGGGTCTGACCGAGACGGAAATCGCCTATCGTCCCGCCCGCGTTCTCATGCAGGATTTTACCGGCGTTCCCGCCGTGGTCGATCTTGCCGCCATGCGTGATGCCATGGTGTCGCTCGGTGGCGACCCGGAGAAAATCAATCCGCTCGTTCCCGTCGATCTCGTCATCGACCACTCGGTCATCGTCGATGAATTCGGTACGCCGAGCGCCTTTGCCCGCAACGTCGAACTTGAATATGAACGCAATGGCGAACGTTACCGCTTCCTGAAGTGGGGCCAGCAGGCGTTCAAGAATTTCCGTGTGGTTCCGCCAGGCACCGGCATCTGTCACCAGGTCAATCTTGAATATCTCGGCCAGACCGTCTGGACGAAGGAAGAGGATGGCGAGACGATTGCTTATCCGGATACCTGCGTCGGCACCGACAGCCACACCACCATGATCAATGGTCTCGGCGTTCTCGGCTGGGGCGTCGGCGGCATCGAGGCTGAAGCCGCCATGCTCGGCCAGCCGGTCTCCATGCTGCTGCCCGAGGTCATCGGCTTCAAGCTGACCGGCAAGATGAAGGAAGGCGTGACTGCGACCGACCTCGTTTTGACCGTCGTGCAGATGCTGCGCAAGAAGGGTGTTGTTTCCAAATTCGTTGAATTCTTCGGCCCCGGCCTCGATTCGATGACGCTCGCCGACCGCGCGACCATCGGCAATATGGGTCCGGAATATGGTGCGACCTGTGGCTTCTTCCCGGTTGATGGCGAAACCATCAATTACCTGACCATGTCCGGCCGTGCCAAGGACCGCATCGCACTCGTCGAAGCCTATTCGAAGGCGCAGGACATGTGGCGCACAGGTGATGGTGCCGACCTCGTCTTTACCGACACGCTTGAACTCGACCTCGGCGACGTCGTGCCCTCCATGGCCGGCCCGAAGCGTCCGGAAGGCCGCCTGCCGCTCGAAACCATTGCGCCGAATTTCGCAACGGCTCTCGAAAGCGAATACAAGAAGCCCGGCCAGCTTTCGAACCGTTATGCGGTTGAAGGCGAAGACTTCGATCTCGGCCATGGCGATGTGGCAATTGCCGCCATCACCTCCTGCACCAACACGTCCAACCCCTCGGTTCTTATCGCTGCCGGGCTTCTCGCCCGCAATGCGGTGGCCAAGGGGCTGAAGTCCAAGCCATGGGTGAAGACCTCGCTTGCGCCGGGATCGCAGGTTGTTGCCGAATATCTTGAAAAGGCGGGCCTGCAAAAGGATCTCGACGCCATCGGCTTCAACCTCGTCGGCTTTGGTTGCACCACCTGCATCGGCAATTCGGGCCCGCTGCCGCCGGCCATCTCCAAGACGATCAACGACAAGGGCCTGATCACCGCGGGCGTTCTTTCGGGCAACCGTAACTTCGAAGGCCGTATTTCCCCTGACGTTCAGGCGAACTACCTCGCTTCGCCGCCGCTCGTCGTGGCTTATGCCCTTGCCGGCACGGTCCAAAAGGACTTGACCAAGGAGCCGATTGGCGACGACCAGAACGGCAACCCGGTCTATCTCAAGGATATCTGGCCGACCTCCAGGGAAATCCAGGAATTCATCCTGAAATACGTGACCCGAGAACTTTATGAAACGAAATATGCCGACGTGTTCAAGGGCGATGCGAACTGGCAGGCCGTTCAGGTTCCTCCGGGCCAGACCTATGCCTGGGACGACAAGTCGACCTATGTGCAGAACCCGCCTTATTTCGTCGGCATGGGCAAGAAGGGCACGGGTCTGAAGAACATCAAGGGCGCGCGCGTTCTCGGCCTGTTCGGCGACAAGATCACCACCGACCATATTTCCCCGGCCGGCTCGATCAAGGCTGCTTCGCCGGCCGGAGCCTATCTGACCGAAAACGGCGTTGCCGTTGTCGACTTCAACCAGTATGGCACGCGGCGCGGCAACCATGAGGTGATGATGCGCGGCACCTTCGCCAATATCCGCATTCGCAACCACATGCTCGGCCCGAACGGCAAGGAAGGCGGATACACCATCCACTATCCGTCCAAGGAAGAGATGTCGATCTATGACGCTGCCATGAAGTATAAGGCGGAGGGCGTTCCGCTCGTTATCTTCGCCGGTGTCGAATATGGTAACGGCTCTTCCCGCGACTGGGCGGCAAAGGGTACCAATCTGCTTGGCGTCAAGGCTGTGATCGCGCAGTCCTTCGAGCGCATCCACCGTTCGAACCTCGTCGGCATGGGCGTTGTGCCTTTCGTCTTCGAGGAAGGCACGACCTGGGCAAGCCTCGATCTCAAGGGTGACGAAGTCGTCGAGATCGACGGTCTCGAAGGTGAAATCAAGCCGCGTGAAAAGAAAATCGCCAAGATCACTTACAGCGACGGTTCGGTGAAGGAAGTTCCGCTTCTTTGCCGCATCGATACGCTGGATGAAGTGATTTACATGAACAATGGCGGCATTCTGCAGACCGTTCTTCGCGATCTGGCTGGCTGATAAAGCCTAGATGAGCAAGAGGCGCCGGGCAAAATCCCGGCGTCTCTTTCATTTCTTGTTCTGTTTTTTTGTGATTGCCGCTCACCCCTTCGTGACTTTCTATTGAAGGGCAATAGACGTTATTTTCCGGTTTGCATCCCGGCAGGATTGATCGCATCAATTCGTCTGGATATCCTGCCGGACAAAGGTTTTCGTAATGCCACTGAAATTCCCCCTGTCGATATGTCTTCTCGGCACGTTCCTCGTCACCTCCGCGCAGGCGCAGGAGGCTGTGAAGGGCGTCGTCGAATTGTTCACATCGCAGGGATGCGCATCCTGCCCGCCGGCAGATGAAGCGCTGCGCAAGATGATCCAGAAAGGCGATGTCGTCGGTCTTTCTTACCATGTCGATTACTGGAATTATCTTGGCTGGACGGATTCGCTGGCATCCAAGGAAAATACTGAACGGCAATATGGCTACATGCGGGCGCTCGGCCGTAACGGGGTCTATACGCCACAGGCCATTCTGAACGGCCGCGACCATGTCAAGGGTGCGGATGTGCGCGGTATCTATGACAGGCTCGATGCTTTCAAGCGCGAAGGCCAGGGGCTGAACGTGCCGGTCTCGTCAAAATTTGCAGGCGATGAGGTGGAGATTGATATTGGCGCCGGTAATGGCAAGGCCGATGTCGTCGTTGCCTATTTCACCCGCGAACAGACGGTGGATGTGCAGAAGGGCGAGAACCAGGGGAAAAAAATGTCCTACTGGCACAGCGTTTATGACGTGCAAACTGTTGGCATGTGGGATGGTTCGCCGATGACGGTGAAGCTGCCGGCCAGCGTTGTGGCAAAGGTGAAAAAGGGCGGCTGCGCCGTTCTGCTGCAGACGGCCAATGCCAGCGGAGATCCCGCAGCAATCGTCGGCGCAAGTATCCTGCTTGGAAATGAAACCCCCTGATCGCCTGTCGGGCGATTGAAGATCCGGTCCGGGCATTGGGGGCTGGGGGTAAAGGGTCAATGCACCGGACCGGGTCATCTTGGTGCCTAGGCATCAATTGACAATAGGACTATTCCATCCAATTCGGGCCATGGTTTGACCGAAATACGGCAGGCCATGCGAAAATGGCTGCCTAAATGGTTACCATTTTTTACCCCTGCTTTTGTTGCAGGCAGTGTCTTTGACATCGTTGGGCGGCAATTTTTCAGGGTTACCTTCTTCCCGTTCTATAGCCGGCTGAAAGATGTTGAGGCCCATCCAGCGACTTCTGCACCGGTGCACAAGCGTCTCGCAAGGCTTGCAATTTCGCTTTCACAGGCTCACATTGATGAGAAGACTTGGGTGGAATCGGAGGTATTGGATGACCGATCAACCGGATGTGCAGCAGGTGCAGACCGCTTCACGCGATAATTCCACCGTTGTCGATCTCCGCGAATACAGAAAAGACAAAGACCCTTTGCCGGTCACGTTTCACCGGCGCGAACTGGACGCGATCCTGCGCATCTATGGCCGCATGGTGGGTGAGGGGGAATGGCGTGATTATGCCATTGACCACCTGAAGGAAAAGGCGGTGTTTTCCGTCTTTAAACGCTCAGGCGAAATGCCGCTTTACCGGATTGAGAAGAACCCCAAGCTGGCGTCAAAACAGGGCGCTTATTGTGTGGTCAATACCGATGGCCGCATTCTCAAGCGTGGCCATGAGCTGCCGCAGGTTCTCAAGGTTTTCGACAAGGTTCTGAAGCTGATCGAATGAGCTTCTAAAATAGATGGCTCGCTTGGCGGATACGACCGTGGGAAAGCGATTATCAGTTATGGATGTTTAAAAATAAAAAGGCGGCCGAAGGGCCGCCTTTCATCTGTCGTCTGTTGAACTCTCAACCTTAGTCGTCGCGGTTACCCATGAACTGCAGCAGGAAGGTGAAGAGGTTGATGAAGTCGAGGTAGAGCGTCAGCGCACCCATGATGGCCTTGCGGCCGGCAACGGCAACGTCGTCACCATCAAAGTACATTTCCTTGATCTTCTGGGTGTCGTAGGCGGTCAGGCCTGCGAAGATCAGCACGCCGATTGCGGAGATCGCGAACTGCAGCGCGGAGGATGCAAGGAAGATGTTGACGATGGACGCGATGATCAGGCCGAACAGACCCATGATCAGGAACGAACCAAGACCGGAAAGGTTCTTTTTCGTCGTGTAACCGTAAAGCGAGAGCGCACCGAACGAAGCGGCGGTCACGAAGAACGTCTGAACGATGCTCTGGCCGGTGAAGACGATGAAGATCGACGACAGCGACACGCCCATCAGCGCGGCATAGACCCAGAAGGTCGTCTGCGCGGCGGAAACGCTCATGTTCTGAATACGGAAGCTAAGGAAGAAAACCAGTGCCAGCGGTGCGAGCATGATGACCCAACGCAGCGGGGATGCATAAAGCAGCTGCTGGAAGGCAGGGTTGGACGCAGCGAATGAGTAGGTTGCGAAAGCCGCAACGCCGGTGATGACCAGAGCCAGCGCCATCAGGTTGTAAACCTTCAGCATATAGGCGCGGAGACCTTCATCGATCATCGCACCAGTCTGTGCACGGGTCTGCGCCATGCGGTTCTGGTAGTTATTGAAGTCAGCCATTGTTTCCTCTTTTGAGCTCCGTAATTGCTACGGTGTCGGGATACCTCCCGGGCGCCGCTGCGGAGCTTCAGCAAGCCTGTCCAGAATATGATGGCAGAACGTGTCCGATACAAGGCCTTTTGCAGTCGAAAAGACACCATATGCGCGAAAAGCGCTCACGTTTTGGCGATCATTACAAAGAATTAATCGCTAAAGTTAAGCGGGGCACAACCGATGATCATTCCCCCGCCTGCCGCAGAACCGGCGCGGCCTTCTGGCCGAGAATGCGCCAGGTGCCGATGAGGCCTATGCCAACAGTCATGACGAGAGCGACAACGAGGGTCCCGATCGCCACATCCGGCAGGAAACTGGAAGGCAACTTCATGATGCGGGCGATCACGAACCATGCGGAGACGCCACCGGCGAAAAGCGCGAAGACGGCGGTGGCGAGACCGAGCATCATATATTCGTAGGAGAAAGCGCGAATGAGCAGATTTCGCGTGCCGCCCAGCGTTTTCAGGATGACGGCATCATGGGTGCGGGCTCGGTTTCCGGCAGCGAGTGCGCCGGCGAGAACGAGAACGGATGCTATCAATGCGACGGCTGCGGCAGCACGGATGGCGGTGGCGAGCTGGCCGACCAGCCGGTTGACGACATCGAGAGCGTCCTTCACGCGCACGCTTGTTATCGTCGGGTAGGTGTTGGTAACGGAGCGCAATATCCGGCCTTCGTCGCTTGCGGAAGCGGAAGGATCGGCAAGTGTCGCCAGCCAGGCATGGGGTGCGCCGCGGAATGTATTCGGCGAAAATACCATGACGAAATTGATCGACAGGGATTCCCATTCGACGTTGCGCAGATTGGCGATCTTTGCCGTAATGCTGCGGCCGAGGACGTTGACGGTTACTGTGTCGCCAATCTTGAGGCCAAGTTCCTGTGCCTCTTTTGCCGCGAAGGAGACCAGCGGTTCACCGCTATAGTCTGGCCCCCACCATGTACCTTCCGTGAGCTTCGTGTTTTCCGGCATGTTTTCGGAATAGGTTATGCCGCGATCGCCACGCAACAACCAGCGGCCGGATGGCGGCACCTCCATCTTCGTCACATCTTCGCCGTTGAGCGCCAGAATACGGCCGCGCAGCATTGGCACTTCGGTCAGTGTGCCTTGGGGTGCTTCCCGTTTCAGCAGATCACGGAAGCCCTGCACCTCGCTGCCCTGAATGTCGACGAAAAAGAAATTCGGTGCACGTTCCGGCAGGCTGTCGGTCAGCTCGCGGCGCAGATTGCCGTCGATCAGTGTCAGCGTCACGAGCAATGTCAGGCCAAGGCCAAGTGAGAGAACGACCGAAGGCGTGAGCGCTCCCGGCCGGTGAATATTGCCGATCGCCAGACGAAGGGCGGCGGAATGGACGCGCGGGCTGCGTTTGGCGATGGCCTTGACGCCGGAGGCCACCAGCCGCAGCACCACGAAGGCAAAAGCGATGGCGGCGAGGAACACCGAGGCTATGAAGCGATCTTCCGCCGAGAAGATCGCAAGGGCTGCCAGCGCTGCCAGCAACAGGCCCGTTGCTGCCAGATAGGGCCAGGACGGCCAGTTGCCTTCCTCGAAACCCTGTTCGCGGAAAAGTGCCGTTGCCGGAACCTCACGCGCCTGGCCTAGCGGCACGATGGCGAAAGCGAACGTCGTCAAGAGGCCGAACAAAGCGGCGAGACCGAGCGCACCGGGATAGAAGGCAAGCTCTTCCGGTACGGGCAGCACGCCTTCCAGAAACCGCATGGCAATCAGAGGTGCGATGGCGCCAACAACGAGACCGATGACGATACCGACGGCGGCAATGAACGCGATCTGGAAAAGATAGGTCATGGTGACCACGGAGGCCGGTGCGCCGAGACATTTCAGCGAGGCGATCGTGGTGCGCTTGGAATCGAGAAAGGCGCGAACGGCGTTGGCGACACCGACACCACCGACGATAAGGGCGGTGAGGCCCACCAATGTCAGGAATTGCGAGAAGCGGTTGACGTTTTCGGTCAGCGACGGTGCTGCCCGATCACTGGTGCGGATGGACCAACCGGCATTGGGAAAGGCCTTGTTGGCCGCGTCGGTCATCGTTGCCCGCGCTGCAGGGTCACTCAGCTTGATCTTGTAGGCGTGTTCGACGAGGCTGCCGGTCTGAACGAGACCGGAGGCGAAAAGGGCGTCGCGGCTGATCATCAGCCTTGGCGCGAAACCGAAACCGTCGGATAGCGCATCCGGCTCATCGACCACCGTGCCGGTCAGTTTCAGCTTTGTGTTACCAAGCAGGACTTCGTCGCCGATCTTGATGCCGAGCCGTTCCAGCAACAGCGGTGCGGCAATGGCGCCATAGGTGTCGCCATTGCCGGCCAGAAGTTCACTCAGCGGCCGGTTGGGATCGGCTACGAAGGTTCCATAGAGCGGATAGGCGCCGTCAATGGCTTTCACTTCCGTCAGCGTCTGTTCGGAACCATCCGCAAGGCGGGCCATGGAGCGAAGCCCGGTGGAAACCGCGACCGTGCCAAGGCCATCCAGATAGGCCTGTTCCTCCTGCGTCGCCTCCCTGTTGCGCAATTCGAAACGCACGTCGCCGGCCAGAATCGACTGGCCTTCGGTGGCAATGGCGCTGGTGACAGCGCGCGACACGGAATTGACGGCGGCAATAGCGCCGGTTCCCAGCGCGATACAGGCGAGGAAAATGTAAAAGCCGCTTAACCCGCCGCGAATTTCGCGCCGTGCGAGCCTCATGGCATTTCTGATATTGGCGAAAGACGGAAGAAGAGATCCGATCATGCCGATACCGCCCGCGCCATCTGGGGGCGGGCGCTGTCGCCCTCAATCTCGCCGGAGCGCACTTTGATCTGCCGAGAGCAGCGGGCGGCGAGCGACGGATCATGGGTAACGAGGACCATGGTCATGCCGCGTTCGGCCTGTTTGGTAAAAAGAAGATCGGCGATCTGTTTACCGGTATCGGTATCGAGATTACCCGTGGGTTCATCGGCGATCAGCACGGCCGGCGAGGGGGCAAGCGCGCGGGCGATGGCGACACGCTGCTGTTCGCCACCGGAGAGCTGGCCGGGATAGTGGTTGAGGCGTTCTCCGAGACCGACGGCGACGAGTTCACGCCTGGCGATCTCGAAGGGATTGGGGGTATTGGCCAGTTCCAGCGGAACGGCGACGTTTTCCAGCGCCGTCATATTGGCGATGAGGTGGAAGGACTGGAAAACGATGCCGATATTCTTGCCGCGAAAATCCGCCAGTGCATCCTCGCCGAGCCTGTGCAGTTGCGTATCCGCGATGATGATTTCACCGCTGTCCAGCCGTTCGAGACCGGCAAGCACCATCAGCAGCGTCGATTTCCCCGAGCCGGAAGGGCCGACAATGCCCACCGCTTCACCTTCACCGATCAAAAGATCGATGGATTTGAGAACGTGGACGGAGGCGGCGGCGTTGCCGAGCGTGAGGTCGGCCTTCTTCAGCTCTATGATGCTTTTCGTCACAATTCTCGTTCCTATATAAGGTGATGAAAATGGTCTGGCGGTGTCGATGCGGTCGGTATTTCAGACAATGGAAACCAAGTTAGGCCAAGTTAGGAAAGCCGTGATGAGATTTAAAGCTGCCCTGTTTCACTTCATCGTCATTTTCTCCGCCGCCCTTTCCGGCACGGCTGCCACCGCTCAGGAACGGACATTGCAACTGGTCGGCCTCGGCGACAGTCTCATGGCCGGGTATCAGCTGCCACCTACCGACAGCTACACCGTACAGCTTGAAGCTGCATTAAAGGCGAAGGGCGTCAGTGTCGCCATCGCCAATGCCGGCGTGTCCGGCGATACCTCATCCGGTGGTCTGGCGCGGGCGGAATGGTCGGTTCCTGATGGTACGGACGGAGTCATTCTGGAACTCGGCGCCAACGATGCGCTGCGTGGTATTGCCCCGGAACAGACGGAAAAGAACCTCGATTCCATCATTTCCGGTTTTCAGAAACGCAATATAGCGGTGCTGCTGGTCGGCATTATGGCGCCGCCGAATATGGGTGACGACTATGCCAGGCGCTTCAATCCGATCTTTCCGAAGCTTGCGGAAAAATACAACCTGCCGCTTTATCCCTTCTTTCTGGATGGCGTAGTGAGCGATGACAAGCTGAAACTGGATGACAAGATGCACCCCAATACCGAAGGTGTTGCCGTGATGGTGGAGAAATCTTTGCCGGCTGTTGAAAGCTTCATCAAGACAATCGGTGCGCAAAAAAAATAAGCACTTGCGCCCGTCTGCATTGCGTGATTCGCTATGCTTGTTCTGCCAAGAGATTCGGGGAGCTCGCCATGCCGAGACTGTTTACCGCCCTCGAAATTCCGCGCAATGCGGCTATGAGCCTCTCATTGTTGCGCGGTGGTCTGCCGGGAGCCCGGTGGATCGATGTGGAGAATTATCACATAACCCTGCGTTTTATCGGTGACATCGACGGACGGACCGCCGATGAGGTTGTCGATAGGCTGGATCGGATCGAGAGGCCGGAGTTCCAGCTTAATCTCACCGGTATGGGTTCCTTCGGCTCCAAGAAACCGCATTCCATCTGGGCCGGGGTTTCTCCCTCGCCGGAAATGCATGCGCTGCAGGCCGAAGTCGAGAGAATTTGTCAAAGGATCGGTCTCCCGCCTGATCCGCGCAAATTCATGCCGCATGTGACGCTGGCGCGGCTGCGCTCCTCGCGTCTGGACGATGTGGTGCATTATCTTTCCGGACGCGGCAATTTCCGCACATCGCCCTTCACCGTCGGACGTTTCGTGCTGATGTCGTCGAAGGAATCGGTAGGAGGCGGCCCCTATGTCGTGGAAGAGGCGTTCCCACTTCACGAAGCGCGGTCCAGCTCCATCTTTTCGAGCAACGAGCTGCATCCCGCCAAAAGCATGTTGTAGACGGTCAGAAATCCGTCTTCACCACCGAAATAGGGATCCGGGACGCTCTCGTGGCGTCCCGAAGCATAGTCCAGAAACAGGTGGATTTTGTGCCTGCGGTTTTCCGGCGCCTTTTGAAGCAGTTTCGCCAGATTGCTCGTATCCATGGCAAGGATGAGATCGAAGTTTTCGAAATCGGCCTGGCTGACCTGCCGCGCGCGCTGCCCTGAAATATCGATGCCATGCTTGCGGGCTATCGCGATGGATCGGCGATCCGGGGCATTGCCGGTATGCCAGCCGCCGGTGCCGGCGGAGTCGACCGTCAATTGGCGGGATACACCATCTCTATCGGCAAGGTTTGTCAAAACGCCTTCGGCAAGTGGTGAGCGGCAGATATTGCCCATGCAGACAAAAAGAACAGCTATATGTTTCATGGAATATGCGTCGATCCGGTCGTTGAGGCGTTAATGGGTATCAAGCGGAGGCAAGATTGATGAAATATCCCAGAGTTGAACCGGAAGCCATCCGGCAGGCATTGTCTAAACTCGAAGGCTGGGCCCTGCGAGAGGACGGGGCGGCGATCGTCAGGTCCTTCAAGTTCTCCAGTTTTGCGGAAGCCTTCGGTTTCATGGCGGAATCGGCTCTTGCGGCGGAAAGGCTCAATCATCACCCGGAATGGTCCAATGTCTATTCGCGCGTGAAAGTCTGCCTCACCACGCATGATTCACAGGGCGTAACCGAGCGGGATTTTCTTCTGGCCGAGGCCATGCAGAAGGCAGCGGAAGGCCGGGGGAATTGAACGGCGGGCGTTAACTCCCATATAATAGCCGTGACCGGAGGACCGTCGATCATGGATGATGTGAAAATCGGTGAAATTCTTCTGCCGGGTGAAACCGACAAGCAGCAGGAGCGCGAGAATGTCGTGCGCGCCAAATTCTGGCCCAAGCTGAAGCGGGTGATGACCAAGGTGCCGTTCGCGCGCGACGCGGCTGCGGCCTATTATTGCGCGATCGACCGTGACACGCCGCTGCGCGCCAAGGGCATTATTCTCGCTGCGCTCGCTTATTTCATCATGCCCATCGACGCCGTGCCGGATATGCTGGCGGTCGTCGGTTTTACCGATGATATCGCAGTCATCACTGCCGCGCTCGCCATGATCCGCGCCCATATCAAGATGGAGCATTACGATGCGGCGGATGCCATGCTGAAGAGACAGCAGGAAGCCGGGTAACGCCTCTGTGATGTGCCCGCCCGACGCAGCCTGACGGGTGACAAATTCTTGCCTGAATTTGTGTGTCATACACATGAAGGAAGGTCGTTCCGCGCCCTTCCTTCAGGGTGCGGGGAGTCGCCAATCTGTAACACTGCAAGACGTTTTAGGCATTTTATGCGTGTTGTTGACGGTTTGGTAACCGCTTCCCGACCACAATGAGAAAAGACGATCCGCACCTGAACGTGGCCGATCCAGAAAATGGAGCCCGCCGCTGCTTCGGGCTAATGGAAGACAATAACCCGGCAGGAAATTCTATGTTTGTAAGAAGTGTAGCAACCGCAGCGGCCATTTTGCTGACCAGCGTCGGCGTAGCATCTGCACAGTCGCCCACGCGCATCCAGCAGTTCAATGCTTGGGGTGCCTATTCGTACAAATCGGGCAACAGCACCGTCTGCTACGTTCTTTCCATTCCGACCGCCAAGGAACCGGCGAGCGTCGATCACGGCGATATCTTCTTCATCGTCTCGCAGCGTCCGGGCCAGAACATCTCCTATGAGCCGCAGGCCATGGTGGGTTATCCGCTGAAGCAGGGCTCCAAGGTCAATGTGACGATCGACAACAAGAACTTCGTCATGTTCACCAAGGACAAGGCTGCCTGGGTTGAAAACGCTGCCGAAGAGCCCGCTCTCGTGGCTGCGATGAAGGGCGGCAAGTCGATGACGGTCAAGGCGGTTTCCGGTCGCGGCACCGCGACGTCCTATTCCTATTCGCTCTCGGGTATTTCGGCTGCTCTCAAGCAGATCGAGAGCTGCAAGTAATCCTGACGCTTTATCGCGTTTGATAATGGCCGGTCATCGACCGGCCATTTGCGTTTTTGCTTGTTTGATGCTAAAGGCGCGGCAACATTGACAGGCGGATGCGCGAAAAGTGCTCCGCCTTTGATTTTCTCGACATGCAGACGATTTTCCGCCTATCCGACAGGCCGGTCGTGCGATGCATGGAACGATGGGATAGCGTGATGTCCGTAATGCAAGCCCCTGCCGGCCTGGCAGTCAAAACCCCGCTGATCGCCAATAGCGATCTCATGTCCGGCAAGCCGTCGCTGATCGGCCTGACGCGTGAGGAAATGGGCGAGGCGCTGGCCGAGATCGGCGTGCCGCAAAAGCAGGTGAAGATGCGCGTCAGCCAGTTGTGGAACTGGCTTTATGTGCGCGGCGTCTCGGATTTCGACAACATGACGAATGTCGCCAAGGAGCTTCGCGAGAAGCTGAAGGCGGCCTTCACCATCGCCCGTCCGGAAATCGTCGAGGAGCAGATATCCAATGACGGCACCCGCAAATGGCTGATGCGTTTTCCGCCGCGCGGTGCGGGACGTCCCGTTGAGATCGAAACGGTGTATATTCCGGAAGAAGGTCGCGGCACGTTGTGCATATCGAGCCAGGTCGGCTGTTCGCTCACCTGTTCCTTCTGTCACACCGGCACGCAGCGCCTGGTGCGCAACCTGACGGCCGAGGAAATTCTTGCCCAGCTGCTGCTGGCGCGTGACCGGCTCGGCGATTTTCCCGATGGTTCGACGCCGGTCGGCGCTTATGTGCCGAGCGAAGGCCGCAAGGTATCCAACATCGTGATGATGGGCATGGGCGAGCCGCTCTATAATTTCGAGCACGTTAAGACCGCGCTTCTGATCGCGACCGATGGTGACGGCCTGTCGCTTTCCAAGCGACGTGTGACGCTGTCCACCTCAGGCGCCGTGCCGGAAATCTTTCGTACCGGTGACGAAATTGGCGTGATGCTGGCGATTTCTCTGCATGCGGTGCGTGACGATCTGCGCGACATGCTGGTGCCGATCAACAAGAAATATCCGCTGAAGGAACTGATCGAGGCCTGCCGCAACTATCCGGGTCTTTCCAATGCCCGTCGCATCACCTTCGAATATGTGATGCTGAAGGACGTCAATGACAGCCTGGAAGACGCCAAGATGCTGGTGCAGCTGCTGAAGGGCGTTCCGGCCAAGATCAACCTCATTCCGTTCAATCCGTGGCCGGGCACGAACTACCAGTGCTCCGAATGGGCGCAGATCGAGAAGTTCGCCGATTTCATCAATCAGGCGGGTTATGCCTCGCCGATCCGCACGCCGCGCGGCCGCGATATTCTCGCTGCCTGCGGCCAGTTGAAGTCGGAATCGGAACGCATGCGCAAGACCGAAAGGCTGGCTTTCGAGGCGATGATGATCGCCAATCACGGTGCGGATGACTGAATCAGCCGCATTTGCGCCATAAAGCTGGTTTTCCGGCGGTTCTCCGATTGATTTCGGTCTGTCTTGTTCCTAGAAAGACGAAAACAGGGAACCAACAGGAGGATATCCATGCGCGCATTCATTCTGGCTCTCGCTGCTGCGAGCGCCATCGTTCTGCCGGCCAAGGCTGAAAACGTCACCGTTGCCGTCACCGCCATTGTTGAACATCCGGCGCTTGACGCTGCCCGTGACGGCGTCAAGGCTGCCCTTGCCGAAGCTGGCTACAAGGAAGGCGAGAACCTCAAATTCCTCTACGAGTCCGCGCAGGGCAATCCCGGCACCGCAGCGCAGATTGCGCGCCAGTTCGTCGGCGATGCGCCCAATGTCATCGTACCGATCTCTACGCCGTCGGCTCAGGCTGTCGTTGCGGCCACGCGTGATATCCCGGTTGTCTTCACGGCGGTTTCCGATCCCGTCGGCGCACAGCTCATCAAGAGCATGGAAAAGCCCGGCGGCAATGTGACCGGCCTTTCCGACATGCTGCCGGTTGGCGAACACCTGGCGCTCATCAAGGAAATTTCGCCGAACGCCAAGTCCATCGGCTTCATCTACAACTCGGCCGAAGCCAACTCAGCTTCGACGCTCGCCCTGCTGAAGGCCGAGGCCGAGAAGGCCGGCCTGAAGGTTGTCGAGTCCGTCGCCACCAAGTCCGCTGAAGTTCAGGGCGCGACCCGCGCTCTGGTTGGCAAGGCTGATGTGATCTACGTTCCGACCGACAACACCATCGTTTCTGCTTTCGAGGCGGCGGCGGGCGTTGCGAGCGAAGCCAAGATCCCGCTTTATGCCGCTGATACGGATTCCGTCGCGCGTGGTGCGGTTGCAGCCCTCGGCTTCAACTATTTCGACGTTGGCAAACAGACCGGCGGCGTTGTTGTCCGCATCCTCAAGGGTGAAAAGCCGGGCGACATTGCTGCAACCGTCGCTGTTGGCACCGATCTCGTGATCAACAAGAAGGTTGCCGAAAAAGTTGGCGTCACCTTCCCTGAAAGCGTGACGAAGCGCGCCACCAAGGTCATCGACTGAACCGAAACCGGACTGAATTGCGGGCGGCGGTATTACGCCGCCCGTTTTACGTGGCACGAGACGGTGCCCGTATCCGCCTGAGGGCGGCAATAACAAGGACATTACCGTGAGCCAAATCGCCTTCTGGGGTGCCGTGGAGCTGGGACTGGTCTTCGCTTTTGTGGCGATTGGCGTCTATCTCGCTTTCCGGGTGCTAGATTTTCCTGACCTGACCGTGGACGGTTCGTTTCCGCTTGGCGCTGCCGTTGCCGCCGTGCTGATCATCGCCGGTCTGAATGCCTGGGTGGCGACGGCGGTTGCGATGGTTGCCGGTGCCGCTGCGGGCATGGTCACCGCAACGCTCAACGTTCGTTTCAAAATCCTCAACCTGCTTGCTTCGATCCTGACGATGATCGCGCTGTTTTCCGTCAATCTGCGGGTGATGGGAAAGCCTAATGTGGCGCTGCTCAATCAGGATACGATGGTATCGCCGTTTTACGGCCTCGGCCTTTCCGAATATCTGGTGCGGCCGCTCTTCGTCGGCGCGCTGGTGCTGATCGCGGTCATTCTCGTCTGGCGTTTTCTTGAAAGCGATGCGGGCCTTGCCATGCGGGCGACGGGGGCCAATGCGCGGATGGCGCGGGCGCAGGGCGTGAAGACCGGCAACCAGATCTATCTCGGCATGGCGCTTTCGAATGCGCTGGTTGCACTCGGCGGTGCGCTGTTTGCACAGACCAACGGCTTTGCCGATGTGACCTCCGGTGTCGGCACCATCGTTGTCGGGCTTGCGGCCGTCATCATCGGTGAGACGCTGTTTGGCGCACGCGGCATTCTGATCGCGCTCATCGGCTGTGTCTTCGGCTCCATTGCCTATCGTCTTGCCATCCAGCTCGCTTTGTCGAGCGATGTGCTCGGTCTCAAGGCGTCCGATCTCAATTTCGTAACGGCGGTATTGGTGGCCATTGCATTGATCCTGCCCCGACTGCGCCGCGGGGGAGCAACATCGTGATTTCCCTTTCCGATATTCAGGTCGTCTTCGGACGTGGCACGCCGTTGCAAAAGCAGGCGCTGGCCAAGATCGATCTCACCATCGAGGATGGCTCCTTCGTCACTGTCATCGGTTCCAATGGCGCCGGCAAATCCACGCTTCTCGGCGTCTTGGCCGGCGACGTGCTGCCGACGGCGGGCAAGGTGATGATTGGTGGTGCCGACGTTACCCGTAAGCCGACCGCCAGCCGGGCCGGTCGGGTGGCACGCGTGTTTCAGGACCCGCTTGCGGGCAGTTGCGGCGCACTCACCATCGAAGAAAATCTGGCATTGGCGGCGTCGCGCGGCGAGCGTCGCGGGTTGTTGTCGGCGCTTGGACGCGGCAGGCGGGATTTCTTTAGAGAACGTATCGCCTCGCTCAATCTCGGTCTCGAAAACCGACTGAAGGATCGCATGGACCTGTTGTCCGGCGGGCAAAGACAGGCAGTGTCGCTTGTCATGGCGACGCTTTCCGGTTCGGATGTGCTGCTGCTCGACGAACATACGGCAGCACTCGATCCCGGCATGGCGGAGTTCGTGATGGAATTGACCCGTAAGGTGGTGTCGGAGCGCAAGCTGACAACGCTGATGGTCACGCATTCCATGCGTCAGGCGCTGGATTATGGTACCCGCACGATCATGCTGCATGCCGGTGAAATTGTACTCGACGTGTCCGGTGACAGCCGCAAGGACCTGGAAGTCGAGGATTTGATCGACATGTTCCGCAAGATACGCGGCCAGAAACTGGATGACGACGAGCTTTTGATCGGCTGATCATTCCCAAAGGCGCCTTCGGGCGCCTTTTTTATTTGCGCTCAGCGCGTCTGCGTGAAGAAAATCTTGACGGCGAAAAGCGAAAAGACGCCGGCGATCGTGTAATCCAGTCCGCGCAGAACCTTCCGGTTGCGTTGCAGCCAGGCGGAGAGAACATCTGCGGCAATCACGATGCCGATGCCGATCGGCAGCGCCACGATGATCGACCAGAGCCCTAGGAAAATAAGCTTGCCGGTGACATGCGGATCGGACGCGCTGACGAATTGCGGCAGGAAGGTCATGAAGAAGATGATGATCTTCGGGTTCAGGAGATTGACCCAGATGCCGTTCAGGAGCGCCGATTTCAGGGAGGACTGGGCTTTCTCGCCGGTGGTCTTGACCATCACGAAATCCGAGCCCTTGCGGATCGCCTGAATGGCGAGCCAGACCAGATAGGCGGCCCCGCCGGTCTTCAGGATCATGAAGGCCGTCGGCGAGGCGACAATGAGGGCGGCGACCCCGAAAGCGACCAGCATCGTGTGCACCGTGATGCCGATATTGGTTCCCAGAAGCGTCATGAAACCCGCTGTCCGGCCCTCGCGCAGCGACCGGCTGATCCACAGCGTCATGTCAGGCCCCGGCGTCACCGCCAGAAGCAGAATGGCGATGGTGAAGGCGATAAGTGTTGGCAGGCTCGGAACGAAATCCATCGCGGCACCCATGAAATCTGGAGATTGCCGTTGCTTAACGCGATTTCGTGTTCCTGCCAATGTTTTTGCGCGCCGGTGCGTTGGCGCGAAAGCAGCTGATCAATTAGAAAGCCGCCGCAATTTTCAAATCGCGGCGGCCGAGAACATTCAGTTTTTCAGGAAGCTGGTGAAGGCGGCGGAATATTCCGTGTGCCAGCGCGACAGCGGCGGGCGGTTCTGGACGATGTCCTGCGCCGCCCAGAGAATGCGTTTCTCGTCCGTCGGGCGGTCCACTTCGCCATCCGGGCAGAGAATGTAGAAATCGCCCCGGCTGATACTCTCGATCATGAAATCGACTGTCTGCTCGCCGGTCCATGCGCCCTGCGGCTTTTCCGTCCTGCCATTGGCGGTCAGGCCGGTGAAGACGAAACCGGGGATCAGCAGGTGGGCAGAAACCGCGCCGTTGGGAATATTGCGCAATTCGTGCTGAAGTGCCTCCGTGAAGGTTTTGACACCCGATTTGGAGACGTTATAGGCCGGATCCCCGGGCGGCGTGGTGATGCCCTGCTTCGAGCCGGTATTGATGATGAGCGACGCCTCGCCATGGGCAACCATGCCCTGGCCAAAGACGCGGCTGCCGTTCACCACCCCCATCAGATTGACGTTAATGACTTTTTCCCAATTGGCCTGTGGTCCGAAAATGGCGCTGCCGGGCTGGATGCCGGCATTGTTCATGAGGACGTGGATGCGTCCGAAACGCTGAATGACGGCGCGTTCCAGCGCCTCCAGCTCATCAAGTTTCGATACGTCGGTCGGGATGGTGACGATCTGCGCTTCACCGTTCTTGGCGACGTTCAGAATATCCGCATGCGCTGCGGCGAGCTTTTCACCGTCGAGATCGACGAGCACGACACTCATGCCGAAGCTTGCGAATTTGCGGGCGGCGGCAAGTCCGATGCCGGATGCCGCACCTGTTATGACAGCGACATTATCTTCCTTGAATGCAGGGTGGATGGTCGTCATAGGTTTCTCCTTCGCGTCGTTTCTGCTGTTTCCAGCGGTTTGCAACGTTGCCTGAACCTGAGTGGCTTCATTCACGGTCTTCAAGTCGATCGCGCCGCTTCATGATAAAGCGCGAATTTTCTAAATGCATGTGACAATCGCTTCGTTCCCAGCGGCGCGGCCTGTCATCACCCGTCGCCAGACGCCCCCATCAATTGTTTTGTCGCTTATCTCACGGAAAAGCGCTTCACACATTTCGGGTTGCACTGTAAAAGTGCCGAAATCCCAAGGAAATGGCGGTGCCCGGATGCCGTCATCATGCAGATGGACATCACTATGGCACTTCCGAAAGACGTTAAGAAAGTCGTTCTCGCCTATTCCGGCGGTCTCGACACCTCGATCATCCTGAAATGGCTTCAGACGGAACTCGGCGCTGAAGTCGTGACCTTCACTGCCGATCTCGGCCAGGGCGAAGAGCTTGAGCCGGCGCGCAAGAAGGCCGAGATGCTGGGCATCAAGGAAATCTTCATCGAGGACGTCCGCGAAGAATTCGTGCGCGATTTCGTATTCCCGATGTTTCGCGCCAACGCCGTTTATGAAGGCGTCTATCTGCTCGGCACCTCGATTGCCCGTCCGCTGATTTCCAAGCACCTGATCGAGATCGCCAAGAAGACCGGCGCTGACGCCATTGCCCATGGCGCCACCGGCAAGGGTAACGACCAGGTCCGTTTCGAGCTTTCGGCCTATGCGCTGAACCCCGACATCAAGATCATTGCGCCGTGGCGCGACTGGGCGTTCAAGAGCCGTACCGATCTTCTGGAATTCGCCGAACAGAACCAGATCCCGGTCGCCAAGGACAAGAAGGGCGAAGCGCCTTTCTCGGTTGACGCCAACCTGCTGCACTCCTCTTCCGAGGGCAAGGTTCTGGAAGACCCGGCACGGGAAGCGCCTGAATATGTGCATATGCGCACCATTTCCCCGGAAGCGGCGCCGGACAAGGCAACCGTCATCAAGGTCGGTTTCCGCAAGGGCGATGCCTGCTCCATCAACGGCGTTGAAATGTCGCCCGCGACGCTTCTCGCCACGCTCAACAATTACGGCCGCGAAAACGGCATCGGCCGTCTTGATCTGGTCGAGAACCGTTTCGTCGGCATGAAGTCGCGCGGCGTTTATGAAACGCCCGGCGGCACGATCCTGCTTGCCGCACATCGCGCCATCGAATCCATCACGCTCGACCGGGGTGCAGCGCATCTCAAGGACGATCTGATGCCGCGTTACGCTGAACTCATCTACTACGGCTTCTGGTTCTCGCCGGAGCGTGAAATGCTTCAGGCGCTGATCGACAAGAGCCAGGAACATGTGGAAGGCGAAGTGACGCTGAAGCTCTACAAGGGCAATGTCATGGTAACCGGCCGCGAGAGCGAAAAGTCGCTCTATTCCGACGCGCTGGTGACCTTCGAGGACGACCACGGCGCTTACGACCAGAAGGATGCGGCAGGCTTCATCAAGCTCAATGCACTGCGTCTTCGCACGCTCGCCAAGCGTAACCTCGGCAAATAATTCTGCTGTCGTGGAAATAATGAAACCCGCTGGCTGCGACGCCGGCGGGTTTTTTCATGTCTCTCTTCTGGAGACGATGCGGAAGCCGATATAGCTGGCGACGGCGGTGAATTCCATCACCGGAATGATGATGCCGAAGCCGGTCAAAGGTGAGCCGATGAGCGAGGCTGCCGCACCACCCGCAAAACCCGATCCCATCTGGATGAAGCCCATCATCGCCGAGGCCGAACCGGCAATATGCGGGAACGGTGCAAGGGCCGCCGTCACCATGGATGGCGTCAGCAAGGCTATGCCGACTGTTGCGACCGCCACGGGTCCCATGATCGAAAGGAAGGATGGCGGTATCAGGAATACCGACAGCAGGATGAGGAGACCGCCTGTTGCCGAAAAACAGAGACCAAGTATGACCGAACGGCGGTCACCCAATCGCGGCGCGATATAACGCAGGGCGATGGAGCCGAAGAAATAGGCGCCGGTTTGCATCAGCATGCCGATGCCGAATGCGGTGGGGGTCATGCCGACTTCATTGATGAGAATGAAGGTCAGCATGGTGGCCTGCGCATAAAGCGCGCCGATGGAACCGCCGAGCACGAGTGCGGCAAGAAGAAAACGTGGCTGTGTGAGCAATGTGCCATAGGCAGACAGGAGACGGCGGGGGCGGATCAGGTTTCTGTCCGGGACTGTCGTTTCGCGCAGAAAGACCACGACCGAAAAGATGGCGATGGCCCCGAGACCGGCCATGAGGAAAAACACCGATTGCCAGCCGAAGGCTGCAAGGGATAGCCCGCCGATTGTTGGTCCCATGGCCGGGCCGACGGCCAGCATGATGCCGATGAGGTTCATGATGCTGGAGGCGTCAGCGCCGGTGAACTGGTCGCGGACCACCGCGCGCGCCACTGTCATGCCGACGGAGGCGCCGATGCCCTGTACCAGCCGTGCGACGAGCAGGACTTCAATCGTCGGTGCAAAAACGGCAAGCAGCCCGCCGCCGAGAAAGATTGAAAGAAAGAACAGGCTGGCCTTTCGCCGTCCAAAAGCGTCGGATGCCGGTCCGGCTATCAACTGGGCGATGGCGAAACCGGCAAAATAAAGCGACAGGCTGAGTTTGACGGCGGGCTCGGTGGTGGCGAAAACCCGTGTCAGCTCCGGCATGGCAGGTGTATAGATCGCCATGGAAATGGGCGCCAGCGCCGTCAGTAACGCACCCAGTATTGCCGTACGCTTTCTGGACATGATCGTTTCTGGCGGCATTGCGATCAGCTGTTCTGGCTCGGCTGTTCCGGCTGCAGATTGTTACGAAGTGTCTGCAGGAAGCTGCGGAAGAGCGCAACTTCTTCCTCGTTCAGACCCTGGGTGGCGTGACGAACCAGCTGGTCGATTTCCTGCCGCACGGCTTCAAGCATGTCGGCAGATGTTTTCGTCAACACGATGCGCTTGGAACGTCTGTCCTGCGGGTCCTGCTGGCGCTCGATGAGGTCAAGCGATTGCAGCTTGTCGAGATAGGCGCAGATCGTCATGGGCTCAATGCCGAGGCGGGCGGCGATGTCAGATTGTTTACTGCCATCAACGACGGCAACCGTCAGCAATGCTCTTGCCTCGCCGGGGGTCAAGCCCAGTCCGGCTTCGGAAATGCGGCGCTCAAATGCACTGTTCAGCAGACGCGCGCCGCTGTTCAGCAAAAATGCCAATGAATCTTTTTCGCGTTTCGTGCCCATGCTTCGCCTTTTCGTAAGTCAGCCTTACTAAATTCCGGGCGATAATCAATGGTACACAAATCATATTGTCGAAAATCGAGTAAAGTATGTGTCAGTTCGGTTGCTATATGCTCAAAAAGATAGTCGAAGATCGTTACGCCAAAGCAAAAAAAGACAGGACGTCCTGCATTTTTTGCGCCTCTTCCGCCGTGCCGATGGAGCTGGCGATTTCGGCCCGGTCGGAAAAATACGACAGGAAGTCGAAATCCGTATCATCGGTCACGTCGGATATGTCGATTACCTCACCCTTGGCGTTCAGCGTCTGCACCGGCAGTTCGGAGGAAAGCTCAAGCCAGGTATCGTGGCCGATTTTCCCCGCATCGTAATATTCCCGGGCGATTTCGCGCAATTCGCGCGGGCTGATGCGGGTGAAATCGATGCGTTTCACCGTCTCCTCGAAGGCTGCACCTGCATCGGATTTGGCCGCCTTGCCGAAATCGGTATTGCCCACGGATCTGGCATTTCTGGAATTGTCCCTGAAAAGGAAATTATTAGAGGACCTTAAAGAATAAATCTCCATAATACATATCTCCATCATGGGATATTATTTCAATAAACCAGATCATGTCGCCGTGGCTCCGGTCAATACTTTGCCGTGCAGACATTGGCGTATTCCACACCAAATTCCGGATATTGAATTGGCGGTGGAGGCGTGCCCATATGGGTTTAAACCGGAATTGTACAAGGAAGATGAAATGCCATCCAAGACCGCGCTTTATCCCGCACTCGTTACCTGGAACGGTCACAACGGTCTGCCGAAATTCGATGCGGTCAAGGATGAGGATTTCGCTCCGGCCTTCGAAGCTGCCCTTCTGTCGCATGAACAGGAAATCGATGCGATTGCCGGCAATGCTCAGGCGCCGACGTTTGAAAACACCGTGACCGCGCTCGAAATAGCAGGCGACGAACTTTCGCGCATTTCAGCCCTGTTCTGGAACAAGGCGGGGGCGCATACCAATGGCGCCATTCAGGCACTGGAGCGGGAAATCGCACCGAAAATGTCGCGGCACTATTCGAAGATCGGCATGAATGAGGCCCTGTTCAAGCGTATCGATACGTTGTGGGAGAAGCGCGATTCGCTTGGGCTGACGGGCGAGGAAAAGCGTGTTCTCGAACGCCACTGGAAGGGTTTCGTGCGCTCCGGCGCCAAGTTGCAGAAGGACCGGCAGGAACGGCTGGCGACCATCAACGAGGAGCTTGCCGGTCTTGGCGCCAGCTTCGGGCAGAATGTGCTGGCGGATGAAAAGAGCTGGAAACTGCTACTTGCCACGGAAGAGGAGCTTGCCGGCATTCCCGGCTTTCTGCGCGATGCGATGGCGGGTGCTGCCCGCGAGCATGGCGAAGACGGGAAATTCGCCGTTACCCTTTCCCGCTCGATCATCGAGCCTTTTCTGACCTTTTCCGAGCGCCGGGATTTGCGCGAACAAGCCTTCAAGGCCTGGGCGGCGCGGGGTGAAAACGGTGGCGAGACCGACAATCGCGAGATCGTCCATCGCACACTCGAACTGCGTGAGGAGAAGGCAAAGCTTCTCGGTTACGCGAATTTTGCCGCCTATAAGCTCGACGACACAATGGCAAAAACGCCCGACGCCGTGAACGGCCTTCTCGGTCAGGTCTGGGAAAAGGCAGTTCTTCGCGCCGCTGAAGAAGAGGCCGAGCTTGCCGCCATCATTGCCGAGGAAGGCAGGAACCACGAGGTTTTGCCATGGGACTGGCGGCATTATGCAGAAAAGCTGCGGACACGGAAATTCAGCTTCTCCGAGACTGAGTTGAAACCCTATCTGCAACTGGAAAAGATCATCGAGGCCTGCTTCGATGTGGCCAACCGGCTCTTCGGAATTCGCGCCGTGGAAGCAAAGGGCGTTGCCGCCTACCATCCGGATGTGCGGGTTTTCGAAATCCGCGATGAACAGGGCGATCTGAAAGCCATGTTCCTCGGCGATTATTTCGCCCGTCCTTCCAAGCGTTCCGGCGCGTGGATGAGTTCGTTCCAGTCACAGCACAAGCTGCCGTTGAAGAACGGCACCGTTGGCGAAATACCGATCATCTACAATGTCTGCAATTTCGCGAAACCGGCCGAGGGAAAACCGGCGCTGCTCTCGCTCGACGATGCACGCACGCTGTTTCATGAATTCGGCCACGCGCTGCATGGCATGTTGTCTGATGTTACCTACCCTTCCGTGTCCGGAACGGGTGTCTCGCGCGATTTCGTCGAATTGCCGTCGCAGCTTTACGAACATTGGCTGACGGTTCCGGAAATCCTGGAAAAATATGCCCTGCATTATGAAACCGGTGCGCCGATGCCGAAAGCGCTGCTGGACAAGGTTCTGGCCGCGCAGACCTTCAATGCCGGTTTCAGCACGGTGGAATTTACTTCTTCGGCCATTGTCGACATGGCGTTTCACACCCGCGACAGCGTCGGTGATCCAATGGCCGTGCAGGGTGAGGTGCTTTCCGCGCTCAACATGCCGAAATCCATCGTCATGCGGCATGCGACGCCGCATTTCCAGCATGTGTTCTCCGGTGACGGTTATTCCGCCGGTTATTATTCCTACATGTGGTCGGAGGTGCTGGATGCCGATGCGTTTTCCGCTTTTGAGGAAACCGGCAATGCCTTTGATGGTGAGATGGCGCGCCGGCTGAAGGACAATATCTATTCTGTCGGCGGTTCCATCGATCCGGAGGAGGCCTATCTTGCCTTCCGCGGCAAGATGCCTAGCCCGGACGCCATGCTGTTGAAGCGCGGCCTCGTATAAGAGTACGCTATAAAAGACTGTCATATTTCTGAGCTAGAACCGGAGCGCAGGGGGCTTATGACAAGCCCCCCCTTTCGCATTTGCAAAAAAAAGGTTATGAGCGCGCCAAACTAAATTGGCGCATCTCACGATAGTAGCGCCCAACCTCAGAGATTTTGAACAATGGCACTTCGCAACATCGCGATCATCGCGCACGTTGACCATGGAAAAACGACGCTCGTGGACGAGCTTCTGAAGCAGTCCGGCTCGTTCCGCGACAACCAGCGCGTCGCCGAGCGTGTGATGGACAGCAACGATCTCGAAAAGGAACGTGGCATCACCATTCTCGCCAAGGCGACCTCGGTGGAGTGGAAGGGTGTTCGCATCAACATCGTCGACACCCCCGGCCACGCCGACTTCGGCGGTGAAGTCGAGCGTATCCTGTCGATGGTGGATGGCGCGATCGTTCTGGTCGATTCGTCCGAAGGCCCGATGCCGCAGACCAAGTTCGTGGTCAGCAAGGCGCTGAAGGTTGGTCTTCGCCCGATCGTCGCGATCAACAAGATCGACCGTCCGGATGGCCGTCATGAAGAAGTCATCAACGAAGTGTTCGACCTTTTCGCGAACCTCGACGCCACCGACGAGCAGCTCGACTTCCCGATCCTTTACGGTTCCGGCCGTGACGGCTGGATGAACGTCAACCCGGAAGGTCCGAAGGATCAGGGTCTTGCACCCTTGCTCGACCTGGTTCTCGAGCATGTTCCGGAGCCCAAGGTCGAAGAAGGCCCGTTCCGTCTTATCGGCACGATCCTTGAAGCCAACCCTTTCCTCGGCCGTATCATCACCGGTCGTATCGCCTCCGGTTCGATCAAGCCGAACCAGGCCGTGAAGGTGCTCGGCCAGGACGGCAAGACGATCGAAACCGGTCGTATTTCCAAGATTCTCGCATTCCGCGGTATCGAGCGCACCGCGATCGATGAGGCTCATGCGGGCGACATCGTTGCGATCGCCGGCCTTTCCAAGGGCACTGTCGCAGACACCTTCTGTGATCCCTCCGTCACCGAGGCGATGACCGCGCAGCCGATCGATCCGCCAACCGTTACCATGTCCTTCATCGTCAACGACAGCCCGCTTGCCGGCACCGAAGGTGACAAGGTTACGAGCCGCGTTATCCGCGACCGCCTGTTCAAGGAAGCCGAAGGCAACGTTGCGCTGAAGATTGAAGAAGCCGAAGGCAAGGATTCGTTCTTCGTGTCCGGCCGTGGCGAATTGCAGCTGGCCGTTCTGATCGAAACCATGCGCCGCGAAGGCTTCGAGCTTGCTGTGTCGCGTCCGCGCGTTGTGATGCACAAGGATGAGAACGGCACCCTGCTGGAGCCGATCGAAGAAGTCGTGATCGACGTTGATGAAGAGCATTCCGGCGTCGTCGTTCAGAAGATGTCCGAGCGCAAGGCTGAAATGGCCGAGCTTCGTCCTTCCGGCGGCAATCGCGTTCGCCTGAAGTTCTACGCCCCGACCCGTGGCCTGATCGGCTACCAGTCTGAACTTTTGACCGACACGCGCGGCACGGCGATCATGAACCGTCTGTTCCATGACTATCAGCCCTTCAAGGGCCAGATCGCTGGTCGCGTCAACGGCGTTCTGCTGTCGAATGGTTCGGGCGAAGCCGTCGCTTACGCCATGTTCAACCTTGAAGATCGCGGCCCGATGATCATCGAGCCGGGTGAGAAGGTTTATGCTGGCATGATCATCGGCATTCACACGCGCGACAACGATCTCGAAGTGAACGTGCTGAAGGGCAAGCAGCTGACCAACATTCGCGCCGCCGGCAAGGATGAAGCCGTCAAGCTGACCCCGCCGATCCGCATGACGCTCGATCGCGCTCTTTCCTGGATCCAGGAAGACGAGCTGATGGAAGTGACGCCGAAGTCCATCCGTCTGCGCAAGATGTTCCTCGATGCCAACGACCGCAAGCGTTTCGAAAAGGCCAAGCTTGCTGTCTGATTGCGACTTGTCGTGACGAATTTGAAAGAACCCGGCTTCGAGCCGGGTTTTTTTATGCATTCGTTTTTATGTGTGCATGAGTCGAAAGGTGCTTGTGTCAAAGGTTAAGGATGCGTTAATTTTTGCTGGTCGTCCACATGAATAGGCTGTGGGTAAGCTTGCCGGTGTTAACCTTTATGACTGGCAAGTTTCCGTGGCCGGGGCCAGAATCGCGTTATGAAAACGTTATCCATCGATGTTCGCCGTGCCGAGCCGCATGATGCGCGCGCCATCTCCGAAGCGCACCGTCTGTCGTGGCAACAGGCCTATGCGGGGCTGATCCCGCACCGGCCGTTGACGCAGATGCTGGAACGCCGCGGCGAAATCTGGTGGAAGAAGGCGACCAGAGGCTCCGCCACCATGCTGGTGGTGGAAGTGGCCGGTGTGGTTGCCGGATATGCGACGCTGGGCCTCAGCCGGGCGCGTGGGCTGCCGCATGACGGCGAGATTTACGAACTTTATCTGCGGCCGGAATATCAGGGCATCGGGCTCGGCTCGCTGCTGTTTACGGAGGCCCGCAGGCTGCTGACATCGCTCGGCTGCAATGGCATCGTCGTCTGGTGCCTCGAAGACAGTGACGTCGCCAATCGGTTCTTCCGTTCGCACGGCGGCCGAGACATTGCCGAAGGCATGGAAGATTTCGGCGGCAAGTCGTTACGCAAGGTTGGTTTCGTCTGGAACTGACAAAAGCTGCGGATGGATTGCGTATTGGCGTGGTTTTTCCCGTCGCCATGCGTAATCGCGATAACCTCAAATCCCGCATTCTGCCTAATCCGCTCAAAGCCATGTTGCAATGCGGCGACTTTCCCAGTATCGAAAACCAAATCCAACCCGTCGAATTGAGGGAAGCGAATGCGTATCGATGCAATTTCCATAGGCAAGAACCCGCCGGATGACGTGAATGTTATCGTTGAGGTGCCGGTCGGTGGCCATCCGATCAAGTACGAGATGGACAAAGACGCCGGTGCGCTGATCGTTGATCGCTTCCTCTACACGCCGATGACCTATCCGGGTAACTATGGCTTCGTGCCGCACACGCTGTCCGACGATGGCGACCCGATCGACGTTCTCATCTGCAACACCCGCCCGCTGGTTCCCGGCTGTGTTATCAACGTCCGTCCCATCGGCGTGATGATCATGGAAGATGATGGCGGCAAGGACGAGAAAATCCTCGCTGTTCCGGCTCCGAAGCTGACGCGCCGTTACGACAAGGTTCACAACTACACCGACCTGCCGGAAATCACGCTGAAGCAGATCGAGCACTTCTTCGAGCACTACAAGGATCTGGAGCCCGGCAAGTGGGTGAAGATGGGCGGCTGGCAGGATGTCGACGTTGCCAAGAAGCTGATCGTCGAAGCCATTGAGCGCTACAAGGCGCAGGGCTGATCGGCTTAACCCATCAGCTTTTTAAAGAGCTTTTCGAAATCCTCCGGGTCGGTGTCGATCCGGAGGATTTTTTTGCGCGCTGTTTCGCCTGAAATGATGGTGATGGACGATTTGGGCAGCCTGAGTTTTTTTGCCAGCAAAACAATCAGGGCCTTGTTCGCCTTGCCGTCTTCCGGCACGGCACTGACGCGGGCTTTCACATAGGCGCGTCCGTCCGCATGCTGCTCCACACCGTCAATCGCATCCCGCCCGCCGCCCGGTGTCAGGCGAACGGACAGGCGGACATGACCATCGTGTTTCTGCCAGCAGCCACTCAAACGGTCATCGGATAAAGCGTGTTCCACATGAAGGAGCGGATGAAGAAGATGATCAGCAGCAGGATGATCGGCGAAATGTCGATGCCGCCGAGATTGGGCAGAATGCGGCGGATGGGGCGCAGGGCCGGTTCCGTGACATTGACCAGGAAGCTGCCGATGGCATTCACAAACTGGTTGCGGGAATTGATGACGTTGAAGGCATACAGCCAGGAAAAAATGGCGCTGGCGATCAGCACCCACGTGTAGAGGTTCAAAGCCAGATCGATGGTCTGAAACAGGGCAAGCATCAATATCTCCGTATCTTGGTTGCAAGACATTTAGACATTCGCTGGTGAACGGGCAAGTGTTGCGCCAATAGGGCTGGCGATTCTTGTGATATCGCTCTATTGCAAACGTCTCATATTCTCTCGAGAGCACCCAGCCGATGTCCCTGCCTTCTGCCGAAAACCGTTTCGGTGCATTCCGGCATAGTTCCTATCGTCGCTTCTTCAGCGCCCGCTTTTTTTCAGCCTTCGCCATCCAGATTGTCAGCGTCTCAGTCGGCTGGCAGATGTACGAGGTGACCGGTAACGCCTTTTATCTCGGTCTGATCGGGCTTTTTCAGTTTCTGCCGTCGCTGCTTTTGATCCTCGTTACCGGAACAGTTGCCGATAGACACAATCGCAGGCGTATCATGGCCGTTTGCCTTGTGGTCGCGGCTGGCTGCGCCGCCGCCCTGCTTGGTTTGACGCTGACGCACAGCTTTTCTCCGTGGCCGGTTTTCGCCATTCTGGTCGTGTTCGGAATTGAGCGGGCGTTCATGGGGCCGGCGGTTCAATCGCTGGCACCCAATCTTGTGCCCGTCGAGGATTTGCCGAACGCCATAGCGTGGAATTCTTCTTCCTGGCAGATGGCATCCATTCTTGGCCCGGTTGCGGGTGGTCTGCTTTATGGTCTCGGCGCTTCCGTCGCCTACATTGTGGCATTCATGCTCTTCATCGTGTCAGCGACGCTGGCGGTGACAATCCGCAAGCCGGAACAACGCGGCCCGGCGAAAGCCATCAGCCTCGAAACAATGCTGGCAGGCTTCAAATTCATTTCGCAGGAAAAAATCGTCCTTGGCGCCATTTCGCTCGACCTCTTCGCGGTCCTGCTGGGCGGCGCAGTCGCCCTGATGCCGATTTTCGCCAAGGAAGTTCTGACGCTCGGGCCATGGGGTCTCGGGTTGTTGCGCGCCGCCCCCGGCATTGGTGCAATTACCGTTGCGGTCATTCTGGCCTTCAGGCCCATCCGCCACCATGCCGGCCTGCTGATGTTTATTGGTGTTGGCCTCTTCGGCATTTCTACTGTCGTGTTTGGTCTCTCCGAAACCGCGTGGGTGTCCATTGCCGCATTGGTGGTCATGGGCGCATCGGACATGGTGTCGGTTTATGTGCGGGAAACCCTGATCGCGCTCTGGACGCCGGATGAGGTGCGCGGGCGTGTGAATGCGGTGAACATGGTGTTTGTGGGTGCATCGAACGAGCTGGGTGAATTCCGTGCCGGCACCATGGCGCATGTCGTCGGGGCGGTGCCTGCCGTCGTCATTGGTGGAGCAGGCACGCTTGCTGTCGCGGTTATCTGGGCGCTCGGTTTTTCGAAACTGCGCAAGATCGACAATCTGGATGCGCCGCGCTGACGGCAACGGGCCTCAGCGCTGGGCCTTGCCCTCAAAAACCAGATCGAGGAAATTGCTGAGCCAAGAGCGGAGCGGCGTGTCGAACAACATGCGGCCCTCAAGGTGCTGGCTGCCGACCTGCGCATTCGGCATGCCAAAGCGCTGCGCGCCGCGCACCACCCAGCTGTGCATCATGGCGCGGGTGAGTTCGGCGTGAAACTGTAGCCCCCAGGCATTTTTACCATACCGATAAGCCTGGTTGGGATAGGTTTCGCCCGATGCTAGAAGCTCGGCTCCGCGCGGCAGCTCGAACCCTTCCTTGTGGAAATGATAAACCATCTTCGGCCAATGCGGCATCAAAAGCCGTCCGTGTTCGGTAGCGTGAAGCGGATACCAGCCGATTTCCACCTTGCCGTCCCGGTCGGCCTCAACCTTGCCGCCCAGATGTTTGGACAACATCTGCGCGCCAAGACAGATGCCAAGAAAGGGCTTGTTCTCCTTCAGCGGAACCTTCAGCCAGTCGATTTCGGTTTTGACATAATCATGCGGGTCATTGGCGCTCATTGGGCCGCCGAAGATGATGGCGCCCGCGTGTTTCTCGAGTGTCTGCGGCAGGTCGTCGCCGAGCGCGGGTCGCCTTATATCCAGCCGATACCCTTTTTCCACCAGCATCTGGCCGACGCGGCCGGGCGTGGAACGTTCCTGATGCAGGACGATGAGCAGCGAAGGTTGTTTTCCCTGTTGCCTGGAAGGGTCAAACAGCATCGTCTTCGTTTTCGCTTTCTTCAGCGGGCCCGGACCTCGTGGCGGCCTGCTGACGTTGCAGAACCCTGTCGCGCACTGAAACACCAAGCAGATCGGCAACTCGCCAGATCACATGGTCTTCCATTTCGCTTCGTTCGCCGTCAGCGTAAACAATATCCCATAATATGCCAATAAGCTCCACCCGCTGATCTTCATCGAGATGGCGGCGGATATCGGTGGTGAAGCGGTAATAATCGACCGCTTCCTTGCCCGCCTCCTGACCGGCGGCGAGAAGCGCATCAAGCTTGCCGGAATCGAGATGGTAATAATCCTGAAGGATTTCGCGCAGGCGGTCACGCTCGCTTTTCGAGACGGTGCCATCCGCTTCCATTACCTGAAAACAGAGGGCGGCGACTGCCACCCTTAAATCATCCGGGCTGAAATCATCCGCATGCGGGCCGACGAGGTTTTGAATAAACGACTGAATCCGGTTGAGCATCGATATCCTGTTCGTCAGAAGAGTTTGAGCCGGGTCTTGGGTTCGGCTTCTGCGCCGGGTTTCTTGACGCCGGGATCATCCGGCGCGCCGCCGAAGAAGGGTACCGCTTCCGCCTTCTCGTCCGCTGCTTTGGTTTCAACGGGCGCTTCGATAGTGGCGGGCTTTTTTTCCTTCGGAGCCGATACGGTAGGCGCGACCTCTATCGGTTCGGCGGGAACGGGTTTCGGCTCGGCGCGAGGCTCGGGAGCAGCTTCGACGACGATTGTTTTCGCAACCGGTTCCGCCCTTGCGGGTGCTGCGGCCATCGCATTTTCGATTGTCAGGTCTTCGACTGGACCTTCGAGCTGGCCAAAAGGTGCTTTCCATTCAAAGGCATCGAGACGGCCCGTCACTGGCGAAACCGGCAGCCATTTTTCCGAAACGACGCCATCCGCCACCCATGCGGGGTCACGCGGCGCGCGCAGCGCCTGCGCCATCCAGTAACGCACCCGGCCCTGATCACCCGTTTCAGCCTCTTCGATATCGGCCATCAGCAGGAAGATGCTTTCACGCGGCTCGATCCGGGCTGCGGCTTCGGCCTTGGCCCGCGCCTTGGCAAATTCCTTGGCATCGAGCGCCGCCTGCGCCACGGCGAACAGGGATTCGATATTGTTGGGCTTCAGGCTTTCCAGCCGCTCGGCGCGTTTCAGCCGGTCGATGGCGGTATCGCCGCTGCGGGCGCGGACATAAAGCTCGGCGATCTGCGGGTGCGGATCGGTTTTCCACACCGGCTCCAGAACCGTGGCGGCCTTGCGCAGATTGTCCTCGCGCAGATAGGATTTTGCTGCGATCAGCGCTGCCGGAACGAGGCTCTTTGCGAGCTTGAGGGCGTGTTTGGCGTCCTCGCGCGCGCCGACCGGATCGCTTTCCAGCTTTTCGCCGGCCTTGGCGGTGAGAAGCACCGCTTTCAGCCGTTCCGCCTCGCCTCGTTCGATGACGCTGGCTGCCTTCTGCTGGTCGAGCAGGCGGATCGCGTCATCCCATTGTCCGTTACGACAACGATTTTCCAGCGTCGCCTGGGCTGCCCAGGGCAGGTAGGGGGCTTTTTCCGCTGCATCCTCGGCATATTGCTGGGCGGCTTCATAAGCACCCTGACGGCGGGCCTCGATATAAAGGCCGCGAAGGCCAAGCTCTCGGGTTTCGGGATCGCGAGCCATGGCTTCGAACTTGCGGCGCGCTTCGTCATATTTGCCTTCGATGAGATCGGCCTGCGCATCGAGCAGGTGGATCAGCGGCTCCTGATCGGCGTTGAGCAATCCTTGCGTGCGGGCCGTCATCTTGCGGGCGAGGATGGCGTTGCCGGCGCCTGCGGCGATGAGGCCGGTGGAGAGCGCCTGGTAACCGCGGTCGCGCTTGCGGGCACGAAAATAGCGGCGGGCGGCATTGGGCGAGGTCCAGACGGCGTTGACGATCCACCAGACCAGCATGACGGCTGCAACCAGCGCCGCGATGATCGAGGCGGCGACCATCAGGCTCATTTCGATCAACTGGCCCTGCCAGACGATGGAAAGCACGCCCGGCCGGTCCGCAAGCCAGGAAAAACCGAAACCAAGCGCCAGAACGATAAGGGCGAAAGTCAGAATTCTGGTCATGCCCTTACCCCTGCCTGCCGGTGCTGGTGATGGCGCGGTTCAATGTGCCGCCGACCAGATTTTCGACCTCGATGCGCGCATCCAGAGATTTCTTGTAATCGGCGGATGCCGTTTTGGCCGCCTCTGGAAGCCCGTTCCATTCAAGTGCTGCGCCCTGCAGATCACCGTTGCGCAGCTTGTTTTCCATGCGTGCGATCATGGCGTCGGGTGTCTCACCCTCGATATTTCCGACCGGGCGGACCTTCACCAGCGAAAAGGCGCTTTCTGTCAGGCGCTCCATGATGCCCTGATTGGGGTCGGGCTGGTTGATGGCCGACAGCATCGCATTGGCGACATCAGGGAATTTCTGCATCAGCTCCGACCGCGACGGCACGCCGGTTGCGGCAAAGGATTGCAGCGATGTGATGGCTGGATCGTCAGGCGTGACCTTGGAGAGCGTGTCGAGTTCCGTCAGGAACGGCCCGCCACGATCGATCGCGGCCTTCAACGCGGCCGAGGCGATGGCGCGGGCGACTTCGATATCGTCGCGTGGTTCGTTGATCTTGGTTTCCGCATCGGTAAGGCGGCGCGTCAGTTCCGCCGTTGCCGAGGCCTGTGCGGATCGTTCCGATTGCAGGGCGGCTTCCAGCGCGGTGACTTTTTCCGAAAGCCCATCCACCTGCGGGGCCTCACCCTTTGCGCCTTCGAGCGTCGCGATGCGCTGCTCCAGTGCCGACGTGTCCGCTGCCGGGGCATTGGCGAGTTGCTGCCGCAGGCCGGTGATATCGGTTTTCAGTGCAGCGATCTCATCGCTTCCGGCTCTTCCGGAATTGGAGGAGGGCAGTATACCTGCATATTGCATGCTGCCGGCGGCGGCGAGTGCTATGAGGCCGCCGACGATACCCGCCGCGATAAGGCCGGAGGTCGCCGCCTGTTTGCGGTCCGCCTGCTGCGGGGTGGACGGTTTGGCCGGTCCCGAAGACGAGGTCGTGGTCGAGGGTTTGGCAGCGGAGGCGTTGCCGGATGTGCTGGAGGAGGCGGTGGAGCCGAAGGCCGGTTTCGAAGCCGCAGCAGCGGTTGCGGCGGCACTCGTTCCGGCTGTATCCGTGGTCGGTTTTGCCTCGGCTTTGGGCGGAACAGTGGCCTGTGATACCGGCTCTTTCTGCTTGTCCCCGGGGGTCTCGGCCTTCGGTTCGGCGGCTGCGGGGTCCGCTTTGCCAACATTGGGCTCGGGCTCGATAGGGGTTTTCCCGGGCTGGTCCCAGATGGGGGCGGGATTGCCCGTTGCGGCTGCCTCAGGCTTTGTTGCCGGAGTGCCCGGTTCTACAGGCGACGACGGCGTTTTGTCATCGGGCTTTTTGTCCATCCTGGCAGCGTCCCCATCGGCGGAAATTGCTTTCACGTCTTTTGCGTCCAGGTCGATTGTGACCGGTTCGGCTTTGGACTTGGAGTGGCGTGGCGGCTTTCCCGATACCATGACAACCTCATTTCTGCCTGCAGTACTCTAAACCTAGTCAGTGACGGCGGCAAAGGAAAGGGGCGAACGCCAATTAGGTTCCAGAGTACTGGCACAGAAGTTCGAACATCGCCGCCTCGCTCGGCTCTTCGGCGGCGATGGCCTTTGAGCGGAAAATTTCCGGAACCAGAGAAAGCACATTGCGGCTGATGCAGATGAACTGGACCGCCGCCAGCGCTGCCGCATATTTTTCCGCCGACGCATGGCTAAAAAAGGCCCGTGCCGCTTCGGACGAATAGAGCAGGACTACATCGGCAGCGGTGTCGAGAAGGGCCGTTTCAAGCATGGTTTCGGGGATGTTCGAGGGCAGCATCTCGTAACAGTCGACCGTTCTGAAGGGAATGCCCGCTGCGGCAAGGCCTTCCTCGAAGACGGAGCCACGTGGCCTGCCGGCGAGATAGATCAGGGGTTGCCCTTCGGAAAGAAGAGCGCGGTGCTCCGTCACCAGCGCCGTCAGACCCAAGGCATCTCCGGAGGCGGTGAGTATCTGCCCGAAGCCGGTATTTTTCGCCGCTTGCGCTGTTGCTCCACCGACGGCAAAAAGTGGTTTCGACAGATGCGGTGCCAGCTGCTCTTCGAATGTATCCAGCGCCCGCAATGCCTCTGCGCTGGTTACCGCGATGGCCGCCAGGGGGGCGGACAGCGCTGAGATGGCGCGTTCGCCATGATGGATGGGATGAAACAGTGGAAGAAGCACCGGCCGATGGCCGAGCGCTTCAAGCTTTGCGGCCGTCCTTTCGCCCGAACGCTGCGGCCGGGTGACGACGATCCGCATCGGCTCAGCTCCAGCCTTCGAAGAAATTGCTGCCCGCCTTGGCGCGCACGTCTTCGCCGGCCTGTCGGCCGAGTTTTGCCGCGTCCCTGCGGTTGCCGGAGATTTCAATGCCGTGGTTTGTCTGGCCATCGGGGGTAAGGATGAGCCCGGAAAAATGCAGATCTTCGCCTTCGCAGGTCGCATAACCGGCGATCGGCGTGCGACAGGAGCCGTCAAGCGCGGCCAGAAAGGCGCGCTCACAGGTCACGGCGTCAAAGGTCGGCCTGTCATTTATGGGGGCAAGCAGCTCGTCCATGCGCGTATCGCCGATGCGGCTTTCCACACAGATCGCGCCTTGCGCCGGAGCAGGGGGGAATTCCTTCGGATCGAGAATTTCCGTCGGGACATTCTCCTTGCCGAGCCTTTTCAGGCCGGCAAAGGCAAGAAGCGTTGCATCCGCCTGGCCTTCTTCCAGCTTGCGCAGGCGGGTATCGACCAGGCCGCGAAAGATGATGACGCTCAGATCCGGCCGCAGGCGGCGGATCAGCGCCTGACGGCGCAGGGAGGCGGAGCCGACAACGGCGCCCTGCGGCAGCTCCAGAAGCTTCGGCGCGGTGCGGCCGATGAAGGCGTCGCGCATGTCTTCGCGTGGCAGGAAGGCGGAAAGATAGAGGCCTTCGGGCAAAACGGTCGGCATGTCCTTGGACGAATGCACGGCAATATCAAGTTCGCCTGACAGAAGCTGGCTCTCCAGTTCTTCCGTGAACAGGCCCTTTCCGCCGATTTCCGACAGAGCGCGGTCGGTTATCCGATCACCCTTGGTGGACAGCACGACGATTTCGAACATGTCTTCCGGCAGGCCATGCGCCGACATCAGCCGGTTGCGCGTCTCGTAAGCCTGCGCGAGCGCCAGCGGGCTGCCGCGCGTGCCGATTCGGAAAGGTTTTGTTTGCATCCGCGTCTATCCATTGTTACCGGAGTTGTCTTAGACCAACTCAGCGCATGATCGCAATGAACGAACAGATTTGATGACCCCCTTTCTTCGTATCCTCGGCATAGAGACCAGTTGTGACGAAACCGCTGCATCCATTGTGGTTCGGCATGCGGACGGCCGTGGCGAGATCGTCTCCGACGTCGTTTTGTCGCAGCTTGAGGAACACAGCGCCTATGGCGGAGTGGTGCCGGAAATTGCTGCGCGCGCCCATGTCGAGGCGCTGGACACGCTGGTGGAAGAGGCGCTGGAGCAGGCGGGCGTGACACTTGCCGATATCGACGCCATTGCCGCCACATCCGGTCCCGGCCTTATCGGCGGCTTGCTGGTGGGGCTGATGACGGGCAAGGCGATTGCCATGGCGGCAGACAAGCCGCTTTACGCCATCAACCATCTGGAGGGCCATGCGCTGACGGCGCGGCTGACGGACGGTCTTTCCTTCCCTTATCTGATGCTGCTGGTGTCCGGCGGCCACACACAACTCGTGCTGGTGCGTGGCGTGGGGGATTATGAGCGCTGGGGCACCACTATCGATGACGCTTTGGGTGAGGCCTTTGACAAGACGGCGAAACTTTTAGGCCTGCCCTATCCCGGTGGCCCAGCGGTCGAGAAGGCGGCAGTGAAGGGTGACCCGAACCGGTTTCCGCTGCCGCGTCCGATGGTCGGCGAAACCCGTTTGGATTTTTCCTTCTCCGGCTTGAAGACGGCGGTGCGGCAGGCCGCAACAGCCATCGCGCCGCTTTCGGAGCAGGATATTGCCGATATCTGCGCGTCCTTCCAAAAAGCGGTGTCGCGCACCCTCAAGGATCGCATCGGCCGCGGCCTTGCCCGTTTCAGCCAGGAATTTCCGCATCTGGAAAGCAAACCGGCGCTGGTCGTGGCCGGCGGCGTTGCGGCCAATCAGGAAATCCGCCAGACGCTGCAGGCGCTTTGCGATACGCATGGCTTCCGTTTCGTTGCGCCGCCACACCGGCTTTGCACCGATAATGCCGCGATGATCGCCTGGGCGGGACTGGAGCGCATGGCGGATGGCAGGCAGGCAGATCCGCTGGAGATACCGCCGCGCTCCCGCTGGCCACTTGATGGCAATGCGGAGACTTTGATAGGTTTCGGCAAAAGGGGAGCCAAGGCCTGATGCAGCGGGAAAAAATCGTCGTCATCGGTGCTGGCGCCTTCGGAACCGCGCTTGCCGTCGTCATTGCGCTGGAAAACCGGCATGACGTCACCCTGCTCGGCCGTGATGCGTCCCTGATGGCCGATCTGAAGGTTGATCGTGTTCACGATGCGGCTCTGCCGGGTGTCGAGCTGCCGGATGCGCTTGAATTTTCGGCCGAGCCGGATGTGCTGGCTGGCGCCAGTATCGTGCTCTTCGCCATGCCCTCGCAGGCCCATGCGGATGCGGCGCGTCATTACGGTCCTTATCTGGCTAATGACTCTATCATCGTCACGTGCGCCAAAGGCATCGACCGCAACTCCGGTCGCCTGCTGACGGAGCTTCTGGAAGCGGAACTGCCGCATCACCCGATTGCGGTCCTTTCCGGTCCGGGATTTGCGGCGGATATCGCGCGCGGGCTGCCGACCGCCATGGCGATTGCGGCGGAAGACGCAGCGGTTGCCGAACGGCTGGCGACCACGATTTCCGGCAGGACCTTCCGGCTTTATGCCTCCACTGACCGCATCGGCGTGCAGCTTGGCGGGGCGCTGAAGAATGTTCTCGCCATCGCCGCCGGCATCGTCGAAGGCGCGGGTCTTGGCGATTCCGCCCGGGCGGCGTTGATTTCGCGCGGGCTTGCCGAGATGTCGCGTCTCATCGTCGCCATGGGCGGCAAGGCTGATACTGTACGCGGTCTTTCCGGTCTTGGTGATCTGGTGCTGACCGCCACCAGCCACCAGTCGCGCAACCTGCGTTTCGGCATCGCGCTTGGCCGGGGTGAAGGCAAGGACATGTCCGGCGGGTTGGTGGAGGGCGCTTTTGCGGCTGCCGTCGCCGCCCGACTTGGAGAAAGTCACGCCGTCGACATGCCGGTTACCGAAGCGGTGGCTGCCATCATCGACGGAAATCTGGATGTGGCGAGCGCCATGCAACAATTGATGACACGGCCCATTACCACCGAATGAGGGTGGGGCCTTTGAATAGTTTTTACGCATGTCCTGGTCCCAAAACCGCTGACACTTTTGGGAGACATGCTCTAGCGAGGAGACTGAAATGCTGTTTGCCTTTATCTGCAAGGACAAGCCCGGCCATCTGAACGTGCGTATGGAAACGCGCCCGGCCCATCTGGAGCACCTGAACAAGCTGAATGCCGAGGGCACGCTGAAGATCGCCGGCCCGTTTCTGGATGCCGAAGGCAAGCCGAATGGCAGCCTCGTGATCGTTGAAGCCGCTGATATAGATGCGGCGAAGGCGCTGGCTGATGCCGATCCCTATGCAAAGGCCGGCCTGTTCGAAAGCGTCGATGTGAAGCCCTATAACTGGGTCTTCAACAATCCGGGAGCTTGAGCGGGCATGGCGAATTACTGGCTTTACAAGTCCGAGCCGTTCAAATGGTCCTGGGAGATGCAGAAGGCCAAGGGCGAGGCGGGTGAAGAATGGACTGGCGTGCGCAACTATCAGGCGCGCAACAACATGCGCGCCATGAAGATCGGCGACAAGGGTTTCTTCTACCACTCCAATGAGGGGCTGGATGTCGTCGGCATCGTCGAAGTCTGCGCATTGTCGCATCCGGACTCGACCGCCGAAGGCGATCTGAAATGGGACTGCGTGGACATCCGCGCCGTTTGCGATATGCCGCAGCCGGTTTCGCTGAAGGATGTGAAGGCCAACCCCAAGTTGGAGAAGATGTCGCTCGTCACCTCCATGCGGCTTTCCGTGCAGCCCGTGACGGAAGAGGAATATCTCGAGGTCTGCCGCATGGGCAGCCTTGCCAATCCGCCGAAGTCAACGGACTGATCCTTCGGTGAAGACTGATCCCGAACGCTTCATTCTCGACAATGCTGCGATCATGCATCCACCGCATGTGCCGGAATTGCGCCTTTATCTTGCCACCGAAGCTCATGAGCTGTGGCTGAAGACGGAGGAGGAGCTGGAAGAGATCGGTCTGCCGCCGCCTTTCTGGGCCTTTGCCTGGGCCGGCGGGCAGGGGCTTGCCCGTTATGTTCTCGATCATCCTGAAAGCGTTTCCGGTAAGCGCGTGCTGGATTTCGCCAGTGGCTCCGGTTTAGTCGCTATTGCTGCGGCGAAGGCCGGCGCAGCCAGGGTTCTCGCCGCCGATATCGACCCGTGGACACAAACCGCCATTCGGTTGAATGCGGCGCTCAACGGCGTGGATATAGGGTTTACTGGCCTTGATCTGGTTGGCAAACCGGTAGAGGCGGATGTTCTGCTGGCGGGAGATGTGTTTTACGATCGCGCCTTCGCCGACCTTCTCCTGCCATGGTTTCTGGAATTGACGGCGAAGGGCGTGAGCGTGCTTGTCGGCGATCCGGGGCGGGCTTATCTGCCCAAACAGCGGCTTTTCGCCGAGGCTACCTATCAGGTTCCGGTGACGCGGGCTCTGGAAGACAGCGAAGTCAAGAAGACCACCGTTTGGCGTTTTGTCTGATTGTTTGATTTAAGGCCGGATGATGCAGACGCCGTGCTCGTAGGCGCAGGCATCGCTGGCGGTTTCGGCACGAACATTTATTATCTTCGCCCTGGGCGCAAACTGCGCGGCCGTTGTTACGCCTGCGCCGTTTCGCGCAAGCCGACCGCCTACCGCGAAATAATTGCCGTTGCCGCGTATGCGAAGCCCCGATATCGCCCCTACATAGGTGCCGCCGGGAAGAGTGGAAGGCAACCCGTCGGTAGAGAAACTTGCCTGCGATTGTTGATGCCGATAATCATGGCGGCCGTGAAAATCCTCTGCCTTTGCGGGCGGCATTACGGTGAAAATGACGCCTGCGACCATCATGGTCAGAGCGGCGATTCGGCGCTGTAACATGAGCCTCATTCTCCGGATTTTCTTGGTTAATCAAAGGTAAATTACACGATTTATGAATTACGTAAAGGTAAATATTTCGAGGGTGTAAATCTTGGAAACGCTCGATTTTTTATTTTGAGGCAAAAAAATCCAAAAAAAATTCGTGAACCAATCGATTAAATTCGAATCGGTCTTGAAATATGCTTGTCGTGACGCCCCCATGTGATTAAACGTCGCGGTTGGTGCAATGCACATTCTTTCGTCATGTGTAGTTGCTTGGGGGCGTCCGGTTTGAAGGGCGCACGGGAAAACGCCGCGAGGTTCTGATGGCGAATCTGACAAATAACCGGCCTCTGTCGCCGCATCTTCAAGTTTACAAGCTGATTCCGACGATGGTCTCATCCATCGTGCACCGCATCACCGGCGGCGCACTTTATTTCGGAACGCTGCTGGTTGCCTGGTGGCTGATCGCGCTTGCTTCCGGCCCGGCCTATTACGACTGGGTCAACTGGGCGATGGGCACGATCATCGGCAGGCTTATCCTGATCGGTTATACATGGGCTCTCGTCCATCACCTGGTGGGTGGTCTTCGTCACTTCATGTGGGATCTGGGATACGGCTTCGAAAAGCATTTTACCACCAAGCTGGCAAAGGCCTCGTGGGTGGTGTCGATCTGTCTGACCGCGCTGATCTGGGTCGTCGCCCTGATCGTGCGCTGAGGAGATTTATCATGGATATGCGTACCCCTCTCGGAAAGGTTCGCGGCCTCGGCTCCGCCAAGGAAGGCACCGACCATTTCTGGCGCCAGCGACTGACGGCGGTTGCCAACGTTCCGCTGCTGATCTTCTTCGTGGTCTTCCTCATCCAGTATGCCGGCGCGCCCTATGCGGAAGTCGTCGCGGCGCTGTCGAACCCGCTTGTTGCTGTTATCATGGCTCTCGTGCTGGTTTCCGGCCTCATCCACATGAAGCTCGGCATGCAGGTCATCATTGAAGACTATATTCACGCCGAGGTTTCGAAGCTCGTTCTTCTGATGCTCAATACGTTTTTCGCGATTCTTATTGGCGGTCTTTGCATCTTCGCCATTCTGAAAATCGCATTCGCAGGATAATTCCGCCATGGCATCGATCAGTTCACCTTCCCAGAATGGCAAAGCTTACACCTATGTCGATCACTCCTATGACGTGATCGTGGTGGGCGCCGGCGGCGCGGGTCTGCGCGCAACGCTCGGCATGGCGGAACAGGGTTTCCGCACGGCCTGCATCACCAAGGTTTTCCCGACGCGCTCGCATACGGTTGCGGCGCAGGGCGGCATTGCAGCATCACTCACCAACATGACGCCTGACTGTTGGCAGTGGCACCTTTACGACACCGTGAAGGGCTCCGACTGGCTGGGCGACGTTGATGCGATGCAATATCTCGCCATGGAAGCGCCGAAGGCTGTCTATGAGCTGGAGCACTACGGCGTGCCCTTCTCGCGCAATGCCGAAGGCAAGATCTACCAGCGCCCGTTCGGCGGTCACATGCAGAATTACGGTGAAGGCCCGCCCGTGCAGCGCACCTGCGCCGCTGCAGACCGCACCGGCCACGCCATTCTGCACACCCTTTATGGCCAGTCGCTGCGCAACAATGCGGAATTCTTCATCGAGTATTTCGCGCTCGACCTCATCATGTCGGAAGACGGTCGTTGCACCGGCGTCGTGGCGTGGAACCTCGATGACGGCACGATCCATCGCTTCTCCGCCAAGATGGTGGTGCTGGCGACCGGCGGTTACGGCCGCGCCTATTTCTCGGCAACGTCTGCCCATACCTGCACCGGCGACGGCGGCGGCATGATCGCCCGTGCCGGCCTGCCGCTTCAGGATATGGAATTCGTGCAGTTCCACCCGACCGGCATTTATGGCGCGGGCTGCCTGATCACCGAAGGCGCACGCGGCGAAGGCGGTTATCTCGTCAACTCCGAAGGCGAACGCTTCATGGAGCGTTATGCGCCGTCCGCGAAGGACCTTGCCTCGCGTGACGTGGTGTCGCGCTGCATGACGATGGAAATCCGTGAAGGCCGCGGCGTCGGCAAGAACAAGGACCACATCTTCCTGCATCTCGATCATCTCGATCCTGCGATCCTGCATGAACGTCTTCCGGGCATTTCCGAAAGCGCCAAGATTTTCGCCGGTGTCGATGTTACGCGCGAACCGATCCCGGTCCTGCCGACCGTTCACTACAATATGGGCGGCATTCCGACCAATTATTGGGGTGAAGTGTTGAATGCCGATGCCAACAACCCGGAACGTATCGCGCCCGGCCTGATGGCTGTCGGCGAAGCCGGTTGCGCCTCGGTTCATGGTGCGAACCGCCTCGGCTCCAACTCGCTGATCGACCTCGTGGTCTTCGGCCGTGCCGCCGCCATTCGCGCCGCACAGGTTATCGACCGCGACGCGGCGGTTCCGGCGCTCGACATTGCTGCCTGCGACAAGATCATGGAACGCTTCGACAGCCTGCGTTTCGCCAATGGCTCGACGCCGACGGCGGTGCTGCGCGACAAGATGCAGCGCGCCATGCAGGACGATGCGGCGGTGTTCCGCACGCAGGAATCGCTGGAAAGCGGATGCCAGCGTCTTTCCGCCATCTGGAAGGAACTGCCTGACGTCAAGGTCACCGACCGTTCGATGGTCTGGAATTCCGATCTGGTCGAAACGCTTGAGTTGCACAATCTGATGGCGAACGCGATCACCACGGTCTATGGCGCGGAAGCGCGCAAGGAAAGCCGCGGTTCGCATGCTCGTGAGGATTTCGTCGATGGTCCATTCGCCGGTCGCGACGATGTGAACTGGCGCAAGCACACGCTTGCCTGGGTCAGCCCCGAAGGCGACGTCAAGCTCGATTATCGCCCGGTTCACACCGACCTGATCGCCGACGGCATCGATCCGAAAAAGATCGAGCCGAAGGCGCGCGTCTACTGATTTGAGGAACTGGATATGGTTGAACTCGCTCTCCCCAAGAATTCCCAGATCAACGAAGGCAAGGTCTGGCCGAAGCCTGACGGTGCCAAGAATGTGCGCGAATACCGCATTTATCGCTGGAACCCGGATGACGGCCAGAACCCGCGCATCGATACCTATTATATCGATGTCGACGATTGTGGACCGATGGTTCTCGATGCTCTTCTCTACATCAAGAACAATATCGACCCGACGCTGACGCTGCGCCGCTCCTGCCGTGAAGGCATTTGCGGTTCCTGCGCCATGAATATCGACGGTACCAACACGCTTGCCTGCACCAAGGGCATGGAAGAGATCAACGGCACGGTGAAGGTTTATCCGCTGCCGCATATGCCTGTGGTGAAGGACCTCGTTCCTGACCTGTCGAACTTCTACGCCCAGCATCGTTCCATCGAGCCCTGGCTGAAGACGGTTTCGCCGACGCCCGCCAAGGAATGGAAACAGAGCCATGAGGACCGCCTGAAGCTGGATGGTCTCTATGAGTGCATTCTGTGCGCCTGCTGCTCCACCTCCTGTCCCAGCTACTGGTGGAATGGTGACCGTTATCTCGGTCCCGCCGTTCTGCTGCAGGCCTATCGCTGGCTGATCGACAGCCGCGATGAGGCAACCGGTGAGCGTCTCGACAATCTCGAGGACCCGTTCCGCCTTTATCGCTGCCACACCATCATGAACTGCGCGCAGGCCTGCCCGAAGGGTCTTAACCCGGCCAAGGCGATCGCGGAAATCAAGAAGATGATGGTCGAACGCCGCGTCTAAAAGCGATTCGCTGGCGACGGCGATTTATCCGGGCCGCGGTCTCCACCGCGGCTCTTTTTTCAACCGGGCCCGGGAATTTTCGGTAAAAATTGACCGAAATGGTAATTATCCCGGCCATCGCTTGCGCAAGGTAAGGCTTTAGTAATAATTCAGCCTTCTTGTTCGATCATGGTCTTTCCGGAAGCGAGAGAATCGGGAGCTTGATATGCAATTCAGATATGTGGTGACGGGCCTTGCGGTTGTAATGAGCCTTGCCGGTTGCCAACGTACCTCCTACGATTACAACAACAACGGCAGCAATAATCCCGGTTATACGCCGCCGCTGCAGGCGCAGCCGGTTCCCTCCGTTCAGTCCGGCGCCCTGCCACCGCCCGGCGGCGCTTCGGGCAGCCAGTTCCCGTCGGCGCCCGCCTCGGCAACGCCTGGCGGCACCGATGTCGCTTCTGCCGCTCCGCCGACGACAGCGCTCGACGTCACCAAGGAATCCATGGTCGGCAACTGGCGCATTTCCAATGGTGGCGCAAATTGCGACATGTTCCTGACGCTCACCAATCTCGGCAGCGGTTCGCGCGGCGGCACACGTGGCTGCTCCGGCGAGCTGACGGCTATGGGTTCCTGGGAAGTGTCCGGCAAGATGGTTCTCTTCAAGAACCGTGCAGGTGACACGATCGGCCGCGTCTACAAGAGCGCCGATGCGCGCTTTGACGGAACGACCAATAGCGGCCAGCCGCTCAGCCTCAGCCGATAGAGCATTTCCGGTGTATCCGGATCGCCTTGCCTGTTCTGAGCCATTCCATTCGTCGCGGAAGCCTGTCGCTGTCCGCGACCGGAGCGCTTTTCCATGAAGCCATTGCCCGATTACAATCATAGTGTCGTTGAACAGCTCAACGCATTAACGGCGGCTGGCACCTTGCAGGCGGATGCGGCACAACTCGGTGTAGCAGCCCACCTCGACCGTATCCTTGCCGACCTGAAGGCACGCAAACCCGCCAAGAAAAAAAGCGCGCTCGGCTGGATGTTTGCGCGCAAGGCCGGGCCTGCCGCCGCCGTCAAGGGACTGTATGTCTATGGCAGCGTCGGCCGTGGCAAGACGATGCTTATGGATATGTTCTATGAGATGGCGCCCGTCTCTTCCAAGCGGCGCTGCCATTTTCACGAGTTCATGGCGGACGTGCATAATCGCGTGCATGCGCATCGGCAGAAGCTGAAGAATGGCGAAACCAAACAGGCCGATCCCATTCCGCCCGTCGCGGCCCAGCTGCTGGCGGAAGCGGAACTTCTGTGCTTTGACGAGTTTACTGTCACGGATATTGCCGATGCGATGATCCTTGCCCGACTGTTCAGCGAGCTCTTCGCCAATGGCTGCACATTGGTGACGACCTCCAACGTCGTGCCCGACAATCTTTACAAGGACGGCCTTAATCGCGGCCTGTTCCTGCCCTTCGTCGATCTGCTGAAGAAGTATGTGGATGTGGTGACGTTGGACAGCCCGACCGATTACCGGATGGAAAAGCTGGAAAGCCTGCCGGTCTATGTCACGCCGCTCGACGGTTCGGCGGATCAGGCGATGGATATGGCCTGGCGTCACATGACCGGTGGCCATCTCGTCGCGCCGACGGAAATACCAATGAAGGGCCGCTCCATTCTGGTGCCGCGTGCCAGCGGCCGGGTCGCCCGTTTCTCGTTTTCCGACCTTTGTGAAAAGCCACTCGGGGCTTCCGACTTCCTCGCCATTGCCAATCGGTTCGATACGGTCTTCATCGATCATATCCCGCTGCTCAATGCGGACAAGCGGAACGAGACCAAACGTTTCATCATCCTCATCGATGCGCTTTACGACCACAGTGTCCGGCTTTTTGCCTCCGCCGCAGCCATGCCGGAGGACCTGCTAGGCAAGCGCAAGGGGACGGAGGGTTTCGAGTTCGATCGTACGGCCTCGCGGCTGTTTGAGATGCGCAGTGCGGATTATCTCGCTCTGCATCACGAAAAGCGGCAGAAAGTTTGACACTTTCGTGACGCATTTTCTTACGTTTACGTAAGAAAATAATGATCTAAACGATTGAAAATATTCATCACAAAAGAATCTGTTGCCAATTTTGGCCAATGGGGCTAATCGAAGTGCGACAATTTGGCTGCCGGTTTGGCGCGGTGAAATTGAATTGAAGCTCAAGAGGAAGCATTCGATGGCTCGCAAAAAAATTGCACTTATTGGTTCTGGCATGATCGGCGGTACGCTGGCACATCTCGCCAGCCTGAAGGAACTGGGCGATATCGTCCTCTTCGACATCGCCGACGGCATTCCGCAGGGCAAGGGTCTGGATATTGCCCAGTCCGGCCCGGTTGAAGGTTTCAATGCGAAGCTCACCGGTGCTTCCGATTACGCCGCCATCGAAGGCGCAGACGTCTGCATCGTCACCGCTGGCGTTGCCCGCAAGCCGGGCATGAGCCGCGACGATCTTCTCGGCATCAACCTCAAGGTCATGGAACAGGTCGGCGCCGGCATCAAGAAATATGCCCCGAACGCTTTCGTCATCTGCATCACCAACCCGCTCGACGCCATGGTCTGGGCGCTGCAGAAGTTCTCCGGCCTGCCGAAGAACAAGGTCGTCGGCATGGCCGGCGTTCTCGACAGCGCGCGTTTCCGCCTGTTCCTGGCTGAAGAATTCAACGTTTCGGTTCAGGACGTCACGGCGTTCGTGCTCGGCGGCCATGGCGATACGATGGTGCCGCTGGCACGTTATTCCACCGTTGGCGGCATTCCGCTGACCGATCTCGTCAAGATGGGTTGGCTGACCGCCGAACGCCTTGAGCAGATCATCCAGCGCACCCGCGACGGCGGTGCGGAAATCGTCGGCCTGCTGAAAACGGGCTCGGCCTATTATGCGCCGGCCGCTTCGGCAATCGAAATGGCTGAATCCTACCTCAAGGACAAGAAGCGCGTTCTGCCCGCCGCTGCTCATCTCTCGGGCCAGTATGGTGTTGACGACATGTATGTCGGCGTGCCCACCATCATCGGTGCCGGCGGTATCGAGCGCATCATCGAGATCGAACTGAACAAGGAAGAAGAAGCCGCCTTCCAGAAGTCCGTCGGCGCTGTCGCTGGTCTTTGCGAAGCCTGCGTCAACATCGCTCCGTCGCTGAAGTAATACTCCAAGCGGCTCCAAACAGGGATTATTCCATGAATATTCACGAATATCAGGCCAAGGCTCTTCTGAAGGGCTACGGTGCGCCGGTTGCTGAAGGCGTCGCCATCCTCAAGGTCGAAGAAGCCGAAGCTGCCGCAAAGCAGCTTCCCGGCCCGCTTTACGTCGTCAAGAGCCAGATCCATGCTGGCGGCCGTGGCAAGGGCAAGTTCAAGGAACTCGGCCCCGACGCCAAGGGCGGCGTTCGTCTGGCAAAGTCGATCGAGGAAGTCGTTTCCCACGCCAAGGACATGCTCGGCAACACGCTGGTAACGGCCCAGACGGGCGATGCCGGCAAGCAGGTCAACCGCCTCTATATCGAAGACGGCGCTGACATTGCCCGCGAACTTTATTGCTCGCTGCTGGTTGACCGTTCGGTCGGCCAGGTCGCTTTCGTGGTTTCCACCGAAGGCGGCATGGATATCGAGGCTGTCGCCCACGACACGCCGGAAAAGATCCACACCATCGCCATCAACCCGGAAAAGGGTGTGAGCGATGCTGACGTTGCCGCGATCTCCAAGGCTCTCGAGCTTGAGGGTGCTGCAGCCGAAGACGCAAAGTCGCTGTTCCCGATCCTCTACAAGGCCTTCAACGAGAAGGACATGGCTCTCCTCGAGGTCAACCCGCTGATCGTCATGGAAAATGGCCATCTGCGCGTTCTCGACGCCAAGATGTCCTTCGACGGTAACGCCCTGTTCCGCCATGACGATGTCAAGGCGCTGCGCGACGAGACCGAAGAAGACGCCAAGGAAATCGAAGCCTCGAAGTGGGACCTCGCTTACGTGGCTCTCGACGGCAACATCGGCTGCATGGTCAATGGTGCAGGTCTTGCCATGGCGACGATGGACATCATCAAGCTTTACGGCAAAGAGCCGGCTAACTTCTGCGACGTCGGCGGTGGCGCTGGCAAGGAGAAGGTTGCGGCAGCCTTCAAGATCATCACGGCTGACCCGAAGGTCGAGGGCATCCTCGTCAACATCTTCGGCGGCATCATGAAGTGCGACGTCATCGCCGAAGGCGTGATTGCCGCGGTGAAGGAAGTCGGCTTGCAGGTTCCGCTCGTTGTTCGCCTCGAAGGCACCAACGTCGAACTTGGCAAGAAGCTCCTGAACGAATCTGGCCTTGCGATTACGGCTGCTGACGATCTGGACGACGCAGCCAAGAAGATCGTCGCGGCGATCAACGGCTAATTGAGGGACCGGAAATAATGTCTATTCTCGTTAATAAAGACACGAAGATCCTTGTTCAGGGTCTGACCGGCAAGACCGGTACCTTCCACACCGAACAGGCGCTTGCCTATTACGGCACGCAGATGGTCGGCGGTATTCACCCGAAGAAGGGTGGCGAAACCTGGACCGGATCGAAGGGCGAAAGCCTGCCGATCTTCGCAACGGTTGCCGAAGCCAAGGAAAAGACCGGTGCAGACGCATCCGTGATCTACGTTCCGCCTGCAGGTGCCGCTGACGCCATCATCGAAGCCATCGAAGCGGAAATCCCGTTCATCACCTGCATCACCGAGGGTATTCCGGTTATGGACATGGTGCGCGTCAAGGCTCGCCTCGACCGTTCGAAGTCGCGCCTGCTCGGCCCGAACTGCCCCGGCATCATGACGCCGGAAGAATGCAAGATCGGCATCATGCCGGGCTCCATCTTCCGCAAGGGTTCGGTCGGTATCGTTTCCCGTTCGGGTACGCTCACCTATGAAGCCGTGTTCCAGACTTCCAACGAAGGCCTCGGCCAGACGACGGCTGTCGGCATCGGCGGCGACCCGGTCAAGGGCACCGAGTTCATCGACATCCTGGAAATGTTCCTTGCCGACGAAGCCACGCAGTCGATCATCATGATCGGCGAAATCGGCGGCTCGGCTGAAGAAGATGCGGCGCAGTTCCTGATCGACGAAGCCAAGAAGGGCCGCAAGAAGCCGATGGCCGGCTTCATCGCGGGCCGTACGGCTCCGAAGGGCCGCACCATGGGCCACGCTGGCGCTGTCGTTTCCGGCGGCAAGGGCGATGCAGAGTCCAAGATCGCTGCCATGGAAGCAGCCGGCATCAAGGTATCGCCTTCCCCGGCGCGCCTCGGCAAGACGCTGGTTGAAGTCCTTAAGGGCTGAGACCACATGAGACCGGTAACGGGCGGTGCGGCTTCAACGCTGCGCTGCCCGATGCCGCAAAGACGATAGACAGAACCAGCATACCGCCCCGGCGGCAGACAGCAGTAATCAAAGCGGCAGGCCGGTGAAACGGCCGTAACGGCATCGAGGAGGCGGACGGACAAGTCCGCAGGAACACAATGGCAAGGCAAGAAGCGAACGAGCAGTTTCAGATCACGTCGTTTCTGGACGGCGCGAATGCAGCCTATATCGAGCAGCTCTATGCCCGGTACGAAGAGGATCCCTCTTCCGTGTCGCCGGAGTGGCAGAGCTTCTTCAAGGCGTTGTCCGACAATCCGGAAGACGTGAAGAAGGCCGCACAAGGCGCCTCCTGGAAGCGCGCCAACTGGCCGATCCCGGCAAATGGCGAACTGGTATCCGCACTCGACGGCAACTGGGCCACGGTCGAGAAGGCCATCGAGAAGAAGGTTCAGGCAAAGGCCGAAACGAAGAGCGCCGCTACCGGCAAGCCCGTCAGCGAAGCGGAAGTGCTGCAGGCGACCCGTGACAGCGTTCGCGCCATCATGATGATCCGCGCCTACCGTATGCGCGGCCACCTGCATGCCAAGCTCGATCCGCTCGGCATCGCCAGCGCCGTCGAAGATTACAACGAGCTTTCGCCGAAGTCCTACGGCTTTGAGGAAAGCGATTACGACCGCAAGATTTTCATCGATAACGTGCTCGGCCTCGAATATGCGAGTGTGCGCGAGATGGTCGAGATTCTCGAGCGTACCTATTGCTCGACGCTCGGCGTTGAATTCATGCACATGTCCAACCCGGAAGAAAAGGGCTGGATTCAGGAGCGCATCGAAGGCCCAGACAAGGGTGTGGACTTCACGCCCGAGGGCAAGAAGGCCATTCTGTCCAAGCTGGTCGAGGCTGAAGGTTACGAACAGTTCCTCGACGTGCGTTTCAAGGGCACCAAGCGTTTCGGCCTCGATGGCGGTGAATCGCTGATCCCGGCGCTGGAACAGATCATCAAGCGCGGCGGCCAGGAAGGCCTGGAAGAGGTCGTTCTCGGTATGGCCCACCGTGGCCGCCTGAACGTTCTGACGAACGTCATGGGCAAGCCGCACCGCGCCGTGTTCCACGAGTTCAAGGGCGGTTCGTTCAAGCCTGACGATGTCGAGGGTTCGGGCGACGTGAAGTACCATCTCGGTGCCTCCTCCGACCGCGAATTCGACGGCAACAAGGTTCACCTGTCGCTGACTGCCAACCCGTCGCACCTTGAAATCGTCAACCCCGTTGTCATGGGCAAGGCGCGCGCCAAGCAGGACCAGCTGGCCAAGCAGTGGGACGGCGACATCATTCCGCTTTCCGAACGTGCCAAGGTGCTGCCGCTGCTTCTACATGGTGATGCCGCTTTTGCCGGTCAGGGCGTGGTTGCTGAAATTCTTGGCCTGTCCGGCCTGCGCGGTCATCGCGTTGCCGGCACCATGCATTTCATCATCAACAACCAGATCGGTTTCACGACGAACCCGGCCTTCTCGCGCTCGTCGCCTTATCCGTCCGACGTCGCCAAGATGATTGAAGCGCCGATCTTCCACGTCAATGGTGACGATCCGGAAGCTGTTGTCTATGCGGCCAAGGTTGCGACCGAATATCGCATGAAGTTCCACAAGCCTGTCGTCATCGACATGTTCTGTTACCGCCGCTTCGGCCATAACGAAGGCGATGAGCCGGCGTTCACGCAGCCGAAGATGTACAAGGTCATCCGTGGCCACAAGACCGTCGCCCGCATCTATGCCGACCGCCTGATTGCGGAAGGCCTGATCACCGAAGGTGATTTCGAGAAGGTTAAGGCCGATTGGCGCGCCCATCTCGAGCAGGAATTCGAGGCAGGCCAGTCCTACAAGCCGAACAAGGCTGACTGGCTGGATGGTCAGTGGTCGGGCCTGCGCGCTGCCGACAATGCCGATGAGCAGCGTCGTGGCAAGACCGGCGTGCCGATGAAGCAGCTGAAGGAAATCGGCAAGAAGCTGTCGACCATTCCTGAAGGTTTCACCGCGCATCGCACGATCCAGCGTTTCATGGAAAACCGCTCGCAGATGATCGAGACGGGTGAAGGCATCGACTGGGCGATGGCGGAAGCGCTTGCTTTCGGTTCGCTCGTCGTTGACGGTCACAAGATCCGCCTTTCCGGTCAGGATTGTGAACGTGGCACCTTCTCGCAGCGCCATTCGGTTCTCTACGATCAGGAGACCGAAGAGCGTTACATCCCGCTCGCCAATCTCGCCCCGACGCAGGCCCGTTACGAAGTCATCAACTCGATGCTTTCGGAAGAAGCCGTTCTCGGCTTCGAATATGGCTACTCGCTCGCCCGCCCAAATGCGCTGACGCTTTGGGAAGCACAGTTCGGTGACTTCGCCAACGGCGCGCAGGTCGTGTTCGACCAGTTCATCTCGTCTGGCGAGCGCAAGTGGCTGCGTATGTCCGGTCTCGTCTGCCTTCTGCCGCATGGTTATGAAGGTCAGGGTCCGGAACATTCGTCTGCCCGTCTGGAGCGCTGGTTGCAGATGTGTGCGGAAGACAACATGCAGGTCGCCAACGTGACGACACCTGCCAACTACTTCCACATCCTGCGCCGTCAGATGAAGCGTGACTTCCGCAAGCCGCTGATCCTGATGACGCCGAAGTCCTTGCTGCGTCACAAGCGCGCCACCTCGTCGCTGGCGGAGCTTGCCGGCGAGTCCTCCTTCCACCGTCTCCTGTGGGACGATGCGGAGGTCATCAAGGATGGTCCGATCAAGCTGCAGAAGGATTCGAAGATCCGCCGTGTCGTCATTTGCACGGGCAAGGTCTATTACGATCTTCTCGAAGAGCGTGAAAAGCGCGGTATCGACGACATCTACCTGCTGCGCGTCGAACAGCTTTATCCGTTCCCGGCAAAGGCGCTCATCAACGAGCTTTCCCGTTTCCGCCACGCGGAAATGGTCTGGTGCCAGGAAGAGCCGAAGAACATGGGTTCGTGGTCGTTCATCGATCCTTACCTGGAATGGGTTCTGGCGCATATCGACGCCAAGTACCAGAAGGTCCGTTACACGGGCCGTCCGGCTGCCGCCTCTCCGGCGACCGGCCTGATGTCCAAGCACCTGGCGCAGCTTGCTGCGTTCCTGGAAGACGCGCTGGGAGAGTGAGAACTCTCCCGCATCGCCCCGCAAAAAAGACACCTGAATAACGGAACTAGATCATGGCCACTGAAATCCGCGTACCAACCCTCGGCGAATCCGTCAGCGAAGCGACCGTCGGCACCTGGTTCAAGAAGGTCGGCGATACCGTCAAGGCCGACGAACCTCTCGTTGAACTGGAAACCGACAAGGTTACCGTCGAAGTCCCGGCGCCCGCTTCCGGCGTGCTGACCGAAATCGTTGCACAGAACGGCGAGACCGTCGGTCTCGACGCGCTTCTCGGCCAGATCGCCGAAGGTGCTGCTGGCGCTGCGACCGCCGCACCGGCTGCAAAGCCTGCTGCCGCTGCCGCACCGGCACCCGCAGCAACCGCTGCTGCGCCCGCCGCCGGCGGCATGCCGCCGGCACCTGCCGCCGGCAAGCTGCTTGCTGAAAACAACCTGTCTGCCGATCAGGTCGATGGTTCCGGTAAGCGTGGCCAGGTTCTGAAGGGCGACGTTCTCGCCGCTGTCGCCAAGGGCGTTTCGGCGCCTGCCGCCGCGCCGGCTCCGGTTGCTGCTGCTCCCCGTCCGGTTTCCGCCGAGCAGGATCAGGTTCGCGAAGAGCGCGTGAAGATGACCCGCCTGCGCCAGACCATCGCCCGCCGCCTGAAGGACGCACAGAACACCGCCGCCATGCTGACCACCTATAACGAGGTGGACATGAGCGCGGTCATGGACCTGCGCAACCGTTACAAGGACGTGTTCGAGAAGAAGCATGGCGTCAAGCTCGGCTTCATGGGCTTCTTCACCAAGGCCGTGACCCACGCGCTGAAGGAACTGCCGGCTGTTAACGCTGAAATCGACGGCACGGACATCATCTACAAGAACTATTGTCACGTCGGCATGGCTGTCGGCACCGACAAGGGTCTCGTTGTTCCTGTCATCCGCGATGCCGACCAGCTCTCCATCGCCGGCGTCGAAAAGGAACTCGGTCGCCTCGCCAAGGCAGCGCGCGACGGTTCGCTCGGCATGGCCGACATGCAGGGCGGCACCTTCACCATCACCAATGGCGGTGTTTACGGTTCGCTGATGTCTTCGCCGATCCTCAATGCGCCGCAGTCTGGCATTCTCGGCATGCACAAGATCCAGGAGCGTCCGGTCGCCATCGGCGGTCAGGTCGTCATCCGCCCGATGATGTATCTTGCGCTCTCCTACGATCACCGTATCGTTGACGGCAAGGAAGCCGTGACCTTCCTCGTTCGCGTCAAGGAAAGCCTGGAAGATCCGGAACGTCTGGTTCTCGATCTCTAATCGGTCTTGCTTTTCCTTTCAGCGGGATTTCAACTGAGGTCCCGCTGAAATCGCATCAGGAGAGCGAAAGTGCAGCCGACATTTCTTGCCGCTTCCCCCTTTTTACCGTTGATCGGTCTCAGCGTCCTGTTGCTTGTGGTGCATGTAATGCTGCAAGCCATGACGGCGACGCGGGAACTGGGGCTGGACTGGAATGCCGGGCCACGGGATGCGGAGAAGAAACCGGAAGGCAGGCTTACAGGCCGCGCAGCCCGCGCGTCTGAAAATTTCCGGGAGACCTATCCCGCTTTCATAGCACTCGCCTTCGGCGTCATCATGGCTGGCGATCCATCCGGACTGGCACTGACCGGCGCGTGGATATGGCTGATCTGCCGGGTGATTTACATACCGCTTTATCTGGCCGGCGTGCCTTATATCCGCTCACTGGTCTGGCTCGGCTCCATGCTCGGCCTCGCGCTGATGCTTTTCGTGTTGATGTTCTAGAGGCTTGTTTCAGATGCATCAGTATTTGATCGAACTTGCATCCCTGATGGCGATCTTCGCTTTCGCGATCGTGTCCCCCGGCGCCGATCTGGCAATGGTCATGCGCCAGGCCATGGTGCATGGGCGCAGGCAGGCCATCATCACCAGCTTTGGTGTCGGCACATCGCTGATGTTCCACGTCACCTATACGATCCTCGGGCTTGGTCTCATCATTTCCCAGTCGATCTATCTCTTCAACATCGTCAAGTGGCTTGGCGTCGCCTATCTTATCTATATCGGCATCAAGGCGCTGCGCGCCGGCAAGACGGAATTGCCGTCGGCTGAAGGCGAGGGCGGTGTTCAGGTCAAAAGCAGCCAGACGGCACTCAAGGCCTTCACGCTCGGTTTCGCCGCCAATGCGCTCAATCCCAAACCGGTGTTTTTCTTCCTGTCGATCTTTTCGACGGTGGTTCATGCCCATACGCCGGTCGCCATCAAATTCGGATACGGTCTCGTCATGGCGAGCTGCCTTATTCTGTGGTTCGTCGGCGTCAGTCTGTTCATGACGACGCCGCGCATGCGCGCTGCATTTCAGCGTGCCAGCCAATGGATAGACCGCACCAGCGGCGTGGTCTTCATTGCACTCGGTATAAAACTCGCAACTGAAAAAGCGGCCTGAGTTTCAGGTCAAACGCAAGCAGGGCAATGATCCGGTATCTTGCCCGACATCAATCAGGAAAACGAACATGGCATATGATGTAGTTGTAATCGGCACGGGTCCCGGCGGTTATGTTTGCGCGGTCAAGGCGGCACAGCTCGGCCTGAAGGTCGCTGTCATCGAGAAGCGTGCGACCTATGGCGGCACCTGCCTGAATGTCGGCTGCATTCCCTCCAAGGCGCTGCTGCACGCGTCCGAAACATTTGCGCATGTTGCCCATGGCGTCGATTCGCTCGGTATCGAAGTCGCCGCGCCGAAACTGAACCTTGAAAAGATGATGGGCCACAAGGACGGCGTGGTGAAGGCCAATGTCGATGGCGTCGCCTTCCTGTTCAAGAAGAACAAGATCGATGCCTTCCAGGGCACTGGCAAGGTCGTTTCCGTCGGCAAGGTCTCCGTCACCAACGACAAGGGTGAAGTTCAGGAGATCGAAGCCAAGAACATCGTCATCGCCACCGGTTCGGATGTTGCCGGCATTCCGGGCGTTCAGGTCGATATCGATGAAAGCGTCATCGTCTCCTCCACTGGCGCGATCGCTCTCTCCAAGGTTCCGGAAAAGCTCATCGTTGTTGGCGGCGGCGTTATCGGCCTCGAGCTCGGTTCGGTCTGGTCGCGTCTCGGCGCGAAGGTCACCGTTGTCGAATATCTCGACAATATTCTCGGCGGCATGGATAGTGAAGTTTCCAAGCAGGCGCAGCGTCTGCTGGCCAAGCAGGGTCTCGATTTCAAGCTCGGCGCCAAGGTGACGGCCGTTGAAAAGACCGCTGCCGGTGCAAAGGTCGTGTTCGAGCCGGTCAAGGGCGGCGCTGCCGAAACGCTGGAAGCGAATGTCGTGCTGATCTCCACCGGCCGCAAGCCCTACACCGAAGGTCTTGGCCTTGCGGAAGCAGGCGTGGTGCTGGACAGCCGTGGCCGCGTCGAAATCGACGGCCACTACAAGACCAATGTCGACGGTATCTATGCGATCGGTGACGTGGTGAAAGGCCCGATGCTGGCGCACAAGGCGGAAGATGAGGGCGTTGCTCTTGCGGAAATCCTCGCTGGCCAGCGCGGCCATGTGAATTACGACGTCATTCCGGCAGTCGTCTATACGCAGCCGGAAATCGCTTCCGTCGGCAAGACCGAGGAAGAACTGAAGGCCGCTGGCGTTGCCTACAAGGTCGGCAAGTTTCCCTTCACCGCCAATGGCCGTGCCCGCGCCATGCAGGTGACGGATGGTTTCGTGAAGATCCTTGCCGACAAGGAAACCGACCGGGTTCTCGGCGGCCACATCGTCGGCTTCGGCGCTGGCGAAATGATCCACGAGATTACTGTGCTGATGGAGTTCGGCGGTTCTTCGGAAGATCTCGGCCGCACCTGCCACGCGCACCCGACCATGTCGGAAGCCGTGAAGGAAGCAGCACTTGCGACGTTCTTCAAGCCGATCCACATGTGATCGGCGTTTGAGCCTGACGCTCAAATATTAAATTTCAGTCATCTGCTGAACCCCGGCTTGCCATGCAGGCCGGGGTTTTTCATACTCGCGCCATAGCCTGTCTAACCTTTTGATAAAAGGCAATAAAATGGCGTATTCCAGTCAAGTTTCCTTCTCCGTTCCGCAACGTGTCATCCATTGGGCGATGGCGCTTCTGATCTTCTTCAACCTGCTGTTTCCCGACGCCATGGCCCATGCCTATCGGCTGATGCGGCGGGGTGAAACCTTGACGCCGGAGCAGATTTCTTCGGCCAATATTCACGCTTATGTCGGTTTTGCCGTGCTGCTGCTTGCGGTTCTGCGCCTCTGTCTACGCTTCTTTCAGGGTGTGCCGCCGCATCCCGCCGAGGAGCCTCGACCATTCCAGATCGCCGCCAAAGTGGCGCATTTCACCTTTTATGCCCTGTTCTTTGTGCTGCCCCTGTCCGGTATCGCTGCCTATTACTTTGGTGCTCAGCCGGCGGGGCAGTTACATTCCGGCCCCTTCAAGGCGCTGATGTGGGTGTTGATCGTCGGCCATGTTGCAGCTGTCCTGGTTCACCAGTTCTATTGGCGCACCAATGTCCTGAAACGGATGACGCACGGCTAGAGCGGGATGGCGAAAAGTGTAAGCGGTTTTCGCCTGAAATTCCGCTCTAACTTCATGATCTAGGACACGCGTCGTACTTTTGCCGGAAATGCCAAGCGGCGGTTTGTCGCGTTTTCTGTCTGGCTGAAAAAGAAGATGATGAGCCTCGCCGCATCGCGCGGTTGGGGGTTCCGGGATGCCGGATAGCGAAGACATATTGCCGGGCGCTGACTGGCGGGATTGTTTTGAGGGCGAGATGGTGACGCCGGAATCATCATCGCTGGATGTGAGCAGGCTTCTTCTCGATCATCCCCCGGCATGGATCACCAGCCTGATGGCGCTTCGAAACGGCGTCGTCTCGCTTTTCGGCTTGAAAACGGTCGAACTGGCGGCGGGCACTTCGGCGGGCGGTTTTCCGGTTCTGTCATCCACGCCGCAGCGGACAATTCTCGGCTTCGATGACCACCATCTCGATTTCCGGATCGTTGTCGATCTCGAAGGGAGCCCTAACTGCCGGTTGGTGAATGTCACCACCATCGTCAGGCGCAAGAACGCCTTCGGGCGGCTTTACATTTTCGTGGTCGGACCGTTTCATCGGCGCATCGTGCCAGCGACGATGCGCCCGTTTTGCACCAACGTTCGGCCCGTCAAGATTAGGGATGAGACGGTCAGTCGACCCGTGTGAGCGTAAGGCCCTTTGCGCGCAGCAATTCGATCACGCCTTCCTCACCCGGCAGGTGCAACGCGCCGACGGCCATGAAGACGTTGCCTTTGGCAAGCTCGGGGGTCGCCCGATCCGCCATGACGTGATTGCGATCGGTGATGATGCGTTGCTCGAAGGCGGCATAACCCTGATCGCCCTCTGCCGGTTTTTTGGTGTCGAGGCTTTTCAGCATGGGCATGGTCATGCCGATATCACCAGCGACATAGAGATCGGTCATGGTGGTCATGATGTCGTCCATGCGATCGCCGAGTTCCAATGTTTCGATCAAAGCCTGCAGATGAAACTCCATCGGCAGTTCTGACATGGCCGTCAACTGCTCGACCATCGTTTCCAGACCGACGAGACGTTTTCCGTCCGCGAGCGCGTCTTCGGCCAGTTTCTTGTCGAGAAAGGAGAGGCCGGTTGCCTTGCGGGCGAACTCGCAGGCCGGAAGGGCGACGAAGCTTGACAGCATCCAGGGCTTCATGCGCGAAACGGCATTCAGCGGAATGCCACGCTCCTTGAGACCCTTTTCCAGGCGCGTGACATTTTCGGATGACAAAATGTCGGTGATCGACTTGCCATCCAGAAACATGGTGAGTTCGGGTTTGCTCAGCAGCGAGGTCGCGACCTTCTTGTCGTCGACGATTTCGTCCGATTCCACGATGACGGTCGCGGATTTTTCGAAGGCAGGTGTCGCGGCGGCAGGCATTCCCAGGACGCGTGGGTCGGTGACATGCATCGTACCGAGAAGATAGGACGGTTCCGTTCCGGCCTTTTCGATGCGCCAGAAATTGCCCTTGCCATTGGGGATCGCGGCCGCTTCCTGTTCGATCTTCGCGAAGGCCTGCGGATCGGTCTTGCGCATGTCCACGAGAATATCGCTGCCGGTGCAAGTGATCTGTTGCTCCGCGGCTTCCGCTTCACCCAGCGAAAGCAACGTCATGAGCAGGATGGCGATGGCCGTGACATGCAGGGCCGCCAGCAGCCAAAGCAGGGCGTCGCCGGTTTTGCCCATCAGGGTGGCGGTGAAGTTTTGTGGCTTTATCAGGCTGTGCATGGGTCCAATCCGGTTCTTGTTTGCTTATAGAACGGCGGTTTGGATGTCTGGTTAATGATTGTGGTTAACCATTTCCTGCTTCATGCACGCGGGTGGGCGTTGTCGTAGATTTCCAGCAATCTTGCGGTATCGACGCCGGTATAGACTTGGGTAGTGGACAGGCTGGCATGGCCCAGCAGTTCCTGAATGGTGCGCAGATCGCCGCCGCCGGCCAAAAGGTGTGTGGCGAAGGAATGGCGCAGTGCATGCGGTGTGGCGTTTTCCGGCAGGCCGAAAGCGCCTCTTAGCTTCTGCATTTCCCGCTGGATGATGGCAGGCTGGAGTTTTCCGCCGCGTGCGCCAAGGAACATCGGTTCATTCGCCGCCAGAGCATAGGGGCAAAGCTTCTTGTAGGCGTCGACCACTTCCGTCACAACCGCCAGCAGCGGCACGATACGCGTCTTGTTGCCCTTGCCGGTGATGCGAAGGCTGCGGGCACCGGGCGGGATATCGGCCGGTGTCAGACCGAGCGCTTCGGAAATACGAAGTCCGCAGCCATAAAGCAGTGAGAGGACCGCTGCATTGCGGGCGGCGATCCATGGCTCTTCGTTCAATTGCGCCTCGGCCGTGGTGATTTTCAACGCCTGCCGGTCAGTTAGTGGTTTCGGCAGGGATTTCGGCTGTTTTGGCGCGCGCATGGCGGTGGCGCCGGCCGCATTGACGAGGCCCTTTTTTTGCAGGTGGTGAAGAAGGGAGCGCAGTCCCGCCAGATGCCGGCCGAGTGAACGCGCACCAACACCTTCCTTGCGCCGGTTGGCCAGAAAGGCGCGAAGATCGACCGGGCGCAGATCGGCTATATCGGCAATGGCGGCGGGCTTGCCAATGTAACCGGTAAGGAACGTCAGGAACTGGCGGGTGTCGCGCTCATAGGCCTCTACGGTATTGTCCGAAAGACGGCGTTCGCCGGCAAGGGCAGCAAGCCAGGACTGGCGTTCGTTCAACAGATCCGGTTCGGCAAATGTCAGGATTTCAGTCACGCAGCGCTCCATTCCGTGTCTTGACGCTATGCTCTTATGGTCAGCATTTGGTTAAGAGATGGACTTTGCTAAGCCCGCCCACTACATGCGAGCGGTTTCCTTTTTCATTTCGCCGGGGCATGGTCGCCACATCATGGCAAAAGATTCGTCCGATCTGTTTGGGGCTCTGTTCGACCCGCCGTCGCCCACGCGCACGGTGCCCGTTCTCGTGCCCATGCCGGCGCCCGGGCCTTATAGTTATGCCGTGCCGGAAGATATGGTGGTGGAGACGGGCTCTGTCGTGCAGGTGCCGCTCGGCCCGCGGCAGGTCTTCGGCGTGGTGTGGGACGATGCCGGAGAGAAGGGCGTCGATCCGAAGAAATTGCGGCCCATCACCAAGAGTTTCGAGTGCCCGCCGCTGAAGGCGGAGATGCGCCGCTTCGTTGACTGGGTCGCCGCCTATACGCTTTCGCCGCCCGGTCTCGTGGCGCGCATGGCGCTTCGAGCGCCCGCCGCCTTCGATCCAGAACCGATGATCGAGGGCCTCCGGCTGACCGAAGGCCGGCCGGAGCGCCTTACCCCCGCCCGCGAACGGGTGATGGAACTGGCGGCGGAAGGGCATGGCTGGACGAAGAGCGGGCTTGCCCATGCCGCCGGCGTTTCCACCAGCGTTGTCGATGGCCTCGTCAAGCAGGGCGTATTCGAGACGGTTTTTCTGCCGGCGCCGCCTGTTGTGGCCGAGCCTGATCCTGACTATGCCGAGCCGCGACTGGAAGGCCCGCAGAAACAGGCGGCATCGGAAATCCTCGAGGACGTGCGCAAGGGCGGCTTTCATGTCTCGCTGATCGACGGCGTGACCGGCTCCGGCAAGACGGAGGTCTATTTCGAGGCGGTGGCCGAGACGCTCCGGCAAGGCAGGCAGGTGCTGATCCTGCTGCCCGAAATTGCCCTGACGGCCGCGTTTCTGGAGCGTTTTCAGGATCGTTTCGGCGCGAAACCGGCGGAATGGCATTCGGATCTGTCGCCGCGCATGCGTGAAAAGGTCTGGCGGCAGGCGGTGACGGGCGAAGTGAAGGTGGTGGCTGGCGCACGCTCGGCGCTTTTCCTGCCCTTCGACAATCTTGGTCTCATCATTGTCGATGAAGAGCACGACCCAGCCTACAAGCAGGAAGACCGTGTCTTTTATAATGCCCGTGACATGGCCGTCGTCCGGGCGCGAATAGCAGAATTTCCTGTCGTGCTGGTGTCGGCCACGCCATCGGTGGAAAGCCAGGTCAATGGCAGTTCGGGGCGTTACAACACAATCCACCTGCACACGCGGTTCGGCGATGCGGCGATGCCCGATCTGCATCTTGTCGATATGCGCCGTCATCCGCCGGAGAGGGGAGGGTTTCTCTCACCCGTCCTGCTGCGCGGCATCGGCAAGACCATCGAGAAGGGTGAGCAGGCGCTGCTTTTCCTCAATCGCCGCGGTTATGCGCCGCTGACGCTCTGCCGGGTTTGCGGCCACCGTTTCCAGTGCCCGCAATGTTCCAGCTGGCTGGTGGAGCACCGGTTCCGCAATCAATTGCAGTGCCACCAGTGCGGCCACAGTGAGCCGACGCCCGATCATTGCCCGGAATGCGGTACCTTCGATCACCTGGTGGCGTGCGGGCCGGGTGTGGAGCGCATTGCCGAAGAGGTGGAGAAACATTTCCCCGAAGCCCGCACCATCGTGCTCTCCTCCGATCTCATGGGCGTCAAGCGCCTGCGGCTGGAGCTGGAGGCGATCGTCAAGGGTGAGGCGGATATCGTCATCGGCACGCAGCTCGTTGCCAAGGGGCATAACTTTCCCCTGATGACGCTTGTCGGCATCGTTGATGCCGATCTCGGCCTTGCCAATGGCGATCCGCGTGCGGCGGAGCGAACGTTCCAGCTGCTCTCGCAGGTGACGGGCCGCGCCGGGCGCACAGGCTTGAAGAGCCATGGTCTCCTGCAAACCTACCAGCCGCAGCATCCGGTCATGCAGGCAATCGTTTCGGGCGATGCCTCGGCGTTTTACGAAAGAGAGATCGTCGAGCGGGAAAAGGCCGTTCTGCCGCCCTTCGGTCGCCTTGCCTCGATCATCGTTTCCGCCGATACGCGCGCGGAAGCGGAAACCCATGCGCGAGGTTTAAGGGCCGCCGCCCCGCAGGTTACGGGCATCATGCTGCTCGGCCCGGCGGAAGCGCCGCTTGCCCTGATCCGCGGCCGCCATCGTTTCCGTCTCCTGGTGCATGGGCGACGCAATTCCGACATGCAGTCTTTTCTCCGGACGCTGCTGGCCAACGGACCCAAAGAACGGGGCAGCGTGCATGTGCAGCTCGACATCGATCCGCAAAGTTTCCTTTGAACTTTGCCAATCAAGGCGTTTTCCCGCTGTCATGACCGTGTCATAACGCAGCAGGCGAAAAGAATGATTTGGGGAACGAGATGGAGTTTTATTTTCCTGCCGAATTCGGCGAGCAGCTGGCCTTCGGTGCGGCAGCGGTGTCGGCCGTGATCGGCCTTTTTTTTATGTTCGCGCCCGGTATTACGCTGCGCGCTTTCGGTCTGCAGCCGGCTGGTGAGCGCAGGGACGGCTACGCGCTCGTGCGTTCATCGCTTGCCGGGTTCTATCTTGGTCTTGGCGCCGCCGCCCTGCTTCTGGCGCAGCCCATGGTCTATCTCGCTTTCGGCGCGGCTTTCGGTCTCAGCGTGTTCGGCGGCATTCTCTCCATTCTCTCGGATGGAGGCGCAACCATGCGGAATTTCATACTCCTGGTTGTGCACTTTCTGCTGTCCGCACTGTCGTTGAGCTACGTCTTCGGGCTGGTCTGAGGCGGGCTTTTGGGCTTTTGTGCCGCACCAAACCCGCATCCTGGGCGAAAACGGAAAATTTAAACGCATTCCCCCTTGCCCAAACGGCGCTTTCCGCTATTACGCGTGTTGCGAGTCCCGGCGTCCTATGCTAGACGGACCGCGAAATTGGGAAAAGGCAGGGGGGAATTCCGGTCTTTTTCGGGGAAATTGAAACGATTTCAAGAATTTGATGCGGTGGAGCCCCATCGCTGACAATCTTGGATGATTAGCAGGGAAAAAGTGCCCGTGGCAGACACCTCCCAGGGAACATCCGGTGTAGCGGAAAGGTATGCGTCGTCGCTTTTCGAGCTTGCTTTGGAAGCGGGTGCGGTTGAAGCGGTTGGAGCCGATCTGGACAAGTTCGGCGCACTTCTCGACGAAAGCGACGATTTGAAGCGTCTGGTTGCGAGCCCGGTGTTTTCCGCCGAGGATCAGTTCAAGGCAATCACCGCGATCTGCGAGAAGGCCGGCATTGCCGGTCTTGCTGTTAATTTCCTCAAGGTCGTTGCCAATAACCGCCGTCTCTTTGCCGTTCCCGGCATGATCCGCGCCTACCGCACCATTGCCGCCGCCCACCGCGGCGAAATCACCGCCGAGGTCACCTCGGCACATGCGCTCGACGAGGCGCAGGAAACTGAACTGAAAGCGGCGCTGAAGAGCGTTACCGGCAAGGATGTGACGATTTCCGTTACCGTCGATCCGTCGATCCTCGGTGGTCTGATCGTCAAGGTCGGTTCCCGCCAGATCGATACGTCTCTTCGCACCAAACTTTCCACCCTTAAGCTTGCACTGAAAGAGGTTGGCTGATGGATATCCGCGCCGCGGAAATTTCCGCAATTCTGAAAGATCAAATCAAAAATTTCGGCAACGAGGCTGAAGTCTCGGAAGTCGGGCAGGTGCTTTCCGTCGGTGACGGTATCGCCCGCGTTTATGGCCTCGACAATGTTCAGGCCGGCGAAATGGTCGAGTTCCCCGGCGGCATCCGCGGCATGGCGCTCAACCTTGAAGCCGACAATGTCGGTGTGGTTATCTTCGGTTCGGACCGTGACATCAAGGAAGGCGACACCGTAAAGCGGACTGGCGCTATCGTTGACGTTCCCGTCGGCCCGGAACTGCTCGGCCGCGTCGTTGACGCGCTCGGCAACCCGATCGACGGCAAGGGCCCGATCAATGCCGCCAAGCGTTCGCGCGTTGACGTCAAGGCTCCCGGCATCATTCCGCGCAAGTCGGTTCATGAGCCGATGTCGACCGGCCTCAAGGCCATCGACGCCCTCATCCCGGTTGGCCGCGGCCAGCGCGAGCTCGTCATCGGCGACCGCCAGACCGGCAAGACCGCTATCATTCTCGACACGATCCTGAACCAGAAGGCCATTCACGACAATGGTCCTGACGGCGACAAGCTTTATTGCGTCTACGTCGCTATCGGTCAGAAGCGTTCGACCGTTGCCCAGTTCGTAAAGGTTCTGGAAGAGCGCGGCGCGCTGCAGTATTCGATCATCGTTGCTGCAACGGCTTCCGATCCGGCTCCGATGCAGTACCTCGCACCGTTTGCCGGTTGCGCCATGGGCGAATATTTCCGTGACAACGGCAAGCACGCTCTCATCGGCTACGACGACCTTTCCAAGCAGGCTGTTGCCTATCGTCAGATGTCGCTTCTGCTGCGCCGTCCTCCGGGCCGCGAAGCTTATCCGGGCGACGTTTTCTACCTTCACTCCCGTCTTCTCGAGCGCGCTGCAAAGCTCTCCGACGAAATGGGCGCTGGTTCGCTGACGGCTCTGCCCGTTATCGAAACCCAGGGTAACGACGTTTCTGCCTTCATTCCGACCAACGTGATCTCGATCACCGACGGCCAGATCTTCCTTGAAACCGACCTGTTCTATCAGGGTATCCGCCCGGCTGTTAACGTCGGTCTGTCGGTTTCGCGCGTTGGCTCCGCCGCTCAGATCAAGGCGATGAAGCAGGTTGCCGGTTCGATCAAGGGTGAGCTTGCCCAGTATCGCGAAATGGCTGCCTTTGCGCAGTTCGGTTCGGATCTCGATGCTTCCACGCAGCGCCTGCTTAACCGCGGCGCCCGCCTGACAGAGCTTCTGAAGCAGCCGCAGTTCTCGCCGCTCAAGACGGAAGAACAGGTTGCGGTGATCTTCGCCGGTGTCAACGGCTACCTCGACAAGATTCCGGTCGCACAGGTCGGCAAGTTCGAGCAGGGTTTCCTCTCCTACCTCCGCTCGGAAGGCAAGGCGATCCTCGACACCATCCGCACGGAAAAGGCTATCAGCGACGATACCAAGGGCAAGCTCAAGGGCGCTCTTGATAACTTCGCCAAGTCTTTCTCGTAATCAGGGCTCTTTTACTCGGACGGATAACGGATGCCTTCACTAAAGGATCTGAAAAACCGCATTGCCTCCGTGAAGGCGACGCAGAAGATTACCAAGGCGATGAAAATGGTCGCCGCGGCGAAGCTTCGGCGCGCCCAGGAAGCTGCGGAGGCCGCCCGGCCTTACTCTCAGCGCATGAGCGCCGTTCTCGCCAACATCGCCAATGCGGTCGAGGCGGACGTTGCTCCGGCACTGATGACCGGCACCGGCAAGGACGACGTGCATCTGCTCGTCGTCTGCACGGCCGAACGTGGTCTTTGCGGCGGTTTCAACTCGCAAATTTCCCGTTTTGCCCGCGATCAGGCCCGCAAGCTGATTTCGGAAGGCAAGACGGTCAAGATCATCACGGTCGGCAAGAAGGGTTATGACAGCCTTCGCCGCGAATTTGCAGCGAACATCATCGAGCGCATCGAACTGCGCGAAGTGAAGAAGGTCGGTTTTGAAAATGCTGACCAGATCGCCAAGAAGGTGATCTCGCTCTTCAACGCCGGTGAGTTTGATGTCTGCACGCTGATCTATTCGGAATTCAAGTCCGTCATCAGCCAGATCCCTACCGGCCTGCAGCTCATTCCGGCCGCAACGCCTGTTGTGGAAGAGGATGCCGCGACGCAGAACGCCGTCTACGAATATGAGCCGGATGCGGCTTCTATTCTGGAAGACCTTATTCCGCGCAACATTTCGGTTCAGGTTTTCCGGGCTCTGCTCGAAAACGTTGCCGGTGAAATGGGCGCCAAGATGAGCGCGATGGATAATGCAACGCGCAATGCCGGTGAGATGATCAACAAGCTGACGCTTTCCTACAACCGTCAGCGTCAGGCTCAGATCACCAAGGAACTCATTGAAATCATTTCGGGCGCGGAAGCGCTCTGAGGTAAGGAAAGAGGGTAAGGATAATGGCTAAGGCAGCTACCCCCAAGAAAACCGCAGCGGTGAACGGCGCGGGCAAGGTTACCCAGGTTATCGGCGCTGTTGTCGACGTGGCGTTCGAAGGCGAACTGCCTCCGATCCTGAACGCGCTCGAAACCGAGAACAACGGCAACCGCCTCGTTCTGGAAGTCGCGCAGCATCTCGGCGAAAACGTCGTCCGCACGATCGCCATGGACTCGACCGAAGGTCTGGTTCGTGGTCAGGCCGTCGCCAACACCGGCGCGCCGATCGAAGTTCCGGTTGGTCCGGAAACGCTCGGCCGCATCATGAACGTCATCGGCGAGCCGGTTGACGAAGCAGGCCCGATCGTTACGGCCAAGAAGCGCGCCATCCACCAGGATGCACCGTCTTACGTCGAGCAGTCGACCGAAGCGCAGATCCTCGTCACCGGCATCAAGGTCGTCGACCTTCTGGCTCCTTATGCCAAGGGCGGCAAGATCGGCCTGTTCGGCGGCGCCGGCGTTGGCAAGACGGTTCTCATCATGGAACTGATCAACAACGTCGCCAAGGCGCACGGTGGTTACTCGGTATTCGCCGGCGTGGGTGAACGTACCCGCGAAGGCAATGACCTTTACCACGAAATGATCGAATCCAACGTCAACAAGCTCGGCGGCGGCGAAGGCTCCAAGGCTGCGCTCGTCTATGGCCAGATGAACGAACCGCCGGGTGCGCGCGCCCGCGTCGCTCTGACCGGTCTGACGATCGCTGAAAACTTCCGTGATGAAGGCCAGGACGTTCTGTTCTTCGTGGACAACATCTTCCGCTTCACGCAGGCTGGTTCGGAAGTGTCGGCTCTGCTCGGCCGTATTCCTTCGGCCGTGGGCTACCAGCCGACGCTGGCAACCGACATGGGCCAGATGCAGGAACGCATCACCACCACGACCAAGGGTTCCATCACCTCGGTTCAGGCAATTTACGTTCCCGCCGACGACTTGACCGACCCGGCGCCGGCTACTTCGTTCGCGCACCTTGACGCAACGACGGTTCTGTCGCGTTCGATCGCCGAAAAGGGTATTTACCCGGCTGTTGACCCGCTCGACTCCACCTCGCGCATGCTCGACCCGATGATCGTTGGCGAAGAGCATTACGAAGTTGCCCGTAAGGTTCAGTCGACCCTGCAGCGTTACAAGTCGCTTCAGGACATCATCGCCATCCTGGGCATGGACGAACTGTCGGAAGAAGACAAGCTGACGGTTGCCCGCGCCCGCAAGATCGAGCGCTTCCTGTCGCAGCCGTTCTTCGTTGCTGAAGTCTTCACCGGTTCTCCGGGCAAGCTCGTCGCGCTCGAAGACACGATCAAGGGCTTCAAGGGCCTGGTCAATGGCGAATACGACAACCTGCCGGAAGCTGCTTTCTACATGGTCGGTTCGATGGAAGAAGCCATCGAAAAGGCAAAGAAGCTGGCTGGCGAAGCTGCCTGATTATGAATTGGCGGGCGCGTGGTTCAACCGCGCGCCTTGCCGGCAATGACGGCGAAACCGAAATGGTGAGGCCGGCGTTGTAAAAGACAAGTCCGTGACGCCCGCGTAATTGAAAAGAAGTGAATAGCCATGGCTGACAGTTTCAAATTCGATCTCGTTTCCCCGGAACGTCTGCTCGTTTCCGAAACGGTTACGGAAGTCGTCATCCCGGCAACGCTGGGTGAGATGACGGTTCTGGCCAATCATGCTCCGACGATGACGACGATCAAGCCGGGTCTGGTGACGGTGAAGTTCGCCTCCGGTGAGACGCATAAATACGTCGTTTTCGGCGGTTTTGCCGATATTCTCCCGACTGGTTGCACGCTTCTGGCGGAATCTGCGGTTTCGGCCGATGATATGTCCCCCGACACGCTGCAGAAGCGCATCGATGCGGCCAAGGCCGAAATCGAAGAGGGTAATCACCACCACGAGCATCTGACCAAGCTTGAAAAGCACCTTTACGAACTGACGAACCTGCATGAGGTTCTCGTCGCTGCTTGAAAGCACCGGGCGGGTTCGAAAGAATGACTGCCCACAAAAAAACTAAAACAGAAAGCGGCCACTTCGGTCGCTTTTTTTGTTTTGGGCTGTCGCCTCCCCATGTCAGGCGAAACATGGCTGCTTTCGCATAAAAGCCGCCCAGTTGGCCTGGTCTAAGCTTCTGACCGGCGTTGGCGGGATTGCATTAGCGATTGCCTGCGGAGAATGGGTAAGGCGAGGAGCGCCTTCAACGGTTCCGTTTCAACGGGTAAACCGATTCCGATTTTCAGGACTTTCGGCTAGATGTATTACCGGGAAGAAATGCTGTTTTGGGATCGTGAGCGAGACGAGGCAGATTTTCGTCATGGAGGAGTGATCGGCGTGTCGGCAAAGGCAAGTTACCGAAGGGTCGCAAGAACCGCTTTGCGCGAAGGGGCCATAACCGAGGGTGAGCGGGCGGTGCCCGAGGAGGTGCCGGTTGCCTTTTCTTATGGTGGCAGCACCCATGCCGTGATGATGGCCAGCCCCGCCGATCTCGTCGATTTCGCGGTCGGGTTCAGTCTTACGGAAGGCATCATATCCACAAGGGCGGAAATCCGGTCCATTGAGGTGATCGAGGCCGGGGCGGGCTTCGATGTTCAGTTGGATTTGCTGGATGCCAATGCGGATGCGCTAAGGGCAAGACGGCGGCATATGGCAGGCCCTGTCGGCTGCGGTCTTTGTGGCATCGAGTCCATAGAACAGGCGGTCCGGGTGGTGCCGGAGTTGAGCGGCGTGGAAGTCGCCGTTGAGGGTGATGACATCATCGCCGCGATGAAAGCGCTGAATGAAGCGCAAAGCCTCAATCGCGAAACGCGGGCGGTTCACGGCGCGGGTTTCTACAATCCTCAAAAAGGGCTGCTTGCTGTCCGGGAAGATGTCGGCCGCCATAATGCGCTCGATAAGCTTGCAGGTGCGGTCGTCAATGCGGACCTATCGCCCGATACGGGCATTGTGGTGGTCACCAGCCGACTGTCGGTGGAAATGGTCCAGAAGACGGCCATTCTTGGGAGCCCCATTCTGGCGGCGATCTCCGCGCCCACTGCGCTTGCCATCGAAACAGCCGAGAGTTCGGGTGTCACACTTGTGGCGCTGGTGCGGGGTGAAGATTTTGAAATCTTTACCCGGGCGGATCGTATCATTCTATAACGATGAGGCCGCCGTTTCCCGGCGGCCCTTGGCTTCAGAGCCGGCCTAGAACTCCGCCCATTCGGCTGCTGCGTTTCCGTGAGATCTTGGCGCGGCGGCATATCGCGGTTGCGATGTCGGTAGCCGGGTGACGATGGCTGACTTTTTGTCGGCCGGGCGGGCAGGTGATGCCGATGCCTCATGTGATATTCTGAATTGCCGCAGCAATTCGTGCAGATTTTCTGCCTCATTGGCGAGGCCGTGGCTGGCGGCGGTGGTTTCCTCCACCATGGCGGCGTTTTTCTGGGTTGCCTGATCCATGACGTTGACGGCCTGATTGATTTCCTTCAGCCCGTTGGCCTGTTCGCGCGATGCCTCGACGATGGCCGAAACATTGACGTCGATTTCGCCCATCTGCAATTGAATATCCTTGAGGGCGCCACCGGTTCTTCCCACCAGATCCACACCATTGGCGACCTGTTCGCGGGAGGTGTTGATGAGGGATTTGATTTCCTTTGCCGCAACGGCGGATCGCTGTGCGAGTTCGCGGACCTCCTGCGCCACGACGGCGAAACCCTTGCCCGCCTCCCCGGCCCGGGCGGCTTCAACGCCCGCATTCAGCGCGAGAAGATTGGTCTGGAAGGCAATATCATCGATGACACCGATAATGTTGGTGATTTCGCCTGACGAACGCGAAATGGCGTCCATTGCGGAAATCGCCTGCTGAACGATTTCGCCCGAATGTTCGGCATGGTCTTTCGTTCGCAGCACCAGCTTGCCGGCTTCGCCGGCACGTTGGCTGGCATCGCTTACTGTTGTGGTGATTTCCTCCAGCGCGGCTGCCGTCTCTTCCAGCGAGGCGGCCTGTTGTTCGGTGCGCTGCGAGAGTTGATCGGCAGCAATGCGGATTTCGCCCGAGCCTGATGCGATGGTGGAGGCATTGTGGGCGATTGTCTGCATGGTGACCTGAAGCTTGCCGACAACTTCGTTGAAGTCCTGGCGCAATTTCTCCATGCTGGGCACGAAACTATTGTCCAGGCGCTGCACGAGGTCGCCAGCCGCCAGCGCCCGCAGGGCACCGGCAAGCACGCTGATGGCGCTCATGCGCGGCGTGACGTCGGTGGCGAATTTCACCACTTTCACCACTTTGCCGGCGTCATCCAGCACAGGATTATAGGCGGCCTGGATCCATATTTCCTTGCCGTTCTTGCCATAGCGAACAAATTCATCCGAGATGAATTCTCCCGCTGCCAGCCGCTGCCAGAAACTGGCATAGGCGGGAGAGGCGGCATAGGCCGCATCACAGAACATGCGATGGTGCCTGCCCTCGATTTCCTTGAGTTCGTAATTTACGGTGGTGCAGAAATTTGGATTGGCGGTGATGATCGTGCCGTCGGGGAAAAACTCGATGGTGGCCTGCGAGCGGGAAAGTGCCTCCAGTTTGCCGGCGTCTTCCGCGGCCTTGATCTTCTTGGCGGTGATATCGGTGGCGATCTTGATCACCTTGTAGGGCTTACCCGAACGAAAAACAGGGTTGTAGGAAGCCTCGATCCAGATAACCGCGCCATCCTTGCGAATACGCCGATATTCCTTGGCCTGAAACTCGCCACGGGCGAGAGATTGCCAGAACTCCTGATAGGCACGCGATGCGGCGAAATCGCCGTCGCAGAAGATTCGGTGGTGCTTGCCGGTGATTTCGGCGAGATCGTAACCCAGCGCGGCACAGAAATTGCGGTTTGCCGTGAGAATATTACCTTTAAGATCGAATTCTATGACCGCCTGCGATCTGGAGATCGCATCGAGCATGTTTCGGTTATCTGCGCTTTTCCCTAACCCCAGCATTGGACGTCCCCCGAATATCGGCCACAGCGCGGCCAGCCCCATAAGAGGATGCGGTTCGCGCCGTATCATGTTGAACAACGAACAGGTTTGCCGCCGAAAGCGGCAATGCAGGCACTTGCGTCTTTTCGGCCTAGGTCAGGTATCGGACCCGCGAGATGGCGTGTCGGTGCGGTACTGATTTTCAGCTTTTAATATTAGATATCTATAATATTAAAATGTTCTTATTTACAAAATGCAGGAATAGAAAAAACAAAACCGCCGGGCGATGCTCCGGCGGTCTGGCGTGATTGTCGATACTGGGAGCGAAACGGACTCGTCTCTTTTGTCTGCGTCAGAATGCAAACCGCTGAGGGGAAGCCCGCCAATAGGCGGGCTTAAGCCGCGAGATCTTCCGCTTCAGTGCCCTTGAACATCTTTGCGAGGTTCAGGAAGCAGATCATGCCATGTTCGTTGGCGATGATGCCTTCGGAATAGGACTTGTCGAAGGAGGCCGAGATTTCCGGAACCGGCTGAACCTGGTTTGCCGGGATCGTCAGAATGTCGGAAACGCGGTCAACCAGCATGCCGATGACCATGTTGTGTACTTCGGCCACCACGATGGCGCTTCTCTCATTGGCGACGGTGCTTTTCATGCCGAGCTTGTGAGCCAGATCGATGATCGGAATGACCGAGCCGCGCAGGTTCATGACGCCGATAACGTCTTTCGGTGCGTGGGGAATAGGCGTGGAAGGCGCCCAGCCGCGAATTTCGCGGATAGTCGTCGTCTTCACGCAGAATTCCTGATCGTGCAGGCGGAACGCGATGATTTCCAGCGTCTCACCGCCAAAATTGGTAGAGTTTATCATTGCCATCAGAATTCTTCCCAATGCTCGCTGTGGAGGCCGGCGCAAGTGCACCGACACTTGCATATGCGGATTTGGCGTTCTGCCTGGTGCCTGAACAGCCGGAAATACAATTTCCGTCTTCAATGGAGGATTCGTAACATGAGATGGTTTCGCAAACCTAAATGCGGACGGCTCTGGAGTGTTTTCGTTTTCTTCGAAGCGCGAAAACACTCTCTTCTTTGATTTACGCATTGTCCGGACGTAAACCCGCTACGCATTTTTTCTGGAGTGCTTAGTATTCTTTCTCGTAAAATATACCGGCTGCACCTTCGCCATCGCCGCCCGCCTCACCGCGCAGTTTCACACCGCGCCCGACATCGAGGTTGATGATGGCTTTGGCACCGGATTCACCGCTCTGCTGCAGCTCGAGATAGGTTCTCTCATTGAGATATTTGCCGGCGGAAACGCGGGCCTGACCCTCTGAATCGGTGGAAATATCCAGATCATCGACGCCGAGATTGCTTCTGAGCTTGTCGAACAGCGAGGTTGAGCGACCGCCGGCCAGTTGGGCGGCGGCATCTGCCAGCCGGGCGATCTGCAGAGCGGAGAGTTTCGACATGGACTGGCCAAAGATCAGCTGTGCCATGACCTCATCCTGTGGCAGGGCTGGGGCCGAGGAGAAGGCGAATGTCGGGTCGTTGGCATTGCCGGAAACCGCAACCGTGACGGTGGTTGAACCGACCGTTGAGTCCGCCTTCATATCGAGAACCGGGATAAGGCCGCCGCCGAAGCTGATGTTGCCGGTGGTGAAATCAAGACGACGGGTGAGGATTTCCAACCGGCCGCGGCGCATTTCAAAGCCACCGGAAATGACCGGAACCGCCGCCGTGCCGCGAATCGTCAGATTGCCGGTCAGTTCTGCGTCGATGCCACGTCCACGCACGAAGATGCCACTCGGTGCATTCACCTGCAGATCGAGATTGATGGTGGAAGAGCTGCCGCTGCCGCCCTGATCGCCACCGAGTGCTTTTGCCTGCGCACGTACCTTTGGCGGGGCGTTCTTGTGCTTGACGTCGATTTCCGTCAGCGAGGCCGGGAGTTTCTCCGGAATGGTGATGGCGCTTCTGTCCAGCGTCAGGTTGCCGCCCAGAACTGGCGAGTTCAGCAGCGGACCTTTCAACGTCAACGTTCCGCTCACCACCGTGGTAACCAATGTTCCGTCATTATAGCCGGCGCGATCCAGCGTGATTGAAATATCGGCTGGGAAGCCCGATCCGCCAGCAATGCCGATACTGCCTGTTCCTGAAATCGTTCCGCCGCCTGCCAGTTTACCCGTCAATCGGGAGATGACAGCGCGGTCGCGATCGAAGGTGATGGTTGCACCCAGTCCGTTGACGGTCAGGTTCCGGCGCACGTCGGTCAGGCGTGTGCCATCGGTGGTGATGCTGCCGGTAACAACAGGTGCTGTGGCGCTGCCGGAAATTTTCACGTCGATGGCAGCCGTGCCATCCACATCGAGACCCTGGGCGGCAGTCTGCGCCGCAACGGCGGAAAAGGGCAACCTGCCGGTAAAAGCCATCGAGAGCGGGCGATTGCCGGCGATGCCGAGAGACCCGCCGCCCGAGAGCGCCATACCGCCTTGGCCGGTTACATTCGTATCGATCTGCAGTGTGCCGCCGGCAAAACGGCCGTTCGCCTTGATGCCAAGCGCCGCAAGCCCTGCGGCGCGGGTCTGCGAGACCTCGGCGTTCGACCAGTTCAGATTATAATCGACCGAGGGATCGGATGCCGCGCCCTTGGCGCTGACGGTGCCGGATATGTTGCCCGCGGCGTCCAGCCCGGTAGCGAAGGCGTTGGCGAGACTGGCGGGAAGCGAACGGATATCGGCATTGATGTCGAGCGCCGATCCGGCGGTGCCGTTGACCTCAATGCGGCCATCGCCGGTGATGATGGTCAGATCGGAGATGCGCGCCGTGCCATTCTGGATGGCAATGGTGCTTGGTTTTTCAAGCCGCACGGCTATGCCCTTCGGGGCGGCGGAAAAAGTGTCGAGCCTTACCGTCATCGGTGTTCCGCCGGTATCGGCGCTGCCCTTCACCACCAGCGGTGCATTGTCGTAACGGCCGTTGACGTCGAATTGCGTTTTCGTGCCGGAATGGCCGATTGTGGCATTCAGGCCGGAAATCGATGCGGCGCCGGCGTTGACGCTGTCGGCACTGACCTTGCCGTTAATGGCCAGCGCCTGCAGGTCATCGATGGAGACATCGGCGGCGAGCTTGGAGATTGTCGTCGTGCCCTGACGGATGCTGCCGCCATTCGCCTTTATCGTTGCGGCAATCCGGCCATTGGCGTTGCTCAGGGCGATATCGCCGGCAATATCCCCATCCGCCTGCTGCGCAGCAAGTGCGGCCAGCAGGGCAAGATCGGGAAAATTGAACGAAAGATTACCCGTCGGCAGGAATTGCTGCGAGAATTGCAGCTGCCCGTTCAGCAGGTTGCGGCCCACGGCCACGTGCAGTTCAGGTATCGCCGTACCGTTTTCCGTTTGCACCACGTTGGCGTTGGCGTCGATTTTCTGCCGGTCGAGGCTGCCGCTGGCGGTGAGTTTCGCCTGCGGTGCTGTGGGATCAGCCTTGCCTGTGGCGTTGATTTTCAGTGCTTCGAGGGTTCGTCCGGCGAGAACCGCGCTTTCAGAACTGAGGGTGACGTTGAAATCCGGTGCGGAAATTGCGCCGCTGGCATCGATTGCAAACTCGGCGACACCCTTTGCCTGCGGTGTCAGCTTTTCGAGAGCTGGGAATTTGCCGGTCAGGCTGGCGTTTAACGCATCGTTTTCCAGGCTGACATTGCCTGCCGCCTCGATCGTTCCGGATTTGACGGTGAGGTTCTCAACGCTGGTGCGCCCGCCAATGGTCAGGTCGATATCGCCCTGCAGGGCGATTGTGGTGTCGAATTTTTCCGCCAGCGCCGGCGGCAGGGTGGCCGGCAGGGCGAAGAGCTGCACGTTGGAGGTCAGGCGATTATTGGCGAAATCGAAACTGCCGTTCAGGGTTCCGCCGACGCTGGCGCTTTCGAGCGTCGCACCGTCAAAGCCGATGGCGGAAGAGGTGAGGCTGAGTGGCGCCTTGATGGTGAGCGGCGCACGCGCCAGCCGGTCGATATCAGGGCTGACGAAGGATGATTGCGCAACCGACAGGACGGTGGCGATGGTGCCGCTACGGCTGGCAATGTTGAGATCGGTGCTTTCGGCCGTCAGTTTGACATCGTCAAGCCGGCCCTGGGGCAGGGCAAGGCTGCGCAATGATGCCGTGGTCTTCAAATGTGCGGCATCCGCGTCGCCTTTCAGGGAAAGGTCGAGGCCGTTGATGAGGGCCTGAACTTCGCCATTGCTGAGAGGCCAGCGAAAATCGACGGGACCGGCGGTGCCGATGAGGTTGGCGGCAAGATCGTTTTGGCCGTTCGGATCGATGGTGCCGGAAGCAGTCAGCAACAATGTGCCGGTCTCCAGCGTGCTGCTGCCGATTTCGATGCGGCCCTGCTGTGAGAGCGTGGCGTTTGCATCAAGCTTCGTCTCGCCGGCAAAAAGCTGGCGGAAGGCGGGGGGGAGGAGCAGATCCGGCTGACCGCCGCCCGCGATCTCGATACGGCGCGTGCCGTCATCGCCAAGAATATGGCGGCCGCTAACATTGACGACGGGGTTACCGGCGACATTGCCGCGCAGCGTACCGGTCCAGTTGGAAAGCGGTCCTTCGCCGTTCACGTCGATCGCCACGGCGGGCGTACCAGGCAGCGAAAGCAGCGTGGCGAGAAGCCCGCCTTCCGGCTCCTTCATTTCCGCTTTCAGCTTCAGCACATTTTCATTTGGCAAAAAGGCGATGTCGGCATTCACGGCGGCATCCACCGCATTCATCCGATGGGCCGTAAGTGACAGCCTGATATCGTCACGGGCGGCCTTGAGATTGCCTTCGGCCGTCAACTCGAAAGGGCTGCCGAGAAGTGATTGCCCAAGGCTGATATCTGGAAAGCTGAAATTATCGATACCGACTTCAATCGGCAGCGAAGAACTGCCGGAGCTTTTGGTGCTCGTCTGCTCGGAGGCTAGCGGTTTGCGCTCGACATCGATCGATCCGGCCGAGACCCGGTCGGCATGAAAGGTTCCGGCAAGAAGCGAGAGCGGCGACCAGTCGACGGCGATCTGGTTCACGCGGGCATAGGGTCCCTGCCGGTCCGAAAGGGTGACGTTGTCGAGCCGCAGGCGGCCTGTCAAAAGGCCGCTCGGGGGAGAAATATCGATCGCCTGATCGGGCGTCGATACAAGTGCTGAAATCTGCTTTGCGGCAATTCTGGCGCCCATCGGCGTAAACCCGACGAACAGAACCGCAAGCAGCACCAGCACCACGCCGCACAAGGCAACGTAGCCCAGCCATTTCAGCAATCGAATCAACGTTTTCATCAAAGGTAATCTACACTCTGTTTTAAGGGTGTTCGATGGCGGCGTTTAAAAAGACTGGCCGATGCCAGCATAAATGCCGAAACTGTTACCACCATCATATTTATCAAGCGGCATGGCGACGTCGAGACGCAGAGGCCCGAAGGGCGTCGCGTAACGCAGGCCGATGCCGGCGCCCGCCCGGATATCGGAAAAATCGGGTGTCACTTCATCCGAAACCACACCCGCATCGATGAAGGGCACGATGCCGATCGTATCGGTGACCTTGATGCGGGCCTCAACGGAGCCGACCACATAGGAGCGGCCGCCGGTCGCGTCGCCGGCGGCATTATAGGGCGATATTTCCTGATAGCTGTAGCCGCGTACCGATCCACCGCCGCCGGCATAAAAGCGCCTGGTGGTGGGTATGTCCTGCAGATCGCTGCCGCCGACCAGCACACCGCCGGAAAGCTTTCCGGCCATGATCAGCCGGTCCTCGGCACCAAGCCCCTTGTAGCCCGAAATAGAGCCTTCGAAAGAGGAAAAGAAGGTGCCGTTCAGCGCTTCATAGCTCGGCTTGGCGGCCAGCGATGCGCGAAAGCCTTCGGTCGGATTGAGCTTGTCGTCGCGTGTGTCGCGAACGAATTCCAGCGGAATGGAGGTGGTGAGATATTCGTTCTTGCCGAATGCGTCTTCCGTATCGGCCCATTGCACCTCAAGGCCGGCTGCGGCGGTATCGGTATCGTTCAGCTCGTAGGCGAAACCGGCCGTGCCCGTCACGGTCTTGGCGTCGTATGTATCGGGATGTTCGGTCTTGGCAATCAGGCTGGTCTTGAACGTGGTGCGCGGATTGAACATGCCGGGCTTGGTGAAGGTGATGCCCGCCGAATAATCCATGCCTTCGACGCTTGATGCCTCGGCGATGCGCGAGACCGATCCTTCGATACGCAGCGATTCCGCCTGCCCGAACAGGTTTCTGTGGCCCCAATAACCCTGAAGGCCGATGCCTTCCGTGGTGGAATATTGGGCGCCGACACCGAAATAACGGTGCTTGCCTTCAGACACTTCGATGGTGAGCGGAATGGTGCCGTCGCGCGCCAGCGTGCCGGCTTCCTTGATCGTCAGGCTGGAAAAGACGCCCAGCTGGCGCAGCCGGTCCGCGGCCTTGCGCAGCTTTTCCGGCGAATAGGGTTCGCCGCCATTGAGGCGCGAATAACGGCGGATGAAATCGCCATCGACGGTTTTTTCGCCTGTTACGGTAACCGTGCCCAGTGGGGCAACCGGCCCGCCTTCCGCTGCCATGGTAATGTCAACCGTATTTGTCGCGTGGTTTGCCACCGCCTCGCGTTTCGTCAGCTTGGCAAGCGGACGGCCTTCGGCCTTCAGATCGTCGATCAGCTTGTTGCCGGCGCGGATGATTGCCAGAGACCCGGCCTCGCCGCCGGTGGTCAGGCCGTATTCCTCTAGGTCGCGGCCCGTCACATCGCCTTCAAGCCGAACGCTGCCCAGCGTGAATTTCGGACCCGGCGTCACCGTTATGACCACCGGTACAGGCGCGCTGTGATCAAAGACGGGATTGGGCGGCAGGGCATCCACATCCTTGCCGGCGACGGTGACCTTGACGATGCCGCCGTAACGGGCGTTTTCGTAAAGTGCTGCAATCAGTCTGTCCCTGTCGTCTCTTGCCTTTATCAGAAGGCCGAGATCGCCGGAGGCGGGCTTGTCCTTGTCGGCGAGAAGAAGTGAGCTGTTTTGGAGGCTGCCTTTAAGGGACTTATCGGCATCGGGAGCGTCAAGCGTGATGGCGTATTTGACGGGATTGATAACCTCGACCTCAGGTTCTTCCGAACCCCAAAGGCGCATACCGAACAGTTTGAAGGCAAAGGCGTCACGGGTAAACGCCGGATACAGGGCGAACGTGAAAGCAACCGCAAGTGCGGTGCCAGCTTTCCGATACGCAATACCTGTCTTCGGGTTAGTTCGTGTTCTTCGCATAAGCTGCTTTATGGTTGAGCATTTATTTTGGCTCCAACCCGTTTCCTGTCCGTTAACATTGCAATTTAATCATAAATAAACGGCGTTGAGGACCCTTTGGCTTGCGTTTTGCCCGCCTTAACGCAAAAAGCCCCGGGTGACCGGGGCTTCTGTGCAACGGTATTCCGCGGTGCGATTAACGGCAACGCGCCGTGTAACGCTGACCGTACTGGTCGCGATAATAGCAATAACCCGGCTCGGAAGCATTGCCGATCAAGGCACCGCCCACGCCGCCGATGGCCGCACCCACTGCCGCGCCACGAACATTGCCCGTGATAGCGCCGCCAAGGACCGCACCGGAAACGGCACCGATCGAAGCACCCTTTTCGGTCTGCGTGCAGCTTGCAAGCGACAGGCCGACCAGCGCAAATATGATTGCCTTTTTCATGAAACTCTCTCCAACGTTACAATGAGCTCTTCGGCTCGGTAGGCGTCCCATATTTATCTGCGGCGACTGCTACCTCCGACCGCCACAGATAACTAACAATTCGATGCCGTTAAGGGAAGCCTCATGTTTCGGGGATTCCTCCGCGCGTAAATCGATTGCGTGCCAGACAACGGAGCTACGCGAAAAAGGTTCCAAAATTCGTGGTTTTTTGATGTGAATCAATTTTGTACTTTTCATCGGCGGCTATAAACGGTTTATTGGAATGGTTCAAAACAACGGCGAATTGACGCAGACGCGGTTAAAGTGGCCCGAAAGGGTTGACGGTCCCGGTGTCGGAGCGGAAAACGGTCTGGTCAATTCTGGAGCATGGCATGGACTTCGAGGCATTTTTCACGACGGAACTGCAAAGCCTGCATTCTGAGGGACGTTATCGCGTTTTTGCGGATATCGAACGCCAGCAGGGCAATTTTCCCCGCGCGACACGGTATAACGCCAATGGCGAGCGCAAGGACGTAACGGTCTGGTGCTCCAACGACTATCTCGGCATGGGCCAGAACCCGAAAGTCATCGAAGCCATGAAAGCGGCGATCGATCACTGTGGCGCGGGTGCGGGAGGCACCCGGAATATTTCTGGTACCAACCATTATCATGTGCTTCTTGAACAGGAACTTGCCGATCTGCACGGCAAGGAATCGGCGCTGATCTTCACCTCGGGTTATGTGTCCAACTGGGCCACCCTCGGCACACTCGGTCAGAAGATTCCGGGCCTCATCATTTTCTCCGATGCGCTCAACCATGCATCGATGATCGAAGGTATCCGTTACGGTCGTTGCGAACGGGTGATCTGGAAGCACAACGATCTCGAAGATCTCGAGGCAAAGCTCAAGGCCGCTGATCCAAATGCGCCGAAACTCATCGCCTTTGAATCGGTCTATTCGATGGATGGCGATATCGCGCCTATCAAGGAAATCTGTGATCTGGCCGACCGTTATGGCGCCATGACCTATCTCGACGAGGTTCACGCCGTTGGCATGTATGGCCCGCGCGGTGGCGGCATTGCCGAGCGCGAAGGCCTGATGGATCGCCTGACGATCATCGAAGGAACGCTTGGCAAGGCCTTCGGCGTGATGGGTGGTTATATTACCGGCTCCACTGCGGTCTGCGACTTCATCCGCTCTTTCGCCTCCGGTTTCATCTTCACGACGGCCCTGCCGCCGTCGCTCGCTGCCGGCGCCATTGCCTCGATCCAGCATCTGAAGGCCAGCCCCTTCGAGCGCGCCCGCCATCAGGACCGGGTTCGCAAGCTGCGCGGCCTTCTGGACGCGCGCGGCATTCCGCATATGGACAATCCGAGCCACATCGTACCGGTCATGGTCGGCGATGCCGCCAAGTGCAAGTGGATTTCGGATATCCTGCTCGACAATCACGGCGTCTATGTGCAGCCGATCAATTATCCGACCGTGCCGCGCAAGACCGAGCGCCTGCGCATCACCCCGACACCGCTGCATAGCGATGCCGATATTGAGCAGCTGGTTGGTGCGCTGCATCAGCTCTGGTCGCATTGCGCGTTGGCGCGGGCGGTGGCGTGAAGCCGTAGCTCAAATAAAAACAGACAGGGCCGCGTTTACGCGGCCTTTTCTTTGGTGGAGATCAACTCGCGGGCGTGGCGGCGGGCTTCTTCGTCCGCCGCAAACACATCTTCAATCGTGGAGGCGGAGCGGCCGTCATGCATGCGGTCCATGACCGTTTCGACGATTTCGGCCATGTCGAGGAAGCCGATGCTGCCCGCGACGAAGGCGTGAAAGGCGGTCTCTTCGGCTGCGTTCAAGGCCGCGCCCTGCAAACCACCACGCTCCAGCGCCATACGGGCGAGCCGCAACGCGGGGAAGCGGGCTTCATCCGGTGCCTCGAAATCGAGCCGCGCCAGTTTTGCGAAATCCAGTCGTTCCACGCTGAGATTACCGCGCTCAGGATAGGTAAGGGCATAGGAGATGGCGGTGCGCATGTCTGGCGAACCGAGCTGGGCGATATAGGAGCCGTCGCTGTAACCGACCATCGAATGTATGATCGACTGTGGGTGGACGATCACCTCCACCTGATCGGGCCGGAGATCGAAGAGATATTTTGCCTCGATCATTTCCAGCCCCTTGTTGAACATGGAGGCGCTGCCGATGGATACCTTCAGCCCCATCGACCAGTTGGGATGGGCGCGGGCGATATCGGCTGTGACATTGGCCATCTCGTCGCGCGACCAGGTGCGGAACGGACCGCCGGAGGCCGTCAGCACGATACGCTCCACCGCCTGTTTGTGGTCGCCCGTCAGGCACTGGAAGATCGCGCTGTGTTCGCTGTCGACCGGGATCAGCCTGCCGCCGCCCTGTTTGACCGTGCGCAGAAAAACATCACCGGCTGAAACGAGGCATTCCTTGTTGGCAAGGGCGATATCGGCGCCGCGCCGGGCGGCTGTCAGCGTCGGGGCAAGGCCGGGCGTCCCGGCAATCGCCGCCATCACCCAGCCGGCATCCATCGACGCCGCTTCTTCAAGGCCTGATTTGCCAGCCGCAACTTTTATGCCGGTGCCGGCAAGGGCGGATTTCAATGCTTCATATTTGTCATCTTCGGCCGTTACCACCATCTGTGCGCCGAATTGACGCGCCTGCTCTGCCAGAAGTGCGATGTTTCCCGCGCCGGTCAGCGCCATGATCTGGAATTGGTCGCGGCCGCCGAGCTGACGCACGACATCCAGCGTGTTGGTGCCGATCGAACCGGTCGAACCCAATATCGTCAGTTTGCGTGGCATTTCACTGGCATTCGTCATCTTCGGTCCGTTGGTATTGTGCGGTTCGCACCTTTTAAAGCATGCCATTCTTGCGAAACCGCTGCACAGTTTCGGTGACATGCACTAGCCTCTACTCGCGAAAATCAGCCATAACAAGGATAAAGCCCGGCTATTGTTTTTGCGGATGGCAAAGCCATATGCAAGAAAAACGATGAGAGGACTTAGATGCGACGTTTCCTGGTTTCCAGCGGATGGATTTTTGCAGCAAGCCTTGTGCTGGTGCTGGTCTTTATTCCTCTCGATCCACGTCTTTCCGAAAGCGCGCAGGCCCTGCCCGGAACGATCGTCTCCTTCAATCGCGCCATCACCGATTTCGGAACCTTCAGCTGGATGCTTTATTCCACGGGCGCCCTTGCCATTCTTGCCTATGTCGGCGCACGGGTTTTGCAGGCGCAGACCTATGCCGGTCGCTTGAGAACCGCATGGCGGCTTCTCGCCTATTTTTTCCTGACGATCGGAACGGCGAGCATTCTCGTCCACACGCTGAAATTCCTGATCGGGCGGGCGCGGCCGGAGCTTTTCCTGGAAATGGGGGCCTATAGCCTCACGCCGTTTACCGGGGATAATCTCTATGAAAGCTTTCCCTCCGGTCATTCGACCGCTGCCGGTGCGTTTTTCGGCGTTTTCGCCATGCTGATGCCGCGCTTCCGCTGGGCGTTTCTCTTGCTCGCCCTTGTCATCGGCGTTTCGCGTGTCATCGTTGGCGCGCATTATCCAAGTGATGTCGCCGTGGGGCTGCTGCTCGGTATGTGGACGGCGATGGCCTTCGCTTTTATCTTTGCTCGGTCCGAAATGCTGTTTCGGTTCGATGCCTATGGTTGGCCGCAGCCGAAAAATGCAAATCTTCCGGTGGCGGATCCACGATAGGGACGTTTAACGGGGCGGAAACGGAGAGATGTGATGGAAGAAGCGAAGGTCGTGCCGGAAAATGACGGTAAGGCGGTTCAGTACATCCATACCTCCGTTGCCATTGCCGGCGGTGGGCCGGCGGGTGTGATGCTTGGCCTGCTGCTTGCGCGCAGCGGTATCGATGTAACGGTGGTCGAGAAACACGGGGATTTCCTGCGCGATTTTCGCGGCGACACCATCCACCCCTCCACACTTGAACTGATGGAGCAGCTGGGTTTCATCGAGGAGTTCCTGAGCCTGCCGCATACGCGCGCGCCACGGCTGAACGCGGTTATCGGCGGCGAGCGTATCACGATTGCGGATTTTTCCCGGCTGCCGGTCCGCCATCGTTTCATCGCCTTCATGCCGCAATGGGATTTTCTCAATTTCATCGTCGGCAAGGCCGGGCAATATGAGAACTTCCGGCTGCTTATGAATGCGCCGGTCACCGGCCTGATCGAGCGCGCCGGGCGTGTCGGCGGTCTCATCGTCAATACACCTGATGGTGTGATCGAGATTGCCGCTGATCTGGTGGTGGGTGCGGATGGCCGCACTTCCATAGTCCGGGAGGCGGCGGGGCTCGAAATCCAGCGGTTCGGTATTCCGACCGAGGTGCTGTGGATGCGCCTTTCGAAGCAGCCGGGTGATTCGACCGAAACCATGGGTCATGTCGGCTCGCGACAGGGTTTCGTGATGATCAACCGGGGCGATTACTGGCAATGCGGTTATGTGGTGCGCAAAGGCTTTTTCGCGGACATAAAGCTGCAGGGACTTGAAGCGTTCAGGGACAGGGTGGCGGAAATTTGCCCTTTCCCGCGCGAGAGGCTTGACGAGCTTAAGAGCTGGGATGACGTGCATCTCCTGACCGTTCGCATCGACCGGCTGAAGCGTTGGTGGAAACCCGGTCTGATCTGCATTGGGGACGCGGCCCATGCCATGTCGCCGGTTGGCGGTGTCGGCGTCAATCTGGCCGTTCAGGATGCCGTTGCCGCTGCCAACGTGCTCGTGCCGGTATTTTTGTCCGGCCGGCCCGTTGGTGACGATGATCTCGCCGCAATCGAAAAACGGCGATCCTTCCCAACCAAGGCCACGCAATTTCTGCAGCGGATGATGCGTATCGGTCGCAAGAAGGGGCAGGCGGAGGAGTCGGAAAAGCCGAAAGGTCCGCCGGCCCTCGTGCTGGCGCTCATGCGATTTCCGCTTCTTGCCCATTTGACCGGGCGGCTGGTCGGGCTGGGCTTCCGCCGGGAAAAGATCGAGACATAAGACCGCTCAGGCAGGGACGGCGATTTCCTTCTCATATTTCAGTCCGATGACGGCGGAACCGATCAGCCCCGGCTCGATCCGGCAAATGGCAGGCACGACCAGCGGGCGATTGAAACGCCGGAGAACGCGGCCCCTGACCGTTTCGTCCAGAGCGATCAGAAGCTCTCGTGAATTCGAAAGCCCACCGCCGACAGGCACGATGGTTGCGCCGGTGACGTTGATCACCATCGCCAATGGTGAGGCGAGAATATCAATGAGAACATCGATGGTTCTCGCGGCCTGCGCATCGCCCGCCTGCCAGGCGGAGATGATGTCCTCGCTGGTCATCTCCTGCCGGTGAAGATGCAAATGCAGTTTTTCCATGCCGCGGGCGCTGCCGATCGCATCGACGCAACCGGTGAGGCCACAGCCGCACTCAAAACGCGGTAGCGCTACCGGCGGGTTGCCCGCCAATGTGGCAGCCACCGGCCCATGGCCCCATTCACCGGCGAAACCGCCATCGCTGTTGATGAGCCTGCCATCGATGACCAGCCCGCCGCCGACACCCGTTCCGAGGATGACGCCGAAGACGACACGATGGCCCTGTCCGGAACCGATTTCCGATTCGGCGATCACGAAACAATCGGCATCGTTTGAAACGATGACAGGAAGGTTGAGCGCTTTTTCCAACTCGTCCTTCAGCACCCTGCCATGGATACTCTGAATATTGGCAACGGTGGCCTTGCCGGTTTCGGGATCGATGACGCCGGCAATCGACAGTGACACGCAGGCGGGCGAACCGCCGCTCTCGTCGATGACGGACTTCAGGCCGGCTGCGAAATCCTCGAAACTGGTTTTCGGTGTCGGTATGCGCGGCACGGGGCGAATATCATCGGGGGCATAAGCAATGGCCCCCTTGATGGTCGTTCCGCCAATATCGAAACAAACGATCATTGTTCAGGCTCCGGAGCGCGCTGCATCGTGGATTTTTTCTCCGCCGATCCATGTGGAGTGCATTTGAAGGTCAGGTGTCAGCACGACGAAATCCGCATCGGAACCGGTCTGGAGTTTTCCCTTAGCCGTCGCACCGATGGCTTCTGCCGGATAAGCGGAGGCCATTCTCAAGGCTTCCTCCAGCGGCAGGTCCATCTTCTCATGCATGAAACGGATGCAGGAGAGCATGTCGATATCCGCCCCCGCCAGCGTGCCATCGGCGAGTGTAAGGCGTCCGCCATTGCGGTAGACGCGCCGGCCGTTCAGTTCGAAGCCGTCATCATCCGTGCCGATGGTGGACATGGCATCGGTGACGAGGAAGATGCGGGCGGGGCCATTCTTGGCGCGCAGCGCGATGCCGATTGCGGCCGGATCGACATGGAAACCATCGGCGATCAGCCCGCAATCCAGTTTTCCGTTCGAGAGTGCGGCTCCCACCAGACCGGGTTCGCGATGGCCAAGCGGGCTCATGGCGTTGAAGAGATGAGTTACCATGGAAGCGCCGGCATCAGCATAGGCCGTCGCCACATCGAGACCTGTGTCGGTGTGGCCGAGGCTGACGACGATGCCGGCTTTTCGGAGCGCTGCAACCTGCTCCTTGGTCACGTTTTCCGGGGCAATTGTAGTCAGCACGAAGGAAAGTTCGGCCTTGCAACGGGTCAGAACCTCAAGATCGGCTGCTTCCATCTTTCGGATAAGCGCCGGATCATGGGTGCCCTTGCGTGCGACCGAAAGATGTGGCCCCTCGAAATGCAGACCGAGGAAACCCGGCACATTTGCCGCACTGGCGGCGATGCCCGCCTGTGCCGCTTTGGAAGTCACATCCGGCTGGTCGGTGATGAGCGTGACCATCAGCGCCGTGGTTCCGAATTTTGCGTGGGCGGAGCAGATGCGCGCGATGCCGGCCACATCCGGCTGGTTGTTGAACATGACCCCGCCGCCGCCATTGACCTGAAGGTCTATGAAGCCCGGCGCGATGAGCAACCCGTTCGCATCAATCACTTCGGCTTCGGCAGGCACGTTGTGTGAGATGGCGGTAACATGTCCGTCGCTGGTCAGCAGTACCTTGCCATCATGCCAGGCGGCGCCATCGAAAATACGGGCGCCGACAAATGCCTTTATGCCGCTCATTGGGTTTCCGTTACCTTCTTCAATGCCGCCGGCGCATCCGGGTTGAAGCCGCGTGCGCGCGACAATTGCTCGATGAAGCCGTAAAACGGCGCGATGAGCAACAGGGCATCGGTCAGCGGATGGTTGGTCTCGACGAAGGGCAGGGGCTTGGCCGGGCTGCCTTTTGAAGATGTGACGAAAACATTTGCGCCCTTATGGGCAAGATTTGCGGCGATATCCGTCACCGAAGTCTCGGCGCGGTCGCGTGCGGCAAAGGCGATGACCGGGAATTTCGGTGCGACCAGCGAAACGGGGCCATGCATGACTTCCGCCGAGGAGTAGGCTTCCGCGTGCAGTTCGCAGGTTTCCTTGCATTTCAGCGCGGCTTCTGCGGCAATGGCAAGGGCAGGGCCTCGGCCCAGCATATAAAGCGATTCTTCGCCCTTCACCGCCTCGGCAATCTGGCTCCAGTCAAGCGCAACGGCTCTTGCGAAATTCTGCGGCAGGTCGCTGACGGCTTTGGCGAGCAGGCTGTCTTCCGTCCATTCAGCAAGGATCGCGAGGCCGGCAACGATGGAGTTGACGAAGGATTTGGTGGCGGCGACCGCTTTTTCCGGTCCCGCCTGAATGTCGATGGCCTGATTGGCCGCATTGCCAAGCGGAGAGGGCAGGGTGTTGACGAGAGAGAAGGTGAGCGCGCCGCCCTTGCGGGCACTTTCCGCCAGCGCAACGATATCAGGGCTTTTGCCCGATTGCGACACGGCGAAGGCCGCCGCCCGTTCCAGCCGCAGTTTCGTCTGGTAGATCGAGGCGAGCGAGGGCCCGAGCGACGCGACCGGCAGTCCGGTCTGCAATTCGATCGCATATTTCAGGAAATGCGCGGCGTGATCTGAGGATCCGCGCGCAATCGTGACGATAACGGCTGGATCGCGGGCCTTCAGCTGGCTGCCGGCTTCCTGAAAATCATTTTTCGCATTGTCCAGCAGACGGGCGACGGCATCGGGAATCTCGTTGATTTCCTGGCGCATCAGGGTTGTCATCGTTTCGTGTCCTTGGTCGGTGTGTTTCACTCTGAGGTCATCGTCAATTCGGCGACGAGGTCATAGGCGTCGCTGCGGTAAAGGGCGCGTGATATTTCCATGAGCCGTCCGCTTTCCAGATAGGCCATACGCTGAACGGACAGCGCTGCCGAGCCCGGCGGAACGCCCAGCAGCAGCGTTTCCTCATCCGTCAGATTGCGGGCGGAAATGCGCTGAATGGCACGGACGGGGCGAATGCCGTTTTTCTCAAGCTCCAGATAAAGCGAGTTCTCGACCAGCTGCGGGTCGGGCAGAAGATCACCGGGCAGGCTCGTCACTTCGAGCGCAATCGGCTGGTCATTGGCAAGGCGTAGGCGGGTAAGCCGCGCCACCATGGCGGATTGGGAAAGGCCGAGCGCCATCATCTCGTCGCCGGTCGGATAGAACAAACCCCTGTCCAGCCAGCGCGTGCTTGCGGCCATGCCGCGGCGGCGCATATCTTCCGTAAACGAGGTAAGCTTGGTCAGTGGCTGCTGCATGCGGGTGATGGGTTTGACGACAAAGGTGCCGGAACCGTGCCTGCGGACCAGAAGACCGTCGCGCACCAGATCATCCACCGCCTTGCGCACCGTCACGCGGCTGACGCAGGCGCTTTCGGCAATGTCACGCTCGGGCGGCAGGGCGTCACCATGCTTCAGCCGACCGCCATTGATGGCGTCTTCAATCGTCTGACGCAGTTTCAGATAGAGCGGGCCGCCGCCTCCCGATTGCAGGTCATCCAGATTAAGCACTGCCCCGTTCATCCATAACCTCTGTCACAATTAATGTGGCTAATTCTGGCTATACCATACGCGCCATAATCAGCAATACCAAAATAAAACCATTAACGAATTTGTACGATTAATAGGGGATTTATTCGGTAGTTTGCCGAATAATAAGGCTTTATGCTTGAAATTCGTCCATTAACCAAAAAAATTTTCCGGTTGCAGATATTGCTCTAGACGATTGGCATTTTTTTGGTATTGTTTTCGCAGCGGTGGTCGACGGCGCTCTGTTGCGCACTCGTATCGCTGGGAAAAATCGGTTTCCGGTCCTGAGTTGGACGTGCGAAATCGAATTTAACTTGACCGTCTTGAAAATTAATTTCATCGTGGCAGGAAATTATCGCAGATAACTGAATGGCCAACGTAGAAATGGTCGCTTCTGCGAAAATGAATTACGAATGAACAGGGAACAAAGTTCATGAAGGTGGGAATTATCGGACTCGGATTCCGTCTCGGTTATCTGGGCTACGTTTTTCATGAAATCGACAAGGATTTCGAGATCGTCGGTTATGTCGATCCCGCTCCGGCTGGCCTGCCGGGTCTGCAGGAAAAGGGCATTTCGGTCGGCAAGGCGTATGACAGCCCCGAGGCGCTGATCGCCAACGAAAAATTCGATCTTCTGATGATCGGCTCGCCGAACCATATGCACCTGGAGCATATCCGCCTCGGGCTCGAAGCCGGTTGCACCATCTTCAGTGAAAAGCCGATCGTCGTCAGCATCGAGGAAAGCCTTGAGCTTGCCCGACTGCTCAACAAGCACGGTCATGAGCGGCTGCTGGTGGGTCTTGTGCTGCGTTATTCGCCGCTTTACCGCGATCTGCGCGCCGCTCAGGCCGAAGGCAAGCTCGGCGATGTTGTTTCCATCGAGGCCTCGGAACATATTCCGCCTTATCACGGCGCGTTCTTCATGCGCGACTGGCGGCGTTACGAGCATTATTCCGGCTCCTTCATGCTGGAAAAATGCTGCCACGATCTCGATCTTTATAATGGCGTCGTCGGTGCGCGGCCGCGGTTCGTATCGAGCTTCGGTGGTCGCAAGAGCTTCACGCTTGCCAATGCCCCGCAAAATGACGGCATTAACGACATGGAAGTCTATCACCGCAAGCCAAGCGGCTGGATGGGTTCCGAAAAGGTTTTCGACAGTGACGGCGACATCATCGATTACCAGACGGCGATCGTTGAATATGAAAATGGCGCGTCGCTTGCTTTCCATACCAATCTCAACGTTCCCGATGATTTCCGCCGCTTCTGCGTGATCGGCGCCAAGGGCATGGCGGAGGGCGACTTCGTGCGCGGCTTCCTCAACGTGCATAATGCCCGGACAAACGAAAAGACCGTGGCCAAGACCTATTCGGCGGCCACCACGCTCTCGCAGCATTATGGTGCCGACGAGCAGATGGCAGAGGATGTGATCGCCCATATCGTCAAGGGTGAGCCCTTGCCGGTTTCCGCACTCGATGCGATCGAGGCCGGCATTCTGGCGCTTGCCATGGATGAGGCGCGCCACGGCCGCAAGGTGGTGGACCTCAAGCCGGTCTGGGATGAATATGACTTGGCGCTCCATGGGCAGCCAAAATCCTCCGCCGTGAAATCGGCTTAAGGGGGCGCTGCGATGGATGCGAAACGCAGCGCGGTCATCTTTGCCTGGCTTCTTCTTCTGCCGGCACTTTTATACATCACAGTTATCGTTGCTTATCCGCTCGTCGATACCTTCATCCTGTCGTTTACCGATGCGTCGCTCAGAAAAACGACGAATTGGGTGGGTTTCATCAATTACGAGAAGATCTTCAACGCGACTTTTGCCGATGTCATCACACGGACCTTTGTCTGGACGTTCTTTTCCGTCTCGATAAAGATGATCATTGGCACATTTGGTGCGGTTCTTCTGAATTCGGCCGTGCCTGGCCGGGCGCTGTTCCGTATCCTGACGATGCCGCCATGGATTGTGCCGATGGCTATCGGCATCTTCATGTGGGGCTGGATGTATAACGGCCAGTTCGGCATGATTTCCGGCGTGCTGCAGAATCTCGGTCTGGTAAACGGCCCGGTCGCGTTCCTTGCCTATGGCAACACGGCCTTCTGGGCGACGATCATCACCGATGTGTGGATCGGCGTGCCGATGGTGACGCTTTATCTGCTGGCTGCCATTCAGGCCATCCCGCAGGACCTCTATGAGGCGGCGTGGACGGACGGCGCCAGCCGCGCTTACCGCTTCCGCCGCATCACGCTGCCGCTGATGTTGCCTGCCATGATCACCATGTCGATGATCTCGCTGATTTCGACCTTCAACTCGTTCGACATCATCTGGATCCTGACGCAGGGTGGCCCGACCGGCCAAACGACGACCATGATCATCGACACATACAAGACGGCGATCGGCTCTTACAAATACGGTGAAGGTGCGGCCCGCGCCGTGCTGATCTGCATCTTCCTGTCGATCTTCACCTATTTCTACTTCCGCATCACCAGCCGTATCTCGCAGGAGGCCAGCCGATGACCGACAAAAATGCGATGATCAACCGCTACAGGTGGTATGAAATGGTCGGGATTTATTGCGGCATCGCCGTATTCCTGACCTTCGTGCTGGCGCCTTTCGTGGAAGGCTTTCTGGTTTCGCTGAAACCGCTCAGCCTGCTTTTCTCCTCGCCTTACAAGTTCTGGCCGCAAAACGGCTCCTTCGAGGCCTATCGGACCATGTGGGTCAGCGTTCCGGGCTTTGCCCGTTACGTTTTCAATTCCTTCTTCATCTCGACGATCTCAACCATCATCGTCCTCCTGCTGGTGGTGCCGGCATCCTATGCCTTTGCCCGGTTCCAGTTTCGTGGGCGTGGACAGCTGCTGGGTGCGTTTCTGGCGATCAACATGTTCTCCGGCGCGGTGCTTTTGATCCCGCTTTACCGGCTGATGCGCAATATGGGTGTGCTGAACACCTATCTGGCGATGATCATTCCCGGCGCCGCTTTCCTGATCCCCACCGCCATCTGGCTGCTGCGTACCTATATGCTGCGCATTCCGCGGGAGCTGGAAGAGGCGGCCTATGTGGATGGCGCGAGCTATTTCTATACATTCCGCCGGGTGATCCTGCCGCTGGCGATGCCTGGCATCGCCGTCGTCTCCATCACCACCTTCATCGGCGCTTATGCCCAGCAGTTCATCTTCGCGCTCACCTTCAATTCCAAGACCGAATATATGCCGCTGCCCATCGGCCTGTTTGCCTATTTCGGTCGTCAGGAAGTCATCTGGAATGAGTTGATGGCGGCCAGCTTCGTCGGCATCGCGCCGGCCATGGTCGTGATCTTCTTCATGCAACGATATCTCGTCAGCGGGCTTACCGCCGGCGCGGTGAAATAAACAACAACCGGAACGACCACCAAAACGGGAGACTAATTATGGCACTGAAACATTACGGATTGGCGCTTTGCGCATTCGCATTTGCCGGTTCCACTGCCCTTACCACGGTGACGGCACATGCCGCCGACAAGGAGATCAGCTGGATCTATTGCGGCGACAAGATGGACCCCATCCATGAAAAATACATCAAGGAATGGGAAGGCAAGAATGCCGGCTTCAAGGTTGTTCCGGAAGTCGTTGGCTGGGCGCAGTGCCAGGACAAGGCAACGACGCTTGCTGCCGCCGGCACCCCGGTCGCCATGGCCTATGTCGGTTCGCGCACGCTGAAGCAGTTCGCGCAGAACGATCTCATCGTTCCGGTGCCGATGACGGAAGACGAAAAGAAGACCTATTATCCCAACATCGTCGACACTGTAACCTTCGAGGACACACAGTGGGGTGTACCGGTCGCCTTCTCGACCAAGGCGCTCTATTGGAACAAGGACCTGTTCAAGCAGGCGGGTCTCGACCCCGAAGTGCCGCCGAAGACCTGGGCTGAAGAAATCGCCTTCGCCAAGCAGATCAAGGAAAAGACCGGCATTGCCGGTTATGGCCTGCCCGCCAAGACCTTCGACAACACCATGCACCAGTTCATGCATTGGGTTTACACCAATAACGGCAAGGTCATCGACGGCGACAAGATCACCGTCGACAGCCCGCAGGTCGTTGCAGCCCTCACGGCTTACAAGGACATCACGCCTTATTCCGTCGAAGGTCCGACGGCCTATGAGCAGAACGAAATCCGCGCCATCTTCCTTGATGGCAAGGTCGGCATGATCCAGGCCGGTTCGGGTGCTGCAACCCGCCTGCAGGAAACCAAGATCAACTGGGGCATTGCCACGCTGCCACTCGGCCCCGAAGCCAAGGGTCCCGGCACGCTGCTCATCACCGACAGCCTTGCGATCTTCAAGGGAACCGGCGTCGAAGAAAAGGCGACAGAATTCGCCAAATTCATCACCTCGCCCGGCCCGCAGGGCGAATACGAATTGCAGGGCGGCGCTGGCCTCACCCCGCTGCGTCCGTCGCCGAAGGTCGATGAATTCATCGCCAAGGATCCCTTCTGGAAGCCGCTGATCGACGGTATCGCCTATGGTGGTCCCGAGCCGCTCTTCACCGACTACAAGGGTTTCCAGGACACGATGATCGAGATGGTGCAGTCTGTCGTCACCGGCAAGGCGACGCCGGAGGATGCCGCGAAGAAGGCCTCCACCGCTCTCGAGCAGTATAAATAATCCACAATGCGACGGTTGCGGGCGCAGGTCGCCCGCAACCTCATGAATTCGCCGCGAGAATGCCTGCCGCTGTGACGGAAGGGGCTTCTCGTGTTTTTCAACGGTTCCGGTAAGGCGCGGTTTTCCCCCGTGTTGCGGAACGTCTCTGAACGCAGCCTGATGTCGGCTGGTGACGGGAGAGGCAAGTTTTGGGTCAGCTTTATCTCAACAACGTCCGCAAGAACTATGGACATTTCGAAGTCATCAAGGGCGTTCAGCTCGACATCAGGGATGGCGAGTTCGTCGTTTTTGTCGGCCCTTCGGGATGCGGCAAATCCACATTGCTGCGCATGATCGCCGGCCTTGAGGATATTACCGCCGGTGACGTCGTCATTAACGGCGTGAAGGTCAATGAATTGCCGCCGGTCAAACGCGGCATCGCCATGGTCTTCCAGTCCTATGCGCTCTATCCGCATATGACGGTTTTCGAAAACATCGCTTTTCCGCTCCGCGTCGAAAAGATGGAAGAGAGCAAGATCAAGGAAAAGGTCGAAGGGGTTGCCAAGATCCTGCAACTCGACCAGCGTCTGCAGCAGCGCCCCGGCATGTTGTCCGGCGGCCAGCGCCAGCGCGTGGCGATCGGCCGCGCCATCGTTCGCGAGCCGAAGATATTCCTGTTCGATGAGCCGCTTTCCAACCTCGATGCGGCACTTCGCGCCGATATGCGCATCGAGCTTACCAATCTTCACCGGACGCTGCAGGCGACGATGATCTATGTCACCCACGATCAAGTCGAGGCCATGACCATGGCCGACCGCATCGTGGTGCTGAATGCCGGCGAAATCGCCCAGGTCGGCGCGCCCCTCGAGCTCTATCACAAGCCCGCCAACCTGTTCGTCGCCGGTTTCATCGGAAATCCGAAAATGAATTTCCTGAAGGTCATTTGCAAATCCGTCGGCGCCGAAGGCGTGACTGTGGAATATGAGGGCCAGACGGTAACGGTGCCGGTGGAGCCTCGCGCCGGCCTTGAAGGCAGGCACCTGACGCTTGGCATTCGCCCGGAACACACCGGTCTTGAAACGGCTGACCTCAATGTGAAGGTGTCGCCCAGCGTCATCGAGCGGCTGGGGGTGAACACTATCGCTTATGGCGTAGCCCCGACGGGCGAGAACTATTGCGCGCTGCTTTCCGGTTCCGCGCCTGTCGTCGTTGATGAACCGATCATCACCGGCATCAAAGCATCGGATTGCCACCTGTTCGATGAAAGTGGCATTGCGCTGGAACGGCGCGTTGACCTTTCAGTCCTCAAGCTTATCCAATAACGGGCAGGAACCGGGCCATGAAATCTGTTTTCCCGTGCCCGGCTGTTTCTGACGCGATGCATTTCCGGCGGTCTTCCGTCGTCGCCGCCAGACGAAAAAACAACGCCGGGCTTTCGGCCCGGCGTTCGCAACGTTCCCGCATGCCTGCTCTATCATGGCATGGGATTGGGCATGTAACCGGTGAAACCGCTGATCTTCCAGCGTCCTTCGTGCAGCCGGCAATAATAGAGCGTCTGCCATTTCATGACGTCGAAGCCACCATCGGCTTTGCGAAGCCCGCCGTCGAATTTCTTGCGAACCAGCGCAGTTTCGCCTTCCACTTCGATTTTTTCCAGCGTGGTGGTGGCAAAGATGGCGCCCCTTGGGTCTTCGGCAAATTGCTGGGTTTGAAAATCCTTGGCCTGTTTCAGCCACTCGTCGCGATAGGCGGCGAGCGACGGGAAGGACAGGCGCCAATTGTCCGGGTTAGCCTCACGATTGGCGTTAATGCCGAGAAAGCCGTCCTCGACGAAATCGTCTGCGACCTGCGACCAGTCGGCGGCGAGGAACGCATCGATGTCCCGCGTCACCAGCATCTCCCAGATCGAATGGCGGGCGGTGTCTGTTTCGGCAAAGGGGTTCTTGAATGGATCGCGCATGGTTATGGTCCGTTGTTGAAATTATTTTCAGGATTTGGAGATTTCTCTGGCGAAGATTGTTGGCATATGCTCATCTCGCAATCAACAGAGAAAATGATTTTCAAATCAAGGATGTGCGGCGTGTCGTCATCGGGACGAAAGATGATCGATTCAGGGGTATGTACGGTTGACGGGCGTCTCGGATTAGGATGCATCGGTAACGGGGCCAAGCCTTAAGTTTTGGCGGAACGGAGACCGGTGAACATGGATATTTTCGCAAGAATACAGGAAGACAGGGGGCAGTTCTCGCAATCGGAACGGCGGATCGCCGATATTCTGGTTTCGGACTTCGAATTTGCCGTCAATGCCTCGATCATCGAGCTTGCGGCCCGCGCCGAGGTTTCTCCGCCGACGGTGACGCGTTTCTGCCGTCGTGTGGGTTGTCTGAGCTTTTCAGATTTCAAGGTCAGCCTCGCCAAGACCGCTTATGTGGGCATTCGTTATCTCACCTCGGAACCATCAAGCACGGGCCCGTCGGATGTTGCCGAGGAGGTGCTCGCCAAGGCGCAGGAGGCGCTTTTCCTGCTGCACAAGACGCTTGACCCCGCCCTTGCCGAAAAGGCGGCGATCAAGATTGCCAATGGCGGCATGATCTACGCCTTCGGTGCCGGCGGCAATTCCTCGATGATCGCCTCGGAAATCCAGAACCGGCTGTTCCGCCTTGGCCTGCGTGTCTCCACCAGTGCCGATCACAGCATGCAACTGATGATGACGGCCGCCGCGCGCAAGGAAGACGTGATTATCGGTTCGTCCTTTTCCGGTCGCAATATGGAACTGGTGAAGTGTTTCAGGCTGGCGCGGGAAATGGGGGTGACCACCATCGCGCTGACCCAGAGTGACACGCCGCTGGCCGTGGCTGCCGATATCGTCGTGGCCGTCAATGTGCCCGAGGGAAACAACATCTTCCGCCCGACCTCGTCGCGTTACGCCTATCTGGCAGCCGTCGATATTCTGGCGACACTTGCCGCTTATCACCATCGGCAAAGGTCGATGGTGACGTTGCGTCACATCAAGCAGCAGCTCGTGGAACATCGCGATTCGGATGACAAGCAATTGCTCGGTGACTGAGCAAGGACAATGAAAAAACAGGGGCTGCATTGCCTGATATCCCGCACCGTGGCGGGTTGGAAAGCTTCAAGGGAGTGGTAGGAGATGAAGGACAGGAAAGACCAGCTCGCCGTCGTTACCGGCGCGGCAGGTGACATTGGTCGGGCGATTGCGGCGGCGCTTTCTGAAAGCCACGCGAAGGTGGTGTTGGTCGATATCGATGGCGGCGCCCTGTCCAATGCGCTTTCGCAGCTTTCCGGTCCCGGCTTCGTTACGAAAACCTGTGATGTCACCGATCCGCAGGACCTTGCGCGGCTGGCCGCTGAGGTTGCGGAACTGGGCGACGTTGCGACCCTCGTCAACAATGCGGGTGCCGCAAGGGCCGTGAGCCTGCACGACACGACCGCTGACATATGGCGCAAGGACAATGCCCTCAATCTCGAAGCGCCGTTTCTCTGCTTCAGGGCTTTTGAGGATGCGCTGAAGCGGACAGAGGGGTCGGTGGTCAACATTACCTCCGTCAACGGCATGGCCGTATTCGGCCATCCGGCCTATAGCGCGGCAAAGGCCGGATTGATCCATCTGACGAAGCTGATCGCTGTCGAATACGGCAAATTCGGTATTCGCGCTAACGCCGTTGCGCCCGGAACCGTGCGCACACAGGCATGGGAAGCACGGGCGGCCAGCAATCCGCAGGTCTTCGAGGAGGCGAAGCACTGGTATCCGCTGCAGCGGATCGTGCGGCCCGAAGATGTGGCCAGCGCGGTAGCCTTTCTGGCCGGTCCACAGGCGCAGGCCATCAGCGGCGTGTGCCTGCCGGTCGATTGCGGGCTGACGGCGGGGCAGGCGCCGCTGGCCCGGACTTTTTCGCAATCCGAACACTACTGATCGAAGCCCTTTCACGGGCTCAAAACGCAATGAAGGGGAGCATCATGGCGCTCGCAAATTACCGTCTCGAAAATTCATGGCACCCGCTCGCAGAGTCCGCATCCGGCGGCTTTACGTTCACGCTCGTCAATCTTTCCCGCGAACCGCTGAAGGATTTTCGCATCGTCTACACCTCGCTGACGCGGACGGTGGACAAGCCGGCTTGCGGCAATGCCGTTTATCTGCGCCGCAATGCCAATTTCCATGAGTTTGCGCCGCCAGCCGGTTTCGTGCTTGAAGCGGGGAAATCCTGGCGCTTCACCGTCGACGGTCTCCTGAGGCCTGCCCGGCATCGCACCGATGGGGCGAAATCCGCCTATGTCAGCCTTGCTGATGGGACACATCATGCAGTTGATGTCGGCGATCTGATGCTGGATGGGCGGCACAGCGAGCCGGCGCCCGTGCTGCTTCCGGAAGGCGAGCTCGAACTGCCTTTCGCCATCCAGCCGTGGCCTGCTGAAATCAATGCCGAACCGGGTGAGGGCTTTCCTGTCGCGCTTTTCCCGACGGAAGACGCTAGTACGGAAGAAGTTTTTGCGGTGGAAACCGTGCTGTCGCTGTTCCGTAGGCTTTTTGCCGTTGGCCATGTGCCGTTCAGCCTTGCGCCGACTCATGAGGGTAAACCGCTCCATTTCAAGCAGCATAGCGGGCTGGAAGCCGAGGGTTATCGTCTCACCTTTTCCGGAGAAGCGGTGGTTGTGGAATATTCGGCCGCTGCCGGTCTGCAATATGGCCTGACCGTTCTGGCGCAATTGCTGCATGGCGCGCGTATTGATCCCAAATTCCGCTTCCCGGCGTCGGGCAGCATCAGCGATGCGCCACGTTACAGCTGGCGCGGCTGCCATCTGGATGTTTCGCGGCAATTTTATCCGACCGGCGATGTCGTGCGGCTTATCGATATTCTCGCATGGCTGCGCATGAACCGTTTCCATTGGCATCTGACGGATGACGAAGCGTGGCGTCTCGAAATCAAGGCCTATCCGCTACTGACCACCGTTGGCGCGACACGTGGTCCGGATGCGCCGCTTCTGCCGCAGCTCGGCAACGGGGCTGAACCGGTTTCGGGCTATTACACCCAGGACGACGTGCGCAGGGTCGTCGCCCATGCGGCGGCATTGAATATCGAAATTGTGCCAGAGGTCGATATTCCCGGCCATAGCACCGCGGCTCTCACCGCCTATCCGGATCTGACGGACGGGCAGGAAGCGCCGGACAGCTATCGTTCAGTGCAGGGATATCCGAACAATGCGCTCAACCCCGCCATCGAACCGACCTATGAGTTCCTCGGCAAGATATTCGACGAGATGGTGGAGCTGTTCCCGTCGCGGCTGATCCATATCGGCGGCGATGAGGTTGCGGATGGTTCATGGTTGGCCTCGCCGCTTGCCAAGGCACTGATGGAAAAGGAGGGGCTCGACGGCACCTTCGGCATCCAGTCCTATTTCATGAAGCGCATTCAGGCGATGCTGCATGAGCGCGGTCGCCAGCTTGCCGGTTGGGACGAGGTTTCGCACGGCGGCGGTGTCGATCCGGCGGGAACATTGCTGATGGCGTGGCAGAAGCCGGAAGTGGGTCTTGAGCTTGCAAAACAGGGTTATGACGTGGTGATGACGCCGGGTCAGGCCTATTATCTCGACATGGTGCAGGACGAGGCCTGGCAGGAGCCGGGTGCGAGCTGGGCCGGCACCGTTCCGCCTTCGCATACCTATGCCTATGAGGCAGTCGGTGAATTTCCAGAGGAATTGAAGGAGCGGATGAAAGGTGTTCAGGCCTGCATCTGGTCCGAACATTTCCTCAACCGCGCCTATTTCAACCATCTGGTTTTCCCGCGGCTACCGGCCATTGCCGAGGCGGCATGGACACCGAAGGCGCAGAAGGACTGGCTGCGGTTCTCCGCCATCGTTCCCTTGAGCCCGGTTTATTAAGGGGGAAGGTGCCATGCGTATTGCCGTTGGTGGAATCCATACCGAATGCAGCACCTATTCGCCGGTGCTGATGGGCGAACAGGATTTTCGCGTCTTTCGCGGCGCGGAGCTTCTGGAGGCGGAATACTTCAATTTTCTCGGTGAAGGCGGGGCGGACGTGCTGCCGCTTTTGCACGCTCGTGCCGTGCCGGGTGGCCCGGTGTCGCGTGCGGCTTATGATGCGTTCAAGGCGGAGTTTCTTGACCGTCTCAAGGCTTGCCTGCCACTCGACGGGCTTTATCTCGCTATGCATGGCGCAATGAATGTCGAAGGCATGGATGATGCAGAGGGGGACTGGATTTCCAGCGCCCGCGCTGTCGTTGGGCCGGATGTGATCATTTCCGCGAGCTACGACCTGCATGGCAATGTCAGCCAGACCATCATCGATCAGTTGGATATATTCGCCGGCTACCGAACTGCGCCACATATCGACGTGCGCGAGACGATGGTGCGGGCCTGGACGATGTTGCTCAAAGCCCTGAAAACGGGTGAAAAGCCCGGCGTGGCTTGGGCGAAAATTCCCGTTCTCCTGCCCGGTGAAAAGACGTCCACCGAAGATGAACCGGCCAAAAGCCTTTATGCGGTTCTGCCGGGTTATGACGCACGGCCCGGTATATGGGATGCGAATTTTATGATCGGTTACGTCTGGGCCGATGAGCCACGGGCGACGGCCTGCGCGGTGGTGACGGGATCGGATCGAGAGGCTGCACAGGCCGTTGCGGCCGAAATCGCGCAATCTTACTGGGATGCCCGGCAGAATTTTCGTTTCGGTCCTGTGACGGAACCGCTTGAAGCCATTCTGGATATTGCGGAAAAGACGGCTACCGGGCCGATCATTCTCGCTGACTCAGGCGACAATCCAACGGGTGGCGGGGTGGGCGATCGTGCCGATGTTCTGGCGGCGCTGATTGCGCACAACTGGCAGGGTGCTCTCTTAGGCGGCATAACCGACCGACCGGCGGTTGAAGCCTGCTTTGCGGCTGGCGAGGGGGCAAGCCTTTCCCTAACGATTGGCGGCAGCCTCGACCCGCAGAGCCCGTCGGTCACCGTCGAAGCCAAGGTCCTGAAATTGGACGGTTCCGGCGCTGCGGATCAGCGACAGGCGGTGGTGGGCATCGGTGGTATCACCGTCATTCTGGCGGCGCGGCGCAGGCCCTATCACATGATTTCGGATTTCACCCGTCTCGGTTTCGATCCGAAGGCGGTGAAGCTGCTGGTCGTCAAGTCAGGTTATCTTTCGCCGGAACTTGCGCCGATCGCCAATCCCAACCTGATGGCGCTGACGGAAGGCGTTATCAATCAGGATATCGAAAACCTTCCCAACCGCCGCCGGGATGGGGATTTTTACCCATGGAAGCCGCATTTCGATTATATGCCCAAACCCATTCTTTCGGCCCGCTGGCGATGACAGCGGTCCGGTAGCTTTTATCCAGCGATCCGGCGGGGCCGGATCATCTCAGGCGAATATCCATGCCGTCGGCTCTTTCCATCGTCATCAACAATCCGTCGATCCGCATCGGGGCGCTCGCCATCCTGTTTTTCGGATTTTCGAATGCGGCGACCGCACCTTATCAGGCGGTCATCGGCATTCGCGAAATCGGACTCAGCAACACCGTCTATTCCCTGCTGATGCTGTTTGCCGCCATCATCAATGTCAGCGCCAGCGTACTGATGGGCATCGTCGCCGACAGGCTGGGCGAATATCGCAAGCCCATGCTGTTCATCGCGCTCTTCGGTGTCAGCGGCTATATGCTGGTTTATCTGGCGGGTAACGCCACGGCCTTTGTGAGCGCGAAGCTCATTCTCCTGCCGATTTTCGGGGCGATGAACTCGCTGATCTTCGCGCATGTGCGCGCCGATGCCCGCAACCTTTCGACGGGCGACATGATTGCCGTAAACTCGATCATGCGGGCCACCATCTCGCTGTCATGGGTGCTGGTGCCGGGCATCGTCGGCATTTTTCTCATCAGTTCCGGCAATATGCTGACGGCGTTCCTGTTTTCGGGCCTGTGCGCACTCGTCTGCTTTCTGCTCGTGGCCTTCTGCCTGCCTCGGGCCGCCACGCCGGCGGTGGTGAATACGGAAGCGCGCTTCGGCCTGCGCGCCTCGCTTGCGGAAATCGGATCGCGGCGAGTATTGCTGCGGATCATCGCCATCGCGCTGATCTGCTCGATGCTGCATCTCAATGATTCGATACGTTCGCTCATCATAACGGGGCAGGCCAAGGGTACGGTTGCGGATATCGGCATCGTGGCGGGCATCGTCGCCGCACTGGAAATCGTTTTCATTCTCCTATGGGGCTGGATCGAGAAGAAGGTGCCGCAGACACTGACCTTGGCGTCTGGAGCGGTGCTTTATGCGCTTTACCTCATTCTGCAGGGGCTTGCGACGGAACCCTGGCATATCTACGCGCAGACTTTCATCAGCGCGCTGGGGGCTGCTGCCATCATCAGCATCCCCATCACTTATCTGCAGGAATTGATCGCAGACCGGCCGGGGCTTGGAAGCTCGCTGATCGCGGTCAATATCTTCCTCGGCGCCGGTCTTGGCGCGTTGATTTTTGCCTTGGGAACGATGGTTTCCACCTATTCGGGAACCTCCATATTGGGGGCGATCGTGGGTCTTGGCGGCGTTTATATGCTCTACACGCTTGATGGGACGGGTCGCCGCAGGTAGAGCGTCGGACCGAAAAGTGCGGGCGGGTTTCGGATGGTCCGGTGCGTAAACAGGGCACGTTCAAATGAAAGAGGTTAGGATGATTCTCGAGATTTGCGTGGACGATGTGGCCGGTCTGGAAGCGGCGGTTCGGGGCGGAGCCGATCGGATCGAGTTATGCGCTGCGCTCTCCGGCGGCGGCGTCACGCCGTCTGCCGGCTTCATGCAACGGGCGGCGTCCTGTGGATTGCCCGTTAGCGTGATGATCAGGCCACGCGCCGGTGACTTCGTGTTCACGCGCGACGAAGCCGATGTGATGAAACGCGATATCGATGCGGCACGTGCGGCGGGCCTTTCCGGCCTGGTGCTTGGCGCATCGCTTGGCGACGGCTCGCTTGATATTGCCCTGCTCGAAGAACTGTGCCGTCACGCCGATGGGCTGGATATGACGCTGCACCGCGCCTTTGATGTCGTTCCCGACATGGATGAGGCCCTTGAGGCCGCTATTGCGCTGGGCTTCCCGAGAATTCTCACTTCCGGCGGCGCACGTTCAGCGCTTGAGGGGATCGAGGCTCTGGCGCATCTATCGGAGATCGCCGCAGGCCGGATCGTCATCATGCCGGGTGCCGGCGTGCGTCCGCAGAGCGTGCAGGCATTGCTGGATCGCTTTCCGATCACGGAAATCCACGCATCCTGTTCCGCCGTCCCGCCTTATGATCCGGAAAGCCGGGTAGCGAAGCTCGGTTTCACCGGCGATGGCCGCAAGGGCACGGATGAGGCGGCGGTTCGCGAATTAAGGGCGATCCTCACCGCTCATCATAAAGGCGGCGCAAAGCTCTAGCCGTACCGGCCGCGCCATCGAGATCAAGGTGGATCGTGTTCGGTCCGGGCAGGGCCAATGCCGCGGTGATCGCGTCGGCCATGGATTGCGCGGAGATATCCTTTTCCTCCAGCACATGTGCCAACCCCAGCCGCACGAGCCGCTCGGCACGGGCGCTCTGTTCGGTTTCGCCACCCGCCGCGAAGGGGATGAGGAGAGAACGGCATTTGGCCTGAAGAATATCGCAGACGGTATTGTAACCGGCCTGCGAAACCGAAAGGCGCGCGCCGGCGAGCAGACTCGCGAAATCCTTGCGGAAACGGAAGACAGAGACATTGTCCGGTGCCTCAGCCGAAATTGCATCGAAATCCACCTGGGGCATGTTGGGGCCGGTGACGAGGCACCAGTTTTTGATGCCGTCCAGCAGCGGTGCGGCCTCAAGGGCGGCCCGAACAAGTGCTGCACCGACTGCGCCACCGCCGGCGGATACTACGATATCGAATTTCTCCGCCGGTTGCGGCGGTGGGTTCGGGGCGACAAGGCCAGTATAGACGATGCGCTGACTGATCTCGCCGGCGAGGGGAAAGGTGTCTTCCAGCCGGGCGAAATCCGGATCACCATGCACCAGCACGGCATCGAAATGTTTTTTCACCAGCGACACGGTTTCTTCGTCCCGGCCCGGCTTGGTTTTTTCCTGTAAAATGTCGCGCAGCGATGTCATGACCAGCGGGCGCAGTTCGCTGTCCTCGATCTCGTCCAGCAGCGGCAGCAATTCGAACCGCACCTGCCTGCGGCCGAAGGGGAAAGCTTCGATGATGACGATATCGGGTTTTGCACCGTGATAGGCGCCGATCAGCATATCGGTTCGAAGCTTCCTGAAGGCGTCGTCCACTGGTTTCCCGGAACTGTCGACAAGACCGGAAAAGCTGCCATCGCTGACGGCGATCGGCGGCAATTCGACATGGCGGATTCCCTCTCCCGGAAAGCCCGGAACCGGGGTGCCGCCTGTGACCAGAACAACATCGAAACCATCCGCCTGAAGGGCATTGGCAATGCGGCTGGCGCGGGCGATGTGGCCGATACCCAGAAGGTGCTGGACATAAAAAAAGACGGAAGGGCGCTTTTCCGGATCACTCATGGTGCTTTTTCCCATTCGGTCTCAAACAGGGCTTTCAGCTCGTTAATGCTGGTGCGGTGATCGAAGGCGGTTCGCACGCGGTTCTCGGCGGCAGCGCCCAGACGCTGACGCAATTGCGGATCGGTGATCGCGGCGCGCAACGCCTCGGCGAAGGCGGCGGGATTTTCCGACTCGGTCAGCAGGCCGTTTTCGCCAGAGACGAAAAACTCCGGAATGCCGGAAATATTGGTGGAAATGCAGGTCAGCGCCTGGCTGGCCGCTTCGACCAGCACATTGGGAAGGCCGTCGCGGTCGCCATCGCTGGTGATGCGGCAGGCAAGCGCGAAGAGATCGGCTTCGCGGTAATTCTCCAGCACCTGCTTCTGGTCCATGGCGCCGGTCCAGACGATCCTGTCGGCGATGCCAAGCTCATCGGCGAGTTTCTTCAGCACGGCAAGTTCGTCGCCGCCACCGATATGGGTGAAACGCCAATGGACCTCTTGCGGCAGCGAGGCAAGCGCCTGTAGCAGAATATCGATGCCTTTTTTCTTGACTGCCCGGCCGACGCTTAAAATCCGGACCGGATCATCTGCGTCCGATCCATCTCGTACTGGTCGCGATGTTTCGAAATGCGGGAAGCGGGTGAGATCGAGCCCGTGATAGCTGAGATGCACATTCCGTTTTGCCCCGGCAAGGGTCTGCAGGTGCTGAAAACCGCCGGCGGTGCAGGTCACTGCCCAACGGGCGCTCTGCAGCTTGGCGGCAAGGTCGCGATCGTCCGAGGTCCAGATATCCTTGGCGTGAGCGGAAATCGTCCAGGGCGTTCCGGTGATCAGATGAGTATAGGCGGCGACCGAGGCGGGCGTGTGAATGAAGTGAACATGCAGCCACTCGGCATCCACAGGCCATTCATGCGCCAGCACGGCGGCCTGCCCGAAACGGCGGAAACGGTTGCGGCTGAGATCATGCGGCAGATCGCTGAAAAACCGGCGGAGCGCCTTGGTGAAGCCCGGCTTTTTTCGGCAGGCCCAGAGCGCTTTCAGAACACGCAGGGGTTCCTCATGCAGATATTCCGGCAGGTATGTGACGGGCGCGCGGATTTCGTCATGAACGGGATGACGCTTTTTGTCTGTCGGCCGGCGCATGGACATGAGCTCGAGTTTCAGTCCGGCCTTTTCAAGTCCGAGAAGTTCCTGGGCGATGAAAGTCTCGGACAGGCGCGGATAGCCCTTGAGGAGCACCACGATTTTTTTTGTATCGGTCACGTTGCGCGTGTCTCTTTTGAAGCGGTGATTATCAGGGAGCCGGTCACGCGGTGAGCGTGATTGGCATCCGCTCGCCCTCGGGCGGCAGCCATTCGGCGATCCGTTTCGATATGTTTTCCAGGCCGTCGAGCTTCAGCTCCCGCGAATTGACGGAGGGCGGTGCACGGTTCGGCAGGGCTTTGAGAGCTTCCGCCATTTTTGCGGGGTTTTCGGCGTCCTCCGGCAAAAGCATGTCGAAAAGGCCGAGTTCCGAGGCGCGGCTGGCGCGGATCAGCTGCTCTTCCCGCGGCACGGTGCGCGGCACGACGAGGGCGGGCTTGTCGAAGGACAAAATCTCGCAGACGGTGTTATAGCCGCCCATCGACACGACGGCCTGGGCGCCGGCGACAAGATCTTCCATGCGGTTGTCGAATTCGATGATCTCGATATGGGGAATATCGGCAACGCTGCTCATGAAGCGCTGGCGCTGATCGGCCGGCATATAGGGGCCGAGCACCACAAGTGCCTTATGTGTCAGTTCGCTGTCATGGCGGTAGGCGTTGATGACATCGTCGATCAATTCGCTGCCATCGCCGCCGCCGCCGGTGGTGATGAGAAGGTAATCGCCTACCGGCCGGTGCGCCACGGTTTCTGCCTGCGTTTTCGACCTTTGCAGGAAGCCGACGAAATCCATCTTGTCACGAACGTTTTCGGGGACATCCAGCCCCGTCAGCGGGTCGTGGAAATCCGGCGGGCCATAGACCCAGACATGGTCATAGAACTGGCCGATCTTGGTCATGACGTTGTTGCGCTTCCACTCGGCTTCGAGCAGTTGCGGCGCATCCATGACATCGCGCAGGCCGATGACGAGCTTGGTTCCCTGTCCCTTGAGATAGGCGAGGGTTTCCTCCACTTCACCGCGAAGACCCATGGGTTCCTTGTCGACGATGAAGATGTCAGGCTTAAAGCTTTCGGCCGTATGATAGATGATGGAGCGGCGCATCTTCAGGGTTTCCTGAAGATCGATGTGCCTGTCCATCGAAGTATATTCGCCGTTGCGCAGCTTGATGACGCTCGGGATTTTCACGAAATCGACGCGGGCGCGATAATCGAAAGCGCCGGCAATGGTGGCACCGGAAATGATGAGGACGTTGAGGCCGCGATAATCTTCCACCAGCGCATGGGCGATCGTGCGACAACGCCGCAGATGCCCGAGGCCGAAAGAATCGTGGCTGTACATGAGAATACGCGCGTCGTTCAAACGGGAGGTCATGGGCCACACCTCTTATTGCCTTTCACGTTAAAGGCGATGGCGGAAAGGCAGTTCATCAAGGCGTATTCCATTTTATCTGAAAGGGTCCGCAGCATCACGTAGTCCGTCACCGAAGAAATTAAAGGCCAGAATGACGAGAACGACCGGGATCGTCGGTATGAGAAGCCATGGATATAGCGCAATGACGCTGACGCTGCGCGCCTCCGTGAGCAGAATTCCCCAACTTGTGATCGGCGGGCGCAGACCTAGACCGAGAAAGCTCAGCGCGGTTTCGCCGAGGATCATGCCCGGTATCGTCAATGTGGCCGAAGCGATGAGGTGTGACATGAAGCCGGGAATAAGATGTCTGCCGATGATGCGCGGTGTGCCCGCACCCATCAATTGTGCAGCCAAAACATAGTCTTCCTCGCGAAGCGCCAGCAATTTCGAGCGCACGGCACGCGCCAGTCCTGTCCAGTCCAGCATGCCGAGAATGATGGTGATGCCGAGATAGACAAGGATCGGGCTCCAGGTCACCGGCATGATTGCCGCGAGCGCCAACCATAGCGGAATGCTTGGAATGGATTGCAGGACCTCAATGATGCGCTGGACAATCAGATCGAAGGTGCCGCCGCGATAACCGGCGAGACCGCCGATCACAATGCCGAGAACGAAGCTCATGGCGACGCCGAGAAGGCCGATGGTAAGCGAGATGCGCGCACCGTAGATGATCCGCGACAGCACATCGCGTCCGAGGCGATCGGTGCCGAGCAGGAACATTTCACCGCCTTCGGCGGGGCAGACGAGGTGGGTTCTGCCCTCGAACATGCCCCAGAAACGGTAGGCATCGCCCTTGCAGAAGAAACGTAGCGGCTGAACATCCGTCGGCACGTCGCGATAGACACGCCTCAGATTGTCCATGTCGAGCGTCATTTCCCGACCGTAAACGAAAGGCCCGACAAATTTTCCGTTATCGAACAAATGAATGGCCTGTGGCGGGGCGTAGATATGTTCAATATTGCGGGTATGGAGATTGTAGGGCGCGAGGAACTCGCTGATCAGGATCGAAAGATAAAGCACCACCAGAAAGGCGCCGGACCACACCGCGATCCTGTGTTGGCGGAACTGCCACCACATGAGCTTCAGCTGCGATGCCTTGCTGAAGGCTGCCATTCCGGATGTGTTCGGTTCGATCAGCGAAGGATCGAAAGGCGCGGTCGAGACGTAATGGGGCAGCGCTTCGCCTGAATTCGGGATGGATGAAGTCATTTGACGTTACCACCTCCGAAGCGGATTCGCGGGTCGAGTATGGCAAGGGCGATATCCGACACCAGAACGCCGATCACCGTCAGGAAAGCGAGGAACATCAGGAACGAACCGGCCAGATACATATCCTGGCTTTGCAGGGCCCGGATGAGCATGGGGCCGGTGGTCTCGAGCGACAGGACGACGGCGGTGATTTCCGCACCTGATATGATGGCGGGCAGGATCGAGCCGATATCCGAGATGAAGAAATTCAGCGCCATGCGCAAGGGGTATTTGGTCAGCACCTTGAAGGGGTGCAGGCCCTTGGCCCGGGCGGTGACGACATATTGTTTCTGCAATTCGTCCAGAAGATTGGCGCGCAGGCGGCGAATCATGCCGGCTGTGCCAGCCGTTCCGATGATGAGGACGGGTATCCAGATATGTTCGAGGATCGATCTGAACTTCGCCCAGCTCATCGCCTGGTTCAGATATTCCCGATCCATCAGATGGCCGATGGAGATGCCGAACCAGATATTGGCAAAATACATCAGGATCAGCGCCAGCATGAAGTTGGGGATGGCGATGCCGAGCAGGCCGAGAAAGGTCAGGCCATAATCGCCCCAGCTATATTTATGCGTGGCAGAGTAGATGCCGATTGGAAAGGCGATCAGCCAGGTGACGATGATGGTGAGGAACGACACCAGAACCGTGAGCCAGAGGCGATCTCCGACGACATCGCTAACGGGCAGCTGATATTCGAAGGAATAACCGAAATCGCCGACCAGCATGCCCGTCGCCCAGCGGAAGTAGCGGATCGGGGCAGGCTGGTCGAAGCCGTAGCGGACGCGCAGCTCTTCGATTTCGGCAAGGTTGGCCGTCTCGCCCATGGCACGCAGTTCGGCGACATAGCTTTCGAAATAATCGCCCGGCGGCAGTTCGATGATGGTGAAAACCAGCATCGAAATCAGGATCAGCGTGGGGATCATGACGAGGATGCGCTTGAGAATATATCGCAGCATATCAGGCGTCCCCGTCGTACCAGAAGGCATCCGGCAGGTAGACGCCGAGATACGATGTGGGCTCATAACCAAAAAGCGCCTTTTCCGGCACGTTTCGCATCCGTTTGACATGGACGACAGGTTGAAGCGCGCCGTTGACGATGCCGATGGAAAATACCTGCTGCGTATAGATGCCCAGCATTTCCAGCCAGATGGCCTCGCGCTCTTCCTCGGTGACGCTTCGGCGCCATTTTTTCAGCAGGCCGAGCAGATGTGCGGCCTCCGGCAAATCGGGCTCCTTGCCTTCGCGGCCGCCGGAAAGATAATGGATGCCCCAGACCGGCCATTGCAACTGGTCGTCACCGGTGGGCGCAAGGCCGGAAGGCAGCATGTCCGGGGTCGGCACACCATTGTCCATGCCCATCCATACCGACATCATCACCTCACCGCCCATGGCGCGCTTGCGGAAGACATCGCGCTGGGTGGGGCGGACCGAAACTGCAACGCCGATATGCCGCCAATGATCCGTCACCAGCTCCATGACGTCTGTCTCGAGCGTGCTTTCGCCTGTCGTCTCAACGATGATATAGGCCGGGCGGCCATCGGGCAGGAGCCTTATGCCGGCATTGTCGCGCTTGTCGAGACCCACTTCATCGAGCAGCCTGTTGGCTGCCGCGCGGTCGAAGGCGCTCCAGGCTTCGGCAAATTCCGGCCGGTAGAGCGGGCTTTCCGGCAGAACCGTGTCGGCGCTTTCCTTCGCCAGCCCGTAAAAACAGACCATGTTGATTTCGTGCCGGTTGATCGCAAGGGACAGTGCACGGCGCACCCGCACATCCTGGAAATAACCCCGCCATGCCGGGTCGGCGCAATTGAGGTTCGGCAGAAGCGCAACGCGCGATCCTTGCGAGCGCTTGTAAAGGTTGACCTTCAGGGGGAAGCGCTTTTCGGCATCCTTCAGGAAGGTGTAGTCGGCGAAATCGAGGCCGAAATATTGCAGATCGCTGTCGCCGGATGCCGTTTTGGCCGAGATGATGTCGGATGAGGTGACGTTCAGCAGGAAGCGATCGAGATAGGGCAACTGCAGGCCGTTTTCATCGACGCGATGGTAATAGGGGTTGCGCTCGAACACGAACTGTTCGGCCGGTGGCGAGGTCGTGTTGCGCCATGCGTCCAGCGTTGGCAAAGCGGGGTTTTCCGGACGCACCTGCCGCGACATCTTGATATGCAGACCGCTCCAGTCATCCGCCTTGTTCTTCTTGATGAGTTTGGCGAGATTTTCGGCAGTCTGATATTTGATGTGGAACTGCTTCATATAAGCGGCGGGCAGGAACAGTCTCGCCGGCGAGGCAGCTGCAAGTTTCGCCAGAAAATCCGGGTTCGGACCTTCCCAGGTGTAACGCACGGTCATCTGGTCGACGACTTCGATCAGGGGCGGATTGTTGTTGACCAGAAGTTCGATCGGCGGACCGCCCTTATGGATTTCCTTATTGAGAGCGACATCCTCCCAGAAATAGCGGAAATCCTCCGAGGTAAAGTCGCTGCCATCGGACCATTTGTGGCCCTCGCGCAGCTTGAAGGTGAAGATGCGTTCTTCCTGAACGTCGTAGCTTTCCAGAATGTCCGGGTGCAGCTCGAATTTTTCGTCATAACCGACCAGCCGGGCATAATTGCTGATAGGCATCAGCCTGATATCGCGTTGGCCGCCGATGAGCATGCGCACGGAGCCGCCATGTTTTCCCGGCTCGCGGCCGAGCGATTTCATATTCATGACGCGGGGGTTTTTCGGCAGGCGTTCCGCAACGTCGGGCAACTCGCCCTTTTCCCGCTTTTCTTTGAAATAATCGGGGTCGGTATAGGCGGCGCGCGCATAGGCCGGCAGGAAGACGGAGGCCAGCAGGGCGAGAGTGGTGCGGCGCGTGATCAAGGGCGAAGCTCCCGGATATCAACGTTGCCGTTTGCGAGAACGAAGTGGCCGTCGCCCAGATCGGCGGAAATCATGTCGCCATCACCCTCGTCACGGAACTGTTTGCCCCAGTCGAATTTGCCCGTCGCGCTGATTTTCCCAATGGTACGGAAATCGAGCGGACGGTCGAGGTCGGGAAAGGGAACGGCCGCCAGCAGCGATTTCGTGTAGGGATGCACGGGGGAGCGCATCATGATTTCCCGTGGTGCCAACTCAACGATGCGGCCTTCGCACATCACGGCCACGCGGTCGGCCATATAATCCACCACCGCCAGATTGTGCGAGATGAAGAGGTAGGTGAGGCCGAGGTCTTTCTGCAAATCCTTGAGCAGGTTGAGGATCTGTGCCTGAACCGAGACATCGAGTGCGGAAACGGGTTCGTCACAGATCAGCAGTTCGGGCCCGAGCGCCAGTGCTCTCGCAATGCCAATGCGCTGCCTCTGGCCGCCGGAGAAGCTGTGGGGATAGCGGTTCAGCGCGCTTTCTCCAAGGCCGATGGCCTTGACGAGATTGCGGACTTTTTCGGCGCGGTATTTCGCATCACCCCGCCCGTGGATTTCCAGCGGCTCGCTTAAGATGTTGCCGACCGTCATGCGCGGAGACAGTGAGGAGATGGGGTCCTGAAAGACCATCTGTATTTTCGAGCGCAGCTCCTTGAGGTCGCCGTCCCTGGCATTGAGGACGTCGATATCGCCCTGCGGACGGTGGAAGGTGACGGAGCCTTCATCCGGACGGACGGCGCGCATGAGGATCTTGCTGACGGTGGTCTTGCCGCTGCCGCTCTCGCCCACCAGCCCGAGGCATTCGCCACGGCGGATTTCGAAACTGACGCTGTTGACGGCTTTGGTGGCGTTGGCGTCGCCTTTGCGGAACCAGCTGGACTTGCGGGTCGTGAAGGTCTTGCTGATGTTATCAACAGTCAAAAGCGGGCCGGGGGTCTTGTTCACCGCAGCGGTTTTTTTGCCGACAAGGCTTTCGTGATCAACCTTGATTTCACGCAGCGCCTTCAGCCTCTCACCGGGCTTCATGTCAAAATGCGGCACGGCGGCCATCAGGCCCTTGAGATAGGGATGGCTTGGCGACTTGAAAATCTCGTCGACCGTTCCGGCTTCCATGATCTCGCCCTGATAGATCACGGCAACTTCGTCGGCGATGTTTGCCACCACGCCGAGATCGTGGGTGATGAGCAACATGCTCATGTTCAGCCGGCTCTGGAGATCACGCAGCAGCTTGAGGATTTGCGCCTGGATGGTCACGTCGAGCGCCGTCGTCGGCTCATCGGCGATCAGCAGCGCCGGACGACAGATCAGCGCCATGGCGATCATGGCGCGCTGGCGCATGCCGCCGGATAATTCGAAGGGATACATGTTTACGACCTTCTTGGGTTTGGAAAACCCTACGAGGTCGAGCGTTTCATACATTTTTTCCGCGCGTTCCGCCGGTGACAGAATGCTGTGGATGCGCAGCGCCTCATCGATCTGATTACCGACCGTGTGCAGCGGCGAAAAGGAGGTCATGGGCTCCTGAAAAATCAGCCCGATGCGGTTTCCGCGTATCGAGCGGATTTCCCGGCCGTCTTTCGGCAATTGCAGCAGATCGACGGGGCCGGCCGCAGCATTTTCCGGATCGGTGAAGAGCACCCGGCCGTTCACCCGCGCCGTTTTGGGATGGATGCCCATGATGGTCTGGCCGATGACGGATTTGCCCGAGCCGGATTCTCCCACAAGTGCCGTGACTTTTCCGGGAAGGATACGAAGGCTGGTGCCCCTCACGGCATCAATGGTGCCGCCCATAAGAGAAAACGAGACCCGCAGATTTTCAATACGGAGCAAATCTGCGCCTGCGCTCATGCCAAAGGGTTCCTTGCCGTCTCTTTATCGTTGCCTTGTGACAATTTGCTCAGGAGGGCTTAAAGGCACGTTATCGCAGGGTTTGTTGTCTGTCTATGCTTCTGAAACATCGAATTGTGCAGCAAATTCAAAGCCGGCTTCTGAAACGCAATGGCTTGCCTGACGGCTCTTGTTTGGCGATATGTTAACGAGTGTTTCTGGATGAGGATCCATGTCCGACAAGAAATATTATGACGCGCAGCTGGAGAAAGCCCGGCAGTTGCAAAATGACGGCCAATATGCGGAAGCGCACGTGCTTCTCCTATCTCTGGTTGCAAAAAAAGATGGGCACCTGATGGGCGAGCGGACGGTGCTTGGCCTGCCACGCCGGCTGCACGCGGCGCGATTGCGCCTAGCCAAGGCGGAAGGCGATATGGTTGCCAAAATCGGTTACCAATATACGCTGGTGCCGCCGCCTCATGTGCTGGCAAAATATGCACAGTTTTCGCCGGAAGAGCGCCACACGCTCAATCTCAAAAGCAGGGAAAATGTGCCTCGGTTCATCCACCAGATATGGATCGGGCAAAAAGCCCCGCCGGTATCGGTGGAAGCCTGGGCCGCTCATGCCGCAAGGCACGGCTATGGCTACCGTCTCTGGCGGGAGGCCGATCTTGAGCGGGAAGGCGTGTTTGCAGACGCCGTCTTCAAGACCATGCTGGATCAGGGAGATTATCCGGGCGCGGTGGATGTGGCCCGTTATATTGTACTGGAACGGTTTGGCGGCATCTATCTAGACTGCGACTGGTATCCGGCGCGGGAGGACGTGAGTTTCGATGCATTCCTGCCTCTGGTGGGGCTGACGGCATTCGACGAAAAAACGCCGCGTGATACGGGGCAGGGCAGCATGTTGCTTGCCAATTCCTTTATCGCCGCCCCGGCGCGTCATCCCGTTTTTCGCAGGATGCTGGAGGCGTTTCCCGGTATCGTCAAGGAGATGCCACGTGCGCCGGCCTGGTGGTCCACCGGACCGCTGATTTTTACTGTCATCGCCCGCGAGGGGAGTATCAGCCTCGCACCGGCGGCGTTCGTTGCTGCGTCTCTTGCCGATCGCACGCCATTTGCGGCGGTCGAAGCGCTTCGGCAGGAGCTCACCGAGGCGAATGGTCTGCTGATCGCCTGGAAATCATGGTGAGATTTCGTCAACGAGGTCTCTGGAAGAGCGCCATCGAGCAGCGGGATGATTTTTGGTTGCTTCGAAAAGCCGACGAAGAAAACGCCAGACATTCTCGTCGTGCACGAGATGATGGGTGAGGATGCCGGTGGTGCCGCCGTCTTCGGCAGTCTTCAGGATGCGGGCAGCGGTTTCGGCGAAAAGGATGTCGTCGTCGCGGCCGCCTCGGCTGCCGTGCCAGTCGATCACGTCGACATGGGTGTTCAGACGCGGCGGCAGGGTGTTTTTCTCCGGGCCGAAAACGGACAGGGCGCGATATCCGAGACCCGCCAATCCCTCGATGACAATGCCATCCACGCGGTTCCATGGCGGCACGAGCATCGGCACGAAACGTGTGCCATGCAGGTCGTGGAGTTTATCTAGTCCGGATTGCAATTCGTCGAGAACAAGGGAAAGCTCCCGGTGCGCGCCAAGTTCCTGTTTCTTCTCACCGTTCCCGGCATAATTTGTGTGCGACCAGCCATGCACGGCCACATGGGCAATATCTGACGCATCCAGATATTGCGCGAGCCTGTCCGTCGTCATTTCGGGAATGACCGCGAGGGTGACCGGCACGGAAAAGCCGCGGCAAAGATCAAGCAGCGTATCGAGCGCGGATGTCGGCTCCACGGCATCGTCGTCCCGGAGCCAGAGATCGGCGGTCATGCCGCGCCGGCTGCATTCATCCAGTGCTGCAACCAGTTTTTCTACACTCATGATCTTCGCGCCTTTGCTTGCAGCAGGATATGGTCCAGCGTTGTTGCGGCGTTTTCCAGAGATCGTTCATTGACGACGAAATGGCGGGCCGCTTTTGCCAGTTCTTCGCGCTGCCTGTCATTGCCCAGCAGGGTTTTGATTGCGTCGGCATAGGCGGCTGTATCATTTTCCGGTGTCAGTAATCCTGTGATGCCGGATTTTACCACTTCGGGAACACCGGCCACTTTTTCGGCCACCACCGGCAGGCCGGCGGCCTGTGCCTCAAGATAGGCAAGACCATAAGCCTCGCCATGGCCGGGCCAGACATAGAGGGATGCTTTGGAAAGAAGCGCGGCGATCTCGGTTGCGGTTGTTTCTCCGTGCCAGACAAGACGGTTGTCGGGAAATGCGCTGAACATGGCCTCTACAGCGCCGCGTTCCGGCCCGTCACCGATGATATCCAGCGTCCAGTCGAGATTCTTCGGTAACAAAGCGAGTGCTTCAGAAAGCGCGCGATAGCTGTTCAGCTTGTCGCCCGCCCGCATCATGGCGACGGTGATGAGCTTTGCCGGTGTCGGGTCTGGGGCATTCGCAAGAAACTTTTCGGTATCGATAAAGGGCGGCAACATTGCAGAGTGCAGGGTTGGGGAAGCGCGCAAAAGCCCTTCGCGATCCCGTGCGGTGAAGCAGATATTGACCGCGGCCGCGTTCAATGCGGCCAGCAATTCATCCTGTATCGCCTGCCAGCCCATGGCATTGCGCTTTGGCGAATAGGAGGCCTCGGCGGTGACGTAGGCAATATCGAAACGGCTGGTGAGTTCCGGCCCGAGTAAATCCGGGGCCTTGTAATAAGGGTGGTAACAGAACCAGAGGTCCGGCGCGCCTTCCTGTTCCCAGCGCTTGGTCATCGTCTCGATTTCACGCTCGGCCGCATCGGCAAGCGAGGTTCGTGCCGGATCACCCGCCTGTTTCAAAAAGCTGCGCAGTTCGGAAGCAACGAAGACCGTGTGGCCGCCCATCATCATCGCCTGCATCAGCAGGCGCCCCATCAACCGGTCTCCGGAAGGAACGGGATGGTTGGGCGATTTGAGCGGCGAATAAAAAGCGATCTTCATGCCGATGGTTGTGCGTTGGCGGCGGTTCCTGCGTCAACCGGAATTTGAAAGGGCCGAGCCTTGACAGCCCGGCCATTCTTGCCCAACTGAAAGGCATCTTTTGCACATGCGCGGAGCGTGACACGCTTTGAATTCTTCTGACGTTTCCCAGAACCTGCTTTCCAGCATCGAAAACAAAACCGCCAAGGCGGGCGTGATCGGCCTCGGCTATGTCGGCTTGCCGCTGGCCATGACGGTTGCCAAGGCCGGGTTCAGGGTCGTCGGCTTCGATATCGACCCCGGTAAAATTACCGCGATCGATGCGGGCCGCAGCTATATCGAGGCGGTATCCGATGAGGTGCTGGCAAGTGTCAGGCAGGACGACGGTTTCGTCGCGACCGCAGATTTCACCCGACTGGCCGAATGTGATGTGATTGCCATCTGCGTGCCGACGCCGCTTACGAAATATCGCGAGCCTGACCTTTCCTATGTCGAAAAGACCTGTCGGGATATTGCCGCGCATCTGCGCAAGGGGCAGCTCGTGGTTCTGGAATCGACCACCTATCCCGGCACGACCGACGGGGTGGTGAAGACCATTCTGGAGAGCAGCGGGCTTGTTTCCGGCGTTGATTTCTTCATCGGCTTTTCGCCCGAGCGGGAAGATCCCGGCAATCGCGATTTCGAGACTTCGACCATTCCGAAGGTCGTTGCCGGCGATGGCGAAGCGGCTGGAAAACTGATGGCCGCGTTTTATGGTTCGGTTGTCAAAAAGATCGTGCCCGTTTCGACAAACGCTACGGCTGAGGCGGTGAAAATCACCGAAAACGTCTTCCGTGCCGTCAATATCGCGCTCGTCAATGAACTCAAGGTCGTCTACGAGGCCATGGGCATCGACATATGGGAAGTGATCGACGCGGCGAAAACCAAGCCTTTCGGTTTCATGCCGTTTTATCCTGGTCCGGGCCTCGGCGGCCACTGCATACCGATCGATCCGTTCTACCTCACCTGGAAATCACGCGAATATGAATTGCCGACGCGGTTCATCGAGCTTGCCGGGGAAATCAACACCGGCATGCCACGCCACGTCGTCGGGCGGGTTGCGGAAGCGCTCGATATTCACTCCGGCAAGGCGCTCAGCCGTTCGAAGGTTCTGGTCGTCGGCCTCGCCTACAAAAAGAATGTTCCCGATATTCGCGAAAGCCCCTCGCTGAAGCTCATCGAACTTATCCAAGAGCGCGGTGGTGAAGCGGCCTATTATGATCCGCATGTGGCGGAAATTCCGAAAACCCGCGAATACAGCCATCTGATGGGCATGAAATCGGTGTCATGGGACAGGCAGACGATCGGCGCTTTCGACGCCGTTCTCGTGGCCACCGACCATGACAATGTTGATTATGCCGCACTCGGCGAATGGGCGCCGCTGATCATCGACACGCGAAATGTCTTTGCGCGGCGAGATATTGCCGCAAAACACATCATCAAGGCCTGATACGGACGGACCATGAGCAGACTGGACAGTTTTATTCGCCGGTTGACCGCGCAGCGGGATATTCTCAACCATCTCGCAGCCGATCTCGACCTGCCGGAAGAGGGTGCGCTGATGGAAATTGGCCTGGGAAACGGACGCACTTTCAATCACCTGCGCGAACTGTTTCCCAGCCGTCGTATCATCGCCTTCGACAGGGCCATGGGTGCTCATGCCTCCTCCGTTCCGGCGGCGGAGGATCTTGTTATTGGTGAAATTTCTGAGACCGCGCCCGCCTTCATCGGTGCGGATGCGGCGATGGTTCATGCCGATATCGGCACGGGTTATCCGGAAAAGGATGCGGTTACACTGACGTGGTTGCCGGATCTTGCCGCCGGCGTGCTGGCGAAAGGCGGCATCGCCGTCAGCGGTCTGCCGCTGGATCATCCCCTGCTCAATCCGCTGCCGGTGCCGAAAAGCGTGCCGACGGACCGCTATTTTCTCTATCGCAAGATTTGAACCCGCGCAGGTAAACAGCAAGGGCCCCGGCCTTGTCCTATAGATAACGTTCGCTCTCTTCCTTCGAAAGCAGGAAAACTTTCATCTGCGAGTTCCGTCCGCGGATGGTGATCTGCTCACTGCGAAGGTCGGCGGTATCCTGCCCTGCCTGCGTTAGCGCTGGTTCGGAAACAACGATGGCTGCGCCGAATTCCTTGGCCTTGGATTCGAGCCGGCTTGCCACATTGACGGTGTCGCCGATAGCCGTCAGGGTTTTTGCGGCGCCGTATCCCATGACGCCGACGATGCTCGGGCCGGCGTGAATGCCGACCACGACTTCCAGGCGGACGGCGAATTGTTTCTCCAACCCCTCGTTTAAGATTGCGATATCGCGCAATATGGTGGCAGCCGCCTTCATGGCACTGCGGCAGGCGTGTTCCTCATCCTCTCCAAGTCCAAAAAGGGCCATGGCGCCATCGCCGATGAACTTGTCGAGATGCCCGCCCGCGTGCTCGACGGCCTGACCGACTATGGTGAAATAACGGTTGAGGAGGAAGACGACATCATAAGGCAGCTTCGCCTCGGACAGCGTGGTGAAGTTACGCAGATCGCAAAAGAGGATGGCGATTTCCTCTTCCCGGCCGGGGCGGGCCAGCTGCGCATCAACCGGCAGGTCGCTCTGCTGAGGCGGCGAAACGAGAAGCGCGATACCAAGATCGCTTGTGGGGCGCAGCTGACAGCCGAGCCGCACATCCGAATCGGCATGGATGCGCCGCAATGTGGTTTGCTCTATGTCTCCGGGCGGCGGAAGTGGGCCTTTGCTATTCAGAATCTTGACCCGACAGGTTGAGCAGCGCCCTTTGCCGCCGCAGACGGAATAATGTGGTATGCCCGCAAGCCGGCTGGCCTCCAGAATGCTGAGGCCGGCCGGCACACGCGCCTGCGCGCCATGTTCGTAACGGATTTCGATGGCCGTCAACCGTTGCCGCCAGCTGCGCACGCCGCGCAGGACGAAAACCAGCATTACCGCGCCGATAAACGACGTTTCCACCGTCCCGGTGATGAGCCGGATCTGCGTCTCCATTTCCCGTTGCAGCGGTAATTCATCTTTTTGAATGGTATTGTCGACGAGTCCCGGAGGAAGCGCGTATTTTTCGTCGATCTCCGCCAGCCATCGACCGGCATCGCTGAAGCCCAGCAGCGCCAGAAGCGGCAGCATCACCACCACCGTCATGAATAACCCGGCTATTCGCGGATACCAGTCGCGGTAACGCAGCCAGAAATACAGGCCGATGCATCCGTGGACCCAGATCACCACCAAGGCGAGGCTTTGCCATGCGCCCTGTATCGGATTGTTGATCCACAGCCTGCGGATGACAGAGTAGTAGCCAACATCGATGCCATACAGCATGTGCGACACGCGGATATTGACGGCGTGGCCGATGATCAGAAACGGGATCGACAGGCCGAAAATGACCTGAAGCGCTTCGCGCAACGGCATGCGCAATGTTCTGCGCAGATAAAGCGAGCGCAGAACAAGACAGACATGCACCAGAACCGAACCATAAAAAAGCAGGCTGCTGATGGGGTTGAGCCAGATCAGGCTGAACCATTTGCGCGCCCGTTCGGCGGTGTCGATTGAGATGAGTGCAAGGGAGTGATTGAAAAGATGGGAAAATACAAAAGCAAATATGATGAGACCGGATAAAATCCGGGCCTGCCTCAAGTTGGTCTCCGAAAAGAAACGGATCATGCAAATCCCATCATATGGTCGCTCAGAGCAGAATCATCATTTAATAAGCCGTGACGTTCTTAGTGCAGGGAATCTCGTGGCAATATCGTGGAGCAAAAGGCTGGTAACGGTCAATTGTGCGTGTTCGAATGTCGCCAGCGCACGGCCTGTTTAAAAGGAATCGCCCGGTGTGCTCTCGCTCTTTGTTTTTACGCATTTTCCGGACATAAAACTGCTGCGCATTTTTACTGGAAATTTTCTGGAGGCACGATCGCAATCGCGACTTGGGGACGTTGCCAGGCACCCCAAAACCGTCGCCGCGACCAAGAGGTTGCGGTGACCGCGATCAGAGTTCGATTATCTGGCCGTCCATGGCAGCGAATGCGCCGCCGAACTCGGCTTTTGCCTGTTTTTCGATACTGTCCAGTTCTTCGTCGCTGCGGCTTGGGGCATGGTGGATGAAGCCGACATTTTTTGCGTCGGCCAGCTTGGCGAGACGAATCGCCTGTTGCCAGGACGAATGGCCATAACCGCGATAAAGGCCCATTTCGTCGTCGGTGAACATGGCGTCGTAGAGGAAAAGATCGACGTCCCTGATCAGATCGAGCACGGTTTCGTCGATGCTGCCCGGCTCATGTTCGGTATCGGTGATGATGGCGAGGGACTTTCCTTCCCAGTCCAGCCTGTATCCGATGGCATTACCGGGATGATTGAGCATTCCTGTTCTGATTGAAAGGCCGGGGCGCGGGTTGAGCGTGTCGCCGGGCATGAAGTCCCGCGTCGCCATCCTTGCGCAGCAAACCTCCAGCGGCACGGGGAACCAGGGTGGGCTCATGAAATCCTTGAGCATTTCCCGCGTTGTCATAATGCCGGCCAGGTGACCAGACCAAATAGCGACGTCGTTGCAGCTGTTGTAAAATGGCTTGAAGTAGGGGAAGCCGACAATGTGATCGTAATGGCAGTGCGAGAAGAACAGATCAACGTCGGTAATGCCTTCCGCCCGCAATGCAAGACCGGCGGGATGAAGCCCGGACCCTGCATCGAACAAAAGAACATGATCTCCGCATCGTACCTCGATGCAGATGGTATTGCCGCCATATTTTCGGAAGTTTTCACCTGAAACAGGAAGCGTTCCCCGCGCGCCCCAGATCTTTACCCGAAAATTTCTATTACTTTCCCGACTTGCTGTGTCGGAATCGAACGCCATGACACACCCCAATAACAACGGAATCTTGCACGCTTTCCTCCCATGAAGCCCGTTGTCTCTACAGATTTTATATCCGCCTTTTTTGGCGGATGCCTTTACCTCTTATTCAGTCAGCATTTCATTTATATTGCAATGGTGCGACATTTATTTTTCTAATATCGCCCGTTGGGGTAGCAAGGAATTGCCGCTCATGTTCTGGCGCTTGCGCGCGCCTTGCTGAGTTCCGTCGTCGTCTGGGTGAGGCGTTCGGCAAGAACGCGCATGACTTTTATGGTGATGTCAGGGAAATCGGACATGAGCTTGAAGAACTGTTCCTTGCCGATCCGCAGGGCTTCGACATTGGTGGAGGCGCGCACGGTCGCGGTTCTGACGCTGTCACAGAGGATGGCGATTTCGCCGACAATGGCGTTGCCGGTCATTTCCGCCACCTTCAATGTGCCTGACGGGGAGTCGACCAGAACATCCACTTTGCCGGTCAGAACCACATAGGCCGCATCGCCGACATCCCCCTGCCGGAATAGCACGTCACCCGTATGATAGGACACCCGGTCCGATGCAAAAGCGAGTAGTTTGAGCTTCGACGGTTCCATTTCCGAAAAAAACGGGACGCGTTTCAGCATTTGAATTTCGTCTTTGAAGAGCATTGCCTTACCCTATTCTTGTTCCACCTCGGCCACGTTCTTGGACTTATGTTGCGACCATGTCCTTGAATGTACCGTTTTCCTGCGCCAGAGTCTCGTAACTTCCGTCGGCGGTGATTAGTCCCTGATGGACGAATATGACCCGGCCGAACATGCGCGAGAGCGTTGCATTCGACAGAACCCATATGATTGACGGGTTATTGTTGTTCTGTTTCAGGAGTGTGATGACCCGTTCGACAATTTCCTCCTGTTGTCGGGGGTCAAGGCCGGGAAGGGGGCGATTAAAGACGTAATAATCGGATTTGCGGATCAGCGCGCGGGCAAGATTGAGCTTCTGGCGCTGGAGCGGGCCAAGCCGCTTGCCACCGGCACCAAGGTTGAAATCGAGGCCGACTGCCAGAACACGCTCGTAGACGCCCTGCTTGCGCATGACATCGGCGACGATGCGGGTGATGCGCCGCGAGGCATCGGTATAACGATGGCTGACCTTGCCGAAGAGGATATTATCCAGCAGGCTGGTGGCGCTCATATATTTCGTCGGATCATATATTTCGATGACGTTTTTCAGGCTGTCGGGCAGGTTTTCATGGAACATGTGCCGGACCTCGACGATCCGGTTCATGATTTCCGGCGACAACAGGCCGAAACGCTGCCGGGGCTCGATGTAAAAGAAGCTCAGCCGCAGCATCGCGCGTTTTTCGCTCTCATTGGCATCATCGAAACCGCGGCCCTGCAGGCGCTGCAACATCTGCTGATAGACCGGAATGTCATCGGGCGTCATGAATGTCAGCTGCTGGAAGAATGGGTGGTCTCCCGGCAGGTCGGCGAAGATTTCGACGATGTTTTCGGCAATCGTGTAACCCATTTCAAACAGGGTTTTGACAAGACCGGTCTCGCGCATCAGCGAGCGGAAATAATCGCTTTCGATGATGGTCCGGATCGTCTGGGAAGAGTCCCGCATGGTGCCGAACAGCAGGTTTTCGCCGACCGTCGCTTCGCTGTTGTAGCTCTCAAGCTCGAAGGGCGCGATGAGGCCGCTCAGGTTCTCCTTTTCCAGTTCAGCGCGCAGGACATGCCGCAGTTCAACGATGCGGGCGGCAAGATGCAGGTCGGTCAGAGGGTCGATCGACGAGCGCAGTGCAAATTCGAGGATATCCTGCGACAGTTCCACGCTGTCGAGGACGGCCAGGATTGCCCGAATGAGATTTTCCGGTTTGCCGTCACCGGCCGGGCTGGAAGCGTAGTCGATCCATTCGCTGTTTATGTCGATCAGCGGATTGCCCGCCATCTTGGCTTCGCGAATTTCCCATTTGCGGTGTTCCAGAGCCGCACCCTCGTAGTTCTTATCTGCGAGCGGGGCGTGTTTCAGGCCATAAAGCAGATTGTCCATCAGGCTGGCGTGGAAAAAATAGCTGTCCGACGAGACATAGGAGATGCGCCGTCCCGTCAGTGATTCAGGCAATTCCAATATGTCGACATCGTTGATGCTGATCTTGCCGGAGGCCGGCCAGAGTGTACGGCCGATCGCATCCGCAAGCGCCTCGCCTCCCGCACCGCCGACGATGGCGATGACTTCACCCGGCTCGATCTTCAGCGATGCCTGCTCCAGAAGCCGGCTGCCACTATCGTCTTCCAGCGTCAGATTGGTGATGACGATCGGTGCGGTGATGGCTGCGACGGTTCCCGGCGACAGTTTCTGCACGTTCTCTTCAATCATGTTCGGGGCATTGAACTGTTCGAAGACCTGCTCGTATTTCACCTGGACATCCTGACGTGCCTGATCCCAATCGATCAGCTCCTTCAGCGGTCCGGGCAATTCCTTATAAGCGTTGATGACGGCGACGAGCTGGCCAACATCAAGGCTGCCCTTGAGGGTGAGATAACCGCCAAGCGCATAAAAGAAGAAGGGCGTGAGCTGCGCGAGAAAGTTATTGATGAATTTGACCAGAAACTTCCACTGATAGAGATCATAACGGATCTTGAAGATGTCGCCGAGCCGGTGGGAGGCATCGGCACGCTCGAAATTGGACGTATCATAAGCGTGGATGGTGCCTATGCCGTCGACCATTTCGCCAATACGTCCGGCAAGCTGGCGGGCGCTCAGCTGCCGCTGGCGACCGAGTTCAATGAGGCGGCGGCGCATCTTGGGGATGATGCCGACCTGAATGGCGGCCATGAAAGCAGCGATCAGTCCCAGCCAGAAATTCTGCACGAGGATGAAGAAGAGAGCGGAGAGCGCCTGACCGCCGAGAAGCGCCGGCTGCACGAAGGCGTCGCCGGTAAAACCGCCCAGCGGCTCGACCTCGTCCTTCACCATGCTGGATATCTCAGCGCCTTTGACCCGCTTGAAATGGCTGGGTGGGAACCGCAGGATCCTGTCGATCAGTTCAAAGCGGACACGCCGGAGAAGCCGTTCGCCAAGGCGGCCTTTGAACGTATTGATGTAATATTTGAAAAGCCCGTTGATGACGACAAGCGCAAGGAATGTGAGGCTGAGCGCCATCAGCATCGACATGCGGTTGAGTTCAAGCCCGGGGAACAAAGTCACGGTGCCCCAATAGGGAATATCGACCGTGAGATGCATGAAAAGCTGCGTTGCATTCGCCCCTTCGAAACCGTCTCCCTGAATGGGGCCGTTGACGATCTGCTTGGGCAGATCGAAGGCGAGGAAGTAGGGGATCATGGACAGGGCCACGATCAGCAGAATGAAAAGCTGCTGCCGCCTCGTGTGCGACCAGATATAACGCGTAAGGCTTTGTTCCATATAAAACTTCTATGACCTGTCGGGGCAAGCCCCGGGGTGTTGGTTTGCGCGGTGTCTAGATGATCCGGTGGCCGGGTGGCGCAAGCTCCTCCTGCAAATAGGTACGTGACTCGCTATTTATCAGTATATTCAAGCGGTTTCGAGCAAAATAGCATCCGCACCGAGGCTTACCCGCCACACTGAAAGATTGCTTTTGCAACCCGTGTGTCGCAATCGATATAAATGCGACAGTATTTTTAGAATTCTCTAATATTATTGTTTTTAGTGTAGAACAGGCGTTAAGACACTTGGGTATAGTGATCCCGTAGTGGTTGAGCCAGACGCTGGCGCAATAGTGGCAAGGTCGATGGCGATAGATATTTCAGAGCGTGCAGGCGGCGAACCTCCCCTTGAGTCACGGCAGCTTTTCGACATTGCAGCGGATGGGACGATCGCGCATCCTGTTTCTTTTGAAGGGCTTGCCGGTATTTTTCATCCGGCGCGCAAAGATGTGCAACGGGATCATGCGGTTCTTTTCGTCAGCCCGTGGGGAATGGAAGAGCTATGCAGCCGTAAGTTCCAGCGCGTTCTGGCCGAGCGGCTGGCCGCTTCCGGCGTCGCCAGCCTGCGTTTTGACTATCTTGGCTCAGGCGACGCGCTCGATCCGGAAGATGTCGGTCGGGCGGCGGACTGGCTTTCCGACACGCGCGCGGCGTTTGAGTATCTGAAGCGTCTTTCCGGCTGTTCGGGGGTTGTCGTCGTCGCGCAGGGTCTTGGTTGTGCGATTGCAGTTCAGGCACTTGCCGGCGCTTCCGCCATCGGTTCCATGGCTCTTCTGGCGCCGGTCGTCTCCGGTCGCGCCTATCTGCGTGAATTGGCGATGTGGTCTTCCATGATTGATGATGGTCTTGGTCTGTTGCCGGGGCAACGTTCGGCACAGCCCGGTGCGATCGCCGGAATGACCATGCCGGCAGGTGTTGCGGATACGATCAAGAAGATCAATCTCTCCAGTCTCGAAACTGTTCCAACCCGCAATGTCCTTGTGCTTGCGAGAGCCGGTCGGGTGACCGACAGTGATCTCGCCAGACATCTTGCGGCGATTGGCGGTGAGGTGAAGGAGGCGGCGTTTTCGGGTTATGACGATCTCGTTTCCAGCCCGACGCTTTCGAAAATATCAAGCGATGTCGTGAACCGACTGGTGGATTGGGTCTTGTCACAGACCCATGTCGGGAACCCCGCGGCACTCCCGGAAGATTTCACCATCAACGCTCCGCAGCGCGGCCAGGGTTTTCTCGAACAGCCGGTGCAATTTGGCGAGGGCGGACGGCTTTTCGGCATCTTTTGCGAGCCGGATCATCGGCAAGCCGTTTCTTCTGTCCTTCTGCTTGGTGCCGCCTATGACCGGCATGCGGGCTGGGGCAGGCTTTCCGTGCAGACCGCCCGTTCACTTGCGCGTGCCGGCGTCGCTTCGCTGCGCTTCGATGCGGCCAATATTGCCGACAGCCCGCCGGTCAAAAACGTTCCGGATCAGGTTCTTTACGATGTCTCGCAGAATGACGATGTCTCTGCCGCCCTCGATTTTCTCGAGCGGCGCGGCAAAGGTCCCTTCATCGCGGCCGGCCGGTGCAGCGGCGCCTATCTCGCTTTTAACGGCGCGCTTGCGGATGCTCGGATCAGCGCAGTAGCTGCGGTCAATCCGGTCGTCTTCCACTGGCAGAAAGGCCGCTCGGTGGATGAAGCCTTGCACAAGCGGCCGCGCTCGTTTGGGGAGTACAGCCAGCGTTTTCGCCAGGGGGCGACATTCAAACGTCTCTTCAGCGGCGATGTGGATGTTGTCAGTGCCGGGCTGAACATCGTCAAGGCGACGATGAAGAAGCTCTCGACAAAAACGGCAAGGCTGTTCCGCCGGGGCAGTGAAGAAGGGCGCGCCGTATACGGAGCTTTCGATTCACTCAAGGCAAAGGGCACCGCCGTCAGCCTGCTCTACAGCGACAATGACGACGGGCTTGAGCATTTCCGCTATTATTTCGATGCCGATGGTCGCGGGCTTTCTGCCTATCACAACGTATCGCTGACAATTATTGCCGATGCCGACCACAATCTTTCGACACCGGAAGCAAAAACGATCTTTATCGATGCGGTGACACGGCTGGCTCTAAAAGGAGAAGCGTCGGCCGGAACCCAGTGATACCACCTCTCCGGAAGGTGGCGTTTCGATTGTTCCGGCCTCCGGCATAAGATTGATTGTCTTGCTCTCGCCGGGGGCGAGGTGGAACCAGTTTTCCGAAGCACCATAGCCTTCCGCCGATACGTGGACGGATTGCGCGAGACGATCTGTACCGATTTCGAGCGACCAGTTGCCGTTGGTTTCGCTGAGATCCAGATCCAGATTGGCGGCATGCAGCGCCTTTTTCCGGCCGAGCGGGAAATTGAAGGCGTCGGCGATGACGAGCCCGGTTGCGACATCACGAAGCCGGGCGACCGTGACATCATGGGATGGCGGGCCGAAACGATAGGCATAGGTCGTATCGAAAAAAGCGCCGAACAAATCTGTTGCGGCAATTATATGGCTCTGCCGCGGTGAAAGCGTCAGCGGGCGTTTGGCGTGCACGACCGGCTGCATGCCGTCGCGCAGGCAGGTCAGCTCCAGCATGGCTTCAAAGCCGTTGCCGGTTTCGTTGATGAGATGGATATCCAGCCCGTTGGTGCCTTCATCGGAAAGGCTGAGCTGGATGGGGCGGAACGCTCTTTTCAGCGCGTGCCAGACGGATTTGGGCCGGCCGGTGGCGTCGATGATACCCCAGCCAGCGCCGGGAACGAGATCCTGCAGGGTCCAGACCAGCGCACCCCGGCAAGAGGAACCGCTGCGCCGCCATTCGGCGAAGGTCGTTTCCATGACCTCGGCAGTTGCTGCGCGTGACATGTCGAGATAAAGCCCGCCGTCCTCGCGTCGCAGAACGTCCGGCTCAACGTCGTAAAGCAGCTTCAGATAATGATCGCGAACATCTTCGAAATCCCAGGACGCGCCGCGATCGCGCGGCGTGCGAGCTTTCCAGCGTGGATCATGCACGGCCACGCCGGGAAGATATTTGTCCAGCGTTTCCTGTTCGGGAATATTGGAAAAGGCCAGGCACTCGGCAGCAAAGCGCACATCGGCGCGGCGGGCATCTTCCAGCGGACGGCAATAGGCGCCCACACCATAATAGTGACCAACCCCGGCATTGGGGAAAAATGGCAGCGCGCCGCCGGAGGGGGAGTTGGTGACATAGGCCGCATCCGGCCGTTTCTCAGCCATCACATCCGGAATAATCTCCTCGGTGAGCGTCGCCTTCCATATCTGTTCCGGCAGGCCGAGCATGGCGCCCTGCTGGTACATCTCGCTGCCGCCGCAGAAAACGGTGAGTGATGGAGAAAGCGCTGTCGCCTCGAGGAATTGCGAGATTTCCGTAACGATATGCTGGCGCAGGCCGTCATCCTTTGCCGGGTAGTCGAAGTTGGCAAGCATGGCGTCTTGCCAGACCATGATGCCGAGTTCATCGCAAAGCCCGAAGAATTCCGGCGTCTCATAGGCCATGGTGCCGCCAATACGGATCATGTTCATGCCGGCTTCGGCAGCTTTTTTGAGCCATGGCTCGTAATTCGGTCGTGTTCCCGGCAGGCGCACGATGTCGGCCGTCGTCCAGACCGCGCCGCGGCAGAAGACGGGTTCCCCGTTCACCTTGAGCCCGAAACCGTTGCCGTCCTCGCCGTGATCGATCTCCACCTGGCGGAAACCGGTGCGCCCAAGCCTGTGTTGCTTGCCATCCAGCTCCAGAATGATGTCGTGCAGTGCGGGCCTGCCATGGGTGTGCGGCCACCAGATTTCGACCCCGGGTATAAGCAGTTCGCCGAGGAGTTTGCCGTCTTCGCCCTTCGAAAGATTGATGCTGTAACCAGCGCAGATCACCCGTGCGGACTGGATATCGCGGTTCGCTTCGAGAACGATGCTGACCTTCCCCCTGCCGGTATCGTCAAGTGAAGATCGCAGGGTGCAAAGCACGCTTTCCTGTCTGATGAGGCTGATGGGCCGCCATGGGCCTGCGGCATGGATTTCCGGGCACCAGCCGGGCATATAGCCGAGTGCGGTGGTGCGGATCAGCCGCAACCCTTGCGTATTCATCATCTGCGGACGCCAGCGGGCGCGCGGACCGGTCTTTTCGAGCCGTGGTGCAAGTGCTCGGAAGCAGATCGAAAGTTCGTCCGCGCCAGTGAGCGCGACTGGCACTTCCAGCCTTTCGAACATGCTTTGGCTGGCGGCGATCAGCTCACCGTTGAAGAAGATTTCGGCAATGGTGGAAAGGCCGTCGAAGCGCAGCGTGGCCCGTTCCCGCGCATCGGAAATCATTGTCAGCCGATACCATGCATCCTTGTCGTTGAGCGCGACAGGGGCAAACCGATCGAATTTCCCGGCTTCCTCCAGGGCCTGTGCCACCGTGCCGGGCACGGAGACGTGCAGGCTTTCAAGCGCTGCCGGAATGTCGGACGGGGTTTCGCAGGCATTGGCGGGCGTTAGTGTCAGCGTCCAGCCTTCACTCAGCAATTCCTCGCTTTCGCCCGGAAAATAGGTCCTCACGCGGCCTCGCTGGCATCAGATAGTTTCGCCGCAAGGCTTTCCATCAAACCATCCCATGCGTCCGCTGCCGGATCGAGCACGGATGCCAGCGCATCGAACTTGCGGCGGGTGACGGCGCGGGCAAGCTGGAATTGCACAGTCTTGGCGACCTCCGAGATACGCAGCGCATGCTCTCTTGCTTCGGAAAAACCTTGCCTGTCCAGCCATTCGAGGTGGCTTGCCGCCAGTTCGAAATTGGCGCCGAGCTGGCGCAGCGTGTTGAAGGCATATTTGTGGAAAAAGCCGAAGGGCCTGTCCGCAACCTTTTCCACCTGCGCCGGAAACACGGCTGAAAAAGCCCTGACCGGATTGGCGGATGGCCGGCGCGAAAAATGAAATCTCAGCAACCGCTCGGCTGTCTTGCGAATATGGGCCGGTGACGGATCGCTGTCTGCGAATTTCGCAAATTCGGTGTAGGGCAGGAAGGGCGGATCGGTCTCGGCCAGATGGTGCTGGAACAATCCGTCGAAATCCTCGCCCGACAGATGGAAAAAGCCGGCATTGTGGAAATAGTCGAGTTCCCGGTTCGCCAGGTCGAGCCTGTTGATGGCGACGGTGGTCTTGCCGTGTTCCTTCTGATAGCCCACCCCATGGGTGTCGGGCATATAGAAACTGTCCATCTCGATCAGGCAGATGCGGCCGCGCTCCAGCTGCGCCTCAATGTGGTTTTCCACCCGGTCGAAGATCGCCAGTTCGGTGGCGCGAATGCCATAAAGCGCTTCGAGATCTTCCAGCGGCACCTTGAAGAAGGTGAACTGGTCACCCTCAAAGTCCTGCGTGAGGGTGAAGCCGAACATGGCTTCCGGGGCTAAGCCTTTCGAGGCCAGAACCTCGATCCACAAATCAATGTAGCAATTGGTTTCCGGCCACATTCTTTCGGAGGAATGGAGCGGGTGCTGCACGTAGTTTTTGGGATCGAGACCGGGAAAAATCTGCCGCATGGATAATCAGCCCCAGAGGGTTTCCACGACCTTTGCAGGCCATTTCTTCACATCCAGACCATGATGGGCAAACAGCGCCAGCGCAATGCGCTCAAGGCCGAAACCGACACAGGCGGTATGGGCGACATCGCCGTTGGCGAGGTTGAGGCCCCATTTCTGGCCGAAGGCATCTTGATGGTAGTTGAAACTCATGCAGGCCGTCGGGCTGGTCGTGGATGTGACCGGGATCAGCAGTTCGAATTTCAGGTTCTGATCGCGCTGGTTGTTGGCGAGCATCTTGCCGGCGCGGCCGAAGAAAGGATCGTTGGCAACATCGATGGTGACGTCAAGCCCGACCGCCTTCATCATTTCGACGCCGCGATCCATCCAGGTCTGGCGGAATTCGGTGACGTCGGACTCGGTGCCCATGCAAACATATTCGCGCATGCGGAAAAGCTGCTGGCGCGCCGGATCCTTGGAGGGTTCATGGCGGAAGCAATAGGACTGGATGTCATAGAGACCGCCGCCGGCAGGTAGCGCGCCGCGCTTGGCGATCGTCGGATAAAGGGGGTAGCAGGCCGCCGGCGTCAGCACGATGTCGGTGGCTTTCTGGTCCCTGGTCCAGTCTTCACCCTCATCCATGCATTTGAGAAGGCTGACATGGTCAAGCTCGCAGCCGCAGAAGGAATGGACCGTGCCGGCCAGCTGCGGGAAGCTCTTCATGTAGCCGCTTTTTTCGAAATAGGCGCGGTTGATGCCAGGCGGAAAACGGATCGCTTCGGCACCATCGGCAGCGCCCGTGCGGTCAATCAGCCGCTCGAATGCGGCAATGACGTCCTCAAACTGGCCGCTGCGTCCATAAAGACCGTCCACACCCGTTTCAATCAGCAGGCCTTCTTCGAACAGTCGATCGAGGAACGATGTTTGCATGTCCATGGTCTTATCCCAAGAGGCTGGTGTCCTGCTTGTGAACCAGCAGGAGATTGGCGGAATTGCCGAGAATACGGTCGTTGGAAATCATCAGGCGCGCGGAGTGCGCGTCGCGCAGGTGGCGGCCGAGGCTATAGGGCGTGCCGTTCTTGTAACCCATGATGCCGCAGACCAGCATGGCGTGATCGATAATCTCGAGAATGGTTTCCGAAGAGCAGATCTTCACATTGTTCATGGCAACAGCAAAGGCCATGGACATCAGTTTTTCGGCATCGCTCTTGGTGTCCTCGTAAGCCTTGATGCCGGCGATGATGTTGGATTTCACAACCTGCAGCTTGGTGGAAACCTCGGCAAGCCGGATCGCGCCGGGAGGGGCGGTGCCGGGTGATTTGCGTGCCGCCGCTCTGACGAAAGACTGGGCGCGCAGCACGGCATCCGAGGCGATGCCATACCAGACGGCGCTCCACAGGAGATGCGAGCTTGCAAGCATGGATTGCGCGGCGATTTCCGCGAACGGCTTCGGGAAAATTTGCGCCGCCGGCGCTTCGCCTCGGAACAGAAAGCCGTCTGAACAGGTGCCGCGCATGCCGAGTGTATCCCAGACATGGGTCTTTTCGAGCGTGTACTGGTTTTTCAGGAAAACGGTCATCACCTGATCGGCCGGCGCGGCATCCTTGTGGGCGCGCGAGGTGATGAGGATCGCATCGGCATTGCTGCCATAGGAAATGACGGTGGCATCCTTTTCCAGCCGGCAAAAGTCGCCTTCGACCTCGATCGCGCAGATGGAGTTGCGCAGATTGCCGCCAATGCCGCCTTCGGTGGTGGCCGAGCCGAGCAGAAGCTGTTCGCTGGCGATGCGTTGCATGAACTCCGCATGCCACGCGCTTGCCTCGCCGTGTTCCACCAGGCTGGACAGCTTGATATGATGCATGGCGAAAATCATTGCAGTTGCCGAACAGGCCTGGCCGAGCCGGGCGCAGATATCGGCGATTTGCTGCAGGGATGCGCCTTCGCCGCCGAGGCAGGAGGGGACCTGGATACCCAGCAGGCGTTCCTGCCGCAATGCATCGACAGCTTCCTGCGGGAAGCGGCCGGTGACATCCACTTCGTCTGCATGTTTGGCGGAAATGGTCGCTACACGGCCCGCGCGCGCGGACAGCGTTTCATCCTGCGGCGCTACGGTCACGTTCATCAGGCAGCCTCTTTACCATCCAGAATGAGCTTAACGGTGTCTTCAATGGCCTTGATGCTGGCGAAGGACTTGCGGTTCAGCAGATTGTCGGGAAACTCGATATCGAATGCTTCTTCGATACCCAGCATCAATTGCACCGATGCAAAGGAAGAAAGGCCTGCCGCATAAAGATCTGCTTCATCTGCAATCGTATCGACGGGGGTGGGAAGCTGGCCGAATTTTGCCAGTATTTCACGAATAGTCGCATTCATTCCGACGTATCTCCAATGAAATTAACATTAGGAAGGTTTGTGCTTATCGTTATGTCGCAAACGATAATATTCACCTAAACCGTTAGGTTAATTACAACTAACGGCAGCATGCGCCATTCCCGCACCTTTGCCAAGCGTTGATCGGCGGCCTTGACAAAAGGCGGCTGGTGTTTTTTCCTGTGGTCATTCACCAGGGGTGTCCCGTCAAGGGGCTGAGATTCTGCTTTCATGCGCAGTGACCCGTTGAACCTGATCCAGTTCATACTGGCGTAGGGACGGTGCAAAGACCGAAGGTCGGGCGGGCGTATGACGTCGCGTTCCGGCAATTCGGTATTTTCCATCATTCCGGCTCGAACTGGGTCTCCACTGTCAAACTTTGGAGCCTCAAGATGAATATCGCTGCCAAGAATCTTCCGCTTTCGGTCACCACCGGACCGCATGCTGCTTCCACGAAAATCCACAAGCCAGGGATCCTGCATCCGCACATCCGTGTGCCGATGCGCGAGATCGCCGTGCACCCGACAGCCGGCGAACCGCCAGTGACGGTTTACGATTCCTCCGGCCCCTATACCGATCCCACACATCCCGTTCTGATTGAAAAGGGTCTGCCGCGACTGCGCCACGACTGGGTCATGGCGCGCGGCGATGTCGAGACTTATGAAGGGCGGCACGTCAAGCCGGAGGATAACGGCTTTGCCACCGGCGAGCGCCTGACGCCCGAATTTACCGTGCGCCACCAGCCACTCAGGGCGACGGCCGGCAAGGCGGTGACACAGCTTGCTTATGCGCGGGCCGGCATCATTACGCCGGAAATGGAATTCATCGCCATCCGCGAAAATCTCGGGCGCGAGGCGGCAAAGGAGAAGTTGGTCCGCGATGGCGAAAGCTTTGGTGCGCATATACCTGACTACGTGACGGCGGAATTCGTTCGGCAGGAAGTGGCATCAGGCCGCGCCATCATCCCCGCCAATATCAATCATTCGGAACTTGAGCCGATGATCATCGGCCGCAATTTTCTGGTGAAGATCAACGCCAATATCGGCAATTCCGCCGTCACCTCCTCCATGGCGGAAGAGGTGGAGAAGATGGTCTGGGCGATCCGCTGGGGTGCGGATACCGTCATGGACCTTTCCACCGGGCGCAACATCCACAATATCCGCGAATGGATCATCCGCAATTCGCCGGTGCCGATCGGCACAGTGCCGCTTTATCAGGCGCTGGAGAAGGTCAACGGCATTGCCGAGGATCTGAATTGGGAGGTGTTTCGCGACACCCTGATCGAACAGGCGGAGCAGGGCGTGGATTATTTCACCATCCATGCCGGCGTGCGGCTGCATTACATTCCGCTCACCGTCAACCGCGTCACCGGCATCGTCTCGCGTGGTGGCTCGATCATGGCCAAGTGGTGTCTGCATCATCATCGTGAAAGCTTCCTTTATGAGCATTTCGACGAGATTTGCGATATCTGCCGGGCTTACGATGTCTCCTTCTCGCTGGGCGATGGCCTGCGTCCCGGCTCGATTGCCGATGCCAATGACGCCGCACAGTTCGCGGAGCTGGAGACGCTCGGCGAGCTGACACAGATCGCCTGGGCGAAAGATTGCCAGGTGATGATCGAAGGCCCCGGCCATGTGCCGATGCACAAGATCAAGGAGAATATGGATAAGCAGCTGAAGACCTGCGGCGAGGCGCCCTTCTATACGCTTGGCCCGCTGACCACCGATATCGCGCCCGGTTACGACCATATCACCTCCGGTATCGGTGCGGCGATGATCGGCTGGTTTGGCACGGCGATGCTTTGCTACGTTACGCCGAAGGAACACCTCGGCCTGCCGGATCGTAACGATGTGAAGGTCGGTGTCATCACCTACAAGATCGCTGCCCACGCCGCCGATCTCGCTAAGGGTCATCCGGCGGCACAGGTGCGGGACGATGCGCTGTCACGCGCAAGGTTCGAGTTCCGCTGGGAGGATCAGTTCAATCTGTCGCTGGACCCGGATACGGCGCGCTCCTTCCATGACGAGACCTTGCCGAAGGAAGCGCACAAGGTCGCGCATTTCTGCTCCATGTGCGGACCGAAATTCTGCTCGATGCGGATTTCCCACGATATCCGCGCCGAGGCGCAGAAAGAGGGGCTGGAAGCGATGGCCGCCCGCTTCAAGGAGGGCGGCGAGCTTTATATGCCGCTTCCGACGCCAGCAAATGCCGAATAAAATGCGCGTCCTTGTCAAGGGAACGGGGGTCGCCGGACTGACGGCGGCCTTCGAACTGGCGCGGAGCGGCGTTACTGTCGAGGTGTCGGAGCGCAATGCCGAGCCTTCTCGCGGGGCGTCGTTCTACGCGGGCGGCATGCTGGCGCCCTGGTGCGAGCGTGAAAGTGCTGAAGAGGTGGTTCTGACGCTTGGTCAGGCGGCGCTCGACTGGTGGGACGAGGCGGCCCCCGGCCTGGTGGTCCGCAACGGCACGCTGGTCGTCGCACCCGTCCGTGACAAGGCGGAGCTATCGCGCTTTGCATCGCGGACCAGTGGCTATCGCTGGGTGGATGAAGGCGAAATCGCCGATCTGGAGCCCGATCTTGCCGGCCGGTTCCGGTCCGGACTTTATTTCCCGGGCGAGGGGCATCTCGATCCGCGCCTTGCTCTGAAATCGCTGCATGAGCGGCTTTGCGCGATGGGTGTGCCGTTTCATATGGGCGTTTCGGTGGATGAACAGCGGTTCGACCGGGTGGTGGATTGCACCGGATCTGCGGCGGTGGGGGAGATTTGCAACCTTCGCGGCGTGCGGGGAGAGATGCTTTGTCTCGCCACCCGTGACATTTCTTTCTTCCGTCCCGTCCGGTTGCTGCATCCACGCATACCGCTTTACATCGTGCCGCGCGAGCCTGGCCGCTTCATGGTGGGCGCGACGATGATCGAGACGGAGGATACCGGGGCGATTTCCGCCCGTTCGATGATGGAATTCCTTAATGCCGCCTATGCCGTGCATCCGGCCTTTGCGGAGGCGCAAATCATCGAGACCGGCGCGGGCGTGCGCCCGGCCTATCCCGACAATCTGCCTGATGTCACGCAAAACGGCGGGACCATCTTCATCAACGGCGCGTACCGGCACGGCTTTCTGCTCTCGCCGGCGATGGCGCGCAAGGCGGCTGAGATCGTCTGCCAAACTCTTTTTTAAAAGGAAAAGGACCATGAAACTTCTGGTGAATGGCGACGAGCTTGATCTTGCCGCCGAGACGCTGGCCGGGTTGCTCGCCAACCTTGAATATGAAGGCGAGTGGCTGGCGACGGCAGTGAATGGCGAGCTGGTGCATTCGGAAGAGCGCGCCGATTATCAACTGAAGGCGTTCGACCGTGTCGAAATCCTTTCGCCAATGCAGGGAGGTTGAGGCCATGCTGACGCTTTATGGCCGTGAGGTCGCGTCCCGCCTTCTCCTTGGCACGGCGCGTTATCCGTCTCCCGCTGTGCTTGCCGATGCGGTGCGGGTCAGCAATACGGATATTCTGACGATTTCGCTGCGCCGGGAAATGGCGGGGGGCAAGAAAGGCGGTCAGTTTTTCGAGCTGATCCGCGAATTGGATCGCCATATCCTGCCCAATACCGCCGGTTGCCACACCGTGAAGGAAGCGGTGCTGACGGCGAAGATGGCCCGTGAGGTGTTTCGCACCAACTGGATCAAGCTCGAAGTCATCGGTCATCACGACACCTTGCAGCCCGATGTCTTTGCGCTGGTGGAGGCGGCGAAAATCCTCTGCGACGATGGTTTTGAGGTCTTTCCCTATACGACTGATGATCTTGTCGTGGGCGAAAAGCTGCTGGAGGCCGGCTGCAGGGTGCTGATGCCATGGTGTGCGCCGATCGGCAGCGCCATGGGGCCGCTCAATCTGACGGCGCTGAAATCGATGCGGGCGCGGTTTCCCGATGTGCCGCTGATCGTCGATGCCGGTATTGGCCGGCCGTCACATGCGGTGACGGTTATGGAACTTGGTTACGATGCCGTCCTCCTCAACACGGCGGTTGCCGGGGCGGGTAACCCGGTCGGCATGGCGGAGGCTTTTGCCCGTGCAATCGAGGCTGGCCATCAGGCATTTCTTTCCGGGCTGTTGGAACCGAGGGATATGGCTGTTCCTTCGACGCCGGTTATCGGGACGGCGGTTTTCTCCTGATCACGGTTTTCCGCCAAGGTCGGGCACGTCACCTTTTGCGTTGACAGTGTCCTGCGGCGGCGGGATACCGGGAGGAAAGGGGAACGGCATGGCGACACGCAACAATCTTCTCACGGATATCGACGGTGTTTCGGTCGGCAATGTCACCGATCTTTCCCTCGGCTCCGGCGTCACGGCGATTGTTTTCGAAAAGCCCGCCATCGCCTCCGGCTCGGTTCTCGGCGGTGCGCCCGGCGGGCGAGATACCGGCCTGCTCGACCCGGCGATGACGGTTGAAACTGTGGATGCCCTGGTGCTTTCCGGCGGTTCGGCCTTCGGGCTGGATGCGGCGGGCGGGGTTCAGGCCGGGTTGCGTGAGATCGGTCGTGGGTTGCAGGTGGGTTCCACCCGTGTGCCCATCGTGCCCCAGGCGATCCTGATGGATCTGCTGAATGGCGGCGACAAGGGCTGGGGCCTGCATTCGCCCTATCGCGAGATGGGATATGCGGCCTTCAAGGCGGCAGGCCGCGAGGCGTTCGAACTTGGAACGGTGGGTGCAGGAACGGGTGCGACGACCGCCACCTTCAAGGGTGGTCTGGGTTCGGCCAGTGCCATCAGTTCCGGCGGCTATAAGGTGGCGGCCATCGTCGCGGTCAATGCGCTTGGTTCCGCGACGGTCGGCACAAGCCGCCATTTCTGGTCCGCTCCTTTTGAAATGCAGGGTGAATTCGGCGATTGCGGTTTTCCGGAGCGTTTCCAACCGGACCATACCGCACTGCGGCTCAAGGGGATCAATCTCACGGCGACAACCATCGGCGCGGTGCTGACCGATGCGACGCTTACAAAAGCGCAGGCGCACCGCCTGTCCATCATGGCGCATGACGGGCTGGCGCGTGCGGTTCTCCCTGCCCATTTGCCGAGCGATGGCGACACCATGTTCGCGGCTGCGACCGGCGACAAGCCGCTTGAAGGTGGCGTTCATTTCGCCGAGCTCTGCCATCTCGCCACGATCGTGATGGCGCGAGCGGTGGCGCGCGGCGTCTATGAGGCGACGGCGCTGCCGGTTGCGGGCGCTCAAAAGGCCTATCGCGATCTTCATGGGCAGGACCGTTGAGCGATGAACGAAACGAGAGCACCGCTGAAACCCGTCCTCCGCATCGACTTCCCCCCCGGCGAGCGCCTGGGCCATGGCAAAATCGAGTTGATGGAGTTGATCGTCGAGACCGGCTCGATTTCGGCCGCCGGGCGGGCGATGGATATGTCCTATCGCCGCGCATGGCTGCTGGTCGATGCGCTGAACCATATGTTCAGGCAGCCGGTGATCGAATCCCAGCGCGGCGGCAAGCAGGGAGGCGGCGCGGCATTGACCGCCTTCGGCACTGAATTGCTTGAGCGCTATCGCGGCATGGAAAGGCGGATGATCGAGGTCTTGCGTCAGGATATTGAGTGGCTGGAGGCCAACCGCAATCCGGAGGACGCGGTCAATACGGATCGAGAGCCGCCGATTTTATGATCGCATGAACCGGTTTCCCGGACTGCAGTTGCAGGCGTTCTCGCGAGAGGTCGGTGATGCGCGACTGGATGATATCGCCACCGCAATCCACCTGAACCGTCACCATGCCGTCCTCGCTGACCGAGATATCTGCGACACGGCCTTCGAGAATGTTGAGTGCGCTGAGGCCCTCGGGCTTCACCAAAGCCAGCATCACATCGCGAGCCGGTATCAGCACCCGCGCAGGGCTGCCGGATGCTCCCTTTTTTGCCGGAACCTGAAGCAGCGCTGTGCTTAGTCTGACGGCGGCAAGCCCGTGCCGTTCATCAAAGCTTTCGATACGCCCTGACAGGATGCTGCCCGCTTCCCGCCGCTCCAGATGGCTGCTGAAATCGGGTCTCCCGAGCACATCGGCCGCATTTCCCTGCGCCTCCACCTTACCGTCTTTCATCACTACGATGCGGTCGGCAAGGCGTGCGACTTCCTGGATGGAATGGCTGACATAAACAATCGGAATTTTTGTCTCGTCGCGCAGCCGCTCGAGATAGGGAATGATCTCGGCCTTGCGCTGTTCGTCCAGCGAGGCGAGCGGTTCGTCCATCAACAGCAGTCTGGGGGAAGAAAGCAATGCGCGGCCGATGGCAACGCGCTGTTTTTCGCCGCCCGAGAGTTTGTTCGGACGGCGCTGCAAGAGATGGCCGATGCCGAGCATGTCGACGATACGGTCTTCTTGTACAGCCTTGGTTTTGTCTGAGGTGAACCATCTGCCATAATTCAGGTTCTGCGCCACGCTGAGGTGCGGGAAGAGCCGCGCCTCCTGAAAGACATAACCGAAACGGCGTTTATGGGCCGGCAGGAACAGCCGGTTTCCGCTATCGGCCAGCATTTCGCCGTCGAGCGAGACCTTTCCTTCATCCGGCCTCAGCAGGCCGGCGATGATGCGGATCATCGATGTCTTGCCGGAGCCGGAGCGTCCGAACAGTGCGGTCACGCCGCCTTCGGAGGCAAATGACGCGTCGAGTTCGAAAGAGCCGAGGCGATGGCGGGTGGAGACCGAAAGCGTCATTCCATGCTCACCCGTTTGCCGATGATGCGGGCCAGAAACTCCGAGACGAGCAAGGCGAGCATGGAAATCACGACGGAAACGATGGTCAGCCGCAATGCACCTGCATCGCCACCGGGCACCTGGGTGAAGGTGTAGATGGCGGCGGACAGGGTCTGAGTCTCTCCGGGAATATTGGACACGAAGGTGATGGTCGCGCCGAATTCGCCCATGGCTTTGGCAAAAGCGAGGATCATGCCGGCGATGATGCCGGGGAGCGTCAGCGGCAGGGTGACGGTGAGGAATACCCAGAACGGGCTTGCCCCCAAGGTACCCGCTGCCTCTTCCAGCTTGCGGTCCACCGCCTCGATGGAGAGGCGGATGGAGCGCACCATCAGCGGGAAAGCCATGACGGCGCAGGCGAGTGCCGCCCCCGTCCAGCGGAAGGAAAAGACGATGCCGAACCAGCTATCGAGAAATTGCCCAATGGCGCCCCTGCGGCCGAAGAGAACGAGCAACAAAAAGCCGGTGACGACGGGCGGCAGAATGAGCGGCAGGTGGACGATGCCGTTCAGTAGCGATTTGCCCCAGAAGCGGCCGCGGGCAAGTGCCACGGCCACCGCAATGCCGAAGGGCAGGCTGGCAAGCATGGCGATGGAGGACACCCACAGGCTAAGCCTGATCGCCGTCCATTCTTCGGGGCTGAGTGTCCACCAATGCAATGCCATATCCTGCAATCGTCAAGTTTCATGGCCCACCGGGAGGTGGACCTGACGCAAGCTTACTTCAAAACGGTAAAGCCTTGCTTTTCGAAGAAGGGCGTTGCCTTGGCCGACTTCAGGAAATCCAGATAGGCTTTTGCTGCCGGCGATTTTGCTTCCGAAAGAATGGCGACCGGGTAGATGATCGGCGGGTGGCTGTCTTCCGGGAAGGTACCAACAATCTTCACGCCCGGATCGGCGGCGGCGTCGGTCTGGTAAACGATGCCATAGGGCGCTTCGCCGCGCGAGACGAGCAGCAGGGCGGCACGCACGCTTTCCGCGCCGGCGACTTTCTTTTCGACCGAAGACCAGGCGCCGAGCTTTTCCAGAGCGGCCTTGCCGTATTTGCCGGCGGGAACGGAATCGACCGCGCCCATGGCCAGACGGCCATCGCCCACGAGAGCAGCAAGATCAAAACCCTGCTTGATATCGACTGGCTTTGCCTTGTCTGCGGGAGCGACGAGAACGATGCGATTGCCGAGAAGATTGGAGCGGCTGTCAGCGTTGATCAGCTTCTTTTCGGCAACATAATCCATCCATGCAAGGTCAGCGGAAATGAAGATATCCGCCGGCGCGCCCTGCTCGATCTGCTTGGCAAGCGCGGAGCTTGCGGCGTAAGAAACGGTCGCTTCGTTGCCGCTCTCCTTTGCCCATTCGGCATTGATGGCGTCGAGCGCGTTTTTCATGCTCGCGGCGGCAAAGACCGTAACCTTTTCGGCGGCATGGGCCGGAACACCCACAAAGGAAGCTGCCACCCAGAAGGAGGTGGCGGCGGCAATGGTTTTGAAGAAGCTGCGACGCAAAAGTCTCATGATCTGTTACCCCCGGTTCGAGATATTCTTTTGAATATATCGATAGGCCTATAGGGCAATCATTATATTTTCAAGAATATATCGATGGGCCGGGGAAAAGGCCGCAGCTTTGGCGGGTGCGGGGCAGTGAAAAAGTTCGAAAACCTTGCATTCGTCATGTTCGGGTCTGCGCCCAACATTGCAAGCATAACTGCCCGCCTGTCCGATTAGAAACGCTCGCCGGCGAAATGGGCGATCTGTGCGCCAGCTTCGTAGTAAGCTTCCTTCACCGCACGGAAAGCCTGTGCCTTGGGTTCAGTTATCGGCAGAGGCAGGTCGCTTTCGGCTATGTCACCCAGAATATGGTGCGCAATTATCTTACCGAAGGCGGTGCCTGGTGCGATACCGCGGCCGTTATATCCTGAAAAGCCGACGACATTGTCTGCGAATTTGTGAAAGCGCGGCACGGCGTTGTCGGTCATGCCGATCTGACCATACCATTCACATTCGAATTCCGTATCTCCGAGCTGGGGGAAAAGCCGCTTCAGCGAGCGCTTCGCCCAAGCCCGGTGAATGGCGGCGCCGGTGCCACGCAGGGCGCCGACACTGCCGAACACCAGTCGGCCGGCCTTGTCCATGCGGAAAGATGAGAGGATTTCCTTCGTATCCCAACAGCCCTCACGGCCCGGCAAAATGCTTTTTTTAAGGTTGTCGCCGAGCGGCTTTGTGGCGAAATTGAAATAGGGCAGGTAGGTCTGTTCGTCGCGGACAATCTGCCATGGGCCGGTGCTGTAGGCTTCGGTGGCCACGACGATCCAGTTGGCGGTTACCGCTCCCTGCTGCGTCTTCACCACCCATTGTCCACCGCTGCGTTCGGTCGCCACCACGGGGCTTGCAGTGTGCAGTCGTGCGCCTGCCTTTTGTGCGGAGGCCGCGAGACCACGAACATAGGCAAGCGGCTGGATCGTGCCGGCGCGGGTGTCCAGAAGAGAGCCGGAATAAGCCGTGCTGCCGGTGCGCCTTGCCGTTTCATCGGCATCGAGAAGGCGGACGGGTGCGCCCCTCGCAGCCCATTGTTCACAGCGCTCGCGAATTTCGGTGAGGCCCTTCTCGCCGACGGCGCAATGTAAAGTGCCGTTTTTTTCGATCTCGCAGGGAATCTCGTGTTTCTCCACCAATGCGCGCACGAGCAGCGGCGCATCACCCAAAAGGCCGAGAAGGCGTTCCCCATAAACCTCGCCCAATACGCCCGGCAATTCCTTTGGCATGACCCACATACCACCATTGATGAGGCCGACATTACGGCCTGCGCCGCCGAAGCCGATCGCCTTTCCTTCGAGAAGGACGACGTCTACGCCTCTTTCAGCAAGATGCAGGGCAGCGGATTGCCCGGTGAAGCCGCCACCGACGACCACGACATCGGCAACCGCCGAGCCCTGCAAAGCGGACGTTACGGGCGGCTGCGGCGCGGTCTTTTCCCAGAGGCCGTGCGAGCGGGGGTCGTTATACATCGTTCCACCATATTCCGGGCCAGTTCATTTGTTTTTCGTATGAGTGGCAAGCCCTTGTTTATGAGACTTTACAAGCGGTCGTGCCTGTTGAATATCGACATATCGTCAAGAGTTCATTCCGTGAGGGAATATGGTTCTGCCACCGCGCCGTTTTCTGCCGTCGCTTTCGCTGCTGGCGGCCTTCGAAGCCGCTTCGCGCGCGGGCAGCGTCACCGCCGCGGCGAGGGAACTGGGCCTGACGCAGGGCGCGGTCAGCCGGCAAATCCTGGCGCTGGAAGAACAGCTTGGTGTGGCGCTGTTTCTCCGCGAGCGGCAGACGATCCGGCTGACAAGGGCGGGGGAGGGTTATGCGCGGGAAATTCGCGAAGCGCTGCGGCGCATATCGACCGCTTCGCTCAATCTGCGTGCCAATCCGGATGGGGGCACGCTCAATCTCGGTGTGCTGCCCAGCTTCGGCACGCGCTGGCTCGTGCCGCGCCTTCCCGATTTCATCGCCCGGCATCCGGGTGTTTCGGTCAATCTTTTAACGCGGTCGTCACTGTTCGATTTCCGGACCGATACCGTTGATGCGGCGATCCATTTCGGCTTACCGCACTGGCCGGGCACCGAGCTGGTTTTCCTGATGCATGAAAAGGTCGTTCCGGTATGCAGCCCGGCCTTCAGGGAGCGCCATGGACTTTCAAGGCCGGGCGATCTGTTACAGGTGCCGCTGCTGCATATGACGACCCGGCCGGATGCCTGGGAACAATGGTTTCGCAGCCATGATGTGCGTTTCGACAATGTGCACGGCATGCTCTTCGATCAGTTCACCACCATTGCCGAAGCCGCAGGTGCGGGGCTGGGCGTATCGCTCATTCCTTCCTTCATGATCGAGGAAGAGTTGCGAAGCGGGCGTCTGGTTGCGGCTGTTGCGGGGGAAGTGCAAAGCGAAGAGGCCTATTATCTTGCCTGTATGCCTGATCGCGCCGGTTATGCGCCGCTCGAGAGCTTCCGGCGCTGGATCGTTTCCGAGGCGGCAGGTGGGGCGGGGGCGTTTTCGGCGTAAACTGGCGGGCGGTCTTGCAAGTCTGCTGCGGCTCAGCCAATAGTGCGCCATGACGTGTGGCGCCAGACGCCACACACCGAAAGTTCCAATACGGGAGATGTCCGTGAAGCCCATTTTTGTTCAGCTTCAATGTGAGCCCGGCAAGACTTATGATGTCGCCGACGCCATCTATAAAACCGAACTGGTTTCCGAGCTTTATTCCACCAGCGGCGAATATGATCTGCTGCTGAAAATCTATCTTCCGCAGGAAGAGGATATCGGCAAGTTCATCAACCAGAACATCGTCAATATTCCGGGGATCGTCCGCTCGCTGACGACGCTGACCTTCACCGCGTTCTGACGCGGATAAGCCTTCATGCACATATCGATATCATCGCTGTGAAGGCGGTGGTCGGGCTCCCTGAGGCGCCACGCCGCTTCATCGGATCGAGATGTGTATCTTTGGGGAGGAGGCCTTGTCCGGGCTTTCAGATCAGCGGATCGGAGTGTTTTGATACACCCTGAATGGGCTGCGTCACACCGACAGACGAATTGTCATGCAAAATAAAAGCGCGCCATCGGCCCGCAATTTGAGGTCCGATATTTGGCGCGCTCTGGTTTTGACGGTTCTGTGAGCGGGCGATAGTTTTCCCGCATCAGGCCGCGGCCAGATTCCGGTTGCGCACGAGATCACGGATTGCGATCCGCACGTCATCGGCGCTGTCGAACTTCTGTTCGTCCAGATCGTGAACGTGGAACTTCACCGCGATGAACTTCAACCGGTCGTTGTCCGGTATGACGATGCCGACGGGTTCGCCAGCGAATTCAATGACTTGCTTTTGCATAGATATACTCCCGCTGTGGCTACTTCACAGCATGTTGTCGAACTGAATTTCAGGAAATCGAGACCGTTAAGTCACATTCGACAGCAGCGGGAACACGTGGATTTAAATCCAGCATTCCAGGACACAAGACCAAGGACTGCGTTAATGTTGATATATTTTGACATGACACACTCCCTGTAATTGGTGTTGGCCCGGAATCAGGAGACTCGTTCTCCAGTTACACACTGATAATCCAGACCTGCACTAAAATCAATGCTGATTGTTATAGGTAGAATATTTTTCTTTATGATGACAGGAGAGGGGCGGAATTGTGAAATTTTTGTTTTCGTTGATGGCCGCTCGCAAAAGCCCGGCACAGCGGGCTTTTTATGTTTTTTTTAATTGCTGCCGGCTGTCTGCGGCGGATAAATATGATCGTTTCCGTTGAAATCGGATATGGAATAACAGCCCTCGCGGGTTTTTTCGGCCGCATTTCTGCCAATTGCCGCCTTGCCGTGGCCGCCGGGTATGTCGAGAACATAGGTCGGCTGGCAGAGACCGGAGAGATTTCCCCGCAAGGCGGAAACGATTCGCTGGCCCTCTTCGATCGTCAGCCGGAAATGGCTGGTGCCGGGGGCAAGATCGGGATGGTGCAGATAATAGGGCTTGATGCGCGTCTCAACAAAGGCGCGCATCAGCTCCGCTAGAATTGCTGGGTCGTCATTGACGCCCTTAAGAAGCACCGTCTGGCTGACCATGGCTATGCCGGCATCAATCAGCCGCGCGCAGGCACTTCTGGCTTCGTCGCCGAGTTCGCGCGCGTGATTGGCGTGCAGGGCAACATAGGTGGTCTTGCCGCTCGCCTTCAGCGCATCGATCAGCGCCGCGTCGATGCGGTCGGGATCGACCACCGGCACGCGGGTATGGAAGCGAACGATCTTCACATGCGGTATGTCTTTTAACCGCTTCATCAGGTCGGACAGGCGCCGCGCCGAGAGCACCAGCGGATCGCCGCCGGTAAGGATGACTTCCCAGATGGCCGGGTTGGTCTTTATGTAGTCAAATGCGGCGTCCAGCTCCTCCGGGCTCATCATGCCGTTGCCCTGCGGGCCGACCATTTCGCGACGGAAACAGAAACGGCAATAGACGGGGCAGACATGCACCGCCTTCAATAGAACCCGGTCGGGATAACGATGAACGATGCCATGCACCGGGCTGTGGGCGTCGTCGCCGATCGGATCGTCCCGCTCTTCCGGAAGGTGGACGAGTTCGGCTGGATCCGGGACGAATTGCCGGGCGATCGGATCGTTCGGATCGCCGCTATCCACCAGCCCGGCAATGGCCGGCGTGATCGCCAGCGCGTAACGCTGGGTCACGACGCGCAGGCTCTCCAGCGCGCTGGCCTCGACCAGCCCCGCTTCGACGAGTGCTTCGGGTGTCTTGATGGTTTCAAGCCTTGTCATCGTCCATATTCCGCAACGGGCGCCCACATGACGAGATCGATACGGGGAGCGCCGGTTGCCAGCATTACCAGCCGGTCAAAACCGAGCGCGATGCCGCTGGCTTGCGGCATGATGGCAAGAGCCGCCAGAAAATCCTCGTCCAGCGGATAGGTCTCGCCATAGACCCGCTGCTTCTCGGTCATTTCCATTTCGAAGCGCCGCCGCTGCTCGGCAGCGTCGGTCAATTCACCGAAGGCGTTGGCCAGTTCCACGCCGCAGGCATAAAGCTCGAAACGCTCCGCAACGCGCGCATCTTTCGCAGACTTGCGGGCAAGGGCTGCTTCACTGGTCGGGTATTCATCCAGAATGGTGGCGCGGCCGAAACCCAGTTCAGGCTCCACCCGCTCGACGATGACGCGGCTGAACATATCCGCCCAGGTGTCATCGTCGGCGGCGCGGATGCCGGCATTGGTGAGGCTGGCGGCAAGGTGGCGCGCGTCCGTCTCGCCGTTTCGGCTGATGGTGGCCAGAAGGTCAATTCCCGCATATCGCTCGAAGGCTTCGGCGACGCTCAGACGCTCCGGCTCCAGGAAAGGATCGACGCTGCGGCCGCGAAAGGTGAAGTTTTTTGTGCCCGTGGTTTCGGCGGCCAGCGCCAGAAGATCGGCGCTGTCCTTCATCAGGCTCTCGTAGGTTTCGCCGACCCGATACCATTCCAGCATGGTGAATTCCGGATGGTGCAGGGGGCCTCTTTCGCGGTTCCTGTAAACATGGGCGAAACAGGAAATCCGTTTTTCACCGGCGGCCAGCAGTTTCTTGCAGGCGAATTCCGGCGAAGTGTGAAGATAGAGCGATACGGTCTGGCCAGCCGGGGTGAGGCCCTCAGTGGCGAAAGCGTGCAGATGGGCTTCGTTGCCGGGAGAAATCTGCAATGTGGCGGTATCGACTTCGAGAAAATCGGCGCGGGCGAAATAGCTGCGAAATGCTGACTGGATCGCATTGCGGCCAATGAGAAAAGCGCGGCGGTCGGCGTGGACGTCCGGCGTCCACCATGGCGACATTGTCTCGTTGCTTGCGCGCATCTTTTCTTCGTTTCCGTCTTCTCTGCGGCGTCCGATTGCGGCTAAACAGTCCGCAAAACGCCTGATCGCGTCATTTAAAGCAATTCCGGGCGGAAAACCGCTAGGCACTCTTCCGCGAATTGCTGTAGAAGGCTGGCAATTCGCGCGGATTTAAGGTAGTTGCGCCCCAGAAAAAAGACAAAATGTCTGCCGGGGCCGGTGCTGCCGCGCAGTCCTTTACGACGCATTTCATCGAGTTACAAGGAAGTCATATGGTCAAGGTTATCGCCTCATCCGTCCGCAAGGGCAATGTTCTCGACGTGGACGGCAAGCTTTACGTCGTTCTTACCGCGCAGAACTTCCACCCAGGCAAGGGCACGCCGGTTACGCAGGTGGACATGCGCCGCATCGTTGACGGCGTGAAGGTCTCCGAGCGCTGGCGCACCACCGAGCAGGTCGAGCGCGCTTTCGTTGAAGACCTGAACTTCCAGTTCCTTTATGAAGACGGCGAAGGCTTCCACTTCATGAACCCGGAAAACTACGATCAGGTCGTTGTCGACGTGGATACGATGGGTGATCAGAAGGCCTACCTGCAGGAAGGCATGACCTGCGTTCTTTCCATTCACGAAGGCAATCCGCTGTCCGTCGAACTGCCGCGCCACGTCACGCTGGAAATCATGGAAACGGAACCGGTCGTGAAGGGCCAGACGGCGTCCTCTTCCTACAAGCCGGCAATTCTCTCCAACGGTATCCGCACCATGGTGCCGCCGCATATCGATGCCGGTATCCGCGTGGTCATCGCGACGGAAGACAATTCCTACGTCGAGCGCGCCAAGAACTGAGCCTGACGGCCGGTTAAACAAAAGCACCGGGCGACCGGTGCTTTTTTATTTATGTCCTGAACAACAAAAAGCCCGCGTCTCGACGCGGGCTTTTTGTTTGCCTTGCGGCTTTTCTTACATGGACTTTGCGGCGGTCCGGGTTGGGCCAGCCGGCTTCTTCGGGGCAGGCTGGCCAACGGCATAACCGCCACCGAGAGCCACGTTGAGCGAGACATAATCCTGCGCCGTCGTCTGGATCGCCGTGGCAAGATTTGCCTGCGCATCCGAGACCGAACGCTGTGCATCCAGAACATCGAGCAGAGACGATGCACCATCGCGATAGCTGGCGGTGGAGAGCTGCAGCGCTTCCTGGTAGGAGGCGACGGTCTTTCTCAGCGCGTCCACGGTACGCTGGTCGCGATTGATGGCGGCCAGAGCATTTTCAACTTCTTCCACGGCGGTGAGAACGGTCGCCTTCCAGACGAGATATTGCTCGCGTGCCTGTGAGTTGGCGATGTCGACATTGGCGCGGAGCCTGCCGCCATCAAGGATCGGAAGAGTGAGGCTTGGACCGAAGGACCAGCTGTTGGCCGTTCCTCTCGAGCCGCCACTCAGGAAATTGTAGCTCGGGGTGATCGCGCCACCAAGCTCGATGCTCGGATAAAGTTGAGCCTCGCTTACACCGATCGTGGCGACCGCAGCGGCAAGATTGCGTTCGGCGACGCGGATATCAGGACGGTTGCGGATCAGGTCGGCCGGGATACCGGTGCGGGGAACTGCGCGCGCAACAGGCTGGCGTGCGCCCTTCTGCAGTTCGGTAATGAGCGACGAGGCCGGCATGCCGAGCAGGGTCGCGATGCGATGTGCTGCCCTGCGGAAGCTGGTTTCGAGGCCGGGTATCTGCGACAGCGTGGAATTGACCAGACCTTCGGACTGGACGACATCGAGGCGCGAGGCCGCACCCGCTTCCAGCTGCAACTTGGTCAGATCAAGCGTTTCGCGGCGCGAACCCAGGTTCTGGCGAGCGATCTCCAGACGTTCCTGATAGTAGCGCACGTCGATATAGGCGGCGGCGACGGCCGAAATCAGCGTCAGGCGCTGAACGTCGACCGTGGAGTAGGCGGCATCCAGCGATGCATTGGCGCTTTCGGTTGCGCGGCGGTAGCGGCCGAAGAGGTCAAGGAACCAGGAAACGCTGAGGCCTCCGGAAGACACGTTGGTGACGGGAGTGTCACGGTAGCTGCCCTTGGTCTCGCTGATCTGGTGTTGACCCTGCGCCGTGAGGCTCGGCAGGCCGCCGGCGCCCTCCGCGATCACCTGGGCCTGCGCCTGATTGATGCGCTCGATCGCCTGCATCACGGTGAGGTTCTGCGCCAGGCCGGTGGAAACGTAACCGTTCAGGCGGTTGTCGTTAAAGGCCGTCCACCATGCAACGTTGCTGATGTCGCCATTACTGGTTTTTCCGGCTTCCGCAAACTTTCCCGGCAATTGGATTTCCGGCGTCTTGTGGTCGGGTCCGACGACGCAGCCTGAAAGCAGCAGCATTGTCAGGGGAAGAGTAGCGCGAATAGACAGCATGTAATTTTCCCAATTCTCTGGTTGGCTTACCGAGCGCGGCTTGCTGGCAAATGGGCTGCGCGGTCGATATGCCGTAGAAACGTGCATTAGCCAAATCGGCAACATTTCTAGCAGCGTATTAACGGTTGGCACAGCCCATTTTTGTTTTGTTAACGCCTTGAAAGGCGACGAATGATGACGAAAAAGGACGGAACGAAGAAAATTCCGAGGAGTGTTGCAGAAAGCATACCACCCAGCACCCCGATGCCGATTGCATTTTGCGCGGCGGAACCCGCTCCGGTTGCGATTGCGAGAGGCACGACACCGAGGATGAAGGCGAGCGATGTCATGATGATCGGACGCAGGCGAAGTTTCGCTGCCTCCAGCGTTGCTTCCAGCAGAGTTAGCCCGTGTTCCTGCCTTTCCTTGGCGAATTCGACGATCAGAATCGCGTTTTTCGCCGCAAGGCCGATGGTCGTCAGCAGGCCCACCTTGAAGTAGACGTCGTTCGACTGGCCGAAGAAATGGGCCGCGGTCAATGCGCCGAGGACGCCCACCGGCACGGCCATGATGACCGAGAAGGGGATCGACCAGCTTTCATAAAGGGCGGCAAGGCAAAGGAACACGATCAGCACCGACAGCGCGTAGAGCATCGGCGCCTGCGAGCCGGAAAGGCGTTCCTGGTAGGAAATGCCCTGCCACGCCACGGTGTAACCGCCCGGCAGGCTTGCCGTCAGCCGTTCCATTTCGTCCATGGCGTCACCGGATGCAACGCCGGCGCCGGCGGTGCCTTCGAGCGAAATCGCGCCCGTGCCGTTGAAACGGGCGAGAGACGGCGGAGCGTTGATCCATTTCACCTCGCTGAAGGAGGAGAAAGGCACCATCTCGCCGCTGGTGTTGCGGGCATACCAGAATTTGAGATCATCCGGCTGCATGCGGTAGGGCGCATCGCCCTGCACATAAACGGGCTTGAGTTCGCCGTTCAGGGTGAAGTCATTGACATCCCGGCCCGCAAAGATCGTCGACAGCATGAGGTTCACGGAGGAGAGATCGACGCCCATGGCCCCCATCTTTTCCTGGTCGAGAATGATCTTCATCTGCGTTTCATTGTCCTGACTGTCGCTTCGAAGCGAGCTGATCTTCGGATTGCCGGTGGCAAGCGCGATCAGTTCCTTGGAAGAAGCGGTCAGTGCCTCGGTGCCGTTGCGGCCGCTATCCACGAGATACATCGAGAAACCGCTCGATGTGCCCATGCCCTGAATTGCCGGCGGCAGAAGCGGGAACACCTGCGCATCGCGGAAACCGAAGAAAGTGCCCATCGCGCGCTGCACGATGGCGCCGGCGTGCTGATCGGGTGCGGTTCTCTCGGCGAAATCCTTGAGCTTGGTGAAGACGATGGCGTTGTTCTGGCCCGAACCGCCGAAGCTGAAGCCGAGCACGCCGAAAACAGATTCGACATTGTTGGCTTCTTTTTCGCGGAAGTAGCTTTCGACCTGCTTCACCACCTCGTTGGTCCGCTCGATGTTGGAACCGGTCGGCGTCTGGATGATCGTCAGAAGCACGCCCTGGTCTTCCTGCGGCAGGAACGAGCTGGGCAATTTGGAAAAGAACCAGGCGCAGCCGCCGATCACGATCGCGAAGAGGATCATGACACGCAGCGGCCGCTTCAGCAGGTAACCGATGGAGGAAACATAGCCGTCTGTCGTCTTGCCGAAGCCGCGGTTGAACCACGCTCCCGGTCCGCGCTGCTTCTTGTGATGGTCGATCGGCTTCAGCATCGTAGCGCAGAGCGCCGGCGTCAGAACGATGGCGACCACTGCCGAAAGCAGCATGGCCGAGACGATGGTGATCGAGAACTGGCGGTAGATGATGCCCGTCGATCCGCCGAAGAAGGCCATCGGGATGAAAACGGCAGTCAGGACGAGCGCGATGCCGATGATCGCACCGGTAATTTCGCCCATCGACTTTTCGGTTGCTTCGACCGGCGACAGTCCCTCTTCCGACATGATGCGTTCGACGTTTTCGACGACGACGATGGCGTCATCGACGAGAAGGCCGATTGCCAGAACCATGGCGAACATGGTGAGCGTATTAATCGAATATCCTGTCAACGCGAGCACGCCGAACGTGCCGAGAAGCACGACGGGCACCGCAATCATCGGAATGAAGGTGGCTCTGAGGTTCTGCAGGAACACCAGAAGCACGACGAAGACGAGGATGATCGCCTCGATCAGCGTGTGCACCACTTTCTCGATCGACAGCTTTACGAAGGGTGTCGTGTCGTAGGGATATTCGATCGCGACGCCTTCCGGCAGCGAGCCTTCGACGGCGGAAAGTGCAGACTTCACGCGTGCTGCCGTGTCGAGCGCGTTGGCGCCCGTGGCGAGGTTGACCGCGAAACCGGCAGACGGGCGACCATTGGAGCGGGAATCGCCGCCATAGGTTTCCTGGCCGATTTCGATGCGGGCGACGTCGCTGAGGCGAACGGTTGCGCCGTCCTTCTCGACTTTCAGTATGACCGATTCGAAATCGGCAACCGTGGTCAGCTGGCTCTGCGCCGTCACAGTCACATTGAGCTGCTGGCCCTTGACGGCGGGTACGGCGCCAAGCGAACCGACGGAAACCTGGGTGTTCTGGCTCTCGATGGCGCTGGTCACGTCAGCCGTGGTCAGCTGGTATTTGTTGAGCTTGAAGGGATCCAGCCAGATACGCATCGCATATTCGGAGCCGAAGACGTTGATGCTGCCCACGCCTTCAAGGCGCTTGATCTGGTCTTCGACGCGCGAGGAGAACACGTCGCCGAGATCGGCGGAGTTGCGCTTGCCGTCGGTTGAGATCAGCGCGCCAACCATCAGAATGCTCGATGTGGAGCGGCTGACCTGAAGACCTTGTTGCTGCACGGTGTCGGGCAGTTGCGACTGGACGAGCTGCAGCTTGTTCTGAACCTGAACCTGCGCGATGTCCGGCAGGATGGTATTGCCGAAGGTCAGCGTCACTTCGGCGCTGCCGGTGGAGGACGACGAGGTCATATAGGTGAGGTCGTCGAGGCCGGTCATGCCGTCCTCGATGATGGTCGTCACCGATTTCTCGACGGTTTCGGCGCTGGCGCCGTTATAGGTCGCGCTGACGCGTACCGTCGTCGGCGCAATATCGGGATATTGCGAGATGGAGAGGGTCGCAATTGCCAATGCGCCGCCCAGCATGATGACGATGGCGATAACCCATGCAAAAACGGGGCGCCTGATGAAGAAATGGGCCATGGCAGTCCTGCCTTACCTTTTACGAGCTTCGACCTGGGGTTTCGTGCTCATGTTTATTTCGAGGGGGCGGCGGCAGGCTGAGCTTGCTGCGGCATAACGACGATACCGCGATCGTCGATGGTCACTTCAACCGGTGCGACCGTCGCACCATCGGCAATCCACTGGAAGCCGTCGACGATGAGCTTGTCGCCATCCTTGACGTTTTCCGTCACCAGCCAGGCGTTGCCCGACTGCTGGCTGGAGGGGAAGGTGCGGGTTTCCACCTTGTTTTCCGCCGTCACGAACTTTGCCGTCAGCTCGCCATTGGCGTTGCGGCTTGCGGCGCGCTGCGGAATGCGGAAACCCTTTTCCTTGCCGATGGTCAGCGTGGCGCGGACATAGGTGCCGGGAAGCAGCAGATCGTCCGGGTTCTCGAAGAGGGCGCGAATGGAGAAGGTGCCCGTGGTTTCGCTCACCGCCATGTCCGACATGTCGATCTTGCCGTCGTGCTTGTATTCTGTGCCGTCTTCCAGCGTCAGGTGAATACCCGTTTCCTTCGTATCGCCGCCGAGCTGGCCCGACGAGATCGCTTTTTTCAGGCGCAGGAGATTGATGCTCGATTCCATCAGGTCGATATAGATGGGATCGATGCGGCGCAGCGTCGTCAAAGCCGTTGTCTGGTTCGCCGTGACCACGTTGCCAATGCTGAAAGCAGTCGCGCTGGTAATGCCGTCGAAGGGCGCGCGGACCTTGGTGAGATCGAGGTTGATTTCAGCTGTTTCCAGCGCCGCCTTGGTCTGGGCCACATCGGCCTGGGCCTGCAACAGCGTCACCTTGGCGTTTTCATATTCGATCTGGGTTGCGCCGCTGTTGACCAGCCGCTCGTAACGGGCAAGGTTTGCCTCGGCGCTCGGAACGCTTGCTTCGGCCTTCGCCACGCTAGCCTTGGCCTGCGCCACCTCCGCCATATAGGTGTTGTCCTCGATCTGGTAGAGAACATCGCCCTGCTTGACTTCGCTGCCTTCCTTGAAGGGAATTTCGCGGATGATGCCGGTAACGCGCGGGCGGATTTCCGCCGTCTGGAACGCGCTGGCGCGGCCGGGAAGAACGGTGGTCAAGGGATATTCGCTGGTCTTCATCACGATGATGCTGACCGGCGACGGTGGGCGCTCGGCACCCTGGCCGGCGGTCTGGCTGTTCTCGCCGCCATCGCTGCATCCCGCAAGAACCGCGGTTACACACAGAGAAGCAAATAGGGGTAAAATACGTCGGCTCATTGTTCTTCCCTGCGTATCGATCGCATTCAACTATAAGCGCAATGTCGCTCGGCGGATGCGCGTCCGGGAGGAGCAGGTATGACAGGAAAGGCCTTATTGGGGGCCTTCGTCATCACATTCATTCCGGACCGCCACGCGCATAGAAGCGCAGGCTTAGGCGCTTCGCAAGCAATTGCGAGAAGGTGACGTAAATAGGGAATCGTCACTTAGCAAGCGGATTGCGCAATCCGGCGTCGATTAAATCGACGAGTTGATCACAACGTGTTGCCAAATTGCCGATATCTTCCCGTGCAAGGAGGACGGGATGGATAACGCTTGTCAGCGCGTGGAGCACGGTTTCCGCGAGCGGCGGAATATCCGCCGGCGCATAGACCTTCGCGTCGATACCGTCGCTGATAATGTCGGCTAACAGGTTTGCGATGACGGATTTATAATAGTCGCCGCACTTCATGTCCTGCTTGGCCGTCATCAGGATCATTTCGAATATATAGGGATTGTCATTGAGGTCCTGGTGGTGCTGTTCCATCAGGGTACGGGCGAGGTGGCGCAATCTGGCAAGCGGCGGGTGGCCATCGTCGAGCGGCCGAATCTCTCTTTCGAAGATTCCGATCTGCTCGAAAGCTATGGCGTCGACGAGTGCGTTCTTCGAACTGAAATTCTTGAAGACATTGGCGGGCGACATGCCGAGTGCTGCGGCGATATCGGCAATCGCCACCGCATTGAAGCCACGCTCGCGAAAAAGCTCTTCGGCTTTGGTGAGAATGTCCCGCCGCGTTTCTTCGGCGGAACGGCGAGGTCGGCGTTTGACGGGACGATCATTCTTCCTGTCCACCTTTCTCGCCTGTTCTATTGTTTTGCTCACGGTCAGACTCCGGGGAAAAAGGGCTCCAGATTCCGGCGTATTCTTGCAAGCGGCGTCTCACCGCTATCGTCGGGAACGAAACTCTGTCCGGTGATGCGTTCGTAAGCATCAATATAGACCTTCGAGGTCTGCAAGACGAGGTCCTGCGGAATTTCGGGAACCTCGTCCTTATAGGGGTCGCAACGTTCGGCAACCCAGGCTCTGACGAAATCCTTGTCGAAGCTCGCCGGCCGCGTGCCGTTGCGGAAGCTTTCCTCATAGCTGTCAGCCATCCAGTAACGGCTGCTATCCGGCGTGTGGATTTCGTCAGCCAGAATGATCGTGCCGTTTTCATCCGTGCCGAATTCATATTTCGTGTCGACGAGAATGAGGCCCTGCTTTGCGGCAATCTGCTGTCCGCGCTTGAACAGTGCCAGTGCGTAACGAGACAGCGTGTCCCATTGCTCCTGCGTCAGAAGTTTCTTCTCGACGATCTCTGCAGGTGTTAGCGGTTCGTCATGGCCGCCATCGAAGGCCTTGCTCGTTGGCGTGATGACCGGTTCGGGCAAAATCTGGTTGTCCTTCATCCCGTCCGGCAGGCTCATGCCGTACATCTGCCGCTCACCCTTCTTATAAAGGGTAAGGATCGATGTGCCGGTGGTGCCGGCCAGATAACCGCGAACCACCACCTCGACCGGCAATATGTCCAGCCTCTTGCCAATGACGACATTCGGATCGGGATAGCTGACCACATGGTTGGGGCAGATGTCCTTTGTCTGTTCGAACCAGTAGCGCGCCGTCTGGGTCAATACCTGTCCCTTATAAGGGATGGAGGTGAGGATGCGGTCGAATGCGCTGAGGCGGTCGGTGGATATGATGATGCGGTTGCCGTCAGGCAGATCGTAGTTTTCCCGCACCTTGCCACGGTAGTAATTCGGCAGCTCGGGAATGACGGCTTCATCGAGAATGCGCACGGGTTCTCCAATTCTAGGCTCTATAAAGGGCGCTGGACGCCCCAATCTGGCTGAAACTCTTGTCCGTTCCTATTGCATGTTTCCTGGAACAGGGCCAGCCGGGAGATAAAGGAGGCCCATTCTGGCCCTTCGACTCCATTTTTGTTAAAGTCTGTTGTAATATCAATTAGTTACCAAAAATGTCAGTTTTTTGACGATGGGTGTGTTGACTTGTTTGAGGGTGATCTCTTATAAGTCCGCTCACTGAACGAGGGCGGCGGCGCTGCTGGCGACGAAGTCT
>NZ_KQ414502.1:0-358737 GCF_001263295.1 Agrobacterium sp. SUL3
AGCCCCATCACAGATGGGGGTCCCGTTTGGATGCCGATCACCCCATTTGCGGGGTCCTTATTCCATGCTTAATCACAGCTCGATGTAGTTGCACAGGCCGACCGCCACCGAGCGGAAGGCTTCGCGCTTGTTGCCGAGTTCCTCGGATCAGCGAAGCTGTCTGCCGCGAATGGCTGGTTCCGGAAGGCCGCGTTCGACCTGCATCAAGCCACCGAACGACTCTACAATATCGCCTTGTTGGTGCTCCTAGGGCGCACCCCACACACCCATAACATCGTCGACCTGCGGAAGCTTGCCGAGTCTGCGAGTGAGCAGCTTCGCGTCGTGTGGCCGACTGAGACCAAAGAAGATCGCAGGTGCTTTGAGCTGCTTCGTGCTGCCTATAACAAGTCCAGATATAACCGGCACTATCGGGTCGCTGCCAGCGAAGCTGCTTGGATGATCGAGCAGGTCGAGTATTTGTCCGACCTCGTCAACGACGCGTGTGACAGGTGGATCGACGGATTAAACAGTTCCCGGGACCAACTCGTGAAGATCCCTACGACAGACGGGGCAGATGATCGGCGTTAGGGAACCAGCGAGGCTGTCGACCGAGACAATTTCAGGGGTGAGCAGACCGCGGTCGATAGCGAACGCCCGCAAATTCACAACGCGGGAGATGTGAACATGCGGAGACGAAACTTTCGGACACCCTTTACGAGACAGCGATTGTCGCAGGCAGAAGTGGAATTCCAGGCACCGCAGGAGGCGATCAATTGCGACCAGCGCAAACTCCTTACCGCCGTCACCGCTCTGCCCGAGCCTATGAGGGACGTTTTCTTACTCAACAGGATTTCAGGGCTTTCATACGCTGAGATCGCACATCACCTCGACCTTGATATCATTATGGTGGAGAGCAGGCTTAGCGAAGCGCTCATTGCACTAGACCAAGCTGTCTTCTCCGAAGCCTCTGGCTAGGTGCATCACGGACTAGGATGGTGCGGCTGCAATCTGTCGATGGCGAGCCGCGCTTCAATCGCTAGCGGTCGCCTCTGCGCCAGCAGCGGTCATTACCGACTTGGTTGAAAGGCGATATTCCGCTCTTCACACAGACCCCGGTTTTCAGTCGAACACCGTAGGCCTTGTCGGCGTGATCGCGGATCGCTGCTGGCCTCTCGGCGATACTGACCGCGGCAGGCGCAGACCGACATGAACGTGATGCCCGGCGAGGGCGAGAACGGCGAAGACCTCGTAGGCATAGGGCGCTGTGGTCGGGCAGAGGCCGCCTGCCCTATCTCGGTGGGAGCGGTGTCGCCTTGGCAAGGTTAGCAACCAGCTCGGGACGCGTTTGATGGTCGTGCGCGTGCCATGCGGGCTGACCCGGACCGCTACGCCAGGACTCGCTAAGCGGGCTGTTGTCCGCCGTGTCGAAGCCGAACTGGTCGTACAGTCGCGTGACCAGCGCCACCGCTTCGGGATAGTCGCTCGACACCGACAGCGCGTGCCGCCCCGGCGTGCCAGCGGGCCGCGCCGACAGCAACAGGCGCGGCGCCTGGATATGCGTGAACGCCTTCGCGACCTTGGACGTTGGCAGCTGGTCCTGCCGCAGTTCGTGCTCGGTCTTCGCGCCGGTATCGACGAGGGCATAGCGCCCGTCGCGCCACGGCATATAGTTGTTGGTGTCGAGCACGATCTTGTTCGCCAGTTGCGCCACGGGCATGTCGTTGACCAGCTTGAGCGGGACCGCGATCACGACGAACTCTCCCGCCTCCGCCGCACCGGCAGCGGTCGCGGCGCGGGCAGACGGCCCGAGCTCCGCGACCAGCCCGGCCAGGGTTTCGGGCCCGCGCGAGTTGGCGATGACCACCCGATAGCCGTTGGCGATGGCGGCGCGGGCAATCTGGCTGCCGACCTCGCCTGCGCCGATGATGCCGATGGTGGTCATCGGCGTTCGCGCCGCCGGATCAGGCACCGAACGCGCCGTCGATGGTGTGCATGGCGCCCGTAACGAACCCCGCCTCCTGGCCGGCGAGCCACGCCACCATGCCCGCGACTTCCTCCGGCCGGCCGTGGCGCTTGATCGCCATGAAGCCGTGCAGCAGCTCCTTCATGGGTCCGTCCGCCGGATTGGCGTCGGTGTCGATCGGGCCGGGCTGCACCACGTTAATCGTGATCCCGCGGGACCCGAAGTCGCGTGCCAGCCCGCGCTCCATCCCTTGCAGCGCAGACTTGCTGAGCGCGTAGGAGGACATGCCGGGAACGGGCATCCGGTCGCCGTTCACCGATCCGATGACGATGATCCGGCCGCCCTGGGGCATCTGGCGCGCGGCCTCGACCGAGGCATGATAGGGCGCGTGGATATTGATCCGGAACAGCCGGTCGATTGCGTCCGGATCCTGCTCCAGCGCATCGCCGAAAACACCGATTCCGGCATTGACGACCAGCACGTCGAGCGCGCCACTGTCCTTCACGCGCGCGATCACCGCGTCGCGATCCGCGCTGTCCGTCTCGACAGCAGTGCTGCCCGTTTCGGCCGCCAGCGCGTGGGCCGCGTCACGCGAGCCGGAATAGGTAAAGGTCACATTCGCGCCATCGGCCACAAAACGCCGAACGATCGCCGCGCCGATCCCCCGACTGCCACCCAGCACGAGAACGGATTTCGCCTCAAACGCACCCATCGGACTCTCCTTGATCAATAACTTACGACCCGCTACATAAACGGTTCGAAACATTCGTCAAGGTATTTGTAGTGGCTCAAACAAAAATACGCCGTGCACGAGGCAGACCGCGCCTGTTCGACCCGGACGAAGCGGTCGCGACCGCCCAGCGGCTGTTCCATTCGCGTGGCTACGATTCCGTCAGCATCGCGCACCTGACCCAGGCGATCGGGATAAACCCGCCGAGCTTTTATGCCGCCTTCGGCAGCAAGGCCGAGCTCTACAGCCGCATTCTCGATCGCTATGCCGGCACCGGCGCGATCCCGCTGTTCGATCTGCTGAAAGCCGATCTCCCGGTCGCGGAATGCCTCGTCGCGGTGCTGGAAGCGGCGGCGCGGCGCTATGCCGCCGATCCGGACGCGGCGGGATGCCTCGTTATCGAGGGGGTGCGCTGCACCGACCGCGAGGCACGCGAGGCGGCCGGAACGTTCCTTGCGGCGGCGGAGGGGGCGATCCATCGCTTCGTCGCCGCGCGCCATCCCGATCAGGCCGAGCGCGTGACCGACTATATGAGCACCGTCATGGCCGGCCTGTCCGCCAGCGCTCGCAACGGGCACGATCTCGATCGCCTGCTCGCCGCCGCCCGGCTCGCCGGGGCTGGTCTTGAGCAGGTGGTTCGCGGTTAATCTGCAAACTCGGCAAATGATCAGGACGTTATCGACCGGAAAGGTTGGTCGCGAACACCGCGTCGCGCTGCCGCTTCAGCGTTTGCGTGCCATCCGACTTGGACACCTGGATATGGCCGATGGGCAATGCGCACTCCTCCAGAAAAGACTGAAAGCTCCCGGGCACTGCGGCTTATCGTGCGGACGCGAAGCTGACATGCTGAAGGTCCGAAACGAGTCAAAAGCGGCCAATGGCCGGGATCGAACATTCCGTGGTGCGGGTGGCCGGGGTCGAACCGGCACTCCTCTCGGAACTGGATTTTGAGTAACGCCTGCCCGATTGCCCATGAGCCCATAGAGACAACTCCGAATATCGACAGGAGCTGCCCGCGCGTGGATGGCAATGCGTGGGCGTTGAGCCAACTCTCCGTTGCGAGGATCATGCCCGCGTAGGCGAAGCCGGTAATCAGGCGAAGCGGCATCCAGGCGATCGGCTCCACGAACGCCACATGGAGAAGGGCGGTCATCGAGGCAATCGCCGCGAAGCCGGCGAAGGTTCTGACATGTCCCACGGAGACGATGATCGGTGGCAACACGAGCGCGCCGATCGTGAAACCCGCGAAGTAGAAGGACATCATCGCGCTGATCGCGCCGGTCGAGAACCCCTCATGGCCGGCTCTCACGATCAGGAGCGTGCTCAGCAGGCCATTGCCCAGCAGCAGAGCGGCGACGCTCAGCAGCAGCGCCGCCACCGGCGCGAGAACGAGGCCGCGCTTGCCCGCCGACCTCATGGTATCCATCGCCGGGCTCATTCTCGGGCCTGACGTGAGGGTTGATACTCTGCCGCACTGATGAACTGGTCGAATGCTTCGCACCAGATGACGACCGTGTTGTAGTCGCGGACATCGATGCCGGCAGGCACCTCGACGATGAAGCCGTTGAACGTCTTCACGTCGCCCACGCGGACTGATCTGTCCTTGATCAGGAGAAAGGCCTCCTTCGTGTCGACGAAACGTGGTGCGAGGTAGAGCTTGTAGTCGGGACCAGGGGCGAGGCGCCCGATATGGGCGATACGGTCGCGCGAGACCCGGATCTCGCCTTCCCCCCAGTGAAGCAGGTCGCTGCCTTTGAGATCGCGGGCCAGACGCCCTGCGTAGAGCGTCTCGGCTGAGATGGTCCGCAAGGCCGCCGCGTCCGGGGCCTGGGGAGCGGTCAGGATCGGCAGCGTGTAGACACCGCCCGCGAAGCCCATGGCGAGCATCGCGAGATGGGTGGCAATCAGGATGACCCAGCGCCGCATCGGGGGAACCTTGTAACCAACGGCTTTCATCAGTGTCTCCAGCTTTCTGTATCCTGAAGTCTTGATCGATCAGACCGAAAATTATTTCGAACTATACTCAGGATTTAAAGATTTCGCGTGGTCAGACTATGACGGTATGGGCGCAACATATCCAATAGCGGCACGACATAGTTTCCATACCTCTGAGCCGGATTCAGAAGATTATCGATAGTAGCGGTTTATTGCGGCTCGGCGGGTGAGATCCGGATTGAGGCGATAAGCGCCCAAGCGGTTGAGGATTCGACCTCTCAGCGGTAGCATTGGCAGGGGCGATCTCGCCCCCGAGCTCACACTACCGCTGGCAAGCCACGGCGTCCGGTCGAAATCCGCCAACGGAGATGCGCCTGTAGTGCCGCTGTAAGGCTATCAAAATTATAGCCACAGGGTATTGGGAAATCATGCCGGCCTGACGCTATAGTCTACACGCAATAACCACGACTCAAAATGATCCAACACTTTTCTATGCTAATAGAGCATCCGGTATCTGAGTTTGAGTGAATTGGCTCGTTCGGCGGTTGTGCGTGCAAAGGTCTTTTTTACAGAGTTCCGAGCTGAATCCGGTTCTGGTCTGTCGTGACAAGCAAGGAGGTTTCGCTATGGTCACCAGAGGTTTCACCGGCCGCGGTTCAGGCGGCGACCAGTCCGATCGGATTCCGCCAGGTCAGCATCTCGTGGAGAATTTCCCTGTTCTGACGGCCGGGCCAACGCCGAGCGTGGAGCCCTCCGATTGGAAATTCACCGTCAAGATCGGTCCGAAGCCCGTCAAAGTGTGGAACTGGAGCGAGTTCAACGCCCTACCCAAGACCAAGATGACCCGAGACATTCACTGCGTCACGTCCTGGTCCAAGCTGGATACCGCGTGGGAGGGCGTACTCGTAGAAGACATCCTTGTAGATGCAGGGCTCGATCGGCCCACCGATTTCGTTTTGGCGCACTGCTACGATAATTACTCGACAAACGTCCCGCTGGCGGATCTTCTCTCCGGGAAAGCGATGGTCGCCCTCAACTATGCGGGCAAACCGCTTCCCCGCGATCATGGAGGGCCGGCGCGTCTTCTGGTTCCGCACCTTTACTTCTGGAAGTCCGCCAAATGGGTGAACGCGCTGCAATTCACAACGCGTGACGAGGCCGGATTTTGGGAGCTGCGCGGCTATCACATCTACGGCGATCCGTGGCGCGAGCAACGATACACCAATGACTGAAAACGGCGCGCAAATCGCGTGGCAGCCATGCGTAATCGATGAAATCGTTCATCAAACCCCGAGTATCAAGAGCTTCTTCCTGCGGTTGAGCAAACCGTTCGCGCACATCGCAGGGCAGCACGTCGATGTCCGGCTGACCGCGCCCGATGGCTACAGTGCGATGCGCAGTTACTCGATCGCGTCTTCGGCAATCTCGTCTCCGACCGTCGAACTCGCTATCGAGCGCCTGCCGGATGGCGAAGTTTCGCCGTTCTTTCACGATGTCGCAGCGATCGGCGACGAAATCGAGCTTCGTGGTCCGCTCGGCGGCCATTTCCTATGGCCTGAACCTGCCATAGACCCAGTGCTGCTGATCGGGGCAGGCTCGGGCCTCGTGCCGTTGATGGCAATGATCCGGCAGCGCCGCGCGCTGGCCCAGGTCGTGCCGACAGCGCTGCTCCTGTCCGCACGAACCGCTGAGGACGTTCTCTTCTCAAAAGAGCTTCATTCCATCGAAGTCAGCGATCCGGCATTCGTCCTGGCGCTGGCAATTACGCGAGAGAAACCGATCCGCCCATCGGACTTTGCGCGACGGATCGACGGCGCGATGGTCCAGGAAATCCTGGCTCGGCTTCCCCGAAAGCCCACACAAGTCTTTGTTTGCGGGTCCAACGGATTCGTCAACATCGCGACCGAGGGCGCGCTGCTGGCCGGCCTAGACCCCTCCATTGTCAAAACCGAGCGCTACGGCGGCTAGCGGCGCAAGCTACTTCGCGTCCCGCCGATCGTGGACGTGCAGCCCACGGATTAATTTTGGAGATCATCATGAGCCGCTTTGCCGAACCCGTCTTCGTTGCCGCCGGCCTTCGGACGCCTTTCGGCCGCGGTGGAGGCGCGTTGGCTGCCTACGATGCCATCTCTCTGTCCGTGCCTGTCGTGCAGGCGATGGCGGCGCAGGCGGAGCCTGATCTCCTCGTCTGGGGAACCGTGATCCCAAACCTGGGCTGGAGCAACATTGCTCGCGAAACCTGGCTTGACGCCAAGCTAACTCCGAGTGTTCCGGCATTTTCCGTCGTCCTAGCATGCTCTACCAGCATGACGGCGACCTTCGCCGCGGCAGGGATGCTGGGCGGAGGAACGGACCTCACGATGGTCGGCGGGTCCGAAGTCATGAGCCGCCCGTCAATCGCCCTGACGGCCGAGGCATCGAAGCGGCTCACCGACCTCTTTGCGCAGGATGCGATGGCCGCGCTTGCCGCCCTCCAGTCTCTTACCCCACGCGACTACGTGCTTCCCACGAAGGGCTGGGCCAATCGGATCACCGGCAGGACGATGGGTGATCATATGGAAGAGACCGCTAAGGCTTGGCGAGTCTCGCGCGAGGCGCAGGATGATTGGGCGCTCAAGAGCCACCAGCGGGCAGTCGCTGGTTGGGAACGTGGCTTCTTCGACGATCTCGTGATTTCGCTGCCAGAGCTGGCGCGCGATGCGAACCCGCGCGCCGATACGTCGCCCGAACGGCTGGCCGCACTCAAGCCCGCCTTCGATCGCGACAGCGGGAGGGGAACCCTGACCGCTGGCAACAGCTCACCGATTACGGATGGAGCCGCCGGGTGTTGGATTGCCACCGAAGCCGGTGTGGCGAGACTCCCGGAGGGCACCCCCTACGCCCGGCTCGTCGACTACGAGATCTCTGCCGTCGATCTCCACACCGAGGGCCTGCTGATGGCGCCCTCCTATGGCATTCCGCGCCTGCTCGCGCGGCATCAACTCAGCTTCTCCGACATCGCACTCTGGGAAATCCACGAAGCCTTCGCAGCCCAGGTCCTGGCGAACGTCGCGGCCATCACCGATCGGGAGTGGGTGCGCGCGACAGCCGGTGTCCAGGCGGCTATGGGCGATTTCGACTGGGACCGCGTCAATCCCAATGGAGGCTCGGTCGCCCTGGGCCATCCGTTCGGCGCTACAGGCGCGCGCGACCTCAGCCAGGCGGTGAAGGAACTTTGGGCCATGCCGCCCGGATCGCGCGCAATCGTCAGCATCTGCGCCGACGGCGGTCAAGGCACAGTCGCCCTCCTCGAACGCGGCTGACGGTAGATCAACGCCATGACAGCGATCCGCTTCCAACTGTCGGAGACGCGATATGACAACTGATGTGCTGCTGTACAGCACGAATTGGTGCCCGTTCTGCCGCCGGGCGAAGACGCTCCTCAAGGAGAAGGGCGTGCAATGGAAGGAACTCGATATCGAGGCGGATCCGGTTCACCGGCAGGCCATGACGGAAGCGTCGGGTCGAAACACCGTGCCGCAGATCTTCATCAACGGCACGCATGTCGGTGGCTCCGACGAGCTTTTCGAGCTCGATGTCAGAGGCGAACTCGACAAACTCCTCGGGCGCACGCCGCGCGCCAACTGAGGGGGCGCGGCCCGGGCAGACACCCCATGACCCCGCGCCGGTTTTTGAACGGGAAAGGAGAGTCCGTTGGTCTCAGCTATCTGGAATGACGCCACCATCGCCACAAGCAACGAGACGGTCGTCGTCGAGGGAAACCACTACTTCCCACCGTCGGCGGTCGATTTTGGCCTGCTTGAGATGAGCCCGCACACGTCCGTCTGTCCGATCAAGGGCACCGCGCGCTACTTCCATGTTCGTGTGGGCGATGCGCTCAACGCGAACGCGGCCTGGACCTATCCCGATCCGACGCCGGAAGCCGAGGGCATTCGGGATCACGTCGCTTTCTGGAAGGGCGTGGACGTTGCATAGCAGACCGGTCAGGCGGCGGCTTCGCTGATGGCCCTGTGCAAGCGCCGGCATCTAAAATCTTCCGCCCATCCCGAAACGGCTCGGCTGAAGGACACTGCCCCGGGCCGTTCGGCGCCAACAGCGTCGAATCCTTGCGTCTCTGCCGGATCAAGACGGGTGGATTGAGATGGAGCATGCCGGGTTCGATGCCGCTTTCGCCAAGCTTGCGGAGGGATACAGCGAAGGCGCCTACGAAGGCCGGCGTTTCGGCCTGACTGTCCGGCGATCCGGGGATGGGCGCCGCAACAGCCTGTTCGCCAGGGAGTTGGCCGGGACCGACATTGTCAGCTTCAACCTCTACCGCGTTACGTCAGACAAAACCTTGCTGAAGCCGTGCGAGATGTCCGCCGAAAAGGTCGTGGCGTTCGTGCTGGATTTCAGACCGGCCCCCTGACGGGCAGGTGGCGGTCCCGGCCGACCGGTCCGCGTGCGACGCCCGCTCCCTACGACTGCGCAGGTCGCTCAAAGGTATCGAAACTATAGCCGCTGGTCATTGGACTTCGTCTGGCGATGAATTCATCTTCTATGCATCGCCATCCGTGGGGAAATCGGTGCTGGCTCCCGTGTAAGCCAGATTGAGAAAGTCTAAGCGATGACGAATAACAATTCCGCCACCCTTCCGACACCTTCTGATCTTGACGAATGCGCAGCGATGACTGTCGCCGACGCTCTGAAGATTATTCTCGCGAACAGCTTCGCGATCTACCTGTAGACAAAAAATTTCCACTGGCACGTCTCCGGACCCTACTTCAGGGACTATCATCTGCTTCTTGATGAGCAGGCCGCAGAGATCCTCGCCGCCACCGATGCGATCGCCGAGCGCGCGCGAAAGACGGGTAACACCACTATTCGATCGATCGGCGATATCGCGCGCCACCAGACCATCAAGGACAATGATGCTGAGTTCGTGACGCCGCAGGACATGCTGGGCGAGCTCCGCGCCGACAATCTCCACATGGTCGAGTCATTTCGCCGCGCAAAGGACGTCGCGGACAAGGCGAAGGATAATGCGACGTCCGGCCTTATCGATGCCTGGACGGACGAGGCTGAGCGCCGTGCGTGGTTCCTCTTCGAAATCAGCCGCTAGCACTGCGCAGGGCAAACCTACGTCAGGAATGACGTCTGGGCGTGGGAGGTGATGATGGCGAAGGCCGGCTTTGGAGGGGGATGCCATTGGTGCACAGAAGGAGTGTTCCAGGCGTTGCGCGGCGTCGCCCAGGTCGACCAGGGCTTTGTCCAGTCGGACGCGCCGGCAGATACCTGGTCAGAAGGGGTGATCGTCACCTTCGATCCATCGGTTGTTCCGTTGGCGACGCTGTCCGAGGTGCATCTCAGAACGCATTCCGCTGCCAGGGCCCGCTCACCTCGCAGCAAGTACCGCAGCGCGATCTACATCTTTGAAGAGAGCCAGCGGCCGGAGGCCGAACTGGCGATCGACCGCTTCACCGACGCGTCGGGCAAGCCGGTGCACACCCTGGTCCTCCCGTTTAAAGGTTTCAGGGCGTCGGACGAGCGTTACCAGAACTACTATCGAACCGACCCGAGCAGGCCCTTCTGCCGCCGCTACATCGATCCCAAGCTGGATCATATCCGACGGCACTTTTCGGAACTGGCGCTCCCTGAAGCGAAGCCGACTGTCGGGGAGATCGACATGAAGTCGGAGCCGGGGCCTGTCAGGGCTTCACGAACCGATAGGCGAAGCGATCGGTTTTGCCCTTGATCGAGGGATCGAACACCTTGATCGAGTGCGGATCGTCCTCGTTCGCGAGTATGGTGCTTACCGCGTCCAGCACGAAGCCGGCCGCCTCGACCTCCTCGCGGACGGACGCGGGATCGATCCGATGCAGCGACTGGGCGTCGCTCGTGCCCGACCCAGCGGCGGCGGCGTGGTCGACGATGACGTAGGACCCACCCGGCTTAAGCCGCTCGTAGACGGCTCGATTGAAGTTGGCCGCCGTCGCGCCCTTGTCCTGGATCAGCGCGGTGTGGAGATCGTGGTAAAACAGGTGCAGCCACAGGACATCCGCGGGCTGCGTGGCCTTCGGCATCGCCACGAGGTCCGCCGAGACGGCCTCGACGTTCTCTCGGCCCGGCTCCTTCGCAAGCGTCCGCATGCTGCCGACCGGATCGTTCTTGAAGTGGGCGACTTCGGCCGGCACGAAGCTGTAGACCCGTCCTTCGGGTCCCACGACGTCGGAGAAGAGGCGGGTCCAGTCGCCGTCGCCTGGGTAAACGTCGATGACGGTGCAGCCCGCATCGACGCGTGCGAACCGGATTAATTCGGATAGCTTGGATTGGTCGTACATCGGGCTCTCCTTTACGTTTGAGCAGTCGACGAGGGCGCGCGGGGTGCGAGAGGCGATGCAAGGCTGATCCACCGTATGTTCCGATGCGATGGCCGCAGATGGTCAGCGCTATGCCGGCCCGGACGCGTCCACCTGCGCGGCCCGAGCCAGTGCCTGCGTATCGACATATTCCCGGATGCTGGTCAGCCTGCCGTTTCGGACCGTGATGGCGAAGATCCAGTCATCCTCGAACGTTCTGTTCGTGGCCTTGATCTTCCCCCTGGCGAAACCGACGACCAGGACTCGATCTCCCTGCGCCACGAACTCTCGCGGTTCTGTGGACGTTTCTATCGACTTGGATGAGGTCTCAAGCAAATCCGCCAGCCCCGCATGTCCGCGGTGTATGCCGGCCAGCGGCCAGTCTTCGCCCGGGATGATCCACTCGATGTCTTCGGCGACTAGTGCCAGCAGTGCCTTCCTGTCGCCGCGGCCGATCGCGGCGAAGAAGTCCTTCACGGTCTGAACGTTCTTCTCAATGCTCATGGGAATTTCTCCATTTCGCACGGACCGCATCGCGCTCGATCCGATCCGTGCATCGTGCCCCTGCCGGTGGGTACGTCCTGTTCGTCAGCCGAACTTGACCAGGTCCTTGAAGATCAGATGACCCCAGCTATTTCCGTGCGCCTGGACGAGCAGCCCGCCTTCCGAAAGCCCGCCAAGCTTGATCGGTGCGAAGCCGAGATTTTCCGCGAGCGTACCGATTTGCGATGCAGCATTGTCGTCGTCGCTCGCCAGGAATACGACTCTTCTGCCACCATGTACGGCCGGGGACTGGTCGAGGACGGCCGCAACCAGATGGTTGAAGCCCTTGACCACTTTTGCTCCAGTGAAGGCCCGCGCGACGACCCTTGCGGACGGCTGTCCGCCCAGTTCCTCATCAGGCACGCCGTAGGCATTGGTCACGTCGACGATGATCTTCCCCTGCCAGGAGGGGAGCGCTTTCGCGACATCCGGGTGCGACTGGAAACGAACGGCCAAAAAGATACGTCCGCCTTGACCGCCTCCGCGAGCGTCGTGGGGGTGATCCCGGGTCCGATCGCCGTCGCTGCCGACGCGAAGCTTTGCGGGTCGCGCGTGGTGGCCACGGATACGGCGATGCCCTTGCGAGCAAACGCCTTGGCGAGGGTTTGGCCGATCTCGCCGAAGCCGATGATTGCGTAGTTCATATCATTCTCCTTTGATTTTCGGTGCTGTCAGAGCCTGTAGCCGCCGCTCGCCTCGATCGTCTGGCCGGTTACCCAATGGCCGTCATCGGACGCCAGGAACGCCACGACGGCGGCGATTTCCGAAGGCTCGCCGAAGCGTCCCAGCGCGATTTGGGCCTCGATTGCCTTTACGAGTTCGGGATTTTCTCGGAAGGCAGCATTCGCGTCTGTCCGCGTGAATCCCGGCGCGACGGCGTTCGCGGTTATTCCGCGCGGTCCCAGCTCGGACGCGAGCGCATGGGTCAGATTGTTGATGGCCGCTTTGGCCATCGAGTAGATCGGCGCGGCTGTCACCGGCTTCGTGGCGGCGGCGGAAGAGATGTTGATGATGCGTCCGCCATCGGCGAGACGACTCAGGGCGGCCTGAACGATGAAGAAGGGCGCCCGGGCGTAGACCGCAATCAGAGTGTCCCAACTGTCCGGCGTCGCGTCGTTGAAGCCGACCCAGCCGGCATTGCCAGCGTTGTTGACCAGAATGTCGAGGGCCTTGCTTCCGTTCCGCTTGGTGAACTCGTCGTCGAGTCTCTCGAACAAGGCCGGGACGGTCGCCGGGTCAACGAGGTCCGCCTGGATCGCGAACGCAGTCCCTCCAGCTTTCTGGATGGCCACGACCGCCTCGTCTGCGCCGGATTTGCTGGCGTTGTAGTTCAGCGCGACCGTCGCACCGTCCTTTGCAAGACGTTCGGCGATGGCGCGGCCAATGCCCCGTGATGCCCCGGTAACGAGAGCTGTTTTGCCCTTTAGTGATTGTGTCATTTTATTTTCCTCCTCAGAGTTGGGCCAGGCCGCCGTCGACGGCGACCTCGCTGGCGGTCATGAAGCTGCTGTCCGACGATGCGAGGAAGGCTGCCGCCGCCCCTAGTTCTGCCGGAGCGCCCATGCGCTGAAACGCAGTCATTGAGCCGTAGGCCTTCAGGCCGTCCTTACCGAGCGCCTCGGTCGCGAGTTCGGTCGCAATGGCCCCGGGCGACAGGACGTTTACCCGGATGCCGGTGCCCTTGAGATCCTCTGCCCAGGTCCGGGCTAGGTTGCGCACGGCCGCCTTGCTTGCGCTGTAGGCGGTGAACGCCGGGGCGCCCGTGGTGCCGGCGCTCGATCCGGTCAGGATGATCGAGCCGCCTTCGCCCATCAGCGGCAACGCCTTCTGGACCGTGAAGATCGTACCCTTCACATTGACGTCGAAGGTTTCGTCAATGTGCTTGGCGGTAATCGCGCCGAGCTTAAGCTGGCTGCCCACCCCGGCATTGGCGAAGACGATGTCGAGGATTCCGCGCTCGGCCTTGACCGCCGCGTAGAGCCGGTCGAGGTCGGCCTCATCGGAGACCGAGCCCGCCACCGCGCGGGCATTGGGCCCAAGCTCGGCTACAGCGGCGTCGAGCGCTTCCTGCCGGCGGCCGAATAGGAAGACGAAGGCGCCTTCCTCGATGAAGCGCTTCGCTGCGGCGCGGCCGATGCCAGTAGCGCCGCCGGTGATCACGGCGGTCTTTCCATTCAGTCTGTTCATGTCATGCATCCTTCGTTTCGCCGTGTCGGGTCTATGGCTGTGCGGGGAGGTTCCCCCAGACCCACAACATGGGTTCGCCGGAGGTAGGCGGTGAGTGCGGAATCGCGCACATCGGTGGTGCGAAAACGATCCGGCTAGCCCATAAAGCGCCACGACGATCGCGCGCCCTCTAGCTTACTGTGTTAGAATGAACTTCGGAAGCCGCGCCACGCGGCGCGGAAATGCACCATGATCGACTGGGATGACGTTCGCTACTTTCTTGCCGCCGCGCGCGGAGGCTCAGTGCGCGCCGCCGCCAAGCACCTGGGGGTGAACCACGCGACGGTGTTGCGACGCATCGCCCAGCTTGAGGGACGCCTGGGGGCGCAGATGTTCGAAAAGCTGCCTTCGGGCTACCGGTTGACGGAAGCGGGCGAGGAGGTCCTCGAACTCGCGGAGCAGATGGAAGCGTCGTCGAACCGGCTGGAGACGCGCGTCTTCGGTCGTGACCAGAGCGCGCGCGGGCTTTTGCGGGTGACGCTTCCACCGTTCGTCGCCACACACCTGCTCATGCCGGATCTCGCCGACTTCGCGCGTATGCATCCTGACATCGAGATGGAGATCTCGTCGTCCGGCGAGCTTGCAAACCTGACCAACCGAGAGGCCGACGTCGCGATCCGGATTGTCGCCGACCGCAAGACCCTGCCGCTCAATCTTCACGGCCTGAAGGGACCAGAGCTGTTCAGCGGCGTCTACATGTCTCGCGATCGACTAGCCGCGTGGCGTGCGGGCGCGCCGGATCCCATGCGGTGGATCGTCATAGACAATCATGGACTCCCGGTCTGGGCGCGCGAGGGAGAGGTTCACACCACGGGAGTTCCGTTCAGGACGCCGGACGCCGAGACGCAGATCGTAGCCGCGCAGCAAGGGATCGGGATGACGAAACTGCCGTGCTTCGTCGGCGATGCCGACGCTCTATTGGTGAGAGTGCCGGGCACCGACCTGCCCATGCACGGGACGCTCTGGCTTCTCACACAGGGGGAGACGCGCAAGACGAAGCGCGTGCGGCTCTTCACTGAGTTCGTATCCCGCAGGCTCGCCGCCTACGCGCCGCTTCTCGCGGGGCTCATATCGCACGATTGATACCCGGCAGGTCTCCGTCGAACGCGAACGACCCACCGCCGCCGGTCCGCCGCGATAGCCTGCTGAGTTTGACCTGATTTAAGAATGGTGCGGGTGGTCGGAATCGAACCGACACTCCTTTCGGAACCGGATTTTGAATCCGGCGCGTCTACCAGTTCCACCACACCCGCACATTTGCCGCCGATTCTAGCCGACGCTCTCTGCACCTATACTGCACCTAGAGCGAAAACCGAATATCGCCAGCCACTTTTCCTTCCTTCTCAAACCCCTGAAAACACGACGTTTTCAATTCATCGTGTTTTTCTGTGGATTGGTAGACAAACCACTTTTTGAGTGCGGCGCGTCTACCAATTCCGCCATTGGGGCAACGGTGGTAATGCCACGGCGTCTATCACGGCCGGGGCCATGCGTGCAACCCCAAAGCTGATTTATCCTTCTTATTTGCGCGTGTTTATGGCGGCTATTGCCTGGCTGTTCTGGCCCGGTAGTGAAGGGATGGTGAGGGTTCGTGGGTCCCGTATCGACACACCTGCAGTTGCAGGATTAACGTAATATTAGATACCTCTAACAAATTAGAATATACGCAATTACTAATTGAATTATGATGCCAGTGTGGAATTTCCACGCGGGGCGGGAATAGCCAGAACTCATAGGGAGGAAATTATGAGGGCGCTTTCTCGCAATTTATTACTGTCTGCCTGTCTCATCTTACCCATCAACGCGCATGCGCTGGATATCGGGATCGGCGGCGAAAACGGGGTGAATGCCAGTGTCGGCGGCAATGGCAGCGGTGGGCTCGGTGTCGATGCTTCCGTTGGCGGCAGCAATGGTGTCAATGCCAGTGCCGACGTTGGCGGTAGAAGCAGCGGCGGTTTGGGCGCGGATGTCAATGCGTCTGTCGGCGGCAGCAACGGGGTCAATGCGGATGTCAACGCATCCGTCGGCGGTTCCAGCGGCGTCAGCGCCGGTGTGGACGCTTCGGTTGGCGGCTCCAACGGCATCAATGCCAATGTCGGGGCCAATGTCGGCGGATCGAGCGGTCTTGGCCTTGGGGTCGGCGTCGGTATCGGCGGTTCGGGTTCCACCGGCACGCCGGGAAATCCAGGGAATCCTGGAATCCCGGGAAATCCGTCCAATCCCGGTAACCCGGGCACGATGTCACCCGGCGCGATGCGCAACGCCATCCAGGCCTATAACGATATGTCGCGAACCGAGCGGATCAGGCTCGCCCGCCGTTGTGCCGATATTCTGGGCGGCGGATATGATGCGGCGTTGACGCAATTGTGCAAGATGATCAGAACGGCGTCACGCTGACGCAAGTCTTGCCACGACGGTAATCCGAAGGACGTCCCGGCGTCCTTCGCGATTAATTACCCTTGCGTCCGAAGGAGAGGATTTTCTGGCGCAGGCTGCGGGCGAGGTTGCGGGTGTTGCGGTACATATCCACCTGCGTGGAAACCTGCCGCACGTCCCGGTCGCTGTTGTGTGTCAACCCGACAACCAATGTGCCCATTTCCTGCCGTTCCTGCCAGAAGCGGCTCATGATCGGATGATCGGGCACCGCACAGCTGTCGCTTCGCAGAATATTGGCATCGTCCAGATGCCAGTCAGTCAGTTTCTGCACCAGCAACTTGCCGGGCGAAAACTGCGCATAGTTCTCGTCAAAGGCTGTCTTCCACGTATAGGCCTCGCCAGCCGTCATGAAAACGATCATGGATGCGATCGCCGCGCCGTCGAGATCGATGGTGTGGATGCGCACGGCATCGGCTTCGGCCAGATTGGTGATCGCTTCGCGGGCGAAGGCGGCGCGGTAACGGTCGTTCACCAGCGCGGTGCGTTTGCGCCCTTTCCAGCCGCTTGCCTCCAGCGCCAGGAATTCCTCCATACGATATCGTACGTCCTTCGGCTGGCGGGTCACAGTGTAGGAGATGGCCCCAAGTTTTTCGAGCTGTCGCCATTGCCGGCGCATTTCCCGCAAATGGTGCGGCGCGAGCGAGCTGCGCAGATAGGCTTCGCCATCCAGAAGGCTTTCCAGCATCGGCCGCTGATAATTGCCAGTCGTCGTCACCGGCAGGTTGCGGCTGAGGGCGATCGCCCTGAACATGCGGGCGAAAGGTCCTTCAAGCCGCACATCCGGCAGCACGAGAACATTCGGCAGCCGCATTTCCCGGTCGGAAAGCGCGTCGAAAAGATTGTCGAGCGTTTCCGCAGCCCCCTCGGTATCGACCAACGGCGTGCCGAGCGGGCCGAAGGGATTGGCCCAGACGCGCAGAATGGAAGGCCCGATGGAGAAACCGGGCTTTTCAACGGTAAAGGGCATCAGAAAGCGCATGCGGCTTCGGGCGCCGTTTTCGTCGCGAATGAGGGCGAAGCGCACGGACTTGTCGTCGATACGCGGCATGGCCGGTGCCAGAAGCCGGCCGGTGAAGAAGACATTCGCTTCCATGACACGGTTGGACAGGAAGTCGAGTTCTTCCTGCATGTCGTAACCGAGCTGGCCCGGATAGATGCAGAATTCGCGGCCGTCGCGCCCAACGCGCCGGCTGCTGTCTGCCACGGGACGGTCACGCTCCGCCGACGCCATGAGCGCCGCGATGCGCGGGTCCTGAAAATCCGGATTCTTTGGGTCGCTGGACATGCTTATCGTTACACCGCCTTCCCAGTGTCTTGACCCGCCCGGGGATCGTTGAAGGCAAAAAGGACGATCCCGAGTGTGTGGCGAATGGCAATATGCAATAGCACAGCTTCTATGCACATGGCTATTGCGACCGCTGCCGCAGCCCCTGCCAGACCATAGACCGGAATGAGCGCCATGTTGAGTGCAATGTTGCAACCAAAGATAATAATATAAAGCGCGACGCACAATTTTTGTTTGCCGGCCATATTCAGCAAGGTTTCGCCCGGGCCGATCAGCGCTTTTGCCAGGAAGCCCGCAAAGAGGAAGAACATCAGCTGATAACCCTGAACGAAGCCGGGGCCGAACAATGACAGCAGGAATGGGCCGGCCAGAAGCACAACGCTGCCGACGGCAAGCGACGGCCAGAAGGCCCAGCGTGCCGCCTGGCTGGCAAAACCCGCAAGCCCCTGCCGGTCATTGGCGGAAATCAGGGCAGCCAGGCGTGGGGCTGCAGCCGCCTGCACGGAGAAAAACACGAATTGCATCAACACGATGGTTTTTGCCGCTGCGAAATAAATGCCGACCTGATCCGGCGGCAGATAGAGGCCGACGATCACCACGTCGGAATTGGTCATCAGGAAGCCGATACCGTCAATCAGGAACACGGGAAAGGCAAACCGCATCCAGTGGCTGAAATGGATCCGCCGGGCGGCGCTGCGGAAATTCCGGTTGAGCCGTCGGTTGAGGAAAGCGAAATGGAACAGCGTGGTGACATAGGTGGCGAGAAGCGCGGTGAGCATGGCCGTTGTCGCAGTTTTTTCTGCACCAAGCCCGATCGCCACCAGCATGAACAGCAATATCAGCACCGGGCGAACGATATAGGTGGGGCTGAGGGCCGAGATCGCCCAGCCATTGGCGCGCGCAGTGCCGTTCAGCACATCACCAAGCGCCACCATCGGCAGGGTGAAAAGCGCCAGTGCAACGGGAATGAGGTAATAGGCGGCGATACGCTCACCAAAGAAATACAGGAAAACAAAGCCGCAAAGCGCCAGCGTGCTGGCCGAAAGCATGGCGAAAATGCGTGCCGTTGAGGTCAGCCCCATGATCTTGTCATGGGCGTCCTCAAGACGATAGCCAGGTAAAAAGCGGATAACGGTGGTGTGGAAACCGAGGCAGGAGAGATTGCCGAACAGGATCACCAGAACCCACACAAAGGCGAAGAGGCCGTATTCGAACTCACCCATCAGGCGCGCCAGGATGATCTGGGAGATGAAGGCGATGCCGGCGCTGACGATGCGCACCGCAAAGGCAACCAGCGCCATGCGCTGAGCGCGGGAAACATCATCGCGTGCGGAAACGAGGACGGCGATTTTCGCTCCCAGCGGCGAGAGCTTCGCGCGCAGGCCTGCGGGTAAGGCTTTTTCGGCCGTGTTGAGGATAGCCATGATCCACACGCCATCATTTCCAGTTAAATAGGCAGCCGGATTGTAACCGCCTTATCCTTAACGAAGGGTTTGGGAGGTGGCGGCGCCTGTCCCGATGTCGTTTGCCGCCCGCGGCTTGCGGGTGCCGTTGAGAAGAAAAAGCGCAAGCGGACTGCGGCGTATCACCTGATGCAGCAGATAGGCCGTAGCGGTCGTCGCCGCGACGATGATTGTAAATTCGAGGAGGGGCGGCAGCGAGATCAGGATGAAAAGCGTGCCGAAAGCGTAAATCAGCGGGTGATGAAACAGGTAGATGGTGAAAGAGGCATCCGTCATCCGTCCGGCAATCCGGCTTGGCCTGTCGAAATAACGGCAGGCGAGGTCAATCAGCAGGCGGCTTGCCGCCACCGCCGCAATCGCCGAAACCAGCACGAGCATGGTCGAACTGGAAAAGGGATTTTGCAGCCGCAGCGTCACGGCTGTTGCGATGGCGCCGAAGGCGATAATACCGGTGAGGGCCCCCGTTTGGCGAAAGCGGTGAAAGAGAACCCGGTCGCGGTTCAACAGCGCCCCGATGAGAAAGAACGGTAGATAGCGCGCGTAGGGATCGGAGGCCCGTTCGTAGAGGCTAAACAGGCTATTTCCGGTTTTCCCCGCAAGCAGGCCTGAGCCATAGACCATCAGCTCCCACAGAACAGGCAAGGCGCAGAGCGCGACAAAAAACAGGGTCGGATAACCTGCCCGCGCCCTGCCGAACCAGTCTCTGGCATATGCCAGTGGCGGGCGTTCCGCGAGGAACAACAGGCCGGCAAGCAGGGCGGAATAGGCAACGAGGGCGGGCAGAAACCACAGATGCATGATCCATTGTTCGCTTGGGCGCAACAGACCCGGCAGGCTCTGCATCAGCCGATCGGCGGGGATATCACCCTTGGCGATGCCAGCCAGCTGCAGCAGGAAAAGTTGCAGCGGTCCCAGTATCAGCACGGCCACGATGAACGGCAGCCCAAGGCGCAGGAAACGCTGCCTGAGCCACGGCGCTTTGCCCTTCTTGCCGATGACCATGGCGGAAAAATAACCGGCCACCAGAAAAAACGCCGGCATGCGGAAGGTGACGAGCGCCGCGCCAAGTGCCGTCAGGACCGGGCTGGTCTCAAAATCCTTGATATCCCAGGGCAGGGCGTGGCTGTAGAGCAGGGAGGCGTGATAGGGAATGCCGAGCAGCATGAGGAGAGCCCGCAAGGGATCCCAATAATGCTCATAATCTGACTTGCCCGGTTGCATTTTCCCCTCGCGTCGCAAACGCGATCACGCGTGATCAGCGGTAGCCGCCACGACTATTAGTGGAAAACGCTAATAAACTCTTCATGCACCGGATGGCGTGGGCGGCGCTTTTTTCTTGGGCAAAAGGTCGAGCACGAGCGCGCAGCCCAAAATGATGATGCCCGCGCCCAAAAGCTGGGGAAGCGACAATGGCTCGTCCAGTACCAGAGCGCCGATAAGAACTGCCACGACGGTTACGGCAAATTCAACGCTGATGGTCTTCGTCGCGCCGATTCTGGAGACCAGCCGGAAATAGGTGATGTAGGTCAGGCCGCTCATGACCACCGCCTGTATCAAAAGGTAGCCGTAATCGATGAGAACCGGCGTTCCGGGCAATGGCACGGCCAGAAGAAGCGGCAGGGTCATCAGGCCGCCCGCCAGAAAGGAGCCGATGGTGATTTCCCAGGAGCCAACGCCTTTCAGGTAGCGGCTGGCATAATTGCTGCCATAGGCGGCGCAGATGCAGGCGGCGACAGCGGCGGCGCAGCCGATGATGAAACCGGTTGTGACGGGAACAGCGGGAAAACCAACGAGCAGGATGATGCCGGCAAAGCCGATGACAAGGCCGGCGACACCCTGTCGCGTCAGCCGCTCAAGCCCCCATATTTGCGAGATGAGCATGGAAAAAAGCGGGATTGTCGCCACCAGAATGGCAGCCATGGCGGTGCCGACCAGCGGTGTCGCATAAGAAAGGCCGATCAGCTGCCCGGCAACCGTTGTCGCTCCAACAACGGTGAAGGCACGCCAGCTGGCGGAAAATGCGAGTTTGCGGCGCGCGGCTCGCGCGATGAGAAAGAGGGTGGCGGCGGTGACAAGCGAGCGAAGCGTGACGGCACCGATCCAGCCGAAGGCCGCAACGACATGCAGAAGCAGCAGGAAAGACATTCCCCATGCGAGCGCGAGAAAAATATAGGCGGCGAGATCGCGAGGGGCCATGGAGCATTTCCGTCAAAAGTGCTTAGCGGTTTTACGTCCGGAAAATGCGCAAAAAACAAATATCGTGAGCCCGTCCGACGCTTCCACCTGGACCGGATACGCTGATGAAAGCGTTTTCTGGAAGATGGTCAGGCTCCCATATTGGAAATCGCTGATATCCGTCAACAGCAATGAACGGGCGTAAAGAAAATCGTCCGTAACACGGGGTTACGGACGATCGCTATCAAAAACGGGGCTGCGGTTTACGCCTGTTCGTAAACACCGTGGCAATGTTTGTATTTCTTGCCCGATCCACAGGGGCACATTTCATTGCGCCCGATACGGCCCCAGCTGGCGGGGTTGTTGGGATCACGCTCCTCGGCAGGTACCAAAGCGACGGGTGCGCTATACGACATCTCGTCTTCGCCGGTGACGGGGTCGAGATGATGGGCGGTCATTTCCGGCAGTTCCGGCTGCTGAGGTTCCTGCTGCACCAGTTCCACGCGCATCAGCTGGGCGGTAACGCCTTCGCGCAGATTGGCAAGCAGTGCCTGGAACAGCTCGAAAGCTTCCGCCTTGTATTCCTGCAACGGATCGCGCTGGGCGTAACCACGGAAACCGACGACGGAGCGAAGGTGGTCGAGGTTGACGATATGTTCGCGCCACAGATGGTCGATCGTCTGGAGAATGACCGAGCGTTCGACATAGGTCATGATTTCAGGGCCGAAACGTTCCGCGCGTTCGGCGGCATATTTGTCGGCCGCCTCGGTGACGCGCTGGAGAATGTCGTCCTCGGCGATGCCTTCTTCCTTGGCCCATTCCTCCACCGGCAGGTCGAGGTTCAGGAACTGGGCGATACCGGCCTTCAGGCCAGCGATGTCCCACTGTTCGGCATAGGCATTTTCCGGAACATGCTTGGCGACGAGCGTCTCGATGACCTCGTTGCGCATGTCGGCTGCGGTTTCGCCGATATTGTCGGCTTCCATCAGTTCGAGGCGCTGCTCGAAGATCACCTTGCGCTGGTCGTTCAGCACATCGTCATATTTCAGAAGGTTCTTGCGGGTCTCGAAGTTGCGGGCTTCGACCTTCTTCTGGGCGCGTTCAAGCGCCTTGTTGATCCACGGATGGACGATTGCCTCGCCTTCCTTGAGGCCGAGCTTCTGCAGCATCGAGTCCATGCGCTCGGAGCCGAAGATGCGCATCAGGTCATCCTGGAGCGACAGATAGAATTTCGAGCGGCCCGGGTCACCCTGACGGCCGGAACGACCGCGCAGCTGGTTGTCGATACGGCGGCTTTCGTGGCGCTCGGTGGCGATGACGTAAAGACCGCCGGCAGCGAGGGCCTTTTCCTTCAGCACCCTGATTTCGGCGCGGATCGCTTCTTCCTTCGCGTCAAGCTCAGGGCCCGGCTCCATGCCTTCCAGTTCGCGCTCAAGGCGCATGTCGACGTTGCCGCCGAGCTGGATGTCGGTACCGCGGCCAGCCATGTTGGTGGCGATGGTGACGGCGCCGGGAACGCCGGCCTGCGAAACGATATAGGCTTCCTGCTCGTGGTAACGGGCGTTCAGAACCTGGAAATCGGTAAAGCCGGACTGGCGCAGCATATGGGCCAGAAGCTCGGATTTTTCGATCGATGTCGTGCCGACCAGAACCGGCTGGCCACGCTCATGCGCCGCCTTGATCTCGGTGATGATCGCGAGGAATTTCTCCTCGCCGGTGCGGTAAACCTCGTCGTCCTCGTCGATACGCTGGATCGGCAGGTTGGTCGGCACTTCGATGACATCGAGGCCGTAGATGTTGCCGAACTCTTCCGCTTCCGTCGAAGCCGTACCGGTCATGCCAGCGAGCTTTGCGTACATGCGGAAATAATTCTGGAAGGTGACGGAGGAAAGCGTCTGGTTTTCCGGCTGAATCTGCACCTTTTCCTTGGCTTCCAGAGCCTGGTGCTGACCTTCGGAATAACGGCGGCCCGGCATCATGCGGCCGGTAAACTCGTCGATGATGACGATTTCGTCGTTGCGGACGATGTAGTCCTTGTCGCGGGTGAAGAGCTTGTGGGCCTTCAGCGCATTGTTGATGTGGTGAACGATGGCGACGTTTTCGATGTCGTAAAGCGATTCGCCCTTCAGAAGACCCGCCTGCCGCAGCAGGTTCTCGAGCTTTTCGGTGCCGTCTTCGGAGAAGTTGGCCGAGCGCTGCTTTTCATCGATTTCGTAGTCTTCCGGCGACAGAAGCGGAATGAAGGCGTCGATGGTGTTGTAGAGGTCGGAGCGGTCGTCCAGCGGGCCGGAGATGATGAGCGGCGTGCGCGCCTCATCGACGAGGATCGAGTCGACTTCATCGACGATCGCATAGTTGTGGCTACGCTGCACCATCTGGGCGCGGTCGTATTTCATGTTATCGCGCAGATAATCGAAGCCGAGCTCGTTATTCGTCGCGTAGGTGATGTCGCAGGCATAGGCCTCGCGGCGCTGGTCGTCGTCCAGACCGTGCACGATGACGCCGGTCGTCAGCCCGAGGAAGCCGTAGAGCCTGCTCATCGTGGCCGCGTCGCGCTTGGCGAGATAGTCGTTGACGGTGACGACATGCACGCCCTTGCCGGCGAGTGCGTTGAGGTAGACCGCAAGGGTCGCCACCAGCGTCTTGCCTTCACCGGTCTTCATTTCGGCGATGGCGCCGCCATGAAGGATCATGGCGCCGGTCAGCTGCACGTCGAAGGGGCGCATGTGCAGAACACGGCGCGACGCCTCACGGGCGACAGCGAAAGCCGGGATCAGAAGATCGTCCAGCGATTTGCCGTCGGCAAGCTGCTGGCGAAACTCCGCCGTCTTTGCCGCCAGCGCCTCATCGGACAAAGCCTTGGTGGCCTCTTCCAGCGCATTGATGGCTGCGATCTTGCTTTTATAGGAGCGGACGCGGCGTTCATTTGCCGAACCGAACAACTTGCGGGCTATTCCGCCGAGACTGACCATCTTACTGGCCCTTTCTGAAATTCCGTTTTCGCGGGCGCTTTTCTCCGTCACGCTGATTTCAGCAACAAATGACGGACTTCGCCCTTCAACGTATCTGGACGCGAGGTTGCGTGACAGATAAGAGGGGGGGCAAATGATGTCAACGGTTCTGCCCGTTACAGAATGGCCACAATCCGGTGTTTGGAAGTTTTTTCAGAGCCGGAAACCATGTCTGGAGCCGGCATTGTCCCCGAAAGGTTCAAAATGTTGCGCTATAATAAAATTGCGGCTGCGGTGATTGTGGCCACGCTCGGCCTCCAGCTTCCGGCTTTTGCACAGGAAGACAAGGTTGTCGCCAAGGTCGGCGATCTGGAAATCCACCAGTCCGAACTCGACCTCGCCATGGGCAACCTCGATCCGCAGCTCGCGCAGCTTCCCGACGAGCAGAAGAAGGTTGCAGCCCTTTCCGGCGCGATCGACGTCAAGCTTCTCGTGAAGAACGCCAGCGCAGAAGGCCTCGAAAAGACCGAGGACTTCAAGAAGCGCATGGAATTCATTCAGGACCGTGAGCTGCACAATGCCTATTTCCGCAAGCATGTGGTCGATGCCGTTACCGCTGACGAAGTGAAGGCGCGCTACGACAAGGAAGTCGCAGCCCTGCCGCAGGAAGAAGAAATCAAGGCTGCCCACATCCTCGTCGCCAGCGAAGACGACGCCAAGGACATCATCAAGCAGCTTGATTCGGGCAAGGATTTCGCCGCACTCGCCAAGGAAAAGTCGACCGATTCCAACAAGGATGACGGTGGCGATCTCGGCTGGTTCGGCAAGGGTCGCATGGTGCCGGAATTCGAAGAAGCCGCTTTCGGCCTCGAAAAGGGCGCCTACACCAAGACCCCGGTGAAGACGCAGTTCGGCTTCCACGTCATCAAGCTGGAAGACAAGCGCATCGCCCCGCCGCCGGCTTTCGAGCAGGTCGAGCCGCAGGTTCGTCAGCTTGTCATGCGTGACAAGTATGTTGCCCTCATCGAGAAGGCAAAGGCTGACCAGAAGATCGAAATCATGGATGAGACGCTGAAGAAGGGCTACGACGAAGCCACGAAGGAACAGCAGGCTCAGCAGCCGCAGCAGTAATAAATACCCACGTTACGGGGCGGCTTTGAGGCCGCCCCGTTTCATCTCCGGCACTTCCATACCTCCCATTTCCAGAATTTCAGGCGCTTCCCATGTCCGTTGCCGTTTCCCCGCTCGCTCCGAAATCCTATCCCGACATGCCTGCGCTGCGCGGCGTTCGCATGGCGACGGCCGCTGCTGGCATCAAGTACAAGAACCGCACCGACGTTCTGCTGATGGTGTTCGACAAGCCGGCAAGTGTGGCCGGCGTTTTCACCAAATCGAAATGCCCCTCGGCCCCGGTCGATTTCTGCCGCGCCAATCTCGGCGGCGGCGCAGCACGTGCCGTGGTGGTCAATTCCGGCAATGCCAATGCCTTCACCGGCATCAAGGGCAAGGCCGCAACCGAGCTGACGGCGAAATCCGCCGCCGCTGCCGTCGGCTGCTCTGAAGGTGAAGTGTTTCTGGCTTCGACCGGCGTGATCGGCGAACCGCTGGACGCCTCAAAATTTGCGGGTGTTCTCGGCGACATGAACGTTAGGGCGGAAGCCGATTTCTGGCAGGAAGCTGCCAAGGCGATCATGACGACCGACACCTATCCCAAGGTCGCGACCCGCACAGCCGAGATCGGCGGCGTGATCGTGACGATCAATGGCATTTCCAAGGGGGCGGGCATGATTGCCCCCGATATGGCGACGATGCTCTCATTTGTGGTGACGGATGCCGATATTGAGCCTGCCGCGCTGCAATCCCTGCTTTCGGCCGGTGTCGGCCCGACCTTTAATTCCGTGACCGTCGATAGCGACACGTCCACGTCAGACACGCTGATGCTGTTTGCTACCGGTGCGGCGGCTGAGGACGGCCAGGTGAAGGTGACGAGCGCCGATGATGAGCGCCTCTCCTCCTTCCGCACCGCCCTCAATGATCTCCTGAAGGATCTGGCGCTGCAGGTGGTGCGTGACGGTGAGGGCGCACGCAAGATGGTGGAAGTCACCGTCACCGGCGCGGAAAACGATGCCGCCGCCAAAAAGATCGCCCTTTCCATCGCCAATTCACCGCTGGTGAAAACGGCCGTTGCAGGTGAAGACGCAAATTGGGGTCGTGTCGTCATGGCCGTTGGCAAATCAGGCGAAATGGCTGATCGAGACCGTCTCGCCATCTGGTTCGGCGGCGTGCGCGTGGCCGTGAATGGCGAGCGCGACCCGGATTATTCGGAAGTGGAGACCACCGCCGTGATGCGGCTGGAAGACATTCCGGTGAAGGTGGATATCGGTCTCGGCCAGGGTACGGCCACGGTCTGGACCTGCGACCTGACCAAGGAATATGTTGCGATCAACGGCGACTACCGGAGCTGACCGTTGGAGCCGAAGAGAATGCAGGACAACAAGGCCGTCAATCTGCCGCTGGTTCGCCGTCTGGAAGCCGTCAGCTTCCGGGCATGGCCTGCCTCGTCGGTAATTTATGACGGCAGCTGGCAAATCCGCCTGACGGGTTCGCATCCCTCCAAGCGCATCAACTGCGTAGTGCCGCTGGATCCCTCCGACTATGGCAACAGCGCGGTGCGGCTGGAAAAGGCGCGCAAACGTTTTGAGGATTTCGGGCGCCCGCTGGTGGTACGCGAAACGACGCTGATGCCGCCGCAACTGAAGGACTTTCTGGTCAAGGACGGCTGGTCCGTGTTCGAGGAAGTCAAGGTGATGACGGCTGATCTTTCCGGCATGGAGCTTCCGGAGACGCTCGTCAGCCTGCCGAGCCACGATATTGGCCGCTTTGTGGAAGCCAGTCTCAAGGTCAGCGATGGCGATGTGGCCCTGCGTCCGGCGATTGCCGAGATCGTCAGTTCCATCAAGCCGACGCTCGGCCTGTTCATCAACGAAGAAGTTGAAGGCCGCCCGCTTGCGACTGTTATTTGCGTGCAGGATAACGATCTTGCCGGCATCATCTCCCTCGATGTCGACAAGTCGCAACGACAAAAGGGTCTCGGCACGCAGATTTTAGCCTCGGCGCTGCGCTGGGCCAGGATCAGCGGCGCGAAAAGCGCATGGTTGCAGGTGGTTTCCACCAATGCTGCCGCGATTGCGCTCTATGAAAAATTCGGTTTCACCGAGGCTTATCGTTACCGCTATTGGCACAAGGGTGCAGAAGAATGAGTGAGGCGGGCAAAAAAATCCTGCTGGTCGCTGCCTGCGCGCTTCTCGATCAGGACGGCCGTATCCTTCTGGCGCAGCGTCCGGAAGGCAAATCGCTGGCCGGCCTTTGGGAATTTCCCGGTGGCAAGGTGGAGCACGGCGAGACGCCGGAAGAGACCCTTGTTCGCGAGCTCGACGAAGAACTGGGTATCAAGACCAAGGTCGCTTGCCTCGCACCGCTGACCTTCGCCAGCCATACTTATGAGACCTTTCACCTGCTGATGCCGCTCTATGTGTGCCGCCGTTATGAAGGCATCCCGCATGGGCGGGAAGGGCAGGCGCTTAAATGGGTAAAGCCGCAAGCCTTGCGTGACTACCCCATGCCGCCGGCCGACGAGCCGCTTATCCCTTTCCTGCAGGATCTGCTTTAAGGCGACGCCTGCCGCTTTACGCGTAACAGCTTCGTGAAAACGCCCTTGTAACCCCGCTTTGCCGTGCCAAAACGGGCCTGCGTTAAGAGATCGTTCAGCACCCTCTGGCAGATTGTTAATCTAAAGAAGCGGTAAACTGCGCGAGACGAGGTTGGTCATGAACGAGGATTTCTGGAAGACGGTGGAAGGTCGTCACTCTTATTCCGATAAATCCCGTCGCACCGGCGTTCTTAATGTCGCGCTGCTTTTCGGCACAGCCGTTATCGCTCTCTCCCTGATCATCACCCCGATGCTTGCCGGAAAATCATCCACCCGTGTGGCTCAGTTTCCCGACAATTATGACATGATCAGCACCGGCTCGATCAAGAAAACCGATATGGGCAAGACCTATTCCATCCGCCGCAGCATAACCCAGCCGATGCCGGAAATGCCCTGCGTCGTGACCGGTTACAACAACGATAGCGGTTGCTGATCGTTTACTATCATCCGTAACCGATTCCTCACACTCGTCGCCTTAAGATATATTCGATTTCAATAAAGCATAGTGCCGGCCGGCGGGATAAACCGGATGGCGGATGGGGAATATCCTGTGCTGCGTTCTTTTATCAATTTCTGCAAAAACGAAGACGGGGCTACCGCAGTCGAATACGGTCTGATCGTCGCCGTGATTTCTGTCGGAATTATTGGCGGCGCAAGTGCCGTCAGCACCAGTATCAATGCCATATTCCAGTTCATAGCCGATACTTTTGCCGAGTTTTAACCCCTTTAGGCCGACCACTCAGGACAGTTTCACCTCGGTTGTCTTCAACGCATCGGCCAGACGAACCTTGGCGGAGCCGGGCTTCAGCGGTTTCTGCTGGCTCTCATGCGGCGCCCAGCCCGAAACATAAATGATGGAAAAAGTCGCCCTTATCCGTCCGTCCGGATCGGAATAACGTTCTGCGTAAAGCTCCGCCGCGCGCAGGAAGAACGCGCGGTTGAGCGGTTTTCTGCTGCGGCTTGCCAGGGGATTGGCCATGCCCATGGCGCGCAGGTCGCGCATCAGCGGGAAAATCGAATCGTACCGCACCGTATAGGTTTCCGAATCGGTGACCGGAAGCGCAAAGCCGGCGCGCTGCAGAAGCGCACCGACATCACGCACATCGGCGAAAGGAATGACACGTGGGCTGGCGCCCCCAGTCAGTTCCGCCTCCGCCGTCAGCAGCACGTCGCGCAGTTCATGCAAGGTGCCGCTGCCGGGAATGGCGCCTAAAAACAGGCCATCCGGCTTCAATGCCCGCCGGATCTGGATCAGCGCGCCGGGCGTATCATTGGTGAGATGCAGTGCAAGCGGCGAAACGACGAGATTGGCGGACGCCTCCTCAAGCGGCAGATGTTCCATTGAGGCTGCCTGCGGAATATTCCCATCCGTGGCAAAACAGCTCTCGGTCTCGATACGGCGGATTGCCTCCACCTTGCCCGTCTCGGCCAGGCGCTGCGCGGTGATGCCGGTCCCGCCATGCAGTTCGATCGCGGTCTCGAATTGGCGCTCGACAATGGCGAGCCTGTCGGCGAGTTCTTCAGCTGCCATATCGAGAAGAAACAGGGCCTTGTCGTCGCGCCGGTTCCATGCCCGGCGGCGGTTTTGTTCGATCAGGGCCTGGTCAAAGAGAATATCCATCGTCTTGCCTGCTCGGCCAATAGCGCCTTCGGGATCGGCGGGCCGTATCTTTGCTGTCATGCCCCCTTGGGGCATCGTTTTCCGGTCACTGGCCGGACCATATCGCTCTCGCAAAGGCACCTGTTCGGCGCTAAAGTCAACCTCATGGGTGCTGGTGACGATCTGTTTTCGGGGTTGCTGTCGAAGTCCGCCACCGTGCCGGCCGCTGCCCGTGGTCTGTTGCGCGCGGCCTTCCGCATGGTTTATCCGCCAACCTGCGCGGGCTGCAATCGCATGACCGGCGGCGAGGGGGCGTTGTGTCCCGATTGCTGGCGGGAGGTTGCCTTCATCGAACGGCCTTTCTGCGAGGTTTTGGGCATCCCCTTTTCGCGTGACCATGGCGAAGGGGTTGTCAGTGCGCAGGCAATTGCCGATCCGCCACCCTTTGATCGCCTGCGCGCCGTCGCCAGCCATGAGGGCACTGCCCGCAAGCTGGTGCATCGTCTGAAATATCAGGACCGCACCGATCTCGCCGGGTTGATGGCGCTGTGGATGCTGCGGGCAAGCGACGGAACGGTGGATGCCTGCGATTGCGTTGTGCCTGTGCCCTTACATCGTCATCGTTTCCTGCGCCGTCGCTTCAATCAGTCCGCTGAGCTGGCGCGGCATCTGGCGAGGGCGGCCGGCAAACCCCTGCTCGCCGGCACGCTGTTGCGCGTAAAGCCGACCGAGCGTCAGGTGGGGCTTTCCGCACTTGCCCGGCGGGATAATGTGCGCGGTGCTTTTTCGTTTGCGCCCGGCCGGGAAACCGATGTTCATGGCAAGCGCGTGGTGCTGGTGGACGACGTCTACACAACCGGAGCGACGGTGGGTGCGGCAAGCCGCGCCCTGCGCAAGGCAGGTGCCGCGGATGTGACAGTTTTGACCTTTGCAATGGCCATTTCCGGGCCTATATGAAGCCTGAATAACATGAGGAAACCGTGCGTCTGATCGCACGTTTGCGAGGCTTTGAAAGACATGGCACCGGTAACGATCTATACGCGGGATTTTTGTGGTTATTGCGCGCGCGCCAAGGCGCTGCTGGACAGCAAGGGCGTTGATTATGCGGAGTATAACGCCACCACGACACCGGAATACCGGCGGGAAATGATCGAGAAATCCGGCGGAACGACCTTTCCGCAAATCTTCATCAATGGCGAGCTTGTTGGTGGTTGCGACGATCTGCATGCCCTGGAGCGTGCCGGCAAACTGGACGCGATGCTGGCTGCCTGATCGGCCCGATCGACGGAGGATGTGATGAGTTTCAAGGCTGCCGCCATCCAGATGCGCTCCGGCGTTGATCCGGCGAAAAACGCCGCCGACATGGAACGGCTGGTGCGCGCCGCTGCGGCGGAAGGCGCTGTTTATGTGCAGACCCCGGAAATGACGGGTGCAATCCAGAAGGACAGACAGGCGCTTCGTGCCCAGCTGCGTGATGATGACGGTGACATCATCGTTGCGACCGCCTCGCGCCTTGCGCGCGAACTCGGTATTCATGTCCATGTCGGCTCGACGGCGATTGCCAGGCCAGATGGCAAGATCGCCAATCGCGGATTTTTCTTCGCGCCGGATGGTTCGCGCATCTGCAGCTATGACAAGATCCACATGTTCGATGTCGATCTCGACAATGGCGAAAGCTGGCGCGAAAGCGCTGCCTATGAGCCCGGTGAAGTGGCGCGTATCGCCGCACTTCCCTTGGCGAAATTCGGCTTTGCTATCTGCTATGACGTCCGTTTCCCGCAGCTTTTCCGCGCAGAAGCGCTGGCCGGCGCCGAAGTTCTGACGGTGCCCGCCGCCTTCACCCGCCAGACGGGGGAGGCCCATTGGGAAATCCTGCTGCGCGCCCGCGCCATTGAAAACGGCGCTTTCGTCATCGCTGCCGCGCAGGCCGGCGTGCATGAGGACGGGCGTGAAACGTTCGGCCATTCCATCATCATCGACCCTTGGGGCAAGGTTCTGGCCATGGCCGGCGGCGGCGGGGAAGAGATCATCTTCGCCGAGATCGATACGGCGCTGGTGGTGGCTGCGCGCGGAAAAATTCCCAATCTGCGCAATGCCCGCGAATTCGGGCTGGATACGGTTATTCCCCTGAAACCTGCAGGAGGTGAGGCGGCGTGATCCGTTATGCGCTGGCCTGTGAGAAGGGCCATGAGTTTGAAGGCTGGTTTGCCGGTAGCGACGATTTCGATAATCAGTTGCAGCGTGGCTTCCTGTCCTGCCCAGTCTGCAATTCCGTGCAGGTCTCCAAACTTCTGATGGCGCCTTCGGTCTCCACCGCCCGCAAGAAGGACGAACGCCAGACGCTCGCCATGGACACGGCGAAAAAGGAAGCGATTGCGAAAATCCGCGAGGCCGTCGCCAATATCCGCGCCAATGCGGAGGATGTCGGGGATAAATTCCCTGAGGAAGCCCGCAAAATCCATTATGGCGAGGCGGACGAGCGCGGCATCATCGGCAATGCCTCCGTGCAGGAAGCCAAGGCCCTGCTGGACGAGGGCATCGAAATCGCGCCGCTGCCGTCGTTACCTGACGACATAAACTGAGTTTGCGTATGCGGGTAGCAATCTATAATTTCGGAATACAGATTGCCGCCTACGATGATCCCGCCGTTGCGGGATTTGCCCGGCGCGAACCTTTGAATTTCATGTCCGCCGAACGCTCGGAGGGTTTCATCGGTCGGTCTGGTTACGAAGGCGAACCAGGACCCGCAAGCTGGGGCGTGCAGGTCTTCCCGCGTTTCCTGAAGGAAAACGGCGCTACAAGCGGTGTTTCATCCTTTTCGCTCTGGCGCGATCTCGAATCGCTGATGGCGTATTCCTACTCCGGCGTGCATGCGGAGGCTCTGAAGCACGGACGCAACTGGAATGCTCCACAGAAATGGCCGCCGCTTGTTCTATGGTGGGTGGATGCGGCGGATAATCCCCTCTGGACGGATGCCGTCAGAAGGTTCGAGCATCTGCACGACCACGGCCCGTCGCCACAGGCGTTCAATTTCAAACAGCCTTTCGCGGCGAACGGAACTCCGGTTGAAATCGACCGTGCCGAGGTCCGGAAGATCGCCGCAAGAAATGCTGCCGGGCAAAAGGAACTGCTGTCGGCGGTGCAGGCTATTCCAGTCTGAATGCCGACTTATACCGGCCGTTTCGCCAGCATCATATAGTTGACGTCCATATCCGGCGAGAGATTCCAGCGATCCTGCAGGACGTTGTAGAAGACGCCGGTGCGGTGGATGATATCCATGCCGCTTGCCACCATCGGCCGCTCAAGCTCCTCCGGGCGAACCAGCTTCTCATATTGGTGGGTGCCGCGTGGCAGCCAGCGCAGCACGTTCTCGGCGGCGAAGATGGCGAGTGCCCTGGCTTTCAGCGTGCGGTTGATCGTGGCGGCGAACATCAGCCCGCCGGGGCGCACCATTTTGGCGCAGGTGGTGACGAAGAAATCAACATTCGCCACGTGCTCCACCACCTCCATATTGAGGATGACGTCGAAGGTTTCGCCGGCCTCCTGCAATTGTTCGGCAGTTATGGCGCGGTAGTCGACGGTGACGCCGCTTTCATGCGCATGGGTGGAGGCAATGCCGATATTCTTCTCCGAGGGATCGGCACCTACCACGGTGGCGCCCATGCGCGCTACGGGTTCGGAAAGCAGGCCGCCGCCGCAGCCGATATCCAGCACGCGCAGCCCCTCCAGCGGGCGATGCGCCTTTGGGTCGCGGCCGAAATTCTCGCAGACGCGGTTGCGGATATATTCCAGCCGCACCGGATTGAACTTGTGCAGCGGGCGGAACTTGCCCGTCGGGCTCCACCATTCGGCAGCCATCGCGGAGAAACGATCCACTTCGCTCTGGTCGATGGTCGTCTGTGCGGTTTCGCTCATGGTTCTGCTCCATATTGCTGTTGCACTGAAGTCGGATGATTGCCCCCCGAAGTCAAGACCGACGGGTCATTCCGCCGGCAATTTATCGGGGGCGCAATGCCGCAGGTGGAACTGATTGGGCACCTCATTTGTTTCATGCTGCGTTCATGGAGAGACGCGTATTTTCCGATCGTGGCAGTATGCGGAACGCATACTCGTCCATCTAAGACGATGGATGCCGACAAGGGCAAAGCGGGCCTTTGCTTGAGGAGAAAGAAGTGAAGAGAAAACTGTTTGGCGCAATTGCGCTGGTGGCCATGCTTGCTGCGCCGGCACTTGCCGAAGCCGCGACACGCGGCTTTGCCACAGCGAACGTGAATATGCGCTCCGGCCCGAGCACGGCTTACCCGGCCGTCGTCGTGATCCCGAACGGCGCACCGCTCACGGTGCATGGTTGCCTGTCCGATACACCCTGGTGCGACGTTTCCTTTGTGGCCGGTCGCGGCTGGGTCGCCGGACGCTATATCGAAACCACCTATCGGCAGAACCGGGTCTATGTCGAGCCGCGCTACTACCGCGATCTCGGCGTGCCGATCATCACCTTCGAAGCCGGCCGCTATTGGGACCGCTATTATCGCGACCGCGATTTTTACCGCGAGCGTGATCGCTGGCGTCGCCCGTCCGGCGGTTACTGGAATGCCGCACCTCCGCCGCCGCGTGCGGACTGGGATCGCCCGCGTCCGCGCGACGAGTGGCGTGATGGCCGCCGGGATGACTGGCGCGACGGCCGCCGCGATGAGTCGCGTGATCCGCGCCAGGGCGGCGGACCGAATGACGGCCGCTGGGAACGTCGTTATGGCGACTGGAACCAGGGTGATCGCAATCAGGGTGACAGAAATCAGGGCGACAGGCCGCGCCGGGAGGACAATCGCCCCCGCGTTGAAGACGAAAACCGCGACCGCAACCGTGACCGTCAACCAAATGAGAGTGGGGGTCGGCTCCCTCCGGAACGTCGCCAGTGGGATGATCCACGCCGCGCGCCCGCTTCGGAAAATCTCCGGGGCGGCTGCCGGACCGGCGATCCGGGCTGCGACCCACGCTAAACAGACAAAGCCCGGCGAGATTTCGTCGGGCTTTTTCATTTGGTGCTTCAGATGACTACGTTGGGGGGCTTTATTTCGCAGCGACAGCCTTGCGAGCGCGGGCTTTGGGTTTCGCTGGGGCTTCTGCATCCGGTGCCGCCGCATCAGCGGAGACGGCTTTGGGAGCTGCCTTCTTGCGCTGCGCTGGTTTCGTCGCTTCCGATGTCTTCAGAAGTGAAAATTCATGTTTTGCCTGTTCCCAATGTTCCGCATCGCGGCCGTGGGGGTGGCCTTCCTTTTCCCAGAGTGTATAGGCGCGTTTGCTGATCCACTCGTTTTCCGAAACCTGCATGCTCGTCTCCCGTTGCTGTTTACAGCGCCTTTGAGAAGGCGACATTCCGCTTGGTCCGGCACACGCTCGACAGGAATCAATGCCGGCATTTCCAAGACCCATTACATGCCATGATCTTCCGGGCGTCAAGCAAACATGCTGCATTGCGAAAGCGGATTTCAGGCATTTTACGCCTGAGAAAGCGGTTTGGGCGAAAGACGTTCCCACACGACAAGATCAACGTTGCGTGATTGCGCCAAGGCCGCCAAGATGGGCGGATAACTGGCAGCGGAGGAGGCGAGATTGGAACTGAGAACCGAAGCGGAGGTGCAGGTCATCGTCGAGAAACGGCAAGGGGCCGGCATCATCAGCCTCAACCGTCCGAAAGCCATCAATAGCCTGACATTGCCGATGGTGCGTGCCCTGTTTCAAGCGCTTCAGCGTTTTGAGGACGATGCCGGCATTTCCTGCGTCGTGCTGACGGGGGAGGGCGAAAAAGGGCTCTGCGCCGGCGGCGATGTCCGCGTCATTCACGACCTCGGCAAGGCGGGCGACCCGCAGGTGCTTGATTTCTGGCGGGAAGAATTCCCGCTTAACTATCGGATCGCCCGTTTTGGCAAACCCTATGTGGCGTTCATGGATGGCATCGTCATGGGTGGCGGCGTCGGCATTTCTGCTCATGGCAGCCACCGCATCGTCACCGAGCGCACAAGGCTCGCCATGCCGGAAACGGGCATTGGTTATTTCCCTGATGTGGGCGGTTCCTGGCTTTTGCCGAAGGCGCCGGGCGAATGCGGCACGTGGCTCGGGCTAACCGGCAACGCCGTTACCGCTGCCGACGCGATCTATGCCGGGTTTGCCGATTATTTCGTCCCTTCGGACCGTCTCGAAGCTCTGATGCAGGATCTGTCGCAAACGACGGATGTCGAAGGCGTGGAGGCAGCGATAGCGGCCTATGCCATTGATGGGGGTGAAGGCGTGCTGGCTGCAAACCGGGATATCATCGATGCGACATTCCGTTTCGATACGGTCGAGGAAATTTTCGCAGCGCTCTCGACGCGGGATGATGCCTTTTCGCGAGAAACACTTGAGGTTCTGCAAAAACGCTCTCCCACCAGCCTGAAATTGACACTGAAGCTTCTGCGACTTGGCCGCGAAAGCGCGAGCCTGATCGAGTGCCTGGAACGGGAGTTTGCCGCCGGCACCGAGATGTTGCGCCAGCATGATTTTTACGAAGGCGTGCGTGCAGCCTTGGTCGACAAGGACCGCAACCCCCGCTGGCGACCTGCGCGGCTGGATGAAGTGCGGGAGGAGGATATTTCACGCTACCTAGTCGATCATTCCGGCAATCTGTTTCCCGAACATCGTCTCTAGGTAGACGCAAAAGAAATCCGGCTTGTCGCCATATATGAAATTATCGCCTTTAGAAATTCTGTTCTTTGGGCGAAATTTCCAATTCATGATCCCGTAAAGCACAGCTGTTTCTCGCCGCAGTTGCCTCCGCCCTCTATGTTGAGGACCATTCGATTTTCCGGGGGTATTCATGAAACGACTTCTCATTATCGGCACTGCCATTGCCGCCCTTTTTGCAGGCGCGGCGCAGGCGCAGTCTCCGACCACTATTCTTAACGCCTCCTACGATGTCGCCCGCGAGGTTTTTGCCGCTGAGAACGAGGCTTTCATCAAGCAGCACCCGGGCGTCATTGTCGATCAGTCGCATGCCGGCACCTCCAAACAGGCGCGCGCCATTGTTGAGGGTCTGGAAGCTGATGTCGTTACCTTCAACCAGGTGACCGACGTTGATTTTCTGGTGAAGCAGGGTTTTGTCTCCGCCGACTGGCAGAAGGATTTCCCGAACGACGCGTCGCCGTTCTATTCCTTTCCGTCCTTCCTCGTGCGGGCCGGCAATCCCAAGGGCATCAAGGATTGGGACGACCTCGCCCGTGACGACGTGAAGGTCGTTTTCCCCAATCCGAAAACCTCTGGCAACGCCCGGTACACCTATCTCGCCGCCACGGCTTACGCCAAGGAGAAGTTCAACGGCGACGAGAAGAAGGTCCAGGAATTCGTCAAGAAAATCTTCGACAACACCCCGGTTTTCGACACGGGCGGCCGTGCGGCCACCACCACTTTCGTCGAGCGTGAAATCGGCGACGTGCTGATCACTTTTGAGGCCGAGACCCGTGGCATTGCCAAGCAATATGGCAAGGACAAGGTTGAGGGCGTCGTGCCTTCCGTCAGCCTGCTGGCAGAATTCCCGGTGGCGGTGGTGGACAAGGTGGCCGACAAGCGCGGTTCGCGTGAACTGGCCAAGAGTTACCTTGATTTCCTCTATACGGAAGAAGGCCAGCGCATTGCGGCGCAGTTCGGCCACCGCGTGCACGACGAAAAAGTCGTCGGCGAATTCAAGGGTGACTTTCCGGCCATTCGCCTCGTCAACGTCAACGACGTGTTCGGCGGCTGGGATAAAATCCAGAAAGAGCATTTTGCATCCGGCGCGACGCTTGATACGCTTTACGGCAGCCGCTAATCACAACGAAACAGAACTTGAAAACGACCCGGCGGGAAACTGCCGGGTCGCTTCATGATGAAATGGGGGCGGGGGTTTGAAGCGGAATGTTCTGCCGGGGCTAAAATTGTCCCTTGGCGTTACCCTGACTTACGTTGCCATCATCGTGCTCCTGCCGCTCTCGGCGCTGGTGTTCAAGGCGGCAAGCCTTGGGCCGGCCGAATATTGGGCGATCATTTCTTCGCCGCGCGCCGTTGCCAGTTATCGCGTCACCGTGCTCTGCGCGCTGGCCGCCACGTTGTTCAATGTCATCTTCGGGCTGGCACTCGCCTGGGTGCTGACGCGTTACCGCTTTCCCGGCTGGCGTCTCGTTGATGCCATTGTCGATCTGCCCTTTGCGCTGCCCACCGCCGTTGCCGGCATTGCGTTGACGACGCTGTTTGCGGGCAATGGCTGGTTCGGTTCGCTGCTGGCGCCGCTCGGCATCAAGGTGGCCTATACGCCACTTGGCATCATGGTGGCGATGGCCTTTACCAGCCTGCCCTTCATCGTGCGCACCGTGCAGCCGGTGCTGGAAGATCTCGATCCGGCGCTGGAGGAAGCGGCGCAATCGCTTGGTGGTTCTGATCTGGAAATCTTCCGCAAGGTCATCCTGCCGCTTTTGACGCCCGCTCTTCTGGCCGGTCTGTCGCTTTCCTTCGCCCGCAGCCTCGGTGAATTCGGAGCGATCATCTTCATTGCCGGCAACCAGCCTTTTTCGACGGAGATCACCGCGCTGCTGATCTTCATCCGGCTTGAGGAATATGATTACCAGGCCGCCGCCGCCATCGCCTCCGTGCTGCTCATCACCGCTTTCGTAATGCTGGCCGTGACCAATTATCTGCAGACACGGGCGTTGCGCTACACGGTGAGGAGCTAGACATGAGCGCCTTTTCCCAACACCGTAAGCCGCCGCGCGTCGGAGATGCAAACTGGGTTCGCCGCAGCCTGATCGCCTTCGTGCTGGTCATCGGCGCTTTGCTGGTTGTCGCACCGCTGATCATCATCGGCGTCGAGGCTTTTTCGCAGGGCTGGAAGGTCTATTCAGCCACCATCACCCATCCCGATACCCGCCACGCCATCATGTTGACGGTGCTGACGGCGCTGATCGCCGTGCCCGTCAATACGGCCTTCGGCGTTGCGGCTGCCTGGGCCATCACCAAGTTCGATTTCCCCGGCCGGCGCTTCCTGCTGGTGCTGATCGAAATACCTTTTTCCATCTCGCCGATCGTTGCGGGCGTCGCCTATCTCTTCGTTTACGGATTGCAGGGCCTGTTCGGGCCGTTCCTCGATGCGCATGACATCAAGATACTCTTTGCGCTGCCCGGCATCGTCATCGCCTCCATGTTCGTCACCGCACCTTTCGTGGCGCGTGAACTCATTCCCTTGATGCAGGCGCAGGGACGCGATCTGGAAGAGGCGGCAACCTCGCTTGGCGCCTCCGGCTGGCGCACCTTCTTTTCGGTGACGCTCCCGAATATCAAATGGGCGCTGCTTTATGGCGTCGTTCTGTGCAATGCCCGCGTGATGGGTGAGTTCGGCGCGGTGTCGGTCGTTTCTGGCAACATTCGCGGCCAGACCAACACGCTGCCGCTGCATATCGAGCTGCTCTACCACGATTACCAGACGGCCGGCGCCTTCGCGTCAGCCTCCATCCTCGCCTTGCTTGCCGTCGTTACCATCATCGCCAAGGTGGCGCTGGAACGGCGTGGTGCCGGGCGCGGAGCCAAGAAGACCAACGGCGATGCCGCCATCGCCACGGAGACCTGATTCCCATGAAAATCCGCCTCGAAAACGTGGTGAAGACCTTCGATACGTTCCGCGCGGTGCGCGATGTTTCGCTGGATATCGAAAGCGGCGAGCTTCTGGCGCTGCTCGGGCCTTCCGGCTCCGGCAAGACGACGATTTTGCGCATGGTCGCCGGTCTCGAATATACCGATGGCGGCCGTATCTTCTTCGGAGATGAAGACGCCACCAATATTCCGGTGCGTGATCGCGGCGTCGGTTTCGTATTCCAGCACTATGCGTTGTTCCCGCATATGACGCTGCACGAAAACATTGCTTTCGGCATGAAGGTTTCGAAGGTCAAGCGCGACAAAGCGGCGATCGATGCCCGGGTCAGGGAGCTTCTGAGCCTGGTCAAGCTCGATGGTCTCGGCGAGCGTTTTCCGGCGCAGATTTCCGGCGGACAGCGCCAGCGTGTGGCTCTGGCGCGTGCGCTTTCGGTCGATCCGAAGGTGCTTCTGCTCGATGAGCCTTTCGGCGCGCTGGATGCCAATGTGCGCCGCGACCTGCGCCGCTGGCTGCGTGAAATTCACGATGCACTGGGCATCACCACAATTTTCGTGACGCATGATCAGGAAGAGGCGCTTGATCTCGCCGACCGCGTTGTCATTCTCAATCAGGGCGAGATCGTGCAGCAGGGCACGCCGAAAGAGGTGTGCCGCCAGCCCAATAGTTCTTTCGTCATGCGTTTTCTCGGCGATGCCAACCGGGTGTCCGGCGTGGCGCGCGGCGGCAAGGTTTATGTCGGTGAAAACGAACTGCCTTTCTCTTATGCGCAAGGGGACGGCGCGGTCGATATTTATGCCCGTCCCGGCGATCTCGAATGGGAAGACCTGCATGAAGGCATTCCTGCTTCGGTGGCGCGGGTTCTCGACCGGGCGGGCGAGCGCCGGGTGATCGCCAGCACCGATGGCGGCGATCTGCTGGAATTCGACGTGCCGCCGGAAAACGATGTTGCCGCCGGGGACCGTGGCTCCGTCATCATCCGTCGGGCAAAGATTTTCCCGGCGGCGTGAGAGACCCTCGACAGCCTTAGATCAGGAGCTCGAAAGAGGCCTCGGCTACCAGCCTGCCATTGACCATGAGATCGACCTTGTGGACACCGGCATAGTGCTTGCGGGTGGTAAAGTCGCGCATGGCGCGGCTGATCGACAGCGCGCATGTTTCGCCCGGCTGAAGTTCGATTTCCTTCCACTTGAAGACTTTCGCCGAGGCGTCGCCGCTCTTCTTGACGTAATGTACGGCGTAGTCGATCACCAGTTTCTGTGAGCTCTTTGCCGTGGAGGTGAAGGAGGCCGAAATCCGCACGGGATTGCCGAGAACGATCTTTTCCGGTGAGACCTGAAACGCGGCAAGCGCGATCTGCGCTTCCTCATGCGCGCCAAGATGGGAAAGTGCGGCTGCATCTCCCTTCTTGATCAGCGTACGCAGGGCTTGTCGCATGATCCAGCGCGTATGCGGATTGTCTTTCGGCCATGTATCGATCAGCGCCAGCACGAAGGCGGGATTGTCCTTGGTGATGTCATTCAGGTGATTGGCAACGGATTTGCGCACGTAAAGCGCCTCATCGGCTTTCATGGTCTCAAGGATCGCCGTGACCGGCGACGGATCGTCGATCAAGGGTTTGAGCTGGAAAGACCATGGCAGGCGGGGCCGGCAGCCTTCGCTCGCCAGCCGTCGCACATGCTCGTTCTCGTGCCGGGACCATGTTTCCATCACGGCAAGGGTGCGGGCCATGTCCCGTTGCAGAAAATGCCGGATGGCGAATTCAGAGGAGCCGAAACGGGTGAAATAGCTCAGTGCTTGCATGGAAAGATCGAAATCATCGAGGCCGTAAAGCGCCACATATTCCGGCAGTGAAATGGAGGCGAAACCGTTGCCGATTCCGGGGGCTGCGGCGGTCAGAATTTCGATATTGCGGGCATAGTCGCCGGGCAATGTGGCATGCAGGCTGGTCGCCACTTGCCGCATGCGCTGCATGATGCCAAGCGCCTCGAGATTTGTCGTTGCGAGCGTCATGAAGGCGGAAACGTCAAATGGCGGATGAATGGCCTTCGTCTGATCGGCGATATGCCGTAATTTTTCGCTGTTGAAGATTTCCTTCAATGCCGGTGCCGCCGTGTCGCTCATATCGCCCTCAAAGTTCACTTTTTGTTCTTTTAAGGCACGATGAAGCTGGAGGCAAGATAATGCTGAGCAACTTCCAGGGCGTGAGAAAGGATAAGCGAGTGCGGCTTGCCTCCTTCTCCCCGCCGGGGAGAAGGTCGCGGCAGCGGGTTGAGGGGGTGAGCACAGAGATGTGCGGAGAGCTTGCCCCCTCATCTGCCTCTTCGGGGCATCTTCTCCCCGATGGGGAGAAGAAATTTCGAGACCTAATCAGCTCATCTGGCTGATGAAGCGGGTCTCCAGATAGGCCTGGACCGCTTCCGAGCCGCCTTCCGTGCCATAACCGGAATCCTTGATGCCGCCGAAGGGGACTTCGGGAAGCGCAAGGCCGTTATGGTTGATGGTCAGCATGCCGGCCTCAACCTGATGACCGAGCGCATGCGCGGTCTTGACTGAACCGGTGAAGGCATAAGATGCAAGACCGAAAGGCAGGCGGTTCGCTTCGGCAACCGCATCGTCGAAGCTCGAGAAGCGGTTGATGATCGCGACCGGGCCGAAGGGCTCGTCATTCATGATCTTGGCGGTGGTCGGCACGTTGGCGAGAACCGTCGGTTCGAAGAAATTGCCTTTGTTACCGATGCGGCGGCCGCCGGTCTTCAATTCGCCGCCATGGGAAACCGCATCACTGATGAGGCCTTCCAGCGCCGGAATACGCCGCTCATTGGCGAGCGGACCCATGATGACACCGTCTTCCAGGCCGTTGCCGACCTTCACCGCCTTGGCGGCTTCCACGAAACCTTCAAGGAAACGGTCCGCCACGCCGTCCTGCACGAGGAAGCGGGTGGGAGCGACACAGACCTGACCGGCATTGCGGAACTTCGAAAGCGAAGTCACCTCAATCGCCTTTTCGATATCGGCGTCGTTAAAGATCATCACCGGCGCATGGCCGCCGAGTTCCATCGTGGCGCGCTTCATGTGCTTGCCGGCCAGCGCCGCGAGGTGCTTGCCGATCGGGGTGGAGCCGGTGAAGGAAATCTTGCGGATGATCGGATGCGGGATCAGATATTCCGAAATCTCCGATGGAACGCCGTAAACAAGGCCGATGACGCCAGCCGGTACGCCGGCATCCACGAAAGCGCGGATCAGCTCCGCCGGCGAGGCCGGGGTTTCTTCCGGCGCCTTGACGATGATGGAGCAGCCGGTGGCAAGCGCTGCGGAAAGCTTGCGGACGATCTGGTTGATCGGGAAGTTCCAGGGTGTAAAGGCCGCAACGGGACCGACTGGCAGCTTGATGGCAAGCTGCGAAACGCCGGTTGCACGCGCGGGAATGACCTGGCCATAGGTGCGGCGTGCTTCTTCGGCGAACCAGTCGATGGTATCGGCGGCCCCCATGATTTCGGTACCGGATTGCGCCAGCGGTTTGCCCTGCTCGCGGGTCATCACATAGGCGATCTTGTCCTTGCGCTCGCGCAGGATATCCGCGGCCTTGCGCATGATCTTCGAACGCTCGAAGGGTGAGGTGTCGCGCCACACCTTGAAGCCACGGTCAGCGGCGGCAAGTGCCAGATCGAGGTCTTCCTTCTCTGCGTGGGCGATCGCGCCGATGATCTCGTCGGTTGCCGGATCGGACACGGCGATCGTCTTGCCGGAAACGGCGTCTCGCCATTCGCCATCAATGAGAAGTTTGATGTCGGGATAGGTGTGCATAGGGGCTACCTTCATGATGCGGCCAATGCGGCAGGTGCCGTCAGGCCCGGAGACGTGAACAGAATTTTCCTGGCCGGACGATATCCGGCATCGCGGCTTTCGCTGCGCGGAACTTGTGTCTGGACATTTCCGGCGGGGATTCTGGAGTTGCCGGAAACGGAAACGACAGTCTTTATATTAAGTTCCGCGCGGTATGTTTCAACCGTCGGCTCTGGCAAAGACGATGATTTTTCTGTGACGTGGAACTTGTCTTTTGTCATTTATGTTTAGCATGCAAGCCGATGCCGGATTTTCGATCACAACCTCCGGTTCGCGCGAATCACACGTTTCTCTATGTGAGCAGGAAAGCTCCCGCCACAATTTGGCCTTCGTCCCGCCGGACGAATTTGATGAGACGGCATGAGTGGGGTTCGCTTGCGTCATAACAGTGCGCGAAACGTAAAAAAGTACAAATAAGACAGAAAAATTATCCAAAGGGTTTACTCAAAACCTAGAGAAAATACGGATAAAATCTCAGTGAGGATATAACATCCGTTCCTGATATATATTGCGGACGTCGGTTCCCTTGACCATTGCGGTTGGCGAAAACCTTCGACCTGAACGTTATCGATGGAGAAAAAGTATGAGTTTCGCCCGGGTACTTCTCAGTGCGTTCTTGTCGCTCGTGTGGCTTTCCTGTGCCCAAGCCGGGACGATTGCCAAACCGCAAGGCAAGCCGATATTAACCATATCTGGAAAGATCACCAATACGAACGCCGACGGTGCCGCGCAGTTCGATCGCGACATGCTGGAGGCGCTCGGCATGGTGACGGTGGAGACGACGACGCCATGGCACGATGGTCGCGTCCGTTTCGACGGTGTTTCGCTGGCAAAATTGATGGAGGTCGTCGGTGCGACAGGCACCAGCATCACGGCGGTCGCTCTCAATGATTATGTCAGCACGATACCGGTTGAGGATTTTAAGAAATTTAACGTTATTCTGGCGATCAAACTGGATGGCAACTACATGACGGTTCGAGAAAAGGGTCCGTTGTTCGTCATCTACCCCTATGACAGCGACCCGGAATTGCAGAAGCAGACCTATTATTCGCGGTCCGCGTGGCAAGTCGCCAAATTGATAGTGGAATAAAGGTGCCGTTTGCGAAAACTTGTGGCGGTGATCATCTGTTGCTTCGTCCTGGCAACGGGCTATATCGCTTTCGTCATTGCCGAGCGGCAAACCGCTCTGCAGAAGTTTGCCCGCTATAATGATTCGTGGGCTGTCAGCCAGACCGTGGCGGAATATCTTCGTCTTCAGAATAAGCTCGCCGTATTCGCGCTGAGCCCGGGCAAGCTCGACCGGGACGAACTGCAGCTGCGTCTGGACATCATGCTCAGCCGCCTGGAGCTTTTGAAGCAGGGCAATCTGGGGGCTTTCATCAATGAAAAACAGCAGTGGCGGGAACTCGTAGCCCAGCTTGACGCCGTTCTGGCGCGCCTGGAACAGCAGATGAGCAGTCTGGAACCGGCGGATGTTCCGGATCTGCTCTCGTCCATGAGCGCGCTCGATGCGCCGATGACGACACTGGCCTCGTCATCAGTGGCCTATGATGTCAATCTCATCGATACGGCCCATGAGGATGTGCGCAAGCTGCACATCGTCTATACCGCGTTGGCGGGTGGCCTCATCCTGTGCGGTATCGCGCTGGTCATATTGCTGCTTCGTCAGAACGACCTGCTGAACCGGGCGCAGAAGAGCATGCGCGGCCTGACGGACGATCTGCGCGCCGCAACGCTGGAGCTGCAGGCGAAAAATGTGCGGCTGGAGCATGACGCCTATCACGACGCGCTGACGGGGTTGCCCAACCGGTCCCTGTTCCGCCAGGAACTGATCGAGAGGTTGCGCCGATCCTTTGGCGGCACAGGAACGACAGCGATCCTTCTGCTTGATCTCGACGGATTCAAGGACGTCAACGATACGCTTGGCCACGATGCGGGAGACGCGTTGCTCCAGGCTGTGGCGCAGCGGCTTTCGGCGATCGGCGGAGATTACGACATGGTGTGCCGGCTGGGCGGCGACGAATTCGCCGTGGTGTCCGATGATCTTAACGAGGACACGGCTCGCCGCCTTGCCTCCAAGCTCATCGACCAGATCAGTCGCACCTACCAGCTTGGCGAGCAGGAAGTCAAAATCGGCACCTGCATCGGCATCGCCATATCGCATGGCACAGTCGATGCGGATGAATTGTTCAAGCGCGCGGATCTGGCGCTTTATGAGGCGAAAGCCATCGGCCCGGGCCGGGCGAGTGTTTTCAAGGTCCGTATGCAGAAGCAGCTGACCGAAAAGAAATCCTTCGAGGCCGATCTGCAGACCGCACTGCAGAACGATGAGATGGAAGTCTATTACCAGCCGCAGGTGGCGACTCAGACACGCAAGCTATGCGGTTTCGAGGCACTTCTGCGCTGGAAGCATCCTGTGCGGGGGGATGTGCCGCCCAGCGTGTTCATTCCCGTTGCGGAACGAACCGGCCTTATTCATTCGCTCGGGAAATGGGTGATGGAGACTGCCTGCCGTGAGGCGATGGGCTGGGACGAGGACATGAAAGTGGCGGTCAATCTGTCGCCGGTTCAGTTTCACAGCACCAACCTCATCCAGAACGTCATGGGCGCTCTTCAAAAAAGCGGTCTGGAGCCGAGCCGGCTTGAGCTTGAGATCACCGAATCGATCCTGCTGAACAAGAGCGACCAGACGATCAATACGCTGACCCGGCTGAAGGACGTCGGCATCAAGATCGCCATGGATGATTTTGGCACAGGTTATTCCTCGCTCGCGAATTTGCGCGGCGTACCCTTCGACAAGATCAAGATCGACCGCTCCTTCCTGCGCGATATTACCAGCGATCGCGACGCGCTGGCGATCGTCGAATTTGTGGTTGGGGTGGGACGCAGTCTGCGGATGACCACGATTGCCGAAGGCATCGAGACGGAAGAGCAATATGAATGCGTCAGACGTCTGGGTTGCGATCAGGTGCAGGGTTATCTGATCAGCAGGCCGTTGCCGGCCAAGGAACTGGTGTTCTGGAGTTCCGTCTGAAATCCTCGTTTTCGCACCATCGCAAGCGTATCGAAATTTTAACCGGATGCATTGGTTCCTGCTAAAACCGATACCGGTTGCCGCACCGATGCTGTAGAGCATTCCCGGTCGATACGGGATCGTTCCGGTGAAACGACCGGGTTTTGCGAAAAGGCTTGAGACATGGAAATACTGGACGTGCATGGAGTTGCCCTGCCTCTTTCTTCCGATGAGGTATCGCCCGTTATCTGGCAGGCGCTGACCGACGGCAGCTATGAGGCGAAAGAGGCCCGCAGCGTCCTGAAAGCCATCAAGCCCGGCGACCGCGTGTTGGAACTGGGGTCCGGAATCGGCATCATTACCTCCATCATCGCCGGCATAGACGATGTTTCGGTGTGGGCTTTCGAGGCCAACCCTTCGACGGCGGCGCTGGCAGAGCGGGTGCTCAAGGCCAATTGCCGTGGCAATGTCGTGTTTTCGCAGGGGCTTCTCACCGCCGATGCGCCGAGCACCTATCCTTTCTATGTCCGCAAGGATCTCTGGATGTCCTCCATGGACGAAAATCAGGGGCCTTATGAACAGCGTATCGAAATCTCTTCCGAAAATATCGACGAGTTCATCGCCAGCCACGGCATTACTGCCCTCGTGATGGATATTGAAGGTGCCGAACGCGACCTGCTTGGCAGGGCCAACCTTACCGGTGTGGAGCGGATATTCGTCGAGCTGCACGACCATCTTTATGGCCTCGCCGGGGTTCGCGATATCATGCAGGCGCTGACGGCCAAGGGCTATGCCTATGATCCACGCGGTTCCCGCGGGCCCTGCGTGCTGTTCTCCAACGATGACAGCCCCAGGGAATACGATCCCGACGTGGACTGAAAATAAGGGTCGCCCAAGAGGTGATTGAATTCACGGAACCGTCTGCCTATCCTCTCGTTCTCACTGCAGAGTGAGGGCGCGGAGCGGTTCGATGCGTGTGCAGCCAGGCGGATCGAAAAGATAATTTCATTAACAGCAATTCATTGCCAATTATTGTTGCAATTGTCGCAACCGTTGTCCTGCGTCATCATCCCTCCATCAAACCGGCGCACAACTGACGCCGCACCGGAAGATGCCAACGCAACCGAAGGAGAATGATCATGGGCTTTGTAAAGACGACAGACGGAACCGAAATCTTCTACAAGGACTGGGGCCCGAAGGATGCCCAGCCCATCATGTTTCATCACGGCTGGCCGCTCTCTTCCGATGACTGGGATGCGCAGATGCTGTTCTTTCTCTCCAAGGGTTTTCGCGTCGTCGCCCATGATCGTCGTGGCCATGGCCGGTCCGCCCAGGTTGCCGACGGTCACGACATGGATCACTACGCCGCCGACGCCTTTGCCGTCGTCGAGGCGCTCGATCTGAAGAACGCCGTACATATCGGCCACTCCACCGGCGGTGGCGAAGTGGCGCGTTATGTCGCCAAACATGGCGAACCCGCCGGCCGCGTTGCCAAGGCCGTGCTCGTTTCCGCTGTGCCGCCGCTGATGCTCAAGACCGCGGCCAACCCTGAAGGCCTGCCGATGGAGGTTTTTGACGGCTTCCGCTCGGCACTTGCCGCAAATCGCGCGCAATTCTTCCGCGATGTGCCGTCCGGCCCGTTCTACGGTTTCAACCGTGAGGGTGCGGCCGCTCAGGAAGGCGTGATCCAGAACTGGTGGCGGCAGGGCATGATGGGCGGTGCAAAGGCTCACTACGATGGCATCAAGGCTTTTTCGGAAACCGACCAGACCGAAGACTTGAAGGCGATCAGTGTTCCGACGCTGGTACTGCACGGCGAAGACGACCAGATCGTGCCGATTGCCGACTCCGCGCTGAAATCGGTAAAGCTGCTGAAAAACGGCACGCTGAAGACCTATCCCGGCTTCTCGCACGGCATGCTGACCATCAATGCCGATGTACTGAACGCCGATCTTCTGGCCTTCATCAAGGGTTGATCTTTGGGCGAAAGGGAATGCGGCTTCATTCGAGGCCGCGTTTCGTATTTTGGGTCAATCCAGACGCGCGAGCCAGTCGCTACGATATGAACCAAGCCCGGCAATGCTATCAGGAGCGAAATGACGCTCCCGGCCGGCAAGCGGCCTGATACCGGTGAGGAGTGCGGCGCCCGCGCTGGTGCCCGTGGAACCGCCGACGGCGATCACCTCCGTATTGGCAAAACCTGCCAGCGCCTTGAGATAAAGCGCATTGCTCGCAAATGGGCCTTCAACCAGCACCGGGCCTTTTCGCCCGATCAGCGAAAGACTGAACTCCGTCATAAGCGCGAGATAAAGTGATGCTGCCGCGTGCCGTTCCGCGACCGTGGCATTTTCGTCATTGATCCAGCGCGCCGTTTTGCCGGGGAAGGGGCCGGAACCGCCGACGACGCTGGGCAACAGCATCATGCCCTTGGCCAGCACACCACTAAGCGTGGCTTCGATCTCGTCGTCCGGCGCAGGCCCGAATTGCTGCGTCAGCATTTCATATTCCCTGCCGCCCATGAAGCGGGACGACGGAACGGGGCGCCCGAGAGCATCGACATTCAACAGCGTGTCACGGGCGGGGTCCAGCGCATCCACTGTGCCGCCGATGGCGAAATTCACCACCCATGTACCGGTGGAGACGACCGAAAAATCACCCTGCCGGCGCAACAGATGCGGCAGGAGGGATGCGTTGGAATCGTGGATGCCGCAATAGACGGACACATCCGGAGACAGACCGGCTTCCTGTGCCAGTGACGTGCGAACTGGCCCAAGCACATCGAAAGCGGAACGCACTGGCGCCATCAATTGCTCTATGCCGAGACGTTCGACCAGCGAGGAGAAGGTTTTCCGCCGAGGGTTCCAGAGGTCCGTGTGGCAACCAAGCGAAGTTGTTTCGGTGGCGTGAATGCCGGTCAGCCGCCCCGCCCAATATTGCGCATAGGTGACGATGCTGCGTACCCTGGCGAAGTCATCTGGAAAGGCCGCTTTCTGGAAATGGATTTGCGCGCCGAGGTTCAGCCCGGCGGGCAGTTGTGGCGAGCCGGTTTCTGAAAAATCGGGTCTGAGGCCAAGATAGGCCTCCTGAATAGCGGCGGGATAGCTGTGCTCATAATCCAGCACCGGCATGGCAAGATCGCCGTTGCCATCGAGAAGGGCTGCTGCTGCGCCATGGGTGGTGATGGAAATCGCGTCGAAACCTGGCTCACGGCCAAATAGGCGAAGCGAGGCGAGAATGAAGCTCCAGAGCATTTCCACATCGTAGTGCGGATAAATGCCGTCGCGAAGGACCGGGTTCGTCCGTCGGTCGCTGGCAATCTCTTCTCCAGTGCCGGTGTCGATAATGACGACCTTGGCATTGGTCTTGCCGATATCGATGACCGCGATGCGGCCGGGTATGATTGGATCGCTCATGGCAGATGGAACACCGGCACGAGGTCTTTCACGACTGGCGAATTGTCGGGATTGCTCTCCATGATATCGGCCATATGCGCCCACCATTTTTTCATCACGGGATTTTCGGGCAAGGATGCCATGCCGTGGTTCTTCGGGCGTGTCAGCACGCCGAACAGAATGTTGGTTTCCGGGTCGAGATGGATGGAATAATCGCTCACACCCGCTTCATGCAGCAGCGCCACAAGTTCCGGCCATATCTCGTCATGGCGTTTTTTGTATTCCGCCTGCTTGCCGGGAAAGAGTTTCATCTTGAAGGCGTGTTTTTCGAATTCCGGCATGGCTCAGCCTCTCATGGCTCTAAGGCGACGAACGACGATAGGGATGGCGATGGTGATGATCAAAAGCAGGCCGACGAAAATCGACATGACGATACCAGGCACATTCAGCAGCCCGAGACCGAATGTGACGAGGCCCATGACGAAGGCGGCGATGACGACGCCGGCAATGGTGCCGGAGCCGCCGAGAATGGAGACGCCGCCCAGCACCACCATGGTCACCACCTCAAGCTCCCAGCCCTGAGCAATCGACGGGCGGGTTGAGCCGAGCCGCGAGGTGAGGCAGACGGCGGCGATGCCGCTCATCAGGCCGGTGAGCAGGAAGAGGATGAACTTCACGCGCTCGACGGGGATGCCGGAAAAACGGGCCGCGAAGGGATTGGTGCCGATGACATAGACCTGCCGGCCGAAATTGGTGGCATGCAGCAGAATGGCGAAGAGGACGGCCATGACGATGAAAAGCACAAATTCGAAAGAGATGACGGAGATCACGTAACCCTGGCCGAAATAGGCGAAATCGGCCGGATATTTGCCATAGGCCTGATCGCCCAGCACCATATAGGAGATGCCGCGAAACAGGCTCATCGTGCCGATGGTGACGACGATGGATGGCAGTTTCAGTCCCGCAACGAGAAAGCCGTTGAAAGCCCCGCACAAAACTCCGGTGCCGATGCCGATGGCGACGAGGCCGGGCGTGCCGACACCCATCTGCACCGCCGCACCCATGGCGGTGGAGGCGAGCGCGATGATGGCGGCGACGGACAGATCGATTTCACCGGCAATGATCAGAAGCGCCATGGCAAAGGCGATGATCGCCTTTTCGGTGAAGTTGAAGGTTGCGTCGGAGAGGTTCCAGGCATTGAGGAAATAGGGCGAGGCGAGCGAATTGGCGATGAAGATGAGGATCGCAACGCCAAGCAGCAACACTTCCCAGCTGGCCATGACACGGCGCAGCGGCGTACCGAGCTTGTCGGGGATAACACGTGGGCTCTGTGCCGGTTGAGACATCGGGCTCATGCTGCGGCCTCCTTGGCCTGATCGGCTGCCGCCCGGTCACGCAGGATGATGCGGCCTTTTCGAGCTTCGGCGCGGGCGTTGAAAACGACGGCAAGCACGATCACCACGCCTGATATCGCCATCTGCGCGAAGGGTGAAATGCCGATGACGGGCAGGGCGTTCTTGATGACGCCGAGAAACAGAGCGCCGAGCACCGCACCCGCCACCGAGCCGATGCCGCCGGCAATGGAGATGCCGCCGATCACATTGGCCGCCACGCTGTCCAGTTCGAAACCGGCGGCGATATCCACATAGGCAACGGCATAACGCGAGACCCAGAGATAGCTGGCGAGACCAGCGAGCGCCCCCGAGAGTACGAACGCGAAGAAGCGCGTGCGGCCGACATCGATGCCCGCATAGACGGCAGCACCGGGATTGCCGCCTGACGCATAGGCTGAGCGACCGAAGGAGGTGCGGCTGAGCACCAGCCAGGCACCGGCGATGATGAGGATCGCCACCCATGAAAGAACCGGCATGCCGAGCACCACGGTGCGTGGCACATTGAGGAAAGTGGGCGAAAGCTGGTGCGCATTCACCCACCCGCCGCCCGAGAGCACGAAGGCCATGCCGCGATAGATGGTGAGTGTGCCGAGCGTGACGACGATGGGCGGAATGCCGAGCCACCAGACCAGTACGCCGTTAAGCGAGCCGAGAAACGCACCGATGCCGACCGCCATGACGATCAGAAGCGGCAGCGGAATGCCGGGAAATGCGGCATTGGTCATCGCCACCGCCATGCCGGTGAAGGCGAGATTGGCGGCAACCGAAAGATCGATGGATTTGGTGAGAATGACCGCCATCTGGCCAAGCGCCAGAATGATGAGGATCGAGGTATCGTTGAAGATGTTAACCAGATTGGCCGGTCGGCTGAAACCGGGCGCGCGCAGCGCAAAACCGGCGATCATGATGATGATAATGCCTGCCAGCAGCCATTCGCGATTTTTGAGGAAACGTTGCATGGTTTTGCCCCTCTCAGGCGTTGCCGGTGGCGGCGCGCACCAGCTTTTCCGGAGAAAAATCGGCGCGTTCGAACTGGCCCGCCATCAGGCCTTCACGCATGACGATGGCGCGGTCGGACATGCCGAGGATTTCGGGAAGTTCGGATGAAATCATGATGATGGAAAGCCCTTCGGCCGCAAGCTCGCTGATGAAGCCATGCACGGCGGCCTTGGAACCGATATCGATGCCCTTGGTGGGCTCGTCGAGAATGATGACCTTGGGCTGGGTGGCGAGCCACTTGCCGATCACCACCTTCTGCTGGTTGCCGCCCGAAAGCGTGCCGACTGGAACGGAGAGTGCAGCCGCCCGCAGATTGAGACGGGACGCATATTTGCGTGCCAGCGCGAATTCATTGGCGGCCGCCAGAAACCCCTTGCGCGAGGTGCGCGTGAGCGAAGGCAGCGACATGTTCTGATAGATCGGCATGTCCAGCGCCAGACCGTGGCGGCCACGTTCTTCAGGCACATAAACGATGCCGGCACGGATCGCGTCCTCAGGCGAACGGATGGTGAGCGGCTGGCCGTTCAGCGTTACTTCTCCCGAAGCCGGACGGGTGATACCGAACAGCGACTGGCAGAGTTCGGAGCGGCCGGCGCCGATCAACCCATAAAGGCCAAGAATTTCACCCTTGCGCAGTTCCAGCGAAATATCGCGAAATTCCGTCTGGTGCGAATAATCGCGGACCGACAAAACCGTTGGGCCCAGCGTGACGGGCTGCTTGGGGAAGGCGTTCGTCACGTCGCGGCCAACCATCAGGCGCACGATCTCGTCCTGTGGCGTGGCTGCCAGATTGCCGGCGCCAACCATCTTGCCGTCACGGAAAACAGCGTAGTTCTCGGCGATTTCATAGACTTCATCGAACTTGTGGCTGATGAAGAGGATCGCCTTGCCCTGCCGCTTGAGGTTTTCGACGATGCGGAAGAGATCATCGATCTCCTTGCGGGAAAGCGCGGCCGTCGGCTCGTCCATGATCACGATGCGTGCTTCGACCGACAACGCCCGGGCGATGGCCACCAGGTGGCGCTGGGCAATGGACAGGTCTTTCAGCCGGATGGACGGATCGATGGTGCTTTCGAGCTGTTCCAGCAGAACTCTGGCGCGCGTATTGATTGTCCTCCAGTCGATCAGGCCGAAACGGCCTTTTGGCGCATGGCCGAGGAAGATGTTCTCGCCGACCGAAAGCTCGTCAAACAGCACGGTTTCCTGATGAATGGCGGTGACGCCGGCATCGATGGCGTCCTGCGCGCCGTGGAAGGTCACGGCCGTGCCGTCCAGCAGGATTTCGCCTTCGTTCGGGCGGTAGATGCCGGTGAGGATTTTGACGAGCGTGGATTTGCCCGCGCCGTTCTCGCCGATCAGCGCGGTGACCTTGCCGGGGTAAAGCGCGATATCGACGCCATCCAGCGCCTTCACGCCGGGGAATATCTGGCTGATGCCGCGCATTTCGAGAATGGGCGTTGAATTTGAAGCGTCGGCAATGTCTAAAATTTTCGTTTCGATACGCATCATCCGTCTTACCGGTCAGTTTGATTGAAGCGACGAGGGGCACCCCCCTCTGCCCTGCCGGGCATCTCCCCCTCAAGGGGGGAGATCGATATGCGGCACCGTTGAGGCCATCACTAAAGTTGAGAGTGAGCGAGCGTTATCGTCCAGCCGATCTCCCCCCTTTAGGGGGAGATGCCCGGCAGGGCAGAAGGGGGTAGCCTCCGCACCGCCGGATATTGCTCAGATCAGAAAATCTTCGAGAACTGATCAATATTCTTCGCGTCATAAACGAACGGATCGGCCATGGCCGCTTCGCTGTTTTCACCGACCTTGATCTTGCCCATGCGGCCGGCTTCGATTTCCGAGCCCGGCTTGCCGTCGGCTTCACCCTTCACAAGGCGGTAGGCGATCTGGGTGGCGGAGTAACCGAGGTCGATCGGGTTCCAGATGGCGAATTCCTTGGTGGCGCCGGACTTGATGGCGCCGGCCATTTCCGACGGCAGGCCAAGGCCGGTCACGAAGACCTGACCGATCTTGCCGGCATCCTTCACGGCCTGCGAAGCGGCGAGAACGCCAACCGTCGTCGGCGCGACGATGACCTTCACATTCGGCTGCGAGGAGAGCAGGCCCTGCGCTTCACGGTAGCTCTTGTCGGCAAGGTCGTCACCGTAAACTGTCGTGACGAGGTTGAGGCCGGGGAAGTCCTTCAGCTGCTTCTTCATCTCGTCGATCCAGATATTCTGGTTCGTGGAGGTGGTGGTGGCCGAAAGAATGGCGAAGTCACCCTTGCCGCCTTCCAGATGCGATGCGGCGAGCTGCAGGCACATCTTGCCGATCAGCGCGTTGGACGAAGGGTTGAGCTGGAGAATGCGGCCTTCAGGCGCGACGCCGGAATCCCAGGAAATGACCTTGATGCCGCGCTGCGCCGCCTTTTTCAGTGCCGGAACAACCGCGTCGGGGTCGTTGGCGGAGATTGCGATGGCGTCGACACCCTGCGCGATCAGCGAATTGATGACTTCGATCTGGCCTTCCGCCGTGGTGCTGGTCGGGCCGGTATAGATGATCTCGACGCCGCCGAGATCCTTCGCGGCCTCCTGCGCACCCTTGTTGGCGGCTTCGAAAAAGCCGTTGCCGAGTGACTTGACCACCAGGGCGATCTTGACGTCTGCTGCCTCAGCAACGCTGCCAAGCCCCGCGACGGAGAGCGCCGCGCTGAGTGCTAAAACGCTGGTCAATGTTCTGCGTGTAAGTTTCATGTCCCTTTTCCTCCCATTTTGAACCTTGTTTTTCCCTCCAGCGCTCCTCAAGCGACTGAAGAAGAATTCTCCTCATCCGGCGGACCGGCGGTTTTTCCCGCCGCCACCGCGCCGGCGATCAGCAATTCGACGCCGGCATCTTCCACCATCCTTGCCGCCTCGTCCGAAATCCCGTCATCGGTGATGATGGTCGAGACGTTTTCGAGCGGGCATAAAATCAGGCTGGACCGTTTTCTGAATTTCGAGGAATCGACCATCACGATCAATTCTTCCGCCTGCCGCATCAGCTTCTGTTCGCTCTGGATGACCAGCGCGTCGGATTCCATGATGCCAAGCGCGCCCACGCCCTGCGCGCCGAGAAAAATCCGCCGCGCATAAAAATTGCGGATCGCGTCGTTCTCGAAGGGCGACAGGATAAGGCTCTGGTCGCGATAGATTGCGCCGCCCGGCACGCTGACATTGCATTTGGAATGCTTGACCAGATGCTCGGCAATCGCGAAGGAATTGGTCATCACCTGCAGGCGGCGCGCCGCCATGTAATGCACCATCTGGAATGTGGTCGTGCCGCCATTCAGGATAATGGCATCGCCATCATTGCAGAGATCGACCGCCTTGCGCGCAATTGCGCGTTTCTTGTCGATATTGACCGATTCGGACACGCGGAATGGCCGTGCGGCCAGATTTCCGAGCTGCGGCGGATGCACCGCTTCCGCCCCGCCACGCACACGCCGCAACTTGCCCTGAACGTGCAGGGACGCGATATCCCGGCGGATCGTCGCTTCCGACGCATCCGTGAGTTCAGCAATATCCTGCACCGTCACAACAGCTTTTTCCTGTGTGGCGCTCAAGATGATGCGATGGCGTTCGCGTTCGTGCATGGGGTCCTCCTGATTGTGATTATTCGCAATCTCTTTACGTTGTCAATCAAGAACGATCAAATTAATCAATATCGCGCTGCAACATGAAAATTTATGATCGTTTTTGATTGACATTGTGCTTTTGGATGCGCGATACCTGCCATCAAAGGAGGCGGGCCGAGATCGGCTCCGCGAATGCAGACAGATATTGGGAGGAAGACATGACGGGAACATCCCGCCTTCTCGAAAGCCGTTGGGACGACGCTTACGCCAAGACGCTCGATGAGCCCGGCAAGCTGCTTTATCGCTCCAATCTCTTGGGTGCCGACAAGCGCATCACCAATTACGGCGGTGGAAATACCTCCGCAAAGGTACTGGAAATCGATCCGCTGACCGGTGAAAAGGTCCGTGTCATGTGGGTGAAAGGCTCCGGCGGCGATGTCGGCACCATCAAGCTTGATGGTTTTGCAACGCTTTATCTCGACAAGCTGGAAGCGCTGAAGGGCATTTATAAAGGTGTCGCAGACGAAGACCGCATGGTCGGCTTCCTGCCGCATTGCACCTTCAACCTCAATCCGCGCGCCGCCTCCATCGATACGCCGCTGCACGGTTTCGTGCCTTACGATCATGTCGATCACATGCATCCGGATGCGATCATTGCGATTGCCGCCTCGAAGAATTCTAAGGAACTGACGCAGCAGGTCTTTGGCGATGACATCGGCTGGCTGCCCTGGCGTCGCCCCGGTTTCCAGCTGGGTCTCGATCTCGAAGCTTTCGTCAAGGCCAATCCCAAGGCCAAGGGCGTCGTGCTGGAAAGCCACGGTCTCTTTACCTGGGATAATGACGCCAAGGCGTGTTACGAACTGACGCTTGCCATCATCAACAAGGCGATCGAATGGTTTGCGGCAGAGACCGAAGGCAAGACGATTTTCGGCGGCGCGGTGGCGAAAAGCCTGCCGCTTGCCGAACGCCGTGCGATTGCCGCCCGGCTGATGCCGGAAATTCGTGGCCGTATCGGCCGCGAAGAGCGCAAGCTCGGCCATTTCGATGATCAGGATGCGGTTCTGGAATTCGTCAATTCGAAAGATCTGAAGCCGCTCGGTGCGCTCGGTACATCTTGCCCGGACCACTTCCTGCGCACGAAAATCCGCCCGCTGATCCTTGATCTCGATACGGCAAATCCCGATGTGGATGCGTTGATGGCCGGTCTCGACAAGGCGCTTGACGCCTATCGCGCCGACTACAGCCGTTATTACGAGGCGTGCCGCCACGATAATTCGCCCAAGATGCGCGATCCGAACCCGGTGATTTTCCTGATCCCCGGCGTCGGCATGCTGTCCTTTGCCAAGGACAAGGCCACCGCTCGCATCGCCGGTGAGTTTTATGTCAACGCCATTAACGTCATGCGCGGCGCTTCCGCCGTCTCCGAATATCAGGGCCTGCCCGAGCAGGAAGCCTTTGATATCGAATATTGGCTGCTGGAAGAAGCGAAGTTGCAGCGCATGCCGAAGCCGAAAAGCCTTGCCGGCCGCGTGGCCTTCGTCACCGGCGGTGCCGGCGGCATTGGCCGGGCAACGGCGGAACGGCTGGCGGGCGAGGGCGCCTGCGTGGTTCTGGCGGATATTGACGAGGCGGCGCTGGAGGCTGCCAAGGGCGATTTCGTCAAGCGTTACAGCGCTGACGCGGTGCGTAGCGTCAAGCTGGACGTGACGCAGGAAGACGCCGTCATTTCCGCCTTCGCCGAAGCGAGCGTGGAATTTGGCGGCGTGGATATTCTCGTCTCCAATGCCGGTATCGCGTCCTCTGCGCCGGTTGAAGACACCACGCTTGCCATGTGGAACAAGAATATCGATATTCTCGCCACGGGTTATTTCCTCGTCTCGCGGGAGGCGTTCCGGTTGCTGCGGCGTCAGAATCTCGGCGGCAACGTCGTCTTCGTCGCCTCGAAAAACGGCCTTGCCTCTTCGCCCAATGCGTCGGCCTATTGCACGGCGAAGGCTGCGGAAATCCATCTCGCCCGTTGCCTTGCGCTCGAAGGGGCTGAAGCCGGCATTCGCGTCAACACCGTCAATCCCGATGCCGTGTTGCGTGGTTCGAAAATCTGGAACGGCGAGTGGCGCGAGCAGCGTGCGGCTTCGTCCAAGATCGAGGTGACCGATCTGGAGGAACATTACCGCAAGCGCTCGATGCTGAAGCTCAATGTGTTCCCGGAAGATATCGCCGAGGTGATCTATTTCCTGGCGTCAGATGCTTCGGCCAAATCGACCGGCAACATCATCAATGTCGATGCCGGTAACGCGCAGAGCTTCACGCGATAATATGGGACGGTGACAGGCGGCGGCAGCGCCGCCATGACCGGGGAGGAAGACATGACCGAAACGAAAATCGCCGCCGATGTGATCGCGGCCGAAAACGAAAAGCGCGCCGCCGCGCTGAAGGATGATTATCAGGCGCTGGGCAATCAGCTTGCACGTCGAAATATCGATATCGATGCGGTCACGGCCAAGGTGGCGGAGTTTTTCGTCGCCGTGCCCTCCTGGGGCGTCGGCACCGGCGGCACCCGCTTTGCACGGTTTCCGGGCACGGGGGAGCCACGCGGCATCTTCGACAAGCTGGATGATTGCGCTGTCATCAACCAGCTGACGCGCGCCACGCCGAATGTCTCCCTGCATATTCCCTGGGACAAGGAAGACCCAAAGCGGTTGAAGGCCCATGCCAATGCACTGGGTCTCGGCTTCGACGCCATGAATTCCAATACGTTTTCGGATGCGCCGGGCCAGAGCCATTCCTACAAATACGGTTCGCTCAGCCACACGGATGCCGCCACGCGCCGGCAGGCCGTGGAGCACAACATCGAATGTATCGAAATCGGCAACGCCATCGGCTCCAAGGCGCTGACGGTGTGGGTGGGTGACGGCTCGAATTTCCCCGGCCAGAGCAACTTCACCAGAAGCTTCGAGCGTTATCTCGCCGGCATGGCCGATATCTATAAGGCGCTGCCGGATGACTGGCGCATCTTTTCCGAACACAAGATGTATGAGCCGGCCTTCTATTCCACCGTCGTACAGGACTGGGGCACCAATTACCTGATCGCCAATACGCTCGGCGAAAAGGCCTTCTGCCTCGTCGATCTCGGCCATCATGCGCCCAACACCAATATTGAGATGATCGTCGCCCGGCTGATCCAGTTCGGCAAGCTCGGCGGTTTCCACTTCAACGACAGCAAATATGGCGATGACGATCTGGATGCAGGCTCAATCGAACCTTACCGCCTGTTCCTTGTTTTCAACGAGCTTGTCGATGCCGAACATCGCGGCGTGAAGGGTTTCCATCCCGCTCATATGATTGACCAGTCGCATAATGTGACGGACCCGATTGAAAGCCTGATCTCCAGCGCCAATGAAATTCGTCGCGCCTATGCGCAGGCGCTGCTGGTCGATCGCGCAGCTCTGGATGGCTATCAGCAGGAAAATGATGCGCTGCTGGCTTCCGATACACTGAAACGGGCTTACCGCACCGATGTTGAGCCGATCCTCGCGCAGGCCCGGCAATTGGCTGGGGGCGCAATCGACCCCATTGCGGCCTATCGGGCAAGCGGCTATCGCAAGCGGGTGGCGGCGGAACGACCTGCCTCGGTTGGTGGCAGCGGTGGGATTGTGTAGTCGCTCGATTTACTGGATGTCAAAAGCCTGCGATCAGGCCGAGTACACCGCTGGGAGCTGACAGCGTCGCGCCTCAACCTCTCCTTCGTCGCCCTCGGGCTCGACCCGAGGATGACGTCGAGTTTTGGTCAGGGCGTTGTCCAGCACATCAGCCCGGTTCCCTCACTCCCCCGAACGCGACGGCTTGCGAACCTGAAACGTATGCTCAGGCCCCGGAAATGCGCCGGAGCGCACCTCATCGGCATAACTTGTCGCTGCATCCGAAACCGCCGCACCAAGATCGGCAAAACGTTTAACGAATTTCGGTTTGAAGTCGGTGAAGAGGCCGAGCATGTCGTCGGAAACGAGCACCTGCCCATCGCAGGCCGGCGATGCGCCGATGCCGATGGTGGGGACGGAAAGTTTCTCGGTCAGCTCCCGGGCAAGCGGCTCGACGGTGCCTTCCACGACGATGGCGAAGGCGCCCGCCTGATCGACAGCAATCGCATCTCGCCAGATTTTCTGCGTTTCCGCTTCCGAATGGCCGAGCGAGCGGAAGCCGCCAGCGGTGTGGACAAGCTGCGGCATCAGCCCGACATGGCCAAAGACAGGAATGCCACGGGCCACGAGGAAGGCGATTGTCTCCGCCATTTCCTCGCCGCCTTCCAGCTTCACGCCGTCGCAGCCGGTGTCCTGCATCAGCCGCACCGCGTTGCGGAAGGCCTGTTCCTTGGATTCCTGATAGGTGCCAAAGGGAAGGTCGACAATAACGCAGGCTCGGTTGACGCCGCGCATGACGGCGCGGCCGTGGGCGATCATCATGTCCAGTGTGACACCAACCGTCGTGTCCATGCCGTAAAGCACCATGCCCAGGGAATCTCCCACCAGCAGCAGGTCGCAATGCGGATCGAGCAGGCGGGCGATCGGCGTCGTATAGGCGGTGAGGCTAACGATGCGCGCCTCACCTTTCATCTGCCGGATGGAGGCCGTCGTCAGCCGCTTCAGTTTTCCATGGGTACTCATCGTGCGGCCTCCTGTTGATTGGTTTTGTCGCGGCCGATGACGCGGTTGTCGAGAAGGCGCGTGCTGCCGAAGCGCACGAACAGCGCCACCAGTACGGGGCCTGCCTGCACGGAGGTAACCGGCGCCAGCGTATCGGGATCGCGCACCGCAACGACCTCCGGCGAAGCCAGTGGCTCAGCGGCGATGAACTTTTCTATCGCCGCTTCCAGGGCGGCGGGATCATCAAGGCCTTGGTCATAAAGCCGGTTAGCTTCTTCAAGCGCGCGCGGCACGATCACCGCGGCAGCACGTTGCTCGGGGGTCAGATAGACATTGCGCGAGGAGCAGGCGAGACCATCCGCCTCACGCACCGTCGCGACCGGCACGACCCGCACCGGCTGGGCAAGGTCTTCGACCATCCGCCGGATCAACGTCACCTGCTGATAGTCCTTTTCGCCGAAATAGGCCGCGTCCGGCTGGACGAGGTTAAAGAGCTTGGTCACGACGGTGGTGACGCCGGCAAAATGCCCCGGCCGCACCGCGCCTTCCAGCTGGCTGCCCAGTTCCGGCACATCCACGACGGTCGACATCGGGCGCGGATACATCTCCGTTACCTCTGGCGCGAACAGAATATCGACGCCCGCCTCTTCCAGCAACGCGCTATCGCGGGCGAGGTCACGCGGGTAACGCGCCAGATCCTCATTGGCGCCGAATTGCAGCGGATTGACGAAGATGGAAACCACCGTCACGTCGTTTTCTGCCTTGGCTTTGGCAACGAGTGTGAGGTGGCCGATATGGAGAAAACCCATGGTCGGCACAAAGCCGACAGTCTTGCCTTCGCGGCGAAAGGCGGAAATCGCATCCCGCAATTCGGCGACGGTTTTTACAAGGCGCATAGGGTCTCCTCCGGCTGCTCGATCACCGTCCGGCGAAAGGTGCTGGATAGAACGCGATTTGCTGAACCGGGTCAACGCGGCTGCGGGCATTATATCGATTAACGCCCCGGGGAGACGACGACTACGGTGAGCGTGCTGCTATTCAGGATGTGCCCGCCCATACAGGAGGCCGCTTTTCCGCAAAAGCCTGCCGTCCTTCGCGGGCTTCATCGCTGCGGCTGATGGTGGCGATGGTACTTTCGGCAAAGGTCAGCCGATCATCGGACGGCATGTCGCGCATCGCCAGCAAGGCTGCCTTTCCGGCTGCGATGGCGCCCGGCGCATTCTGTCGCAGTTTTGCAAGAACATCCTCGATCAAGCGATCGAGTTCGGCCGCAGGTGCTGCGCGATTGACAAGGCCGAGACGCGTTGCCTCCGGGGCGCTGACTGGCTGGCCGAGATAGGCCATTTCCTGAAGCCCACTCAACGGTATTTTCGCCAGAAGCTTCGCCGCCACCATGGCCGGGAAAAGCCCGACCCGCACTTCCGGCAGGCCGAATTCGGCGTGATCTGCGGCATAGGCAAGATCGCAGGCGGCAACGAGGCCTAGCCCGCCGGCCAAAACCCGGCCATTGATGCGGGCAATGACGGGTTTTTCGCATCGCTCGATGGCGCGCATCACATCGGCGATCGGGTTTGTTCCATCGCGCGAAAGAAACATGCCACCCGCGCTTTCCTTGAGATCGGCTCCCGAACAGAAACTGCGGTCTCCTGCTGCCGTTATTACCACGGCGCGCAGGCTGTGGTCACCGGATGCAGCGCGGATGGCATCCGTGAGCGCGTCCGTCATCGCAGCATTGAGGGCGTTGTGCACCTCGGGCCGGTTGAGCGTCAGCCACAGAACATCCTTGCGTGTCTCACACAACAACTCATCCGCCATTCAGGTCACCCTCCTGTTTTGCGGCGAGCAGCGCTTTTCCGGCGCGTACCGCGTTCGGCCTGCCGAGATGCCGGCTGATCCAGTCACCGGTCTTCGCTACCGCCATCAGGTCGATACCGGTTCCGATGCCAAGCCCCTGCAGCAGATAAACGACATCTTCGGTGGCGACATTGCCGCTCGCTCCCGGCGCAAAGGGGCAGCCGCCCAGCCCGGCAACGGAACTGTCGAAAACGACGATGCCTTCCTCAAGCGAGGCCAGCACATTGGCGACGCCCTGCCCATAGGTATCATGGAAATGCATGGCGATTTTTTCGCGCGGGATGCGGCTCGACACACGCTCGATGACATTGCGAATCCGGCCGGCCGTGCCGATGCCGATCGTATCGCCGAGCGAAATCTCATAGCAGCCCAGCGCGATAAGCGCCTCAGTCATTGCCGCCACCTCATCGGGCGCAACCGCGCCATCATAGGGGCAGCCGGCGATGCAGGAGACGTAACCGCGCATGCGGATATTTCGGCCAGTTGCGGCCTCTGCGACGTCGTGTAATCGTTCGAGGCTTTCCGCACGCGTGCAACCAATATTATGCTGGCTGAATCCTTCGGATGCGGAGACGAAAACGGCGATTTCCGTCACGCCGGCTTCAATGGCCGCCTCGAAACCTTTCATATTGGGAACGAGCGCCGGATAGGCTGTGCCTTGCCGCTGCTTCAGGCCCCGAAACACCGCCGCCGAATCCGCCATCTGCGGAACTCTTTTGGGCGACACGAAAGCTCCTGCCTCGACCGCTGGCAAACCGGCTGCGGCAAGTCGTTCGATCAATTCGATCTTGATGGCGGCGGGAACCTCGGCGCTTTCGTTCTGCAGGCCGTCACGCGCCCCCACCTCTACGATCTTCACGCTGCGGGGCCAGTCCATCTCACGCACCTTCCGGCTCGAAGTCTACCAGCACGGCACCGGCGGTCACCATATCGCCTTCGGCACAGTTGATGGCGGCGACGATACCTTTCGCCGGAGCACGTATCGTGTGCTCCATTTTCATTGCCTCCATTACCACCAGCGCCTCGCCCGCTTCGACGAGCGCACCTTTCTGGCTGAGCAAAGCGCGGATAATACCCGGCATGGGCGCCTCCAGACCGCCGGTGTGACTGGTGGAATCGGCAATATCGACCGGGTCCGGCTGGCTGATGCGATAGTGTTCGCTATCCAGAAAAAGGGCGGTGCTGCTACCTTCCGAAAAGAGATAGCCCTGCTTACCCCTGCCATCTATGGCCGCACGCAGCTCGCCATTTTCTGAGAGGTTCCCGGCGACATGGATCGACCCGCCGTCAATCTCCAGCGAAAACCCGTCCTCCTCATGAGTAACGGCAACCGTGAGCGGCTGGTGGTCGAGAGTGAAATTCAGGGTTTCCCGCGTTGGTGCATTCAGGCGGAAAGCGTTAGTGTTGTTCCAAGGGCTATAGGGATCGGTCGATGACAGAGAACCAGTCTTGGCCGCTTTCTGTCGCAAAAGAAGAAGGCCAAGCGCGGCTACAGCTTTCTCGCTCTCGCCGGTGGCTGCGGGGGCGAAAAGTGCCGCCTCGTTGCGGGCGATGAAGCCGGTATCGAGATCGGCGTTGGCGAAAGCCTCGAGCCTTGCAAGCCGCGCCAGAAAGGCAACATTGCTGGTGACACCGCATATTGCCAGTTTTTCCAGCGCCAGCCGCAGCCGCCGCACGGCGGCGGCTCGGTCATGATCCCAGACGATCAGCTTGGCGATCATCGGATCATAATGCACGGTGATCGCGTCTCCGGCGCGGATGCCGCTGTCGATCCTGAGATACGGGCCTTCATCGGGAAAAACGAGATGGCTGACCGTGCCGATTGACGGCAGGAAAGCATGCGCCGGGTCTTCGGCGTAAATCCGCGCCTCGATGGCATGGCCGTTGATGTCGAGATCGGTCCAGCTTTCCGGCAGGACCTCGCCGTTCGCGACGCGGATCTGCCATTCGACCAGATCGAGCCCGGTAATATATTCCGTCACCGGATGCTCGACCTGAAGCCTGGTGTTCATTTCCATGAAATAGAAGTCGCCGGAAGGGTCGAGCAGAAATTCCACGGTTCCCGCGCCGCGATAATCGATGGCGCGGGCGGCGGCGGTCGCTGCATCATACATGCGTTGCCGCAAGGCATCGGGCAGGCCGGGAGCGGGTGCCTCCTCTATGACCTTCTGGTGCCGGCGCTGGATCGAGCAATCGCGCTCGAAAAGCGAAACACAATTGCCGTGGCCATCGGCAAAGACCTGCACTTCCACATGCCGTGGCCGTTCGAGATATTTCTCGATCAACATGCGGTCATCGCCGAAGGCGGCAAGCGCCTCTCGCTTTGCGCCGGCAAGCTCCGCCGCAAAGTCGCGTTTCTTCCGCACGATGCGCATGCCCTTGCCGCCGCCACCGGCCGAGGCCTTGAGCAGAACGGGATAACCGATCGCCTCCGCCTCGCTGCTCAGCCGTTCTTCTGCCTGATCCTCCCCGTGATAGCCGGGAACGACGGGAACGCCGGCCTTCGCCATCAGCGCTTTCGCTTCGCTTTTCCCGCCCATGGCGCGGATTGCTGTGGCCGGCGGGCCGATGAAAACGAGCCCGGCAGCGGCGCAGGCTTCGGCGAAGCCGGCATTTTCGGAGAGGAAACCGTAACCGGGATGAATGGCTTGCGCGCCGGTCGCTTTTGCGGCGGCGATGATTTTTTCGCCGTCGAGATAGGAGGCACGCGCGGGCGCAGGGCCGATGGCAATTGCCTCGTCGGCCAGTGCCACATGCATGGCGTCACGGTCGGCGTCCGAATAAACGGCGACGGTGCGGATGCCCATGCTGCGGGCAGTGCGGATGATGCGGCAGGCGATTTCGCCCCTGTTGGCGATCAGTATTTTCGAGAACATCGTCGCCTCACATCCTGAATATGCCAAAACGGGTGGGTTCTATCGGTGCGTTAAGCGCCGCGGAAAGACCAAGGCCAAGCACGAGGCGGGTATCTTTCGGGTCGATGATGCCGTCATCCCACAGCCTTGCGCTGGCATAATAGGGATGTCCTTCCCGCTCGTATTTTTCCCGGATCGGCTGCTTGAAGGTCTCTTCGCCTTCTTTCGACCAGTGGCGGCCATCGGCCTCGATGCCGTCGCGGCGGATTTGCGCCAGAACGGAGGCCGCCTGTTCGCCGCCCATCACGGAAATGCGGGCATTTGGCCACATCCACAAAAAGCGCGGCGAGTAGGCGCGGCCGCACATGCCGTAATTGCCAGCCCCGAAGGAGCCGCCGATGATGACGGTGAATTTCGGCACCTTGGCTGAAGCGACGGCGGTGACGAGCTTGGCGCCATCCTTGGCGATGCCACCAGCCTCATAGGCCTTGCCGACCATGAAGCCGGTGATGTTCTGCAGGAACACCAGGGGAATGCCGCGCTGGCAGCAGAGTTCGATGAAATGCGCGCCCTTCAGCGCCGATTCCGAAAACAGAATGCCGTTATTGGCGATGATGCCGACAGGATAACCGTGGATGTGGGCGAAACCGCAGACCAGCGTCGTGCCGTAAAGCGCCTTGAACTCATCGAATTCGGAACCGTCCACCAGGCGGGCGATGATCTCGCGCACCTCGAAGGGTTTTCTCGTATCGGCGGGCACTATGCCGTAAAGTTCGTCCGCCGGATAAAGCGGTTCCGCCGGTTCGCGAATATCCAGCTCCACCTGTTTGCGGCGATTGAGGGTAGAAACGATCCGCCGGGTCAGCGCCAGCGCGTGGCGGTCGTCGTTGGCATAATGATCGGTGACACCGGATTGCCGCGAATGCACATCCGCGCCGCCCAGTTCTTCAGCCGTCACCACTTCCCCGGTCGCAGCCTTCACCAGCGGCGGGCCGCCGAGAAAGATCGTGCCCTGATTTTTGACGATGACGGACTGGTCGCTCATGGCGGGCACATAGGCCCCGCCCGCCGTGCAACTGCCCATCACCACGGCAATCTGGGCGATGCCTTCCGCCGACATATTGGCCTGATTATAGAAGATGCGGCCGAAATGATCGCGGTCGGGAAAGACTTCGTCCTGATTGGGCAGGTTCGCGCCGCCGGAATCCACGAGGTAAATGCAGGGCAGGCGGTTCTCAGTGGCGATTTCCTGCGCGCGCAGATGTTTTTTCACCGTCAGCGGATAATAGGTACCGCCCTTCACCGTCGCATCATTGGCAACGATCACGCATTCGCGGCCCGAGACCCGGCCGATGCCGGTGATAATGCCAGCGGCGGGAACGGGTTCGTCATACACCTCGTAAGCTGCAAATTGCGAAAATTCGAGGAATGGGCTGCCGGTATCAAGAAGGCCTTCGATGCGGTCGCGCGCCAGCAATTTGCCGCGGGAAAGATGCCGCTCGCGGGCCTTGTCGCCGCCGCCTTTGGAGATTTTTTCGACGTGCTGCCGCAGGTCATCCACCAGACCCGACATGAAATCGACATTGGCAGCGAAGGTGGGGTCGCGGCTCAGACTGGATGTAAGCTTCATCGCGCGTCCTCACCCGTTGCCTTTGACCAGTTCGCGACCGATCAGCATCCGGCGGATTTCGCTGGTGCCTGCGCCGATTTCATAGAGTTTAGCGTCGCGCAGCAGCCGTCCGGCCGGGCTTTCATTGACGTAACCGGAGCCGCCAAGAAGCTGGATCGCGTCCAGCGCCACCTGCGTCGCACGCTCGGCGGCGAAAAGGATCGCGCCTGCCGCATCCTGCCTTGTGATGCGGCCATTGTCGCAGGCCCGCGCCACGGCATAGACATAGGCGCGGGATGCATTCATGGCCGAATAGATATCGGCAAGCTTGCCCTGCACCAGTTGGAATTCGCCGATGGGTTTGCCGAATTGTTTGCGCTCGCGGGCATAGGGCAGCACCAGATCGATGGCCGCCTGCATGATGCCAACCGGGCCGGCAGCCAGCACGGCGCGCTCGTAATCGAGACCACTCATCAGCACCGTCACGCCGTCATTGAGGCGTCCGAGAATGTTTTCCTCCGGCACCTCGCAATCCTCGAAAACCAGCTCTGATGTGGGGGAACCACGCATGCCGAGCTTGTCGAGTTTCTGGGCCGGCCGAAACCCCTTGAAGCCTTTTTCGATCAGGAAGGCGGTGATGCCGCGCGGGCCGGCCGACATATCCGTCTTGGCGTAGACCACCAGCGTATCGGCCTCGTGGCCATTGGTGATCCACATCTTCGCGCCGTTCAGCACGTAGCGGTCGCCCCTGCGCTCCGCCTTCAGTCGCATCGACACGACATCCGATCCGGCTTCCGTCTCGCTCATGGCGAGCGAACCGACATGTTCGCCGGAGACGAGTTTCGGCAGATATCTGTGCTTCTGCTCTTGCGTTCCCCAGCGGTGGATCTGGTTGATGCAGAGGTTGGAATGAGCGCCATAGGAAAGGCCGATGGAAGCGGAAGCCCGGCTTATCTCCTCCATCGCCACGCAATGGGCGAGATAGCCCATGTCAGCACCGCCGAACTCCTCCGAAACGGTGATGCCGTGCAGGCCGAGATCACCCATTTGCGGCCAGAGCTGACGTGGGAAGTGGTCGTCCCTATCGATTTCTGCCGCCAGCGGGGCGATTTTATCGTCTGCGAATGCACTTGCGCTGTCGCGCAATGCTGCGATTTCCGGGCCGAGATCGGCGTCGAAAATGGCGGCGAGGTTCAAACTCATCGCGTCTCCTCCTCCGGACGGTATTTGCCGTCCCTTTTGTCAGCTGCCGGCACCTCCTCCGCGCCGGCAACCCTTGATTACGGCGCGTCACCTCCGGTGAAGGCGGCAGAACGGCGCACGAATGTCTTGATGGCAAAGTTGGACTGGATGCGCGACACGCCGGGAACCGTGGTCAGGAAATCCAGTAGCTCCTGATAATGCGGCAGGTCCCGCACCATGGCGTGGATCAGATAATCGGAACTGCCGCTCGTCTGGTAACCGCCCACGACTTCGGGGATAGAAGCGACGTGGTGTTCGAAGGTCGTCAGCGCTTCCTTGATCTGCCGCTCCAGCGTGACGGAGATGAAGACGCCCATATTGCCGAGCAGCCGGTTCTCATCGAACACGGCGGTATAGCCACGAATGATGCCTTCCTCTTCCAGCTTGCGCACGCGGCGCAGCGTCGGCGTGAAGGAAAGACCGATACGGGCCGCCAGATCGCGCCAGCTCACCCGCCCGTCATCGCCGAGCACATGCAAAATCTTGCGGTCGAAACTGTCGAGCTCAATCATGGATCATTTGCTCTATGATATGACTAATTGTTGGATCAAAGATATCGTCAATCAAAAAACTGTCAATCAAAATAGCTTTGAAATGAATTCGAGTTGGTGATAGCGTTCATGTCAGTCGAGGTCTGGAGGAGATCGCGATGACGGTCGTTTTCTCAAGCGAGAGAATGCCCAAGGGAGGTGAATTTGGCTGTGCATGACCCTGTCGTGATCGTCGGGGCCGCCCGTACTGCTATGGGTGGGTTCCAGGGCGAATTCAAATCGGTGGCTGCGCCCGATCTCGGTGCGGCGGCAATCCGCGCTGCCGTCGAGCGGGCCGCTATTCCAATTTCTGATATTGACGATGTGCTGATGGGGTGTGTGCTCACGGCCGGGCAGGGGCAGGCGCCCGCCAGACAGGCAGCCATTGCCGCCGGCATTCCCAATTCGATTGGCGCAACGACCATCAACAAGATGTGCGGCTCGGGCATGAAGGCGATCATGCTGGGCCATGACCAAGTCGCGGCGGGAACCGCCTCCATCGTGTTGGCCGGCGGCATGGAAAGCATGAGCAATGCGCCCTACCTGCTGGACCGTGCCCGAAATGGCTATCGTCTCGGCCACGGCAAGGTCATCGACCATATGTTTCTCGACGGTCTCGAGGATGCCTATGACAAGGGCCGGCTGATGGGTACTTTCGCGGAAGACTGCGCGCAAGACTACCAATTTACCCGCGCCATGCAGGACGACTATGCGCTCACCTCGCTGGAACGGGCGCGGCGCGCCATAGCAGAAGGTGCGTTCGAAGCGGAAATCACGCCTGTTGGCGATGTTGCCGTGGACGAGCAGCCGGGCAAGGCAAGGCCGGAGAAAATTCCGCAGCTGAAGCCCGCCTTTCGCGATGGCGGAACGGTGACGGCTGCGAATTCAAGTTCTATCTCCGATGGTGCGGCGGCGCTCGTTCTCATGCGTCGCTCCGAAGCGGAAAGGCGGGGTCTTTCACCGCTGGCGACCATTATCGGTCAGGCCGCCTATGCGGATGCCCCTGCCGGATATCCAACGGCTCCCATCGGCGCGATGAAAAAGCTGTTCGATAAAACCGGCTGGACGGCGAAGGATGTCGACCTGTTCGAAATCAACGAAGCCTTTGCCGTGGTGGCCATGGCGGCGATGCGCGATCTCGATCTGCCGCATGACAAGGTGAATGTGCATGGAGGGGCCTGTGCGCTCGGCCACCCGATCGGCGCTTCCGGCGCGAGGATCGTCGTCACATTGCTGGCCGCCCTGCAGCGCCACGGGTTGAAACGCGGCGTGGCCGCCGTCTGCATCGGCGGCGGTGAAGCAACCGCGCTCGGCATCGAGCGGCATTGAGGGGAGGCGGCGATGATCCTGAACGAAGCCCAGCAGCAGATCAGGGACATGGCCCGTGATTTCGCCCGCGAACGGCTGGCCCCCGGGGCTGCCGCGCGGGACCGGGAAAGCCGTTTCCCGAAAGACGAGTTGAAAGAGATGGGAGACCTCGGTTTCCTTGGCATGCTGGTCTCCGAGGATCATGGCGGGTCGGAAACCGGTGCCGTGGCCTATGCTCTTGCGCTGGAGGAAATCGCTGCCGGCGACGGGGCCTGTTCCACCATCATGAGTGTGCATAATTCAGTCGGCTGCGTGCCGATCCTGAAATTCGGGACCGAAGACCAGAAGCAGCGTTTCCTGCCGAAACTGGCTTCCGGCGAATGGATTGGCGGTTTTGCGCTGACCGAACCGCAGGCCGGCTCCGATGCCTCCAATCTGAAAACCCGGGCGCGGCGTGATGGTGACCGGTACATTCTGGACGGTGCAAAACAGTTCATCACGTCAGGCAAGAATGGTGATGTCGTCATCGTCTTTGCCGTCACCGATGCGGCGGCGGGCAAGAAGGGCATCACCGCTTTCATCGTGCCGACGGATACGCCGGGTTACGAGGTCATTCGGGTCGAGGAAAAGCTTGGCCTGCATTCGTCCGATACCTGCCAGATCGCTTTCACCGAGATGGCGGTCCCGGCCGAATTGCGGCTGGGCGAAGAAGGGCAGGGATATCGCATTGCGCTCGCCAATCTGGAAGGCGGCCGCATCGGCATCGCCGCGCAGGCCGTCGGCATGGCGCAGGCCGCCTTCGAGGCGGCGCGGGATTATGCCCGTGAGCGCAAGGCCTTTGGACAGGCGATTATCGAACATCAGGCGGTAGCGTTTCGGCTGGCAGATATGGCGACGCGCATTGCGGCGGCGCGGCAACTGGTGCTGCATGCAGCGGCGCTGAAGGAAGCGGGTGAGCCCTGTCTTTCGGAGGCGTCGATGGCCAAGCTCTTCGCCTCCGAAATGGCCGAGCGCGTCTGCTCGGACGCCATCCAGATTCACGGCGGTTATGGTTACATGGCGGGTTATCCGGTGGAGCGGATCTATCGCGATGTGCGTATCTGCCAGATTTACGAGGGAACAAGCGATGTCCAGCGCATGGTGATCGCTCGGAACCTGTGAGGATTGTTTCGCGGTCTGGAGGAGACCGTGACGGGAGGAGTAGAATGGATATATCAGAAACGCCACACCTCAGCCTGCATGTTCCGGAGCCTGCGGTGCGGCCCGGCGGGGAGCCGGATTTCTCCAATGTGAAGATACCCAAGGCGGGCACCGTGCCGCGTCCGGAGGTGGACGCCGCACCTGAAAGCATGCGCGATCTCGCCTATTCGATCATCCGCGTTCTCAATCATCAGGGCGAGGCTGTCGGGCCGTGGGCGGGGCTGCTTTCGGACGAGGAATTGCTGGTCGGCCTCAAGAACATGATGCGGCTTCGGGCTTTCGATGCCCGCATGCTGATGGCGCAGCGGCAGGGCAAAACCTCGTTTTATATGCAGCATCTGGGAGAGGAGGCGGTCAGTTGCGCATTCCGCAAGGCGCTTTCCAAGGGCGACATGAATTTCCCGACCTACAGGCAGGCCGGGCTGTTGATCGCCGATGACTATCCGCTCGTCACCATGATGAACCAGATCTATTCCAACGAACTCGACCCGCTGCATGGGCGGCAGTTGCCGGTTCTTTATTCCTCGAAGGAGCATGGTTTCTTCACCGTCTCCGGCAACCTCGCCACACAATATGTGCAGGCGGTCGGCTGGGCGATGGCCTCGGCCATCAAGGGCGATACGAAGATCGCGGCTGCGTGGATCGGTGACGGTTCGACGGCGGAGTCGGATTTCCACTCCGCGCTGGTCTTCGCCTCCACCTATAAGGCACCGGTCATCCTCAATATCGTCAATAATCAATGGGCCATTTCCACCTTTCAGGGCATTGCGCGCGGTGGCTCCGGCACATTTGCGGCGCGTGGGCTTGGCTTCGGTATTCCCGCGCTCCGGGTCGATGGCAATGATTATCTCGCCGTTTATGCCGTGGCGCGCTGGGCGGTGGAGCGGGCGCGCCGTAATCTCGGCCCGACGCTGATCGAATATGTCACCTATCGTGTCGGCGCCCATTCCACCTCGGACGATCCAAGCGCCTATCGCCCCAAGACCGAATCCGAAGCCTGGCCGCTGGGCGACCCGGTTCTCCGCCTCAAGAAGCATCTCACCCTGCGTGGCGTCTGGTCGGAAGAACGGCACCGGCAGGCGGAGGCGGAAATCGCGGACGAAGTGCTGGAAGCGCAACGCGAGTCGGAAAGCCACGGCACCCTGCATGAGGGCAAAAAACCGCCGAAAAAAGATATTTTTGAAGGCGTTTATGCCGAGATGCCGCCGCATCTCGCCCGCCAGCGCCAGAAGGCAGGATGGTAAGACATGGCAAGAATGACGATGATTGAAGCCGTCCGCAGCGCCATGGATGTGTCCATGGAGCGCAGCGACGATGTCGTGGTGTTCGGCGAAGATGTGGGTTATTTCGGCGGCGTCTTCCGCGCCACGCAGGGGCTGCAGGGGAAATACGGCAAGACCCGCTGTTTCGATGCGCCGATCAGCGAATCCGGCATTGTCGGCACGGCCATCGGCATGGCTGCTTATGGGTTGCGGCCCTGTGTCGAAATCCAGTTTGCCGATTACATGTATCCCGCTTACGACCAGATCACCCAGGAAGCGGCGCGTATCCGGTATCGCTCAAATGGCGATTTCACCTGCCCGATCGTGCTTAGAATGCCGACCGGCGGCGGCATTTTTGGCGGGCAGACGCATAGCCAGAGCCCGGAAGCGCTCTTTACCCATGTCTGCGGACTGAAGGTGGTGGTTCCCTCCAACCCCTATGACGCCAAGGGGCTGTTGATCGCCTCGATCGAAGACCCCGATCCGGTGATGTTTCTGGAGCCGAAGCGGCTCTATAACGGTCCCTTCGACGGCCATCACGACCGGCCGGTAACGCCGTGGTCCAAGCACGATATGGGCGAGGTGCCGGAGGGGCACTACACCATTCCCATCGGCAAGGCCGAAATCCGCCGCCCCGGAAACGATGTCACCGTCATCGCTTATGGCACCATGGTGCATGTGGCGCTGGCGGCAGCGGAAGAAACCGGAGTGGATGCCGAGATCATCGATCTGCGCAGCCTGCTGCCGCTTGATCTCGATAGTATCGTCAAATCCGTCTCCAAGACCGGCCGCTGCGTCATGGTGCATGAGGCGACGTTGACCTCCGGCTTTGGCGCAGAGGTGGTGTCGCTGGTGCAGGAACATTGTTTCTATCATCTGGAGGCGCCCGTCGTCCGTGTCGCCGGTTGGGATACGCCTTACCCGCATGCCCAGGAATGGGACTATTTTCCCGGACCCGCTCGCGTCGGGCGCGCACTTGTCGAAGTCATGGAGGCCTGATTATGGCGGAATATACCATTACGATGCCCGATGTCGGCGAAGGCGTTGCTGAAGCCGAACTGGTGGAATGGAACGTCAAGCCGGGCGATCCGGTACATGAGGACATGGTGCTGGCCGCTGTGATGACCGACAAGGCAACGGTTGAAATCCCGTCGCCGGTGGCGGGCATCGTCACCTGGCTGGCCGTGACGGTCGGAAACACCGTGCCGGTGAAAGCACCGCTCGTCCGCATCGAAACCGATGTCTCTGCCGACGCCCCAGAGCTCAACGCGCCGGAAGCCGAAGCGCCCGCGGATATGACGGAAGCACCGCCACCCGTTGAAAACCAGCCGGCTGTCCGCCAGGCCGAGGATGCGCCGCCGCCCCTTCCAGTCGAACCGCATCACAAACCGCTGGCGTCTCCCGCCGTTCGCCAGCGCGCCGACGATCTCGATATCGATCTCACAAAGGTCAAGGGAACCGGGCCGGACGGGCATATCACCCATGCCGATCTCGATGGGTTCTTAACCGTGCGGGAAAGGCCGGAACGCCCCGAGCCGGCAGCGGCCCACGATAGCGCCGTCGAGGAAGTGAAGGTGACGGGGCTGCGGCGCAAGATTGCCGAGAAGATGGTGCTCTCCGCTTCCCGTATTCCGCACATTACCTACGTCGAGGAAATCGACGTGACGGATCTCGAAGATTTGCGTGCGACCATGAACGGCAATCGTCGTTCCGGACAGCCGAAACTGACGATCCTGCCGTTTCTGATGCGCGCTCTGGTGAAAGCCGTGGCCGATCATCCCGGCATGAATGCCACTTTTGATGACGAGGTTGGTGTCATCAGCCACTACGAAGCCGTCCATATCGGCATTGCCACGCAGACACCGTCCGGCCTCACCGTTCCGGTCGTGCGCCACACCGAAACGCTCGGCCTTTGGGAATGCGCAGACGAAGTCGCACGCGTTGCCGAAGCCGCCCGCACTGGCACCGCGCATCGGGAAGAATTGATGGGCTCCACCATCACCATCAGTTCACTCGGAGCATTGGGCGGCGTGGTTTCGACGCCTATCATCAACCATCCGGAGGTGGCGATCATCGGCGTCAACAAGATCATGACGCGTCCGGTCTGGGATGGCACGCGCTTCGTGCCCCGCAAGATGATGAACCTGTCGTCCAGCTTTGATCACCGGGTGGTCGATGGCTGGGATGCGGCTGTCTTTATTCAGGCTATCAAGGCGCTCATGGAAAAGCCGGCTCTGATATTCATCGACGGCTGAGGTTTCATCCAAAAGCTTTTTTCCGTGAAGCGCTCCGGCTTCACGGAACTGTTTCGGTGTCGGTATAGGCTTGCGTTCGTGATCTTCGGGTATAGAAGAGAAGAACGAGAAGCATGTTTTCTCATCATGATCATAGTGGCGGACGGGGGCGCTCCGGTGCCCGGCGATCCGCTGTCCGCCGGCAACCGAATGAAGAAGAAGGTCCTCCCATGCGCACTCCCAAACCCGTTGTCCTGACTATTCTCGATGGCTGGGGGCTGAGTGAGGATAAATCCAGCAACGCACCGGTGCTGGCGAACACGCCCACCATGGACCGGCTTTTCGCCACCTGCCCGAATGCGACGCTGACCACTTTCGGACCGAATGTCGGCCTGCCCACCGGCCAGATGGGTAATTCCGAAGTCGGCCACACCAATATCGGCGCCGGCCGTATCGTTGCGATGGATCTCGGCCAGATCGATCTGGCGATCGAGGATGGCAGCTTTTTCCGCAATGCGGCGATGCTTGATTTCGCCGCCACCGTAAAGGCGGCGGGCGGCGTGGCGCATCTGATGTGCGTCGTTTCCGATGGCGGCGTCCATGGCCATATCCTCCACGGCCAGGCGGCGGTGAAGCTGATGATCAGCCACGGTCTGAAAGTCGTCGTGCACGCCATCACCGATGGCCGCGATGTCGCGCCGCAATCGGCGGAGGATTTTGTGGCGGCGCTCGTGGCGAGCCTGCCGCAAGGTGCCAGCATCGGCACCGTGATCGGTCGCTATTATGCGATGGATCGCGATAATCGCTGGGAGCGCGTTGAAAAGGCCTATGACGCCATGGTTCTCGGCAAGGGCGAACATGCGTCGGATGCGGTAAGCGCGGTCGCTCAGAGCTACAAGAACAATGTGACAGATGAATTCATCCTGCCGACGGTGATCAATGGTTATGAGGGCTTCAAGGCCGGCGATGGGTTGTTCTGCCTGAATTTCCGTGCCGACCGTGCCCGTGAAATCCTGCTTGCCATCGGTGCGGATGATTTTGATGGCTTTGCGCGTGAAAAGCCCGTGCTTTCGGCATTGCTTGGTATGGTGGAATATTCCACCCGCCACGCGGCTTTCATGACGACGGCCTATCCGAAGCGCGATATCGCCAATACGCTGGGCGCATGGGTGGCAAAACAGGGGCTCACGCAGTTCCGTCTTGCCGAAACCGAAAAATATCCGCATGTCACCTTCTTCCTGAATGGTGGCAAGGAAGAGCCGGAGGTGGGCGAAGACCGCTTCATGCCGAAATCCCCCAAGGTCGCGACGTATGATCTGCAGCCAGAAATGAGCGCGCCGGAAGTGACGGAGAAATTCGTCGAGGCGATCGGCAAGGGCTACGATCTCATCGTCACCAATTACGCCAATCCTGACATGGTTGGTCATACCGGTGATCTGCAGGCTGCGATCAAGGCCTGCGAAGCCGTGGATCGCGGGCTTGCCGCCGTCGTTGCCGCTCTCGAAAAAGTCGGTGGCGCCATGCTGGTAATCGCCGACCACGGCAATTGCGAAACCATGGTCGACCCAGTGACCGGCGGCCCGCACACGGCGCATACCATCAATCCGGTGCCGGTGATCCTGTTTGGCGGTCCGCAAGGCGCAAAGCTGCATGACGGCATTCTCGCCGATGTTGCGCCCACTTTGCTGCAATTGATGAACGTGGAGTTGCCCCCGGAAATGACGGGCAAGAGCCTGATCGACCTGTAATCGAAGGTCCTTGCGCGGGTGCTTTGCCACCCGCGCAGCCCATTTTTATCATGCCTGGGTATGAACGTTGGCCGGTTGCGTTATGGCTCTTTTGCCACGAGGCGATCATGCGCCAACATGCCTGCAATCATGGCGCAGACGAAAAGAATGACCGGCAGAAGCCCAAGAGCAAAAGCCGACAGTGCCGGGCCGGGGCAAAAACCGGCAATCCCCCAACCGATGCCGAAAATGGCCGAACCAAGGATAAGGGGCCGGTCGATGCGGGTTTTTGCCGGAAGGCTGAAGTCGTCGGCAAGAACCGGTCTGCCAATAAAACGGCTGAGCAGGACACCCGGCACGGCGACCGAGACTGCACCGCCAAGAACAAACATTAGGCTCGGGTCCCAATGGCCGCTCGCCAGATCAAGAAAACCTGAAACGCGGGCCGGATCGACCATGCCGGAGAGCGACAGACCGAAACCGAACAGTGTTCCTGCAACCAATGCCAGCATAACACGCGCCATGGCTTGATTTTTCATGACAGTGCTCCCGCGATCGTTGCCGCGAGAATGCCGGTGATCAGGAAGGTTGCGGTTGCGGCGATGGAGCGCCGGGAAAATCGCGCCAGCCCCATGATGCCGTGGCCGGAAGTGCAGCCGGAGCCCATGCGCGTGCCGAAACCCACAAGCAGGCCGGCAATGATGATCAGCGGCCATGGGGCGATTATGGTTATCGTGGGAAGCTGGCCAAATGCGGCCGCATAAAGATAGGGCCCGGCCAGCAGGCCAGCCACGAAAGCCAGATCGGTGAGACGCCGCTCCCTGCCGAGCATCTTGCCCATGATACCGCTGATGCCGGCGATGCGGCCGTTGAACAAAAACAGGAGGATGCTTGCAAGACCGAGAAGCATGCCGCCGAAAAGCGAGGGCCAATAGGGGCTCACGGGGCCGCCTCCGGTGCACAGAATATGGCGTAGAGAGCTTCGATAAGCTGGGCCGCTTTCGTCTCGCTCATCCGGTAGAAAATCTGCTTGGCTTCGCGCCGGGTTTCGACGACACCCGCTTCCCGCAGCACGCCGAGCTGCTGGGAAAGTGTGGGTTGGTGAATATCAAGCTTCGTCTCCAGTTCGCCGACGGAAAATTCGGCCTGGGCCAGCGTACAGGCGAGCATCAGCCGGGCGGGATGGGCGAGTGTTTTTAAAAGCAGCGCAACTTCGACCGCGCGTTCCTCCATGGCGGGCAGGGGGATTTCGGTGATGCGCCGAGCCTGTTGCAAGTTATTGTCCTTCACCATGTGCTGCCCTCCAGCACATCGAGCGGGAATTTGAGGTAACGTTTGCCATTGGCCTCCGGCTCCGGCAGGCGGCCACCACGGATATTGACCTGCAGCGCGTGCAGAATGAGCTTGGGCATGGGCAAGGTGCGATCCCGAGCTTCGCGCAGGCGGATGAAGCCTTCTTCCGTCATGTCGGCCAGATGCGGATTGTTGCGTTTCTGTTCTCCGACCGTGCTTTCCCATTTCGGCGCGCGGCCGCCGGGCTGGTAGTCATGGCCGGTGAAAAGCCGTGTTTCGTCAGGAAGGGCAAGGATATCCTGAATGGAAGCCCAAAGCTCCTTGGCGCTGCCGCCTGGAAAATCGGCTCGGGCTGTGCCGGAATCCGGCATGAAAACCGTATCATGCACAAAGGCGGCGTCGCCTACCACATAGGTGACGGAAGCCAGCGTGTGTCCGGGCGAAAACAGCACGCGGGTCTCCAGCGAACCGATGTTGAACCTGTCACCCGCTTCAAACAGCCGGTCCCATTGCGAGCCATCGGTCTCAAGATCGGGCCAGTTGTATTTCGCCTGCCAGAGTTTCTGTACGCCGGTAACTTTTGCGCCGATGGCGGTGTGTGCGCCGGTTTTCTGTTTCAGATAATGGGCGGCGGAAAAATGGTCGGCATGCGGATGGGTATCGAGAATCCATTCTACCGACAGGCCCTCGTTTTCGACGTAGGCCAGAATGGCATCGGCATTCATCGTGCCCGTCGCGCCGGATTTCTCATCAAAATCATAGACGGGGTCGATAATGGCGCAGCGTCCGGTCGCTGGGTCCGAAACGACATATTGCAGGCTGGATGTACGCGGATCGAAGAAGGCCTTGACGTGTGGCGCCGCCAAAGACCGCCGCTCCAGCCAGCGAACCGCACCGGACAGGTCAAAACCATGCGTCCTGCCGAAAGCCTCGATTTCGCTTTGCTGCATACGCGCGTCAAGCGCTTCTCCGAGCACGTAGAGCGTCAACGCGCGGGTGCCGCCTTTGCAATGGGCAAAAACAGGGCCGTCAGCCGCAGCCATCGCCTGCTGGAAGGCGCGAATATCGGCCTCGGTCATGGTCGGCCCGGTGACCGGAATGAAATTATAAGTCAGACCTGCCGTACCGGCGGCGCTTTTTTCCCGCATGTTGCCCGGCTGGCCGACATCTTCGTCATCCGGTCGGGCGTTAATGATGCTTTTATATCCTTGAGCGGAGAGCGAAGGGAAATCGGCGATCTCCGGCTGGCCGGCTACGGTCAGGCGCTCATTGATCTTCACGGCGCTCATCAGCATCTCCTGTTGTTCTAAATTAATATACGTTATTATATAATGTATATTGTTTCCATGCAAGAGCTGGAAATTTCTTTTCGAGTGACTGGATTGATTTGACATCCTTCGTGACAGGGCATTCTGGCTGGTGCAAGGCATCGCCCAAGATGGATGACCGCGAGGAGCAGGCAAGGCAGCCAATCGTCAAGGCGCCCGGCCCTTGCAATGTTGCGGGCGTTTGCTAACATGCCAGACAGGTTAAAAACAGGTGGGCTGGAATGGACGTTGAGAGCAGCACGAAGCAGGGGGTATCGCTCGCGGCGAAAATCAGTTCGGCACTGAGGCGGGATTTGTCGGAGGGCGTGTTCCGTCCCGGTGACCGTCTTCCGAGCGAGAGCGCCCTGACGCGTGAATATTCCGTAAGCCGTACCGTCGTGCGCGAGGCCATCGCCATTCTGCGCGCCGATGGTCTCGTTGAAGCCCGCAAGGGCGCGGGCGTTTTTGCCGTGGAGACGAAACCAGCCAAGGAACTGCCCTTCAACGATCTGGCTATCGGGCGGATTTCTTCGGTGATCGAATTGCTGGAATTGCGCACGGTTTTCGAGGTCGAATCCGCCGGCCTTGCGGCATCGCGCCGTTCCGCCGTGCAGGTGGAGGCGATTGTCGATGCGCACCGGCGGATTGGTGACTGCCTGGCCGCCGGGCTGCCGACAAGGGACGCCGATTTCGAATTCCATCTGGCGATTGCGCAGGCGACGCAGAACCGGCGTTTTCCGGAATTTCTGCAACTCATCCGTTCCGGCATCATCCCGCGCGGCGAATTGCAGGGTGCGGCACCCGGCGCACGTCCGAAGGACTATAATCTCCATCTGCAGGAAGAACATGCCAGGATCGTCGATGCCATCATAGAAAGCGATGCGGATGCCGCGCGCCAATATATGGCGGCGCATCTGCGCGGCAGTCTGGAACGTTACAAGGTGCTTCTGCGCTCCCGTACAGCGGCGGAGTAAGCGGGAAACATAGTTAGCTCAATGGCTTACGTGCTTGCCCGGCGATAAAGCGCCAGAGAGGCGGCAAGCGTCAACAGCGCGCCGCCGCAAATCCGGTCGAGCCACAGGGCGCCGGATTTGCGTAACATTCTGACGGCCTGTGCGCCCAGCAGGGCATATCCGAACATCACGATGAAATCGATGGCGGCAAAGACCATCGCAAGCACGCATATTGCGGAATTTGCGGCGCTAAAGGGTTGATGAACTGCGGCAGGAAAGCAGAAAAGAACAGATAGCCCTTGGGGTTGGTCGCCGCGACCAGAGTGCTTTGAGGAAGATCGAGCGCGCGGATGTTGCCCTGTTCCTATCTGCCGGTTGCAGCGCGCCGTCGAGCTTGCTTCTGGAGCGAAGCAGCATGAAGCGAGAAAGACAAGATAACAGACGCCCACCCATTTAACGACGTTGAACCAGAATTCCGAGGCAGCGAGCAGGGCTCCCAGCCCCAGCCCCAGCCCCAGCCCCAGCCCCAGTGCAACCGCACCGATTAGAACGAAATCGGAGAGAATGGCGCGGGCCATGCCGGTCAAAGTGCACGGAATTCCGAATTTCGAGCCATCCGAGAGTGCCAGCAGAACAGTCGGAGCGGGCGTCGCGATACCGACGAAAGCGACCATGGCAAATGCCAGAAGCGTCATATCGGCCATCTCTTGCTCTCCGCCGGAAGCCCTCGATGTTGTCGGTAGTGTCGTGGAACTGCACCCGCGCCGGCATATTTTCGAAGCGGAAGAACACCGGCTTTTGCGGTTGCAGCAACGCAGGCGGTTCATTTTCCCGCGAAGTAGAAACGCCGGTAACCGCAGGGTGAAATTTCCACCGGGAGAAATTTTTTGGAGCCTTTGGCACTATCGATTTTGCCGACCCGTGCTTGACAGCTTTCGACACCTGTGACAACTTGCGAATAGTTGTCAGACAGGATTGCGCTATCATCCTTGCGTCGGTCGGTTTCTGGCAAGGGAGGAATCATGTCAAAAAGACGCCTTTCGCTTTATGGCCTGTCCGGCCAGATCGGAAGTATTGCCGTTACGCTGCTTGGATTGCTGTTGCTGACCTTCTTTATCGGCCGACTGATGCCTGCCGATCCGGTGCGGGCGATCGTCGGCGAGGATGCAACTCGCGAAACCTATGAACAGGTGTATCATGCGCTCGGCTTCGACCGTCCGCTCTGGCAGCAGTTCATCTATTATCTCGGCGATGTGTTCACCGGCGATTTCGGCACCTCGATCCGCACCGGCCGTCCGGTCATCGAGGACATCATACGCGTCATGCCGGCGACGATGGAGCTTGCGACCTTTGCGATCCTGATCGGTGCTGGCCTCGGCATTCCCATGGGGGTTTATGCCGCCGTCAAGAAAGACCGCTGGCAGGACCATCTTGTGCGGGTTCTCAGCCTGTTCGGCCATTCCATGCCGATTTTCTGGACCGGCATGATCGCGCTGATCGTTTTTTATGCCCATCTCGGCCTTGTCGGCGGCGGCGGTCGCATGGACCAGTTCTATATCGGCCTGGTGGAGGAACGGACGGGCTTTCTTCTGATCGACAGCCTGCTTGCGGGCGATATGGAAGTGTTTTGGTCGGCCATCAATCACCTCATCCTTCCCGCCGCCTTGCTGGGCTATTCTTCGTCCGCCTATATTACCCGAATGACACGCAGCTTCATGCTGGATCAGCTGGGGCAGGAATATGTAACGACAGCCCGCGTCAAAGGTCTGTCGCAGCGGCAGACCGTGTGGCTGCATGCTTTTGGCAATATCCGCGTGCAGCTGGTCACCATCATTGCCCTTGCTTACGGCTCGCTGCTGGAAGGCGCGGTGCTGATCGAGACCGTCTTTGCCTGGCCGGGTTTCGGGCAATATCTCACCAGCAATCTTATCATCGGCGACATGAATGCCGTGATGACCTGCGTTCTGATCGTCGGTGTCATCTTCATCGGGCTTAATCTCCTGTCCGACATTCTCTATCGCTTTTTCGATCCGAGGACCCGCTGATGACGGCTCGTGCAGAAACTTCCTCTCGTCTTCCGGTGCCGTTGAACGCGCTGAAGAACATCATCCTCTTCCTGCTGAAAAGCCCGACATCGGCCTTCGGCCTGTTGATCTTGCTGCTTCTCGTCATTTCGGCGATTTTCGCGCCCTGGCTCGCGACGCACGATCCTTACGTGCAGGATCTCGCCAACACGCTGCAGCCACCCGGCAATGGCCATGTCTTCGGTACGGATGAGCTGGGGCGAGATATTTACAGCCGCCTGCTCTGGGGCGCGCGCATTACGCTCACCATCATCACGCTGGTGTCGGTCATCGTCGGCCCGGTCGGTCTTCTGGTCGGCACGGCATCCGGTTATCTCGGAGGCAAGTTCGATACGGTGATGATGCGTATCACGGATATCTTCCTGTCGTTCCCGAGCCTCATCCTGTCGCTCGCCTTCGTCGCAGCACTCGGGCCGAGCCTCAACAATGCGATCATCGCCATTGCGCTCACCTCGTGGCCGCCGATCGCGCGTCTTGCCCGCGCCGAGGCCATGACCTTCCGTAAAGCGGATTATATCGCCGCCGCGCGGCTTCAGGGCGCCTCGCCACTGCGCATCATCGTCAAGTCGATCATGCCCATGTGCCTGCCCTCGGTTCTCATCCGCCTGACGCTGAATATGGCCACCGTCATTCTCACCGCCGCCGGCCTCGGCTTTCTCGGGCTCGGCGCGCAGCCGCCGCTGCCGGAATGGGGGGCGATGATCGCTACGGGACGACGTTACATGCTGGATAGCTGGTGGCTGGTGACTTTCCCCGGGGTCGCGATCCTCTCCGTCAGCCTCGCCTTCAATCTTTTAGGCGACGGCCTGCGGGATGCGCTCGATCCCAAGCAGATGAACCGGAGATAAGACCATGGAAAAACCAATCCTTGACGTCGAAAATCTCCGCATTCGTTACGGCGGCTCGCCCACCGAGGCGGTGCGCGGCATCTCCTTCACCCTTGGCCGGGAGCGGCTGGGCATCGTCGGCGAAAGCGGCTCGGGCAAATCCACCGTCGGCCGTGCCCTTCTGCGCCTCCTGCCATCAGCGACGATCACCGCCGACAAGCTGGATTTCGAGGGTCTCGATCTTCTCGCGCTGAGCGAAAAAGAGATGCTGAAGGTTCGTGGGCGACGCATGTCGATGATCCTTCAGGATCCGAAATTCTCCCTTAACCCCATCCGCCGGGTTGGCGAACAGGTGACGGAAACCTATCTTCGCCACTTCAAGGCGTCGAAGTCAGAGGCCCGGGAAAAGGCGCTGGCCATGCTCGATGCGGTGAAAATCCGCGATGCCGCCCGTGTCTATGAGCAATATCCGCACGAGATCTCAGGCGGCATGGGCCAGCGCGTCATGATCGCCATGATGCTGCTTGCCGATCCCGATCTCGTCATTGCCGACGAGCCGACCTCAGCGCTTGACGTGACTGTGCGGTTGCAGGTGCTGAATATTCTCGACGGTCTGGTGCGGGATCGCGGCATTGGCCTGATCATGATCAGCCATGACCTCAATCTCGTGCGCAATTTCTGCGACCGGGTTCTCATCATGTATGCCGGCCGCGTGGTGGAAACGCTTGCCGCGCGCGATCTCGATCAGGCGCAACATCCCTATACGCGCGGCCTGTTGGCGGCGCAGCCGCGCATCGGCGGCTCGCGCTCACCGCTCGCGGTGCTGGATCGCCGTCCCGAATGGCTGGAGGAGAACGTATAATGGCCGTTTCCGTTGAAACCCGCGATCTCTCCATCACCTTCGGCAGCGGCCATACGGCCCTGAAAGTGCTGCCTTCGGTATCCTTCCGTGTCGAGCCGGGCGAATGTTTCGGGCTGGTCGGCGAGAGCGGTTCGGGCAAGTCCACCGTTCTGCGCTGCGTGTCGATGCTGAATGATTTCTGGAGCGGGGAAATCCTCATCAATGGCCGGTCGGTGCGTGACATGCCGCTGATCGAACGATGCCGCACCCTGCAGATGGTGTTTCAGGATCCATATGGTTCGCTGCATCCCCGCCAGTCGGTGCGCACCGTGCTTTCGGAATCGCTTGCGATCCACAAGCTCGGTGACCGTGAAGAGCGCATGCGCAAGGTCATCACCGATGTCGGCTTGCCCGTCTCCTTTCTCGACCGATTTCCGCACCAGCTTTCCGGCGGCCAGCGGCAGCGCGTGGCGATTGCCCGGGCGCTGATCCTCGAACCGTCGCTGCTCCTGCTTGATGAGCCGACCTCGGCGCTCGATGTCTCGGTGCAGGCGGAAATCCTCAACCTCCTCCAGCGCCTGCGGGAAGAGCGCGGCTTCACCTATATCATGGTGACCCACGATCTCGCCGTGGTCGATCATATGTGCGACCGCTTTGCGGTGATGCTGCGCGGCGAAATTACCGAAATCCTGCCGCGCGAGGCTATCGCCGGCAATGGCGCGACGCATCCCTATGCGCGCGAACTGATCGGCGCCTCGCTGGAATATGAAGGCGCGTGACGGCTCCAAGAACGTGACCGTCCTCCTCCGGGGCATCACGATAATAACATCCTCCTTCCTTGCCCGGCCTCCCTGTCGGGCATTTTTTTGGGATGGCTTGAGAGGAGCAGGCCGGCAACTGCACCATCGGGTATTGACGTAATGATGAAGCAGGAACGGGCGATGTTTTGCTGGGCTCCCTCCCACCGTCATACCGGCCTTGAGCCGGTATCCAGCCAGCCCAAGTCCTTGGGCTGAAAGGACTCTTTCCGCCATGCAGACGCACGTCGGCTGGATTCCGGCTCAAGGCCGGAATGACGGAAGCGATATGTTTTCGCCAGTTGGAGCCGCTCTGTGCAGTCTTGCCGCCAACAAAAAAGGCGCGGGGTAAGCCGCGCCTTTTCCTGAGTAACCGCTGTGTCGGCGAATTACCGATCCTTGCTCACCTCTTCAAACCGCGAAAGCCAGGGGCTGACGATCATGCCCTTGACGTCACTGCGGAAGGCGGCGGTGTCGATGACTTCCGAGAAGGGCTGAATGGACATGACGATCTCGTCCATATAGCCCTGCAGGTCCTCATATAGCTTCGTCTGCTTCGCCACGTCACGCTCGACCAGCGCTGCCTCGATCATCTTGTTCAGCTTCTCATCGAAGAAGCTGGTGCGCCAGCTCTGATAATTGGTGAGCTTGGCGTCGTCGGCATTGTTCGGATTATAGGCGATGGAGCGCAGATTGTTGTCGGGATGCGGCTGCTGGCCGCCGCCGCCGCGGCCGAGCAGCAGTTCGAAATTCCGCTCGCGCATCGCGCCGTAGATCTGGTCGCCGGAGCCGCTGATCAACTCGGCCTGAATGCCGGCCTGGGCAAGCGTGTTCTGGATCGCCGTTGCCGCCTTCATGAAGGGGTCTTCGGAAAGCACGCGAAGCGTCGTCTTGAAACCGTTGGGGTAACCGGCTTCGGCCAGAAGCGCCTTGGCTTTTGCGATGTCGAGCTTGTAGCCCTGGTCCGGCAGCGCGCCCATGACGCCGGTGCTGAGCGAGCGCTGATGCAGCTTGCCGTAATAGGGCATGACCGCCTTGTCGAGACCGTCGTAATCGATCAGGTAACGCAGGGCCTCGCGCACCTTCTTGTTGGCGAATTTCTCATCCTTCATCGAAACGCTGAGGTAATAAAAACCGGAGCCGGGTGTGGATTCAATGGTGACGGTCTTGTCGGCCTCAAGCGATTTCAGGTCCGGGGCCTGCAGGGAATAGGCAACGTCGATATCGCCTTTTTCCAGCATCAGCCGTTGCGATTGCGATTCCGGCAGATGACGCATCAAGATGCGCTTCATCTTGGCCTTTTCGCCCCAATAATCGTCATTGCGGGTGAGGATGATATATTCGTTGGATTTCCACTGGGTCAGCTTGAAGGGGCCGGAGCCGGCGGAATTCAGCGTCAGCCATGCGCCGCCCAGATCGCCGTCCTTTTCATTCTCAAGCGCCGTCTTGCTGTCGATGATCGAGCCGGGGCCGTTCTGCGCAAGGATCATCAGCAGAAGGTTGGGGTCGTCGGGTTTCGGGATATTCAGCACGAAGGTCTGGTCGTTCTCAGCGACGAAGAGCTTGTCGGCTTCCTCGAGCTTGAAGCCGCGGGTTTTCAGGAAGGACGATTGCGCCAGGTTGCGGGCGAGCAGGCGTTTCAGGCTCCATGCCACGTCCTTGGCCGTCACGGCGTTGCCGGACGCGAATTTGGCATCGGCACGCAGATGGAAACGGATGGATTTCCGGTCTTCGGCAATTTCCCAGCGTTCGGCAAGGCGGGGCTGAACACTGCGATCCTCAGGGGAAAGCACGACCAGCGTGTCATAGACGTTGTTCAAGACCTGCACGGTTTCGCGGCCGGTAATGGCGGCGGGGTCGAGGGTGAGGATATTGCTCATGGTCGTGGCGACGATAAGCTGGTCTTTCGGCGTTTCGGCAAAGCTGCTGAGCGGCATGGCGCCGATCAGCAATGCGCCAAGTGCTGCGGTTGCAAGAAAATGTCTCATCTTTCCTCCCAATACGGCCGGTTCATACGGCCTTTCCACGTTTTGATCCACACGCCCGGTTCCTCCTCGGGCGTCGCAGGATCAGCCAAGAATCTCTCTGACGGGTGCGACGAGCGCCCGGCCGATTGCGGCTGTTGCCGGTGCTTCCAGATGCACGCCATCCACCGGTGAGGCGCTGGCCACCGACCCGGCATCGAAGAATGCGTGTCCGAGTTCGGCGGCGAGCTTGCGGTAAAGCGGCGCAAGCCTGAGCGATTGCCCGATATCGCGCCCGCCCGCCGGTTCTCCGCCGGGACCGGCGACGCAGGGTGGCGGGGCGACGATCAGCAGTTTCGGTACGGCCTCGCGCGGTTTGTAGATGAAGGTTTCGACGATCTGCGCCAGCCGCCGCATGCCGGAAACGGCGGCTTCCGCCCGCCCGCCATGCACCGGCTTGATGTCATTGGTGCCGAGCATGATGATGACGAGATCAAGCGGCATGTGGCATGAAAGCGCAACTTCCAGCGCCCGCGCGCCGTTGCGGCAGGCGGGGCCGGCATGGTCGTCATAACAGGTGGTGCGCCCGCCAAGCCCTTCCGGGTGAACCTTCACCTTTCCGGTAAGCGCGGCCTCCAGCACCTCCGGCCAGCGGTTTTCAACGGGGTGCCGGAGACCCGTGGCCGGGTCCGCGCCCCAGGTGAGGCTGTCTCCGAAGGCGAGCACCGTTTTCATTACCCGTTACCTCACCCGGTTGTTGTCGATGAAGGTAAAATCGATGTCCTCGCCAAGGCCCGGCCGATCAGGGACATGCACGAAGCCGTCGCCATCCATCGGGTCGGACAGCGACTTCAGATAATCGTGGCCGTCATCATATTCGAGGAAGGGGTGCAACAGGCCGCGCTCATACCAGCGGCAATTCTTGGTGGCGGCGACCACATGCAGGTTCATGGCCGTGTTGCCATGCACCTCGCATTCCATGCCGAAGGCTTCGGCCAGATGCATGGTCTTCAGCGCCGGGGTGATGCCGCCGACATCATTGACGCCGGTGCGCAGAATATCGCAGGCGCCGGCCTTGATCCATTCGGCACGATGCCAATGCTTGCCGGCAGCGCTTTCTGGGCCGACGACCGGAATATCAAGATTGTCGGAAAGCCACTTGTAGGAGGATAGCGACTGTTCATCCATCGGCTCCTCGATCCAGTCGAAGCCGAGCTTTTCGAGGCCACGCCCGAGCGCCAGCGCATCGGTGCGGGAATACCAGTGGAAAGCGTCGATCATCAGGCGAATATCGGGTCCAACAGCCTCGCGCACGGCGGCGCAGGCCTTGAGGTCCATCTTCACATCCGGCGCCCAGCTGACGGGCGGCATCCAGGTGTGTAGCTTGATGCCCTTGTATCCGCGCTTCACCAGCGTTTCGGCAAAACGACCGTAATCTTCCGGCGTCGCCAGCCCGCCTTCCAGCTCGTCGCCGCACATGATGGAGCCATAGGCCAGCACCTTGTCGCGATAACCGCCGATCAACTTGTATACAGGTTGGTTGAGCGAGCGGCCGGCGAGGTCCCATAGGGCGCAATCAACCACCGCCAGCGTGCGGTCGGTCAGCTGCGCGGCCGATCCGCGCTGCCAGTGGGCAAGGTCCTGCCACAGCCGCTCCCGGTCGCGATGGTCCTCACCGATCAGGACTTTCTTGACGAATTTTTCGATGACATGCGGGCGAACGATCTCCGGCGCCGTGAAGGAATGACCTTCCTGCCCATCTTCCGTGCGGATGGTCAGCATGGCCTGTTCCACCTGATGCGCCGGACCCGGATGCGCGTGACCGGCACTGTCCGAGTGCCGACGGGTCGTCGTGCGGAAAACACGGACCTCGACGTCGGTGATGATCATAATTCCTCCCTCGTGCAGGTATCGCAGCGTTCATGATTGCTGCAATGTCATACATGTCTGCGTTATTTGTCAACATGTATGATAATCTGTATTACATGTTTGAGGCGGAAATCAAGTTTTTGTCGGCTGGCCCGTATCTGGCGTCGTGGGCCAGACCGGCTTTGTGGCTGGCAGAAACGGCGAAAGGAGCGCGGGAAGTGGAGAGCTGGACGCGGCAGGATTGTCGCGAATAACCTATAATTTTAGTAGACTATTGAATCGCGCAACGATCTTTCAACAATGACCGGGACTATAAAAGACCATGCCGTGCAAGCTGAGCCCCTCATCAGGCATTCTGCTGGAGTATGCGCGGCACGGAAGAACGGCCGCAGCAGCATCGCCTGAGCCCATCTTCCGTCAACAACCATTCCCGGACGTGCACTATGCCTCTCTCCCGTATTTCCCATTTCGCTTTTCTGGTTCCCGGCAATTATCACGATGATGACCCCGCAAAGGGGCTGGAGGAAACCCTGCAGCTTTTCGAAGCCGGAGAGGCGCTGGGTTATCACAGCGCCTGGGTGCGTCAGCGCCATCTGGAACGGGGCGTTTCCTCGGCAGCCACCTTTCTCGCCGCTGCATCGCAGCGCACGAAGCGGATCGGGCTGGGCACAGCCGTCATTCAGCTGGGTTATGAAAATCCTTTCAGGCTGGCCGAAGATCTCGCCACGGTTGATGTCCTGTCACACGGGCGGTTGAATGTTGGCGTTTCGGTGGGCGCGCCGCCCTTCGCGCATCTTATTTCGGATTATGTCGATAACGCTGCCGATGCGGATTACAGTCACGCCCGGGCGGAAAAGCTGGCGAAGGCGTTGAGATCGGAACCTTTATCCAGTGACACGGAGGCTGGAAATGCGGCCGGCGCGCAGGTGCCGCGCCTTCGTCCGTTAGCAAAGGGTTTGACCGACCGGCTGTGGTACGGCGGCGGATCGCAGAATTCCGCCCGATGGGCCGGCAAAGCAGGGTTCAATCTTCTGACCGGCAATATCGTCAGTGGCGAAAATACCGATGATTTTTTGACCGCGCAGGCGGCTCTCCTTGCCCGCTTCCGGCAGGAATGGGCGCATGAGCGCCAGCCGCGTGTCGCGCTTGGGCGGGTGATCCTGCCGACCGATAGTGCAAGCCCCGCGACACGCCGCCGTTATGCGGAATTCGCCGCTGAGCGTGACAAGCGCACGCATGCGCCGCATGGCGCGCGCCGCACGCTTTTCCTGCCCGACATCGTTGGCACGACTGAGGAGATTCTGGAGAAGCTGTCGCGTGATCCCGTGCTGCCGCATGTCTCTGAATTCCGTCTGGAATTGCCCTATGAGTTCCAGCCGGACGATTATCGCCAGATCGTCACGGATTTCGCGTCTGCCGTGCCGCAGCTTTCCGGCGGGCGGCCAGTTTTGAAAGTGGCGGCTGGCCAATAATATGCCCTTGCCCTCCATTGCCATGTACGGCGCAAAGGGGGGCGATGGAGGTGTGGCGCTTTACCCGCGCCCCATCCTTGGTTCAATCGGGATAAGGCAGACCATAGCGGTCGCGGATCGTCGCACCGTCATATTCACGCGGATAAACGCCGCGGTCCTGTAGCACCGGCACGACCTTTTCGACAAATTCGGCGATATCATCAGGCGCACGCGGCGGCTGCAGGGTGTAGCCATCAACCGTGCCATCCTGCCAGAGGTCGATAATGCCATCCGCCACCTCTTCCGGTGTGCCGAGCAGCAGCCGGTGATGTCCCTCGGAGCGGCGCACGGCCTCGCGGGCGGTGAGCTTCTCATGGGTCAGCAGCTCGGAAAGGCCAAGCCCCATGCCAACGGCCCATTGCCGGTTCTGGTCGGGAATGAAGCGCTCGCCATCGAGTTTTATGTCCGGGTTGAAATCGCGCGGATCAATGCCGTTTTCCTTGGCGAAACGCGCCAGAAGGCCGTCTTCCGAGCCGGTTCCGCTGAAGAGTTCATGCTTGCGCAGCGCTTCCTCACGGGTCTGACCGAGAATGACGACGAGGCCGGGAACGATGCGGATGCTTGCGGGATCGCGGCCGAAAGAGACGGCGCGGTCACGCACCTTTTTGCCGAAGGCCTGACCCGCCGGGCGTGACAGGATGTTGCAATAGATGATCTCGCCATGGCGAGCCGCCAGATCGATGCCACCTTCGGAAGCGCCGGCCTGCGCGATGACGGGATGTCCCTGCGGACCACGTGGAACGTTGAGTGGGCCTTTTACATGGAAATATTGCCCCTCGTGATCGATGGTTGCAGCCGTTGCCGCATCCCAGAAGCGGTCTTCCGGCACCTCACCTTCGCGGCGCGGATCCCAGCTAGACCAGAGCTTTTTCGCGACATCAAGAAATTCGGTGGCCTTGGCATAACGCTCGCTGCGTGGCGGCAGCGGATCGTTGCCGAAATTGGCAGCGACATTGGGATTGAAGGACGAGACGATATTGACGATCAACCGGCCACCCGTGACGACGTCGATAGACTGCGTCCGTCTCGCAAAATTATAGGGTGAATTATAGGTGGAGGATATGGTTGCCACGAAACCGATATCCGGCACCTGCGCGGCGAGCGATGTGGAGAGGATGAGGGGATCGATGGTGTGAAATGGGCGGCTTGCCGGGTCGGTCAGCAATGCCGGGTGATCGGAGAGGAAAACGGCGTCGAACCGGCCTTTGTGGGCCAGTTCCGTCAGCCGCCGATAATAGCCGATATCATTGATATCGTGCCGGTCTCCGCTTCTGTATTTCCAGGCATTGGGAAGATATCCCGTTGTGTTGATGCCGACATTGAGATTGAGCCGGCGTTCGGTCTTGCTCATGCTTTTACTTTTCCGTCTGTGTGGGGATTCCAGCCTGTAGCCGGCACATTTGTCTGAAAGCGTAACAGCCGCGATTGCGGTCGCGAGTTAAAAATCCTTGCTGCTCGGAGAAGAAAAACTTTCGAGCATGGCTTTTCCTGTTCCCAGGTAAGCGCCCGGTTGTGAATGGATGCAATCGGAAGCCGCGTTCGAAAATAACGCTATTTTCGAAACGATATTTCGCTCGCCATGTGACGGGCTGGTGTTATGGAAACGAATTTCTTCAATCGCCTCTTAAATAGTACACTTTATCTATAGAAAATATTTAACGACGTGTAGCGTGCTGTCCAGATCGCAATTTCGAGGACGACTGCCATGGCTGATGCCGCCCTTCGCCAAGCAACCCAACCCGTAACGCTCTGGTACACCCGGTGCCCGGCACCCACGCCGCTTTCCATCGCGGTACAGCTTGGCTGGATAGAGGAGCGTTTGCCGGTCATGGCATCTCCGTTTCCTCCATTCGCGATGCGGCTGATCCGGCTATCAGGCAAAGCCATTTCGATCATCGGCTGGACTGGTCCTTCCGCCAGGGCGGTAACATCCCGCCAATCTGGGCGAAGGCGGGTGGCCGGCAGACGCGGCTGGTGGGACTGACGAGAACCGATGAGTTTCAGGCGGTCATAGCGCTACCCGCAAGCGGAATAACCAAGGGTCGTGATTTGAAGGGGCGGCGCATCGGCCTGCCGAAACGTCCGAATGAAACCATCGATTTCCAGCGCGCCACATCGCTGAAGGGCATCGTGTCGGCACTCACCGTTTCCGATCTCACCGTTGCGGATGTCGAACTTGTCGATTTGACTGCCCGGGAGCCCGTGCTGCTTGGTCCAACGGATGAGCGGTTCCATGGCCTGCGCCGGCGACTTCCCTATGGCGAGGAAATTGCAGCACTGCACCGCGGCCAGATCGATGCGTTTTTCGTCAAGGGTGCCGAAGGTATCACCGTCGCCAATCTCATTGGCGCGCAGGTCGTCGTATCGACCGGGTTTCATCCCGATCCGAAAATTCGCATCAACAATGGCACGCCGCGTCCCTTGACGGTGGACGCTACCTTTGCCGATGAGCGGCCGGATCTGGTGGCGGAACTGGTGGCCACCGTTCAGCGGGTTGCCCAGTGGGCAAATGACAATCCGGCAGAAGCCGTGCGGTTCATCGCCCGCGAGATCGGCGTCAGCGAAGAGGCGGTGCTGGCTGCCAATGGCGCGGATGTGCATCGCAATTTGCGGCTCGATCTCGATCCGGCCGAGCTGGACGCACTGAGCCACTTCAAGGATTTCCTGCTGGAATGGAAATTCATCCCTGACGATTTCGAGGTGCGAGAGTGGGCCGATCCACGCGCCCTTTCTTCACTGCAAGAGGTCGCGCAACACAGTGCGGGAAAGTGAGGGCATCATGGCAGCCACCATTCTTGTAACGGGTGCAACCGGCAAGCTCGGCCAGCGTGTTGTCGGCCGTCTTTTGCAAAGACAGGCTAGAGTTCGTGTGCTGAGCCGCAGACGTGAGTATGCACTGAAACTGTGGGGCGACAGGGTCGATATTGCGGAGGGGAATTTTTCCGATCCGGCCAGCCTGAAGGAGGCTGCGCGCGGCATAAACGCCATATTTGTGCTTTCCCCCATCGGTGAAACGCTGACGGTTGATCAGAATGCGGTCATCGATGCGGCTCTCACCGCCGGGGTTTCGCCGATCGTGAAAATATCCGGCTCCGACTGGACCATTGAAAATGCCGCCCGCTCCATCTCGGGTGCGGCCCATGCTGAGGTGGAAGCGCATCTCGCCAGAACCGGCGTAGCGCATACGGTGCTGCGGCCGAATGCATGGATGCAGGTGGCGCTGGAACCCGTTGTCGCCGCGCTGCGCAAGGGAGAGGATGTACCCGCCCGGTTCGGCAATGCGGCCGTCTCCTTCATCGATGCCGACGATATCGCCGATGTGGCGGTTCATGCATTGACTGCCGACGCGCCGCTTGCCGGCCCCTTGGTGCTGACCGGCGGCGAAGCGTTGACGGGGCTGGAGATCGCCCGCATCGCGGCCCGTATCCTGCATCGGCCGGTTGGTGTTTCGCATAATGCCGTGCTGGCCTTTCCACCGGATATCGGCGTGTTCGAACAGAAAGCGATCGGCGAATTCGGGCAGCTCATCCGCGAAGGTCTGGCGGCATCCGTCAACGATACCATCCACCAGATCACCGGTCATCAGCCCCGCAGTGTGGAGGGGTATCTGCGCGCCCGGCTGGCTGCGGATACCCCGCAGGGTGATCATTCCGAGGGAGAAAAGACATGGCGCTGAGTGTTCCTTTGCCCGATGGTTCGGAGTTGAAAGGTCTTGAACTGAAAAGTCCTGCCGATTTTGACGACAGCCCGCTCAGCCGGGCGGTAAAACAGCCGCTGATGCTGGGCCTGTTCCTCAATCTGCAGGACATCAATTTTTCCAGCCTGCCGACCAGCAATAGCTGGACTTTCGATTATAACGTCGAGCTGGTGAAGCGGGCGGAGGAACTTGGTTTTGAAATCGCCTTCAGCCGCACGCAATGGCTGCCCAAGGGCGGATATGACGGCGAATCCTCGCTCGACAGCTTCATCGCGCTCGGCGCCATGGCGGCGGTCACGAAGAGCATTCTGCTGATCTCGACCATCCATGTGCTTTACGGGCCTCTGCATCCGCTGCATCTCGCCAAATATGGCGCGACGCTGGATCATATCGCCAAGGGGCGCTGGGGCATCAACATCGTCACCGGCCACCGCGCCATCGAGCATGAAATGTTCGGCTGGCAGCGGATCGACCATGACAAGCGTTACGATATGGCGGGTGAGTTGTTCGATGTGCTTCACCGCCTGTGGGGTGAGACCGAGAACTTCTCCTACGAGGGCAAGCTCAACCCATGGGCCATCAACAATGGCTGGATTACACCGAAGCCGGCCTTCGGCCGCCCGCCACTGGTGACGGCGACTGGTTCGCCTGCCGGTATCGATTTCGCGGCGCGCCATTCCGATCTGGTTTTCGTCACTTCGCCAGGCGGGGCGCATATAGACAGCGCGCTGGAAACGCTTCCCGGTCATGTCGCCACCATCAAGAACCGTGCCAAAGCCCATGGCCGGCGGGTGAAGACTCTCATCAATCCGATTATCGTCAGCCGCGATACGGAAAAGGAGGCGATCGCCTATGCCGATGCCATCGAGGCTGGAAAACCGCAGGCCGGCACCCGTGCCTTTGCCACCAATAATTACGACAGCGATGCCCATGCCTGGCGCGGCCGTGGCGATGCACGCCACAAGCAGGGGCGCAATCTCGGTGGCAATATCGAAATCATCGGTTCACCGGAACAGGTGGTCGAGCAGTTGATCGGCTTGAAAAAAGCCGGCATCGATGGGGTTCAGCTGAATTTCTACGATTTCCGTGAAGACCTTGATTACTTCGCCGAGCGCATTCTGCCCTTGATGAAGGAGGCTGGCCTGAGGCTCTGACCTCTTTCCAACCCCGATTTTCCAGTTCCGAAGCCACCTTCGCAATCGCCCGATTGCGAAAGCGATATTTTTTGCCCTGAGGAGATACCGTGAACATCGCCGTCGATCCCGTCAAAACATCCGCACCGAAAATTCTGGACCGGATCGGGACCTATGTTCCCGAACTCGTCTCCATCCGTCACGATCTGCACCGGCATCCGGAAATCGGATTCGAGGAGGTACGCACGTCAGGCATCGTGGCTGAAAAACTCGCTTCCTGGGGTATTGAGGTGCATCGCGGTTATGGCAAGACCGGCGTGGTGGGTGTGCTGCGCGGCCGCCATGCGGGCAATCGCTCCATCGGGCTGCGGGCGGATATGGATGCCTTACCGATGCCGGAGGAAACCGGGTTGTCCTATGCATCGGTCTATCCCGGCAAGTTCCACGGCTGCGGGCATGATGTGCACACCACCATCCTGCTCGGCGCCGCCCGTTATCTGGCGGAAACCCGCGATTTCGCCGGCACGGTGGTGTTCATTTTCCAGCCGGCCGAGGAAGGTCTGGGCGGCGCGCGCGCCATGATTGCCGATGGGCTTTTCAAGGATTTCCCCGTCGATGAGATCTACGGGTTGCATAATTCCACCCATGCTGCGCCCAATCATCTCAAGGTTTCGCCCGGCACCATTCTGGCAGGTGCGGATTTCTTCGATATCCGGCTAAAGGGCAGGGGCGCCCACGCCGCCCACCCCGATGTTTCGCGTGACCCGGTGCCGGCAACGGGCGAACTCATTCAGGCCCTGCAAACGATCGTCAGCCGCAACGTGTCGCCGACCGATCCTGCCGTGCTGTCGATCACGCGTATCGAGGCGGGATCGGCCTATAACGTCATTCCCGAAACGGCCTCGATTGCCGGAACGGTGCGCGCTTTCTCCGACAGCGTGCGTGAAACCATCCGGCAGCGCATCCACACGATTTCCGATCACATTGCCGCCGCCCATGGCCTCACCGCCGAGGTGGATATTCGCGACATATTCTCGGTTTTGACCAATGACGATGCATCTGTGGAGATCGTCGCCGGCGTGGCGCGCGAGGTTCTTGGAGACGAGCGCGTTTCCACCGAGCCCGGCCGCTTCATGGGCAGTGAGGATTTCGCCGATCTCCTCAAACATGCACCCGGTGCATTTTTCACCCTTGGCCATTCCGGCACCGTGCCCGCTCACAATCCCGGTTTCATCGTCGATGACGCCATTCTTCCAGTCGGCGCCACCCTGTTTGCCCGGCTGGTGGAAACCCGGCTGAAGGCTGTCTGAAAATTTAAAAACAATTTCGCAAAGGGAAACATCCATGGATATTACGAGACGTAGGACATTGCTTTTGAGTGCCGCTCTTGCCGGGGCAATTCTGTTGCCGTCCTTGCCCACGCTGGCGGCGGAACCGCCGAAAAAGGGCGGAATCGTCACGCTTGCGGGTCTTGGTGAGCCGACGACGCTGGTGCCGCTTTCTGATTCCAATACGCGCACCCGCGCCATTTCCACGAAAATCCTCGAAGGGCTGGTACGTTTCGACAGCGAGTTCAAACCGCATCCGGTTCTTGCCGAAAGCTGGGAAACCTCCGCCGACGGGCTGCGCCACACGTTCAAGCTGCGCAAGGGCGTCAAATGGCATGACGGCAAGGATTTCACGTCGCAGGATGTCAAATTTTCCCTGCTGGCCTTCAAGAAGGTCGGTCCACGCGGACGCATCACCTTCGCCAATGTTGCCGATATCGAAACGCCCGATCCGCTGACGGCCGTGGTGGTGCTGTCCAAGCCCGCGCCCTATCTCCTGCGGGCGCTGACGGGCGGCGAAACGCCGATTTTGCCGGCTCATGCCTATGCTTCGGAAAACTACAATGAAAGCCCGAACGGCAACGCGCCAATCGGCACGGGCCCCTTCGTATTCGAGGAATGGAAACGCGGCAGCTATGTGAAGCTGAAGAAGAACCCGAACTACTGGCAGGCCGATCTGCCTTATCTCGACGGTTTCGTGGCGCGCTTCGTTGCGGACGCCGCCTCCACCACTATCTCGGTGGAAACCGGCGAGGCGGATTATACCGCCGATGTTTCGTACAGCGATCTGGAGCGTCTGCGGCAAAATCCGAAGCTCGCGGTGGAGGTATATACCGACTCCTACCTTAACAATGCCGCCATCTTCGAGTTTAATCTGGAGAACCCGATCCTCGCCAAAAAGGAAGTCCGGCACGCACTGGCCCATGCCATCGACCGCGATTTCATCAACGACGCCATCTTTTTCGGAACGGCCAAACCCGCCGGTTCGAACATCCCGGCCGTCTTCACCGCCTATAATGATGAAAAGCCTTTCACCTATCCTTTTGATCTCGCCAAAGCGAACGAATTACTGGATAAGGCTGGTTACCCGAAAGGTGCTGATGGCACCCGTTTTTCACTACGGCTCGCCTTCCTGCCATCTGACGTCTTCCGCAAAACCGCCGAATATCTGCGCTCATCCTTCGGTAAACTCGGCGTGAAGGTGGATATCGTGGAAGGCGATCTCGCCACCTTCATCAAGCGCGTTTACACCGAGCGCGGTTTTGACCTGACGGTAAACGGCATCAGCCGGTTGTTCGATCCGACGGCTGGCGTGCAGCGTCTCTACTGGTCCGATGGCATCAAGAACCCCGCGCCCTATGTCAACGCTGCCCATTACAACAACCCCAAGGTGGACGACCTTTTCCGCGCGGCCGCCATCGAAGTGGATGAAACGAAACGGGCGGCGCAATTCCGCGACATCCAGAAAATCACTGGCGACGACCTGCCGAATTTCTCCATCGTCGCTTTGCCGACCGTCATCCTGCGCACCACCAGTCTGAAGTCGCTCGTGACGACCATCGACATTGCCTATGGCGATCTGGCGACGGCCTGGAAGAGCGAGTGAAGGCGAACCCGGCGTCCTGTGCAGCGAGAGTAGCGGCGAACTTTCCTATATATTCGACGTCATCCTCGGTCTTGTACCGAGGATCTACCAGGGCATCCTGACCTTGTAGCTCGCAGATGCTCGGGACAGGCCCGAGCATGACGAAGGAGAGGTTTTTCGCCAACAGCATCTCACCGGAACCCGGCAATTCTGCCGGGTTTTTTATTGTCGAAACCCACCCTCCATCCTGTTTGCACCTTCGCGCGGCAAGCCCGTTTCAGGGAAAAACTTTGCGCACGAAACAGATCGGGCGAAACAGCGATGCCATGCGTTAAAATTTCGAAAAAATAAGTTTCATCAATAATTTAGCGCAAAGCAATTCTTCGTTTCAAAGCAAGAATTGCTTTCTGGACCCACGCTTTGGCTGCCTGCACTGTGAGCAGGAAATCTCACCCACAAATGATGGATGCCATGGCCAAGGACACACTTTTTCTGATCGCCCCCGGTTTTGAAGACCCAAAGCACCCGGGTGTCCGCTTCGTCTGCCCGCATTGCAACCAGATCGAGGGACTGCTTGCCGCCTTTCCAGACCTAGCGGCGCAGATCGATATTCGCCGGGTCGGTTTTCAGCGTCCGCGAGAGGCGGTCATCGCCGCCGTGGGGGAGGAAAACCAGTCGCTGCCGCTGTTCGTCTTTGCCGGCGAGGCGCCCGCTGACGCTGCGGCAAAGGGCGACACGCACTTCATTCAGGACACCAAACGCATTTTGCAAATCCTCGCCGAGCGCCACGGGTTCCCGCAGCTGCATTGAGTTGCCGCTCCCTCGCATATCGGATTTTTCGGAGACAGACATGATCATTTCCAGACGCCAGTTTCATAAGATTGCACTTGCCGCCGGCGCATTCGTGGCGCTTCCGGGCGGTTCCTTTGCCGCTGCCGAAGAGCCCGTTTCGGGTGGCACACTCAAGATCGTGTATTTCCCTGAACCGAACCAGCTCGTGGCCATCAATACCAGCGCGGGTGGCCCGCAGTTCATCGGCTCAAAGATTTACGATGGGCTTTTGACCTATGATTACGAGCTATCGCCCCAGCCAAGTCTTGCGAAGGAATGGAGCGTTTCGGCCGACGGGCTGGAATATGTCTTCCATCTGCAGCCGAATGCGAAGTTCCATGACGGTAAGCCGGTAACATCGGTGGATGTGGAGTTTTCCATCCTGCGGCTGAAGGAAGCCCATCCGCGCGGCCGGGCGACGTTCTCGCATGTCGAGAGTGTCGATACCTCCGATCCACTGGTTGCGAAGGTGAAGCTTTCCAAACCCGCACCGGGCCTGATCACCGCGCTTGCCTCCTCGGAATCGCCCGTTGTGCCAAAGCACATCTTCGAGACCTTCAAGCCGACTGAAAATCCGAAGCCTGCCCAGATCATCGGCAGCGGCCCTTTCGTGCTGAAGGAATGGGTGCCCGGCAGTCATATCCTGCTGGAGAAGAATGCCGATTACTGGGATGCGCCGCGCCCTCATCTTGACCGCGTCATCATTCGCCTCATCAACGATGCCGGCGCCCGCGCGGCCGCACTGGAAACCGGGGAAGGGGATATTGGCCCCAACCCGGTCGCGCTTGCCGATCTGGAACGGCTGAAATCCATCCCGACACTGAAGGTGGATGACCGCATCTATGCCTATGCCGGCCAGCAGAACCAGCTCGTCATCAATCTTGAGAACGAGTATCTCAAGGAGCTGAAAGTCAGGCAGGCCATCGCCCATGCCATCGATGTTCCGGCGCTGATCGATACTGTGCTTTATGGTTACGCCGTGCCATCGCCGACGCCGATCAGCCCCGGATTGGCGAAGTTCCACAATCCCGACATCGGTTTCGCCAAGTTCGATGTCGCACAGGCTGAAAAGCTGCTGGATGAGGCGGGCTTCCCTCGTAAGGACGGCGGCAAGCGCTTCAAGCTCCGGGTCACCACCAACCCCTTCAATCCGCAGACCTATTCGGATTTCATCGCGCAGGCCCTGTCGAAAATCGGCATCGAGGCGGATATCCAGAAATTCGATTTCGGCACCTATGTGAAGGTAGTCTATACCGACCGCGCCTGGGACCTGTCGGTCGAATCCCTTTCCAATACCTTCGATCCGACAGCCGGTGTCCAACGTGTCTACTGGAGCAAGAACTTCAAGATCGGCCTGCCATTCTCGAATGCCAGCCATTACGCCAATCCCGAAGTGGATCGGCTGCTGGAAGCGGCGGCGGTGGAGCCGGATATCGAAAAACGCGCCGCCTTCTTCAAGGAGTTTCAGGCCGTTATCGCGAAAGATCTTCCCGTCATCAATCTCGTCTCGCCCATCCAGCCGGTTGTCGGCAGCGTCCGCATCAAGGATTACGCGACGGGGGCCGAAGGTCTCAGCGGCAATCTCGCCAAAGCCTGGGTGACGAAGGAGGCGTGAGCCGCCTTGCCTTCGGTTTCAAGCCGCATCAGAGCGAAAAAGAGGTCATTTCCATGAGCAGAAAATCCGAAAAGCTGGTTCTCAACGCCTTCATCTATCCGGGTGGACATCATGAGGCGGCCTGGCGGCATCCGGACTCGGAGCCCCACCGCGTCACCGATATCAGGCTCTATCAGGATATTGCCCGCAAGGCCGAGGCGGCGAAGCTGGACGCCATCTTCTTTGCCGATGCACCGGTGCTGGACGCCAATATCCGCTACGCCGCCCGCCACCGGCTGGAGCCGATCACCATGCTGGCGGCTCTCGCCGCCGTCACGGAAAAGATCGGCTTCATTGCAACGGCCTCCACCACCTATTACGAGCCTTATAATCTTGCCCGGCTGTTTGCCTCTGTCGATCATATCAGCGGCGGGCGCGTGGGCTGGAACATCGTCACGACCTCGGCCGATGCCGCAGCCGGCAACTTCAATCTGCAAAAGCACCCGCCGCATGCCGATCGTTACCGTCAGGCCATCGAGTTCGTCGATGTGGTGACGAAGCTCTGGGATAGCTGGGAAGACGATGCCATCGTCGCCGACAAGGAGAGCGGTCTGTTTGCCGAGACAGACCGCATCCACCCCGTCAATCACGATGGCGAATTTTATCGGGTGCGGGGCGCGCTGAATGTACCCCGTTCACCACAGGGCCGGCCGGTCTATGTTCAGGCGGGCTCCTCGGAGGAGGGCCGTGGTTTTGCGGCTCACTATGCCGAGGCAATCTTTACCGCGCATCAGACTCTGGAGAGTGCACGGTCTTTTTATTCTGACATCAAGCGACGTGTCGCGGCCACGGGGCGTAATCCCGCCCATGTAAAAATCCTGCCGGGCATCAGCCCCTTCATTGCGTCAACCGAAGAAGAGGCGCGCAAACTTGAGGCCTCCTTCAACGATCTCATCCAGCCTGCCTTTTCGCTCGGGCAATTGCAGCGCATCACCGGTATCGATCTTTCATCGGCCGATCTTGACCAGCCGCTGCCGATTGAGGCCGTCGAAGCGACACGCGCTCAGGCGGATAGCAGCCGCCATCAGCTGGTTCTTGATGTCATAGACCGGGAAAATCCGACGATCCGGCAATTGTTGCACCGGCTTGCCGGCGGGCGCGGCCACAAGGTTATTTCCGGAACGCCGGAACAGGTGGCGGACTGGATAGAGACCTGGTTCCGCGAGGGCGCTGCCGATGGGTTCAACATCATGCCGCCATGGCTGAATGGCGGGTTCGATATCTTCGTGGACGAGGTAGTGCCGATCCTGAAACGGCGCGGATTGTTCCGCGAGGACTATGAGGGCGACACGCTGCGCGACCATTATGGCCTGCCACGGCCTGAAAACATCTATGCGGCCCAGGAGCTGCAAAGGGAGCGCGCCTGAGGTGGGACGGGCGTGTTCAGGCGGCGGCCTCGAGAGAGCGCATATCCTCGCGCAACAGGGCGAGTAGAGATGCGACCTCCGGCAGCCGCCGCCTGTCGGGACTGGTCAGCAGGTGATAACGGCTGGCGGTCGGCTGCGGTGTGCCGAAGGGGGCGATCAGCCGGCCGGTCCTGAGTTCCTCCGAAATCAGCGAATGGCGCACGAGGCCGATGCCGTGGCCGGATAAAATCGCCTCTATCAGCGCGGTCTGGCGTGAAAAACGCGGGCCGGTGGCAGAAAGCCTGAGCGGAATGCGGCAGGCGCGAAGCCAGTTTGCCCATTCGAAGGCGGGGTCCATGCCATTGCCACGCAACATCGCAAAACCGAAATTTCGCAACCGCTCCGGTTCGTCTGCAAGCGCATGGCGGGCCGCGAAATCCGGGGTGCAGACGGCGTTGACCGTGTCGGCGAAAAGCGGCTCGTGAATGAAGCCCGGGATTTGCGCATGGGTGGCGACGATGGCGCAATCGGCATCGAAATGGGTGAGGTCGATGGTTTCGCTTTCAAGGGATTCGATCGAAAGCTCGACGTCGCCGAGTGCCGGAACGATGCTGCCCAGCCGCGGAGCCAGCCAGCGGGCGGCAAAACAGCCTTCGGCCAGCACCTTCAGCTGCGGTCGGGCGTTCGAAACCATCAGGTCGGAAAGGCTGCCAATCATGGTCTCGAAGGCGTCCGCAAGGCCGGGATAAAGCGCATTGCCGGCATCGGTCAGCAACAATTCACCGCGCTGGCGGCTGAAAAGCGGCTGGCCGAGATGGGTTTCGAGAATTCTCACCTGCTGGCCGATTGCCGCGGTCGAGACATGCAGCTCCTCCGCCGCCCGCGAGAAACTGGCATGGCGGGCGGCGACGACGAAGGCGCGCAAGGCGGTCAGCGGCGGCAGCCGGGAAAGTGTGGGCAGGCGAAAAGCCGCCCGGCTCCCGGCGGGAGCAACAAACTCTGTTCTCATTGCTGTTCCTCCTTTGCCGCCTGCACCTTCCGCATGGTCAGAACACCCGGCCTTCCCGGAGATGCGTCGTGGTGCCGTTCAGGTAATAGTCACCGATCACCCGCGCCTTATGCGCGAGCGGATTGTGATTGTAGACAGTGCGGATGTTGCGCCAGTGGCGGTCGAAATTCCGATCGCTCGATGTCGCCGAGCCGCCGCCGAGTTCGTAAAGATTGGTGGCGACCGTCAAAGAAAGCTGCGAGGCGATGATCTGGGTACGGGCCGTGGCGAGCGAGCCTTCCAGCAGGGCCGCCTCTATCGCCTCTTCGTCCCCGGCGGTGAAGGCCGCAGCGGTGCGGTCGAGCGTTCTCGCCGCTTCGCGGATCAGGGTCTTCACCGCGAAGGCACCGGCGCTGATTTCGCCGAGCATCTTCTGCACGAACGGATCCTGATTGGCGGTTTCGGCAGCGCTGTGAAGCGTGGTGCGCGCCTGGCGCAGAACATAATCGACACCGTCATTCAGCGCGCCCTGAACAGCGCCAGCGGCCGAAGCGGCAAGATGCAGCTGCCGCATGGCCGAGCTGTGGCGGCCGATCTGGGTGCCGAGCTTGCGGGTCGTCAGCTCATGCGGCAGGACCTCGACATTCTCAAGTAGCACTCCGCCGCTTGCCGTCATGCGCTGGCCCATGCTGTCCCAGTCGTCGAGAATGGTGATGCCGGCGCGATCGAGCGGAATGAGCACGCCGATCGGCTGCTCGTCATCGCCAATGGCGCTGAAGGTGCCGAAATCGGCAAAGGCAGTGCCGGTCGCATACCATTTGCGGCCGTTCAGCCGGTAGCGGTCGCCGTCGGCGCTTAGACGCGTGGTGATTTCACCGGGGCGTTTGGTGCCCTGTTCGGTGCTGGCGCCCGCGAAGAGCTTGCCGGTAAGCACATGTTCGAGATGCCGCCGGTCCTCCAGCTCGATAGGGGCCAGAGCGAGGGTTTCGGTGAAATTGAAATGGCTGCGAAGCGCGTGCGGAATATTGCTGTCGGCTTCGCCGAGGATCATCAGTACTTCGATATAGTCGGCAATCGAGCCGCCCGGTCCGCCCTTGGCTTCGGGAACGCGCAGCGTGCCGATCTTCGCCTCCTTGATAAGGGCGAAGATATCGAAGGGCAGTTCCCGCTGGCGTTCGCGGCGGGCGGCATCCCTAGCCGCAATAGCCGCAATGTCCTTTGCCCGGGCCAGAATCTCGTCCCGGCTCGGCACGCCGGCATTATCGGTGGTGGTTGTCTGTGGTTTCGGATTGGACATTGCGGTTTTCCCGTGAGCGGATGTGAGGGCCTGCGGCACAATCGCGCCGCAGGCGTGTTCGTCTGGACGATCAGGCGACCGCGCGTGGCTTGAGCGCCGGGCGGGGTGCGGGCTCGAGATTGCGCGGCACGCGGCCTTCGACGGGATGGCTCGGATCGTTGAAGCCGGGCGTGGAGGGATGGCCTGTCGTCACAAGGCTGTCGACCAGCGCTTCATCTTCGGCATCGATCTTCACATCGAGGGCGCGGATATAGCCGTTCCAATGTTCTTCGGTGCGCGGGCCGGTGATGGCGGCGGTGACGAACTTGTTGTTCAGCACCCAGGCGAGCGCGAAATCCGCCGCCGAAACGCCCTTCGAAGCGGCATGGGCCGCAACCTTCTGGGCGATTTCAACCGATTCCGGACGCCATTCCGTTTCCAGAACGCGCTTGTCGCCACGGCCGACGCGGGTATCGGCGCCCGGCTGTTCGCCCGGCTGATATTTGCCGGTCAGCACACCGCGTGCGAGCGGCGAATAGGACACCACGCCAAGACCATAATGATTGGCTGCCGGCAGTTGCTCGGCTTCGGCCGTGCGGTTGACGATATTGTAGAGCGGCTGGCTGGCAACGGGACGGTCGATGCCGAGTTGATCGGCCAGATGCGAAATTTCGGCGATACGCCAGCCACGGAAATTCGACACGCCGAAATAGCGCAACTTGCCAGCACGGATGAGATCGGCGATGGCGCGCACCGGCTCTTCCAGCGGCGCATCGAAGACGGCGCGATGGAAATAGAGAATATCGATATAGTCGGTGTTGAGGCGGCGCAGCGAATTCTCGACCGTCTCGATCACCCATTTGCGCGAATGCCCGCCGAGGTTCGGACCCTTGGTGTGGGAGTTGACGAATTTCGTCGCCAGAACCCAGTGATCGCGCGTGGACTTGATGCCGCGGCCAACGACCTCTTCAGACTTGCCGTCGTGATAGACATCGGCGGTGTCGATGAAGTTGATGCCCTGTTCGCGTGCCTTGTCGATGATGCGGAAGGCCACGTCATCCGGCGTCGGGCCTCCGAACATCATCGTGCCGAGGCTTAGCGGTGAAACTTTCAGCGCGCTGCGTCCGAGATAGCGATAATCGACCATTATGGTTGCTCCTTTACGTTATTGGGCATGGTGGCAGGCCACGGCGTGGTTCTTGCCGAAAAGGCTGTAATCCGGCGCTTTTTCGCGACAGAGATCGGTGGCGAGCGGGCAGCGGGTGTGAAACCGGCAGCCGGATGGCGGATCGTGCGGGCTGGGCAGATCGCCGGAAATGGGGGCCGCCTGCTTGCGGCGGGCGGGATCGGGAACTGCGGCGAGAAGCGCACGGGTATAGGGGTGTTTCGGCGAGGCCCAGAGTTCCGCCGTCGGCGCGCTTTCGACGATCTTGCCGAGATACATGACCAGCACGCGGTCGGAGAAATAGCGTACCACGGAAAGATCGTGGGAGACGAAGAGATAGGAGAGCGAAAGCCGCTTTTTCATCTCCACCAGAAGGTTGAGGATCTGCGCCTGTATCGAAAGATCGAGCGCCGAGACAGGCTCGTCGCAGACCACCAGTTCCGGTTCCAGAACCAGCGCGCGGGCAATGCCGATGCGCTGGCGTTGGCCGCCGGAAAACTCATGCGGATAACGGTCGAGCGCGTCAGCCGGCAGGCCAACCTGTGCGACGATGGCTTCAACAATCTCCCGCTGGCGCGCCCGGTCGCCGATGCCGTGCACCTTCAGCGGGCCGGTAAGGATGGTGCGCACCGTCTGGCGCGGGTTGAGCGAGGCGAAAGGGTCCTGAAAGATCATCTGGATGCGGCGGCGGATGCCGCGCAGTTGCGATGACGTCATTGCCGTGACATCGGCGCCCTTGAAGGTGATCCGGCCGGAAGACGGCTCGACCAGACGCATCAGCGACTTGCCGAGCGAGGATTTGCCGCAGCCGGATTCCCCCACCAGCGCCACGGTCTCGCCTGCCTCGATATCGAGCGAGACGTCATCGACGGCACGCACGGTTCCGCGTCCGCCCGTGTAATGGGTGGACAGGCTATGCACTGACAAGAGCGTCATCGGATACTTCCTTGGATGTGGGAGCAACGAAGGGGCAGGCGGCGTAACGACCTTCCGAAATATGCCGCAGCGGCGGTACGAACTGCCCGCAGAAGCCGCGGGCGCTCGGACAGCGTGGCCGGAAGGCGCAACCGCGTTCCCCCGTGGCGGAAACGATGGAACCGGGAATTTCAATGAGCGGCCCGTCGCGATAATGCTGGCCGTCTTCCGCGCGCGGTGACGCCGCAAGCAGGCCGCGCGTATAGGGATGGTAGGGGTTGGAGAAAACCGGCTCCGGCAATCCTTCTTCCACCTTGCGGCCGGCATACATGACCATCACCCGGTCCGCCCATTGCGCCACGATGCCGAGATCGTGGGTGATGAGGATGACCGCCATGTTGAGGTCGCGGCGCAGATTGTCTAGCAGCTGGAGTATCTGCGCCTGTATCGTCACGTCGAGCGCTGTCGTCGCCTCGTCGGCGATCAGCAATTTAGGATTGCAGGCAACACCGATGGCGATCATCACGCGCTGGCGCATGCCGCCGGAAAGCTGGTGCGGATAATCATCCACCCGGCGGCCGGCATCGGGAATGTTGACGAGATCCAGAAGCTCGATGGCGCGTTTGCGCGCCTGGTGCCGGTCTATCTTCTCATGGATGCGCAGCACCTCGATGATCTGTTCGCCGACGGTTAGGACAGGGTTGAGCGAGGTCATCGGTTCCTGAAAGATCATGCCTATATCCCGGCCGCGAATGCCGCGCCATTGCCGTTCGGAAAGCGGCAGCAGATCGCGGCCCTCGAGCAGAACCCGCCCACCGGTCTTGGCGTGCGAGGGCAGCAGGCCAATCAGGCCGAGCGCCGTCAGGGATTTGCCAGAGCCGCTTTCGCCGACGATCGCCAGCATTTCGCCGGAGCTGACATCGAAACTGACGCCTTTTACCGGCTGGGCCGAGCCGAAGCTGACGGAGAGATCATGGACTTCGATCAGTTTGCTCATCGGCGTTCCTCCGAAAAACGGGGGTTGAGCGCATCGTTGAGGCCATCGCTGATGAGGTTCAGCGAAATGACGGTGAAGACGATGGCGAGGCCGGGAAGGGCGGTCAGATACCAGGCGGTGCGGATGACATCGCGGCCCGAACCGATCATCGACCCCCAGGAGACACGGTTGGGATCGCCAAGCCCCATGAAGGAGAGTGCTGCTTCCATGAGGATCGCGCCCGCCACCATGACGGAGGAGGTGACGATGATCGGCGGCAGCGCATTGGGCAGGATTTCCTGAAAGACGATGCGCGCGTGGCCGTAACCCAGGCTGCGGGCGGCGAGCACATAGTCCTTCTCGCGGATGGCGCGGAATTCGGCGCGGGTGAGGCGCGCAACGAGCGGCCAGGTGATGATGCCGATGGCCGACGTGACCGTGGTGACGGATGGCTGGGCGATGGCGACCAGCACCACCAAGAGCACGAAGTTCGGCAATGTCTGGAAGATTTCGATCAGCTTGACGAGGATGTCGTCAATGACGCCGCCGAAATAACCGGCGAAGGCGCCGATGGCGATGCCGATCGTCAGCCCGATCAGTGTTGCCACGACACCGACGGTAAGCGAGATGCGCGCGCCATGCACGATGCCGGCCAGAACATCCCGGCCCATGGAATCGGTGCCGAGCGGATAGGCCGCATTCTGGCCCGGCCAAAGGAACGGGCGGGCCACCATTTCCAAGGGATCGCCGGGATAGATCAACGGGGCGATCAGTGCGGTGACGATGACGGTCGCGAGAAAAAGCAGCCCGACGATGGCGTTGGGATTGGTGAGGAAGATTTTCAGTTCCCGCCGCAGGCCGCGCCGCGGCACGGAGACGGAGCGGGCCGAAAGCGCATCCGGGGCATGGATATAAGGCCAGGCCTTTTCTTCCGGCTTTTTCGGTTTGGGATTGGTCTCTTCAGCACCAATTTCGGCCGTGTTGAGAACCGCTGTTGTGTGGGATGAGCTCATCGGCTTTTTCCGATGCGGGGGTCAAGCCATGCCTGCAGCAGGTCCACGGCGGCATTGACGATGATGACGACGAGGGAAGAGAGAAGCAGAATGCCGAGCAGCACGCTGAAATCCCGCGCCATCACGGCTTCGAAGGCGAGCCGGCCAAGGCCCGGCCAGCTAAAGACGGTTTCGACCACGACTGCGCCGCCGAGCAAGCCGCCAATATGCATGCCGGCCATGGTGGTGATGGGGATGAGCGCGTTGCGCAGGATATGGCGTGTGGTGAGCCTGATCGGCGAAACGCCCTTGGCACGCGCCGTACGCACATAGTCCTGCGATTTCACTTCCAGCATCGCCGCGCGGGTGAGGCGGGCATAGATCGCCAGAAAATAAAGCGCCAGCGAAAGGGCAGGGAGAACGATATAGCGAAGCCTGTCGAGAAAGGCTGCAAAACCGGTAAGGCTACTGCCAATGGTGCTATCCCCGCCCGAAGGCAGCCAGCCGAGCTTGACCGAGAAGGTCAGGATCAGCATCAGGCCGATCCAGAAACCTGGCACGGAATAAAAGATCAGCGAGCCGATCGAAATGATCCGGTCCGGCAGCTTGCCGGAAAAAAGCGCCATGATGGAGCCGAGGAACACGCCGACGAAAATGGCAATGCCAAGCGCCGCACCCATCAGCGCAAGCGTGCCCGGCAGGCGCTGGCCAATCAGATCAGCCACCGGCATGCCGTATCGCGGCGAAAAACCAAGGCTGAACTGGGCGAGATTGCCGAGATAATTCATCAGCTGATGCAGAACGGGCAAATCCAGACCGAAGCGAGAGCGGATTTCTGCCATGGTCTCGACGGTTGCCGAACCCGCTTCCGCCGCCAGCACATCGGCGGCATCACCCGGCGCCAGCTGCAGCAGGAAGAAGTTCAGGATGACGATACCGAGAACCGTCGGAATGGCCTGAATGGCCACCCGCTTTGCCTGCGATAAAATCCGTTTCGAATTCGACATCGGCTCCAGTCCGTAAGCGTGAAAATGTGAAATCAGCCCGTGAGGGCGTTGGTATTAGTTGACTAATTTTATGGAATTTGTCAAAGAGTAATAGAATTATTTTCTGAAATTTACGGAAAAATGCGCAATAAAGAAAAGATAATTCCTAATTATGAGAATGATTGGTTCTTCATGCCAAACTCACTCTCCTCTGCGGAACAAACTTCTTCCTAAGCGCGGCCGTTCAGTTTGCCGGTTTTTCGCCGATTCAATCAAGGAGAGGGTATCGCATGACTGTTTTCAACCAGACGACGCGGCGTGGATTTCTGCTGGCGTCGGTGGCGCTTGGCGTGGTGTCGCTGCCGGGACTGAGGCTTAACGCGGCGGAGCCGGCAAGTGGCGGCACGGCCACGCTGCTGATTTCGTCGGAACCGCCGGTGCTGACGACGATTGCGCATACGGCCTATAATTCCGTCTACATATCGCCCAAGGTCACCGAAGGACTTTTGACCTATGATTTCGATCTAAACCCCAAGCCGCTCCTTGCCAAATCATGGGATGTGAGCGCGGATGGCCTGCGTTACACCTTCAAGCTGAGGCCCGGCGTGAAATGGCATGACGGCAAGCCCTTTACCTCCGCCGATGTGGCTTTCTCCATCAATACCATCAAGGAAGTGCATCCGCGCGGCCGTAACACATTCCTGAACCTCACAAGCGTCGAGACGCCGGACGAGCTGACGGCGGTTCTGGTTCTTTCCAAGCCTGCGCCCTATCTGATTACGGCGCTCGCCGCTGCCGAAACGCCCATCGTGCCGAAACATCTTTATGAGGGTACGAAGGTGACCGAAAATCCGGTCAATCTCGCCCCCATTGGCACCGGCCCGTTCAAGTTCAAGGAATGGGTGCGCGGCAGTCATATCGTTTTCGAGCGCAACGCGGACTATTGGGATGCGCCACGCCCTTATCTCGACAAGCTGATCGTTCGTTTCATTCCGGATGCTTCGGCCCGCGCGATTGCCATCGAAACCGGCGAGATCGATCTCGCGCCCAGCACGCCAGTCGCCTATAGCGATCTCGACCGGCTGAAGGAGCTGCCGAGCCTCGGCTTCGAAACCAACGGCTATCAATATTCGAATTCCGTCAGCCGCGTTGAGTTCAATCTCGAAAAGGATGTGTTCAAGGATGTGCGCGTTCGCCGCGCCTTCGCCCATGTCATTGACCGCAACGTCATCTTCAACACGGTCAATTACGGTTATGGCGCGACGATCACCGGGCCGATTAATCCGAAGCTGACGAAATGGTTCGTGGATGATCTGAAAACCTATCCTATCGACCTGAAGGCGGCCGAGGCGCTGCTGGATGAGGCCGGATACAAGCGCGGTACGGATGGCATCCGTTTCAAGCTCAATCTGGATTACGTGCCGAGCACCGAAGCCTATCCGCGCGGCGCGGATTATATTCGCCAGGCGCTGGCGAAAGTCGGCGTCGACGTGACGGTGCGCACGCAGGATTTCGCCACCTATACCAAGCGCATCTATACGGATCGCGATTTCGATTTTGCCTATGAGGGCATGAGCAATCTCTTCGATCCGACCGTCGGCGTGCAGCGGCTTTATTGGTCGAAGAACTTCAAGAAGGGCGTGCCTTTCTCCAATGGCGCGGCCTACAGCAATCCGAAGGTGGATGCGCTTCTCGAAGCCGCCGCCATCGAGATCGATCCGGACAAGCGCGTCGCGCAATGGAAGGAAATCCAGCAGATTCTCGTTGAAGACGTGCCTGCCATCGACATCGTCGCGGCACCGGAGATCACCATCTTCAACAAGCGTATTTCGGATCACACCATCGGTGCCGAAGGTGTGGCGGGAAGTCTCGCCTTCGCGCATATCGCCGCATCCTGATCGTTTCACCAGACCCGGCCCCCCTTTGCGGCGGGCCGGGACTTTTCCCTTTCATCGAGGACAAAGCCATGAGCACGTCACTTTCTGAAATCTGGTATACACGTTGCCCGGTGCCCACGCCCGTGGGCCTGGCGGCGCAGCTCGGTTATCTCGGGCAGACATTCGAGGAGGTCGGCATAGCGCTGAAATCCATCATCGATTCGCCTGACCGCTCCGTTCGTCAGAGCCATTTCAACCACACGCTGGAATGGTCCTTCCGCCACGGCGGCAATGTGCCACCCATCCGCGCCCGTTCGGAAGGGCGCAATACGCGCCTCATCGGCATTACCTGGACGGATGAGTTTCAGGCGATCATCACCCTGCCGGAGACCGGTATCCGCTCTGTTGCCGATCTTGTCGGTCGCCGTTTCGGCGTGCCGCGCAGGCCGGAGGGCATTGTCGATTTCATGCGGGCGACGGCGCTGAAGGGCATCGTCTCGGCGCTTTCGCTGGAAGGGCTGACGGTTGATGATGTCGAACTGAAGGATATCGTCATTACGGATTCGGTATTGGCCTCGCAGGAGGGGCCGTCTCTTTTCGGGCTGAAGCGCCGGCAATCCTTCGGTGAGGAGATCATCGCGCTGCTGCGGGGTGAGGTCGATGCGATTTTCGTCAAGGGAACGGCGGGTATTGCCGCCGCCAATCTGATCGGTGCGGTGCAGGTGGTGGAATTCGGTTTTCACCCCGATCCGAAGATACGCATCAATTCCGGTTCGCCCCGGGTGCTGACGGTGGACGGGCGTCTGGCCGATGAGCGTCCCGATCTGGTGGAGCGGCTGGTTGCCGCCATCGGCAAAGCCTCGCTCTGGGCGGAGCAGCATCCGGAAGAAACCCGTCGTTTCATTGCGCGTGAGGCCGGTGCGACGGAAGAACAGGTTCTGGCTGCCAACGGGCCGGAAGTTAACCGTCATCTCGGTCTCGGCCTTGATGCAGAGTTTGTGGCTGCTGTCGGTCATTACAAGGATTTCCTGCACCAGTGGGGTTTCCTTGAGAACGACTTCGATCTCGGCGGATGGATTGACGACCGTTTCGTGACGGCAAGTGAAAGGGCGGTGGCATGAGCGTTGCACTTTCCGCCGTTCCGCGGCCGCCGGAACAGCAATCCAGCCCCGTTGCCGTCGCAACCGTGCTGGCCGAAGATTTCAGCCTGACGGCGGCGGACCATGACAAAAGCGGCGAATTCGCCGCCGGCAATTTCGAAGCGCTTTTCAAGTCCGGCCTGCTTGGTCTCGTGACGGCTGAAAAGGATGGTGGCTGGGGCGAGGGCATGGAAACCGCCCACGCAGTCATTGCGGCCATTGCCAGTGGCGATCCGTCGACCGCCCTCATTCTCGCCATGCATTACAGCGTTCATGCCGCGATCCGGCGCGGCAAGTGGCCGGCAGCACTTGCGGCAAGGGTGTTGGCCGCCAATAGCAGGGAACCGGCGCTTTTGAACAATGCACAGGCGGAGCCGGGTGTCGGTTCGCCGGCCCATGGCGGCCTGCCGGAAACGACGGCGCGGATCGAGGGCGATGTCTGGGTTGTCAATGGCCGCAAGAGTTTCGTCACCGGCCTGCCAGGGCTGAAATGGGCGATCGTGCTCGCCGTGACGACGGAAGAGACGCCGCGCCTGATCCAGCTTCTGGTGCCGCTCGACGCACCGGGGATCGCCCAGGAAAAGGCATGGGAGGCGACCGGCATGTACGCCACCGCCAGCCATGATCTGGTGCTGGAGGAGATAAGGGTGCCACTTGCCGATATCGTTGCCGAACAGCCGGCGGACGAGCCGCTGCGGCGCGATGAGGCAGACGGTTACAATTTCTTCGCGCTGCTGGCTTCTGTCTATCACGGTGTTGCGCTTTCGGCGCGGGATGATCTGTTGCGCCATCTGAATGGCCATGTTCCCGCAAGCCTTGGTGCGCCGCTCTCCTCCATTCCCCGTATTCAGGAAGGTCTTGGCCAGATCGAGGTGCTGCTGGCGACAAACAGACGCCTGCTTCTCTCCGTCGCCCGCGATATCGACGCTGGCGAAAGGGTGGGAACCGATGCGCTCGCCGTTCGCCACGTGGTGATCGACAATGCCGTGGCGGTGACGGATCTGGCGCTGGAGCTTGGCGGCAATCGCGGCCTGCGCCGGGATTATAATCTCGAACGTCATCATCGCGATGCCATTACGGCCAGGGCACATGCGCCGCAGAGCCACATGATTAGAACGATCCTCGGCCGCCAGAGCATCAAGGCGTCGGGCGGTTGACCGACGAAGCAACAGGGCGGCCTTGCCTGAGGCGGGCCGCCCATGTTCAAGCCGCGCATCAATCCCGCAACAGCGGTAGCAAGCTGTCGCCCTGCCGTTCGATCTCCTTCAGGTAAGGCGTGTCGGAAAGCACGAAATGGGTGATGCCAAGCGCGCGGTATTTGCGCAGTGACGCCGCGACGTCTTCCGCCGAACCTACCAGCCATGTCGTTGCGGCACCGCCGCCGCCGAATTTGCCGGGCGCTGTATAGAGATTGTCGTCCAGCACGTCGCTCTGACGGTGCAAATCCAGCAGCCTGCGTTGGCCGATTGCCACGCCTTGCAGATGGTCGTTCCAGCGCGCTCCGTTATTTGCCGCCATCTCGGCAACCTTTGCTTCCGCGTCGCGCCATGCTTCTGCCGTCGTCTCACGCACCAGCGTGGTGATCCGCAGGCCGAATTGCAGCGGCGCCAGATCGCGGCCAAGCGTTTCACTGAAATGCCTGAGCCTTTCTATCCGTTCGCCCACACCGGCGAGCGGCTCGCCCCAGAACAATTGTACATCGGCCTCGGTTGCGGCGACCTGCTCGGCCGCCTCGGATGCGCCGCCGAAATAAAGCTTCGGGTGCGGCCGGCCTTCGCGCGCGGCGATGCGCGGCGAAACCGTGGAATTCCTCACCTGGAAATGATCGCCACTAAAAGTGACGTTTTCCTCCGACCAGAGCCGCCGCAGGAGCCGCATGAACTCTTTCGTGCGCGCATAACGCTGTGCCTGATCACCTTCTTCATCGCCATAGGCAGCAAGCTCGTCGCGACCCGAGACGACATTGATCCGTACCCGGCCACCCGAGAGCTGATCGAGCGTGGCGGCGGCGGATGCGAGATTGGCAGGCTTCCAGTAGCCGGGGCGGATGGCGATCAGCGGCTCGAAGGTGGTGGTGCGCGCCGCAAGCGCTGCCGCCACCGTGAATGTGTCGGGCCGGCCCCAGCCGGTGCCGATCAGCGCGCCTTTCCAGCCATGATTTTCCAGCGCCTTTGCGTGGCTGGTCAATGTATCGAGGCTGTTATGGTTGTCGCTGACGGCATCGCCCCTATGGCCGGGTTTGACGTCATTGGGGATGTACCAGAGAAATTCGCTCGTGCTGCTCACATTATCCGCCTGAATTTTCGTTTTCTGTCGCCGTGCGAGAATGACAAAGCAGCGGCGGATGGGCCAAGCAGCGGTGTCTCATTTGATGTGCGCCGGAGGAAAAGCTTTCCGCAGGAGGTGAATATATTGCACATATTTTCTATGTAAAAAATGTGAGTAAATGATTCCGTCTGAACAGGAATTTATCGGCGGTTGAGAACGCATTTTCTTCTGTATCGAATTTCTTCAGATCGATTTTTTCTTTGATCCAGAAAGGTGAGCAAGCGAGCATTCGACTGGAATCGTAAAAATCATCATGCTTTGCACGGACCACCCAACCACGGAGCAGGCATGTGTACCACCTTGATTGTTCCCGGACTGAACGGTTCGGATGAAGGGCATTGGCAGCGGCACTGGCTGCTGGATGATCCTGCAGCGCAGCTGGTAGATCAGGATGACTGGCAATGCCCGGTTCTCGGGGATTGGCTTGGCCGTCTTGAAACAGCACTTGCCTCGGTCGATAGCGCCTATGTCGTCGCCCACAGCCTCGGTTGCGTGCTGGTCGCGAATATGGCCTCCCGGCCTGCGGCGGCAAAAATTAGAGGTGCGCTTCTTGTCGCACCGGCCCATCTCGACAGGGTGGAAGCGATGCATCCCTGTATTGTCCGGTTCGGGGTCTTTCCTCTAGCGCCGCTTGCCTTCCCCAGTCTCGTCGTCGGCAGTGTGAACGATCCCTATATGAGCCCGGAAGAACTGGCGCACACGGCCGCCAGCTGGGGAAGCGATCTCGTCAATCTCGGCCCGGCAGGGCACATCAATATCGCGGCCGGTTTCGGAAGGTGGCCAGAGGGATATGACCTGCTGGCGCGCCTGAAAGCGGGAGCGGGCTCCCAATCGCCTACGGCCAGATCGAGGATACGGGGATTGCCGGTGGTTCGTGGTGCGCATCTTCAGGGTGATGCAAGCGCGTTATAATCCATCGGCTCATGAAGGGTTATGTTTCAGCTCAGTCCTTTTTGTCAACGATATACAACCATTAAGAGCTTTATTGCTGTTTTATCTGGCATAAATTTCGAATCTCACCTTTTGATTGTTTCGAGTGGCTGCATTTATTTTCTACAGAAAATATAAAAAACTGTTTCTTCGCTCCGGACGATTTTGTTGCGACCTTTCAATGGTCATCAAATCAGGAAGGGGTAAGGGAATGTCCAGGATCAAGTCTGTAGCGTCGGTTCTCGGCGGATTGTTGTTGTCCACGGTATCGCTGTCTGCTGCCGGAGCATCGGAGGCGCTGGTAACGGCCGATTGGCTGAAGGAAAATCTCGACAATCCGAAGGTCCGGGTGTTTGAGGTCAGCGTCGATACCGGCGTCTATGAGCGCGGACATATTCCCGGTGCGGTGAACCTCAACTGGCATACGGACCTCGTCGACAAGGAACGGCGTGACATTGCCGCGCGGGAAAATTTCCAGTCCCTGCTGCAGAAGGCCGGTGTCGGTGACGATACGACGATCGTTCTTTATGGCGACAACAATAACTGGTTCGCCGCCTGGGGTGCATGGGTTTTTGAAACCTATGGCCTTGGTGACCGGGTGAAGTTGCTGGATGGTGGTCGCAAGCTCTGGGAAGCGCAGGGCCTGCCTTTCGACACATCGGCACCCGCAACGGCTGAAACGAAGCTGAAGCTTGGCGAACCGGACACGTCGGTGCGGGCGCGGTTTGTTGATGTGGTCGCCGTGGCCGAAGGCAAACACAATATCAAGCTGGTCGATATTCGCTCGGCGGACGAATATTCCGGCAAGATTTTCGCACCCGATGGCGTCAAGGAGCTGTCCGTGCGCGCCGGCCATATTCCCGGCGCTGTCAACGTGCCGTGGGGCACCATCGTCAACAAGGATGGAACCTTCAAATCTGCAGACGAGATCAAGGCGATCTATGCGGAAAAGGGCATCGACGGCTCTGCTCCGGTCATCACCTATTGCCGTATCGGCGAGCGCTCCAGCCACACCTGGTTCGCCTTGAAGAAGATACTTGGTTACGACGTCCGCAATTATGACGGCTCCTGGACCGAATATGGCAATGCGGTCGGTGTTCCCATCAGCAATCCGACCGGCACGGTCTGGACGGGCAAATAAGCCGCAGCCTTCCTTTTTGAAGCCGGTGCGCCAGTGCGGCGCATCGGCGTTTTCTCCTGCCATATCCGGTATTTCATGCATCTTACCTTTCGCCGCTCCGCGGCCTTCGCCATTTTATGCACGCTGACTGTCGCTGCTCACCAACTGGGGACGCTTGAAAATGGCAGGCAGCTTGCATTTTCACTGTTGGCCGGTATCGCTTTCGGCATCGTGATGCAGCGCGGGCGGTTCTGCTTCCTCTGCAATTTCCGGGATTTCATCGACGACAGGCGCTCGGATGGCGTTCTTGCAATTCTCGTCGCACTTCTTGCGGGCGTGGTGTTTTATCAGATCATCACCATCGCGTGGATGCCGGTTCCGCAGCCCGGCCGCCTGCCGCCAAACGCGCATATTGGCCCGGTCGGCTGGGTTCTGGCGTTGGCGTCGACGGTTTTTGGTGTAGGCGCTGCACTTTCTGGTTCCTGCCTGTCGGGACATTTCTACCGGCTGGGGGAGGGAGCCTTTGGTTCCGTTGTTGCCATTGCCGGTGCAGCCCTCGGTTTTTTGTTGGCTTTCCTCAGCTGGAATTTTCTTTATACGCTCAGCGTTTTCAACGATCCGCCGATCTGGCTGCCGCACCATCTGGGATATGGCTTGGCGCTGCTGCTTGCCGGCTTCGTTTTGGCCGGGCTAATCTTCATTGTTCTCTTTTTCGACAAGACGGCGCCTGTTCCAATGGGCTTACCGGAAAACCGGCTGCAGCAGGCCCTGCGAAGCGTTTTTGTTGAACGCTGGCCGCCTGTCGTCACCGGGGTTCTGGTTGCAGCTGTCAGCGCCTTCTCCTATTTCCGCGTCGCGCCGCTTGGGGTCACCGCCGAACTCGGCAGCATCGTCAGAACGGCCGGCGCATCCGCGGCGTGGGTGCCGGAAACCCTTGCGGGCCTCGACACGGTGCGCGGCTGCATCAGCGCGGTGAAAACCACGATCCTGTCGCCTAACGGCGTCTTCGTGCTGGGGCTGGTCCTTGCGAGCTTCGCTGCCGCACTTTCGGCGGGAAAATTCCAGCCATCCTGGCCGTCTGCCGGCGGGTTGGTAACCCGTTTTGCCGGAGGTGTGTTGATGGGCTGGGGTGGCATGACCGCGCTTGGCTGCACCATCGGCGTGCTGCTGTCGGGCATTCATGCGGGCGCGGTGTCGGGTTGGGTATTTTTCCTTTTTTGTGGTCTTGGCGCTTTCGCAGGCCTCATTATCAAACGTCGGTTTGCGTGGCCGTGACGCTCATGTGCTGAAATCCTGCCGATTCTGGCCTGCGAAATGGAATTTTCCGCATCCGGGCAACCTTAGTCCGCCTTTGCAGGCTGCCGACCAATTATAGAATAGTAATTTTATGGAAAATATTGACGATTTTGGATCGTCGCCGGAGGATAGTGGACGTTGAGCAAAGGAGGCGCACATGCCGCAGGGATTTCATGCGTTTACTTTCGATCTGTTTGGTCTGACCCGGCGTCGGCCGCACGCAGATGAGCAAGGTACTCTTAATCCGCTGGATCATTCCGGGCGTATCAGGCAGGGAAAAAGCGATCTCGAGCTTGAACGGGAAGAAATCTGCGAAATGAACTTCGCCATGCTCAGCCTGTATCCGGTTTTCTGAGGTTGCAGGCTGGCGGTGTGACGAGGCTCGTGGGGGAGACAAACACTCCCCTCTTCGGAAAAATTGGAACGAAATTTCTTATATAGCCGGGGGAATTGGCTACTCTCTTTTTTGTCCGGTTTCTTGCCGGCCGGGTTGAGCAAGAAAGGGTCTGATAGATAGAACATTATTTCCATAGAATATAAATATTATGGAAAACGATGTCTATTTAATCCCCCGCCGCCGCTGCTAGCTATTGGACAATCAAGCTGTTTTCAGGAGCGATCGATGACACTGCAATATGCGGCCAAGGATCAACAATTCATCAATCTTCGCGATCCGGTCTCGGGTAAGGCGGCGGATGCCGACAGCCTCAAGGCGGCGCTGAGAACGCTCGGTGGCGGCGTCAGCGTCATCACCGCCGGAGAAGGCGAGGCGCGCACGGGTGCGACGGTGACTTCGGCCACCGCCCTGTCGGTCGATCCGCCGAGAATTCTGGTGGCGCTCAACCGATCATCTTCGACATGGCCGGTGGTGCAGCGTTTCGGTCACTTCGCCGTCAACATCATCGGCGCGAACCACCAGTTCATCGCCAACCAGTTTGCGGGCATCGGCGGCCTGAAGGGTGCGGATCGTTATCGCGGCGCGGAGTGGACCAGGCTTGCAAGCGGCGCGCCCATCCTTGAGGACGCCGTTGCCGCTATCGATTGCACCATCGAAGAGGCAATCGAGCGGCACAGCCACGTCATCATCATCGGCAAGGTGGAGGCGATCCGTATCGGCTCCGGACATTCGCTGGTCTATCAGAACGGGCGTTATCATTCGCTGGACTGAGTGACGGCCATTCAAGCGCTTTCAACGGGTTATTTTTTGAGGGAGTTGAGCATGGGATCTGTCACGCCGCTCGGCGAAAGAATTCGTTTCGTTCCTCCACGTCTCGGCGCGGATGGCGATGTGCTGACCGTCGCCCGGGCGATTGCCGGGAAATGTCCCTTCGAAAATAGCGGGCAGATCCAAGCGCGGATCGCCCGTTCCGGCCTTCTTGCCCTCTCCGTTCCGAATGAACTGGGTGGAGCGGATATAACCAACGATATTCTCGCGCAGGCAATTTCGATTATTGCTGCCGCGGATTCGGAGGCGGCGCGTGATCTGGTCGAACATTTCACTGCGCTTGAATTTATCCGGAATGCCGGCGGCGAAGAGCAACGCAAGGCCCTCTTTACCCGTCTCGATCTTGGCGAAACCTTCGCTCTTGCTTCCTCCGATCTCAGCGCGGAGCAGACGGTTTTAACGAACGACGACGATTTCGCCCGGCGGCTTCCCGACGATGTTGTGCGCTCTGTTGCGACCGATGCGGACTGGATTGTCGTTCCGGCAGTTAATGCGGCGGGAAAAAACCTGCTCGTGGTCTTGCGCAATCGACCGGACACATCATGGGATGGCCTGCTGCGCGCCGATCAGGTTACGTTTCTTGCGGAGGGCGCAGGAAATCTCGCCGCCTCCGTCTCCACCCTGTTGAATGCGGCGGTGGCCCTGGGTGAAAAACAGCGTGAACTTTCGACCCTGCTGATTGACCGATTGGCAGACGAAGGCGCGGCGCGTCCCGTCATCGGCGAGGTTTTTCTCGCTATTGAACTGCTGAAGGCGCAAATTTCCAGCCTGGCGGCAAATATCGACGCGGCGCAGGTGGGCTCGGAGAACGTTACCTTTCGCTCCGTCAGAAACAACGCCATCACGCTTGAAATCCTGATGGCACGTCTCGGCCTTATCGATGGCCTGAGCGAATCCGGGCTGATTGCCTCTCTGGAGGATGATCTGCGCCGGCAATAAGCGAAGCCTATTTGCCAGCAGGAATGGAAAGTGCGTCCTGCCCATCCTTTGCGACGAATTGTGCGAGCGTCATGTTATCCAGAATGGTTGCGATGGCGTCACGCACGTCCGTCATCGAAACCCTGACCTGACAGGTCTCGGGATCGTCACAGTCGTCGCAGGCTTCAAAGGCGGTGCGGCTGGCACAGCGAATGGGCGCCAAAGGCCCGTCCAGCGTGCGGATGACCTGGCCGATCATGATTTCGGATGGCATTTTCGATAGGGAATAACCGCCATTCGGTCCCTTCTTGGAGCGCAGAATACCGCTGTTGCGCAGCTCCAGAAGAATGGTGTCCAGAAATTTCTTCGGAATATTGTTGCGCGTGGCAATCTCGGTCACGAAGGCGGTTTCTCCCTGGGGCAACCGCGCCAGATCGACCAGAGCCTTTAATCCGTATTTGCCTTTTTTGGTCAACATCGCCTGATCCGCAAAGAGGGCCGGCACATTCCGCAACGCCGGCCATATTATTCCTAACTTACTAAGTAGTTTTTAGCGAATTCCGGCGCAAGCCGTTTCCTCCGGATATGGCCTTGAAAACCGCCTGTTTTCCGCCTTTTCGACGTCGCATCTCCGGCGCTGCGGATATTTTTTGCCAGAACCGGTTTCCAGAATCGTGACGGAAAACAATATTTTCTCTGATCGCGTCGCAACGTGGAACGAACGTTCTTTATTAGAATATAAAATCAGTAGACAAAGTATGCATCAAAAGACGTGCGAGGTGATGATGTATACTCTCAGTTTGCTGGATAAGAGCCCCGTTTCGGCGGGTGAGGATGCGGCAGGCGCATTCCGCGACACGATCAATCTCGCCAGGCGCGCCGAAGATCTGGGGTACCGTCGGTTCTGGGTGGCTGAGCATCACAATTCGCCGGAGCTTGCCGGTTCCTCGCCCGAGGCGCTGGTGGCGTGGATTCTGGCGAAGACATCCCGCATCCGCGTCGGTTCAGGCGGCGTGATGCTGCAGCATTACAGCCCCTATAAGGTTGCCGAAGTCTTCAACGTGCTATCGGCGCTTGCGCCCGGCCGGGTCGATCTTGGCGTTGGCAAGACGCCGGGCGGTTTGCCGCTGGCAACCTCAGCCCTGCAGCAGGCTTATGACCCTGAGCGAAAGCCGGGTTTCGAGACAGCTTTCGGGGAACTCACCACATTCTTGTCCGGTGTCGCGCCGCAGGATCACGCGCAGGCCGGATTGCAGGCAACGCCGGCGCCGCCGGTTGCAGCGGAGAGATTTCTGCTCGGCGCCAGCCCGGAAAGCGCAAGGCTCGCGGCCTCAAAAGGGTGGAACTTCGTTTTTGCCGGCCACCTCAATGGTGATCCGGAGGTTCTTCGCCGCAGCCTTTCGGCTTTCCGCGAGGAAAGCGGCGGAAACGCCCCGATCCTTGCCCTGTCGGCTTTTGCCGCGAGTGACCCTGACCATGCCGCAAGGCAGGTGGAGGGGCAGCGCATCTACCGGGTGTTTTTGAGCGATGGCAGGGCGTTCAACCTCGGCCGGCGCGAGCAGGCGGAAGAGTTCGCCCGCCAGTCCGGTGACAGCGATTATCGCATCGAGGAGCGCAAGCCCAACGTCCTGCATGGTGCGCCGGAAGATATTCACCGGGCGTTGCGTGCTCTTTCCGAAGAACACGGCATCGAGGAATTCATCATCGAACCGCCGCATGTGGGAGCCGATCAGCGGCTTGCCTCGATTGAACTCTTGGCCACGCATCGCCTTTCCCGGGCGGCGTGATCTTGTCCTCAGGAGAAATGACATGACGAGAAAGAAAATTCGTTTCGGTATCATGCTTCAGGGTCCCGGCGGGCATATGAACGCCTGGCGACACCCCAAAAGCCCGGTCGATGCCAGCGTCAATTTCGACTTCTTCAGGAAGACGGCGCTGAAGGCGGAGGCCGCCGGCATCGCTTTCGCTTTTGTGGCGGACGGGCTTTACATCAACGACAAGTCGATCCCGCATTTCCTCAACCGTTTCGAGCCGTTGACCATCCTTTCGGCGCTTGCCTCAGTTACCTCGAAGATCGGTCTCGCGGGTACTGTTTCGACCTCCTATAGCGACCCTTTCACGATCGCCCGCCAGTTCGCCTCGCTCGACCTGTTGAGCGGCGGCCGCGCCGGATGGAATGCCGTGACGACGCCGCTTGAAGGCACGGCGAAGAATTACAGCCGCAATCATCCGGAACATGCGTTGCGCTATGAGATTGCCGATGAATATCTCGAAGTCATCAAGGGGTTGTGGGATAGCTGGGACGACGACGCCTTCGTGCGCAACCGGGAAAGCGGACAGTTCTTCGAGCGCGACAAACTCCATACGCTCGGTCACAAGGGGCGGTTCTTCCAGGTGGAAGGCCCGCTGAACATCCAGCGTTCGCCACAGGGGCAGCCGGTGGTGTTTCAGGCCGGTTCTTCCGATGCGGGCATCGGCCTTGCGGGCAAACATGCCGATGCCGTCTTCACCAATTCCGCTTCGCTGGAAGAAAACCAGACCTTCCTCAAGCGTGTAAAGCAGAGCGCGGTTGCGCAGGGCAGATCCGCCAGCGACGTGAAGATTTTCCCCGGCATCGGCCCGATCGTCGGTGAGACGCAGGAAGAAGCGGAGGCGAAATATGACGTCATCCGCAACCTCATCACCATCGAGGACGCGCTTGCCTATCTCGGCCGCTTTTTCGACCACCATGATTTCACGGCCTATCCGCTGGATGAGCCTTTCCCCGAACTCGGTGATATCGGCAAGAACAGCTTCCGTTCAACGACCGACCGCATCAAGCGCCGCGCCAAGGAAAAGAACCAGACGCTGCGGGAAGCGGCGCTGGAGGCTGCGACCCCGCGCGAAGGCTTCATCGGCACGCCGGACAAGGTGGCGGATGAGATTATCCGCTGGGTGGAAAATGATGCGGCCGACGGCTTCATTCTGGGCTTCCCGGTGATTGCCGAAGGGCTGGATGATTTCATCCGCCTCGTCATTCCGGTGCTGCAGCGGCGCGGTTATTTCGACCCGCATCTGGAAGGGGCGACGTTGCGAGATCATCTCGGCCTGCCTTTCCGGGAAAGCGTCTATTCCAGCGGTGAAAGCGGCTCGAACAAGGCCATCGCATAAGGCTGCGGCCGGGCGACGAGGCCGCCGCCCGGCGGAGATTACAGGACGCCGCGCGCAAATGGCCGCGCAGGAGACAGAACCATGAATATCCGCATTGACGGCGCGCGTCCGCAGGACGACGCCGAACGGGCAATCCTTGCCTTCATAGAGGAGAGCATCGCCATCCGGCATGATCTCCACCGGCATCCGGAACTGTCGCTCAAGGAAAAACGCACGGCGGCGCTCGTTGCGCGTTATCTGCTGTCTTACGGATATGAGGTGACGGAGGGTGTCGGCGGTTACGGTGTCGTTGCCACCCTGAAACGGGGCCATGGTGAAAAACGTCTTGGCATCCGCGCCGATATTGATGCGCTGCCAATTCGTGAAGAGACAGGCCTTGCCTATGCCAGCGAAACGCCTGGCGTCATGCATGCCTGCGGTCATGATGGCCACACGACGATCCTGCTCGCGGCCGCCCGTTATCTTGCTGAAACTTCAAATTTTTCCGGCATCCTGACGCTGATCTTCCAGCCCGCCGAGGAGATCGGCGCGGGTGCGAGGGCGATGATAAAGGACCGGCTGTTCGAGCGGTTTCCCGTCGATGCGGTCTTCGGCCTGCACAATTGGCCGGGTGTGGAAACCGGACAGTTCGGTTTCGTCGAAGGCCCTGCCATGGCCTCCGTCGACAAGGCGCAGGTGCGGATCGTTGGCAAAGGCGGCCACGGTGCGGTGCCGCATGAGACGGTCGATCCGGTCCTCGCTTCGGCAAGCTTCATCACCGCCCTGCAGAGCATCGTTTCCCGCAACGTCGATCCGCGCGAAATGGCAGTGCTGACCGTCGGTTCCATTCATGGCGGAACCGCCTCCAATGTCATTCCCGAGAGCGTGGAATTGCAGATCACCGCCCGGGCTTTTTCACCCGCCGTGCGCGACAGGCTGGAAGAACGGCTTCCGGCGCTCGCCAAAGCGCAGGCGGAGAGCTTTGGCGCCAAGGCGGAAGTTGCTTATTCCCGTGGTTTTCCGCCTGTCATCAATCACGCCGCGCAGACGGTTTTCGCCCACGATGTCGCCAGACGGCATTTTCCAGCCGGGCAGGTCGCGGAAGGGTTTCAGCCGCGCACGGCGAGCGAAGATTTCGCTTTCATGCTGCAGGAGCGACCCGGCTCCTACCTCTTCGTCGGCAATGGCGACAGCGCGCCGCTGCACAGCCCTCACTATGATTTCAACGATGCGATCATTGCGCCTGCGGCACGCTTCTGGGTGCGTCTGGCTGAAGCATACCTCTCCTGACACGAAATTTAGGACAAGGACATGAGCGACAATTTTTTCTACACATCGGTCAAGGATCCGCTCGCAACTCCGCTTCTGGAGGAGTTGCTGTTCGAATATGACAGCCGCTACGGCACGTTCTTCAATGCGGAAGGGGCAAGGGCGGAGCTGAACAAATATCCCCCGGAAGCCTTTAGTCCGCCATCCGGCAATTTCCTGCTGCTGCTGCGGGACGGAAAGCCGATCGCCGGCGGCGCTTTCATGCGTTACGACGAAGAGACCGCCGAGTTCAAGCGGGTCTGGACCCATTCGGCCCATCGTCGGCAGGGGCTGGCGAAGCTCGTGCTTCGGGAGCTGGAGCAGCAGGCAATCCGGCAGGGTTATGCCCGTGTTTATCTGACCACGGGGTTCCGCCAGCCGGAAGCCGTCGGCCTTTATCTCACCAATGGTTATCGCGCCTTGTTCGATACGGCGGCCGACCCTGAGACGATCAGGTCGCTGCCGTTCGAAAAATTTCTTTCCGATGCGGTTTCCGGTCCGGTACCGGACGGCGCGCCGATAACGGCCGTGCATCCGCAGCCCTCTTCCGCCCATCCGTGAAAGGCTCTTTAGATGACAATAGCCTCTGATTTTCCGCATGTGGCGGTCAGCGAGAAGAAGGGCGAGCCGGTTAAAGGCGGTTACGGCCATTTCCGCATCGTTCCGGCCCGTTACCCCTTGCGCACCGTGGGCACGGTTTTTTCCGTCCTGATCATCGCGGCCGTGCTGCATTCCGTTTTCGGCAATCCACGCTGGGGCTGGGACGTTTTTGCCGAATGGTTCTTCGCCGAACCGGTGCTCGTTGGCCTTGGCCGGACGTTGCTATTGACGGCGCTTGGCGCCCTGTTCGGTTTTGTTCTTGGAACGCTGCTGGCACTTGCCCGTGTGTCACGCTCGCCGCTGCTGGTTGCTGTCTCCTGGACCTATATCTGGATTTTCCGGTCGATCCCGCTGATCGTGCTTCTGCTGATCCTCAACAATCTCGGTTATCTCTATGAAACTGTGACAATCGGCGTGCCCTATACCGGCATCAACTTCTTCAGCTGGAATACGACGCAGCTGATGACGCCCTTTGCCGCCGCTGTGCTGGGCCTCACTCTCAATCAGGCGGCCTTTGCATCGGAAATCGTGCGAGGCGGCATCCTCTCGGTCGATCAGGGACAGCTGGAAGCAGCCGCCGCGCTCGGTCTTCCACGCAGGCGGCAGGCGTCCCGCATCGTTCTGCCGCAGGCCATGCGGTCCATCCTGCCAACGGCCTTCAACGACATCATCGGCCTCGCAAAGGGAACGTCGCAGGTCTACATCCTTGCGCTGCCGGAATTGTTCTACACCATCCAGATCATCTATCGCCGCAATCTGGAAGTGATCCCGCTGCTGATGGTGGCAACCGTCTGGTATCTGGTGATCCTGACGGCGCTATCGATCGTTCAGCATCATATCGAACGGCATTTTTCCCGCGGTGCACTGCGCAATCCGCCGCCTTCGCTTTTCGCCACTGTCTACCGCACGTTCCTGCCACGCCGGGCAGCGGCGGAGCCGGCGGCCGTGGCGGCTGTAGCTGCAAAGCGGGAAGCTTCGGTATCTGCGCATGCGGGAGGCTTCCGCATCGGAAATCGTGGCGGTTCGGTGAATATCCACGGTGTTTCCAAATCTTTCGGCACGCTCAAGGTGCTGGATGATGTCTCCCTTTCCATTCCGGCAGGCAGCGTCACCACCATTCTTGGCCAATCCGGTTCGGGCAAGTCCACCCTGCTGCGCTCCATCAACCATCTGGAGCGCGTCGATGACGGCTTTATCGCCATAGATGGCGAGTTGGTCGGTTATCGCCAGCAGGGCGATACGCTTTATGAGCTGAAGGAGCGGGAAATCCTCAAGCGCCGCGTCGAAGTGGGCATGGTGTTCCAGAGCTTCAACCTGTTCCCGCATCTCACTGCACTTGAAAACATCATCGAAGCGCCGGTTGCGGTTCGCGGCATCTCGAAAGAACAGGCCGAGGCCGAGGCGCGCGATCTTCTGGCCCGTGTCGGCCTTGCCGAGAAGGCCAATTCCTACCCACGCCAGCTTTCCGGCGGCCAGCAGCAACGCGTGGCGATTGCCCGGGCACTTGCCCTGCGGCCAAAGGTCCTGCTGTTCGACGAGCCGACATCGGCGCTCGACCCAGAACTGGTCAATGAAGTGCTTGACGTCATCAAGGAGCTCTCCCGCTCCGGCGTCACCCTCATCATCGTCACCCATGAAATCGGTTTTGCCCGCGAAGTCTCCGACAGGGTCGTCTTCATGGAACAGGGCCGCATCGTTGAAACGGGCACACCGGAAAAGGTGTTCAACAACCCTGAACATCCGCGCACGGCCGAATTCCTCGCAAAAGTTCTCTAATCATAACAAAGGAAACACTCACATGGCCTTTTCATCGAAATTATTGTCCCTGCTCGCCGGCGGTCTTTTCACCGCCACCACCGCGCTCATTCCGGCCGCACATGCGCAGGAGGTCGATCTGTCGCCCGAACAGAAGGGCCGGGTGCGCGCCGAAAAGGTTGAGGAGGCAATCAAGCTTCTGCCGGCCGGCCATAAATTCATTGCCGATGGGAAGTTGACGCTCGCGACCGTGCCATTCCGCCTGCCACTGGTCGATTATGCGAGCGACGCTAAAACGCCTGTTGGCGTGGAGCCGGATATTGCCCAGCTGGTTGCCGACAGCCTTGGACTTGAACTTCAGCTTGTTCCGATTGCCTGGGCCGACTGGCCGCTCGGTCTTGCTTCCGGCAAATACGATGCCGTCGCATCCAACATCACGGTGACGGAAGCGCGCAAGGAGAAGTTCGATTTCTCCAGCTATCGCAACGATCTGCTCGGCTTTTATGTGGGCAACAACAGCAAGGTCACATCAATCGGCAAGCCGGAGGATGTCGCCGGGCTGAAGGTGATCGTCGGCGCGGCCACCAATCAGGAGCAGATCCTGCTGAAATGGATCAAGGACAACAAGGCAAAGGGACTGGCCGACACCGAAGTGCAATATTATGACGATCAGGCCGTGCTTGACGTCGCCCTGCAATCCGGTCGCGCAGATGCCTATCTCGGCCCCAATGCCACCTCTGCCTTCCAGGCGGCAAGCCAGAAAAAGACGAAACTCGTCGGCACCTTCTCGGGCGGCTGGCCGGAAGCGGCGGAAATCGCCGTCGCTTCGAAAAAGGATGCCGGCATCGCCGAGGCCATCACCGCTGCGCTGAATGCCCAGATCAAGAACGGCAATTACGGCAAGGTTCTCGCTCGCTGGAATCTCGGCTCGGAAGCCATCACCGAATCCCGCACCAATCCGCCCGGCCTGCCCAAGAGCTGAGCGTGAAAAACCGAGTTCCCAAAAGCTGAGTCGAAGGTGGGACATCACTCAGCCGGTGGCGCGGGCATCCTCCCGCCCGCGCTACCTCCGTCCCGCAATCCTTTATCGGGAAATCATGATGACCTTCACCTCTCGTTTCGCCACGGCCGCGCTCGCCGCCTTTCTTTCCATCTCCGGTTTCGCCCCGGCTTTCGCAACCGATGTCTTCGATCTGTCACCGGATCAGCCCGGTCGTATCAGGGCTGAAAAAGATCCCGGCGCCATTGCCGCCGTACCGAAAGATTTCAAATTCGTCACGCCGGGTAAACTCACCGTCGCCGTTTCTCCCGGCGGGCCGCCATTGGCCACTTATGCGACGGATGCGAAGACCGTTGTGGGCGCAGACCCGGACTACGCGCTTGCCGTGGCCGATAGTCTCGGCCTTGAACTGGAACTTGTGGCCGTGGCATGGGCCGACTGGCCGCTCGGCCTTGCCTCGGGCAAATATGATGCCGTCATCTCCAATGTCGGCGTTACCGAACAGCGCAAGGAAAAATTCGATTTCTCCACTTACCGCCAGGGCCTGCATGGCTTCTTCGTCAAGTCCGACAGCGGTATAACCTCCATCACCGAGCCGAAGGATGCGGCAGGTTTGAGGATCATCGTCGGTGCCGGCACCAATCAGGAGCGCATTCTGCTGAAATGGAGCGACGAGAATGTCGCTGCCGGCTTGAAGCCGATCGAGCTGCAATATTACGATGACGAAGCCACGCGGCTCGTTGCCCTTTCAGCCGGTCGGGCGGATGTGATCGTCCAGCCGCATGCGCAGCTGGTTTTCATCGCCGCACGCGACAAGACTATCAAGCGCGTCGGAACCCTGTCCGCCGGCTGGCCGGAACGCTCCGACGTCGCCATCACCACCCGCAAGGGTTCGGGACTGGCGGACGCATTGACGCTTGCCACCAATGATCTGATCAAGAGCGGCGCTTACGCAAAAATTCTTGATCGCTGGCAGCTTGCGGAAGAGGCCCTGCCGGAATCGCGCACCAACCCACCCGGCCTGCCAAAAAGCTGACTGGTAGAAAAAATGCGGCGGACGGCAATATCCGCAGGTTCGCCTGCGGATATTGTGTTACGCGTCAATCGCGCAGCGCAGAAAACTCAGAAATCCGCGACCTTGCCCCATGACGAACCCAGGAAACGGCTGGGGTGATAGGGAGCGGGATCAACGATCGGGTTTGAACCCGTCACAATATCCGCGATCAGATGGCCGGCACCCGGCCCGATGCCGAAACCATGACCGCTAAAGCCGGCAGCGAGAATGAAACCGGGCAATTCGCTGGTTTCGCCGATGGCGGGCACACCATCCGGCGTGCTGTCGATAAAACCGGCCCAAGCGGCGGAAATCCGGGTTTTGCGAAGTGCAGGCAGAAGTTCCAGCGCTCGTCTATGGGTCTCGCGGATGGCGGCGGCATTGGGTTTCGGATCGAGAATGCGAACCCGCTCCATCGGCGTCGGCGCATCCAGCCGCCAGCGTTTCAGCGTCTCATGGCCGCCGCGAATGCCTTCCAGCCCGCCCGGCCTGAGGCTGCGCCAGCGCTTGAGGAACATCGGAATGAATTCGCGGGCAAAACGCATCTGCTGCGCCGTTGGGTCAATGCGCCCCAGCCCGCTGATGGCGAGCGTGTAACCGCCATCGTACCGCTTCGTTGCCGAGACGGCGGCGGTGTGTAACGCATCCGGCAGACCTTCCGCACCGGGCGTGACCGAGAGGATGGAGGAGCGGACCGAGGCCTGCGGAAAACGAATGCCAAGCTGGCGGCAGAAGGAAGACGCCCAGGCGCCGCCGGACATGATGGCCGTTTTGGTACGGATCGTACCTTTTTCGGTGACGACGGCGCTGACCCGGCCGCCTTCGGTCTCAAGCCCGCGTGCGGCGCAATTCTGATGCACCGTGCCGCCGAGTTTGATGATGGCGCGCGCCACGGCGGGTGCCGCCATGGAAGGATCGGCCGTGCCGTCGGTGGGTGAGAAGACGCCGCCCTTCCAAAATTTGCCCGTGGCGCGCCCGCGCTCGCTTGCCTCATCGGCGCTCAGCATATGGGTCGTCACGCCGGCGGTGAGGGCGAAGTCGCGCCAGCGCGCCCAGCCGGCAAGTTCCGCCTCGTTGTCGCTCAGGTAAAACAATCCGCAGCGGCGAAAGCCGGTGTCTTCGCCGCTTTCATTGGCAAACTGCTCCCAGAGCGCAAGACTCTGGGTCGAAATCGGCAATTCGCGCGCATCGCGGTTCTGCTGCCGGCACCAGCCCCAGTTGCGGCTGGATTGCTCCGCGCCAACAAGGCCCTTTTCCACCAGCGCAACTTTCAGGCCGCGCCGGGCAAGGTAATAAGCGGCGAACACCCCAACGATCCCACCGCCGATAATGACGGCGTCTGCGGCTTTCGGCAGCTCCGGCGATGTCGTGATCTGTTGCAGCGGGGCGGGCATGGGTCGGACTCCTTATATTCGTCCTAATTTACCTTGGCTGGCGTGTAAACGCTGCCAGACTGAGCAGTTTGCCGGAATCTCCTGCTGTTCGTGGCCATGTCTGCAACTCTTTATGCTGCATCAAAAAAACATGCTTACATCGACACGGCACGTGCATGTGATAAGATTTCCACCGCAGCGTCAGAATTTTATGCCGCGCACTCGAAAAAACAAAAAAGGGGTTCCGCACGTGATGAAACTTGACCGGATCGATATCAAGATCCTCTACGAACTGCAGAAAAACGGTCGCATCACCAATGTGGAACTGGCGGAGCTTGTCAATCTTTCGCCCAGCCCCTGCCTGATGCGCGTCAAGAAGCTTCAGTCCGAAGGTTACATCGAAGGCTATTCGGCGCAGATCAACATCAACAAGCTCGGCCAGACGCTGACGGTCTTTACCGAGATCACGCTCAAGAACCACCGCCAGATCGATTTCGCCCGCTTTCTCGGCGTTGTCGAAAAGATCGACCAGGTGGTGGAATGTCATCTCGTTTCAGGCGGTTACGACTACCTGCTGAAATTCGTCACCTCGGGCATCGTTGAATATCAGTCGATCATGGAGCGGTTGACGGATATGGATGTCGGCATCGACAAATATTTCAGCTTCGTTGTGCTGAAATCGCCGATCACCAAATCGCATATGCCGCTGACCAGCCTGTTTCCGCTCTGAGGTGAGAGGGAGTGCATCAGACGTCCGCAAAACCTATGGGTTTGACAGGGTGTTGCACTTACACTCCGTCACCCCGGACTTGATCCGGGGTCCAGCGCGATCAAGCCCTTGATCGCAAAAGACTCTTCTCACGGCGCAGACGCGCCGTGGCTGGATGCCGGATCATCCTCGGACTTGTTCCGGGGACCGGCATGACGGAGGACAGCTTCTCAATCCTCTTTGGCACTCACCCAGGTTTTTGCAACGCCTTACTATTTTCCAGCGGCTCACCGCTTGGAAAACGCCCGCACCAGCTCCGCATCCTGCTGAAGATTGTCGAGCCATGTCGGATCGAGTTTCGGCACTGAGGAGAAGAGCAGTTTCGAATAGGGATGGGTGGGCGATTTGATCGCTTCCGTTTCCAGATGCTCCACCTTCTGGCCGCCATACATCACGACGATTTCGTCGCAGATTGTCTCAACCACCGAAAGATCATGGCTGATGAAGATGTAGGAGAGGTTCAGTTCCCGTTGCAATTCTCCGAGCAGATCAATGATCGCGGCTGCGACGACCGTATCGAGCGCCGAGGTGATTTCATCGCAGATGATGAGCGATGGTTCGGCCGCAAGCGCACGGGCGAAATTGACACGCTGCTTCTGCCCGCCGGAAAGGCCGGAGGGATGGCGGTGGCGCGCCGAGCGCGGCAGCTTCACCATATCGAGCAGCTCATCGATCCGCGCATCCCGGGCCTTGCCTTTCATGCCGTGATAAAAGGTCAGCGGCCGGCCGAGAATATCTTCGATGGGTTTTGCCGGATTGAGCGCGGTATCGGCATATTGAAACACGATCTGCATTCGGCGCAGCTGGTCGCTGGTGCGCCGGCGTGCATCGGCATCGAGTTCGCGGCCTTCGAAGATGACATGACCGCTTGCTGCTGGCAGGATGCCGGCAATGGCGCGCGCCAGGGTGGATTTTCCGCAACCGGATTCGCCGATGATGCCAAGATTACGGCCGGGATAGACCGCAAGGCTTACGGAATCCACCGCACGCACCAGCGGCATGCGGTCCTCGCCTTTCGTGCCATAACCGGCGATCAGCTGGTCGATATCGAGGAGCGGTGTCGCCTCATTTTTCGTGAGCGGCGTCACGACGCGCACCTTGTCGTTAAAGGCGGTCAACAATTCGCGGGTATAGGGGTGTTGGGCATTCTCAAGAATATCCTTGGTCGTGCCGGTTTCCTGAACCTCGCCGCCTTTCAGCACCACGATCCGGTCGGCGATCTGCGCGACGACGGCAAGGTCGTGCGAAACATAGACGCCGCCAATGCCGCCCTTGCGCATCGCCGATTTGAAGGCACGCAGAACCTCGATCTGGGTCGTCACGTCAAGTGCGGTCGTCGGTTCGTCGAAAATCACCAGTTGAGGATTGCCGATCAGCGCCATGGCGGCGGAGAGGCGCTGCAGCTGGCCGCCGGAAACCTGATGCGGGTAACGTTCGCCGATGGTTTCCGGATTGGGCAGTGACAATGCCTTGAAAAGCTCGACCGCTTTTTTACGCGCCTCCTGAGGCGGCATAAGGTGGTGGATGCGGGTGACTTCGATGACCTGATCGATGATTTTCTGCGCTGGGTTGAATGCGGCGGCCGCACTCTGTGGCACATAGGATATTTTCGTGCCGCGCACCTTGGCGCGCTCGGCTTCGGACAGTTGCACCATGTCCCGGCCTGCCACCGTGACGCTGCCGTCGGAAATGCGGCAGCCCGGTCGTGCATACCCCATCAGGGTCAGTGCGATGGTGGTCTTGCCGGAGCCGCTTTCGCCGATCAGCGCGACGATTTCGCCCTCGGCGATATCGATGTCTACACCCTTGATGATGTCGATGCGGCGGCCGGAATCGGTGGTGGCTTCGACCTTCAGTCCGCGGATTTCAACGAGATTGTTCATTATTCGCTCCTGTCGCGGATTTTCTGCGGCAGATTGTCGATTAGCAGGTTGACGCTGATTGTCAGGCTGGCAATGGCCAGCGACGGAAAGATGACGGCCGGCGCGGCAAAGGGCAGGCCGCCGATGTTTTCACGCACCAGCGCCCCCCAGTCGGCGTTCGGCGGTTGCAGGCCGAGACCGAGGAAGGACAGGCCAGATAGAAGCAGCACGATGAATACGAAACGCACGCCGAGATCGGCAAGTACGGGACGGACGATGTTCGGCAGGATTTCGGAGCTGATGAGATAGAGCAGGCTCTCGCCGCGCACGCGCGCGACGGTGACGAAATCCATGGTGTTGACATTGACGGCAAGCGCCCGGGCGAAACGATAGGCGCCGGGCGTATAGATGACCGACAGCGTGACGATGAGCACCGGAATGGACGAGCCAACGGCGGCGACGACCACGAGGCCGAAAAGCTTGCTCGGAATTGAGTTCACCGCATCGAGGAAACGGCTGAGTGCCGCATCGAACCAGCCGCCGACGACGGCGGCGCACATGCCGAGCACGACGCCGCAGGTGCAGGCGATGGTGACGGCGGCGAGCGAGATGCCGACCGTGAAACGCGCGCCCATGAGGATGCGGGAGAACACGTCGCGGCCGAGATAATCGGAACCGAGCCAGAGGTCCGACGTCATCGGCCCGAAGTAATCGAGATCAACGATTTCACCCACCGGATGGGGAATGAGATAGGGCGCGAAGATCGCGACCATGGCCCAGAGGAAGATGACGAGAAAGCCGAAAACGCCGACAGCGTTGATCTTGTAACCCAAACGCGAGGTCCCCGAAGTTGTTTTGATATTGTCGACCATCAGCGCAGCCTCGGATTGGACATGATGGCGATGATGTCAGCCGTCGTGATGAGGAGGAGATAACCGACGCAGAAGATCATCGCGCAGGTCTGGATCAACGGCAGATCGCGGGTAGCGACGCCATCGACCATCAGCTTGGCGATGCCAGGATAGTTGAAGATCGTCTCGACGATGATGACGCCACCGACAAGGTACGAAAGCGATAGCGCCACCGCATTGACGATGGGGCCGAGCGCATTGGGAAGCGCGTGGCGCAGCACGATACGCATGCGCGGTGCACCCTTCAGGAGCGCCATTTCGACATAGGGCGTATCCAGCGTCTCGATGACGGCGGCGCGGCTCATACGGATCATCTGCGCAGAGACGACGAAGGTAAGGGTGATGACGGGCATGGCGTAAACGCGCAGCACATCGAATAGCGTGTGAACCTCGCTGACCAGCGACAGCGCCGGCAGCCATTTCAGATAAACCGCAAAAAGCAGGACGGCGAGCGTGGCGATCATGAATTCCGGCACCGAGATGACGCCGATGGTCAGCACCGTGACGACGCGATCATAAAGTGTTCCGCGCAGCATGGCGGAACTGATGCCGAGGGTGAGCGCCAGCGGCACGGCGATGAGTGTGGTGATGCCGGCCAGCTTCATGGAGTTGATGAAGCGCGGGCCGATGAGATCGGCAATCGCCATGTTGTTGGCATAGGAGGTGCCGAGTTCGCCGTGCAGCAGGCCGAAAACCCAGCGAACGAAGCGCAGCAGGGCGGGATCGTCGAGATGCATGGCTGTGCGCAGGCCGGCCACGGCCTCCGGCGTTGCCGCCTGACCGAGAAGGATCGTCGCCGTGTCGCCGGGCAGCAGGCTGGTGGCGGAAAAGACGATAAATGACACGATCAGCAGCGTCGTCAGCATGACGACCAGCCGCCGGGCGACAAGGGACAATATCCGGCTGTTCATTCACATGCTCCTGCGACCTGCCTGATTGTGGAAGGCTCTCCGCACCGGCGGAAAACTTGGCCGGGCGCTGTTTTTGCGCCCGGCCCCATGGTCTATCAGGCTTCGAGCCAGACGTATTCCGCAAAGGCGTAACCCATCATGCCACCGAGCGGATTGGCCTCCAGGCCCTTTAGCTTGGAACTGATGGCGTCCACATTGGTAAGATAGGCGGGAATGATGGTGCCGGCTTCGTCGGCGATCATCGTCTGCATCTCGAAGTAGATCTGTTTGCGCTTCTCCATATCGAGCAGGCCACGTGCTTCCAGCATCAGTTTGTCGAACTTCTCCGACTTGTACTGGCTCTCGTTCCAGGGAGCGTCAGACGCATAAAGCAGCGAGAACAGGATGTCCGGCGTCGGGCGTGGGTTGATATTGCCGAAATGGATCGGCGCTTTCAGCCAGTAATTGCTCCAGTAGCCGTCGGCGGGAACGCGCTGCACATCCAGCTTGAGGCCGATTTCGGCAGCGGAGGCCTGAATGATCATCGCCATATCGATGGCCGAATTTGCCGCATCCGAGGTGATGACCGGGATGGACTGGCCGAGGAGGCCGGCTTTCTCGAAGTGGAACTTGGCCTTCTCGGGATCGAAGGCCTTCGGCTTCAGGTCCGGATTATGATAGGGGCTCATGGGCGGAACCGGCTGGTCGTTGCCGACTTCGCCAAGACCGCGCAAGGCCGCCTTGACGATCTGCTCACGGTTGACGATCGACTTCATGCCGGCAATGAAATCGGCCTTGTTGCCCGGGGCCTGATCGAGGCGCATGTTGAGATTGGTGTAGTTGCCGGAAGTTCCCTTCGACAGGACGACACCCTCCTGCTTGTCGAGCAGGCGAAGCGCGCGCGGATTGATGGCGGCCGCGAGCTGGATGTCACCGGAGAGAAGCGCATTGACGCGGGCATTATCGTCCGAGATTGCGAAGAACTCGAAGCTGTCGACGTGCGGGCCGCCGGATTTCCAGTAATTGCTGTTCTTGGACATGATCGAGCGCACACCCGGCTCGAATGTTTCAAGCTTGAAGGCGCCGGTGCCGTTGCCCTTGGAGAAGTCGGTCGCGCCGTCGGCGACGATCATGAAGTGGTGCATGGCAAGGATCGTCGGCAGGTCGGCATTGGCGCTGGCGAGCGTGATCTCCACCGTGCTCTTGTCGAGTGCCTTGAAGCCGGTCATCTGGGCGGCGATCTTGGCGACCTTGGAGCCGACAGCCGGATCGAGATGGCGCTTCAGCGAATAGACCACGTCATCGGCGGTCAGCGCCTTGCCGTCGTGGAAGGTGACGCCGGAACGCAGCTTGACCGTCCAGGTCTTGGCGTCCTTGGATTCGATGGATTCGGCAAGTTCCATCTGCGGCGTGCCGGAAGCATCGAGGAAGCTCAGCCGGTTATAAAGCGCGCAGCAGCGGACGTAGTCCGTGGAAAGCGAGGCTTTTGCGGGGTCGAGCGTATCGGCTGTGGAGGAGGACCAGCCGGCCGCCTTCAGCGTACCGCCGGAAACCGGGGTGGCCGCCAGCGCCTGCGAGGCGCGGCCAAGGATCGCCGAACCGGCGGAAAGGGCGACGCCGCCGGCCAGCATCATGTGAAGCAGCTCACGCCGCGTCGCGCCGCGACGGATCGCCTGTTCAACGGCGGCATCGTCGGAGCGGGTCCAGTTTGTAATCCTGTCACTCATGGTCTTCCCCTTTTGTATGATTTGTTGAAATGCGTCTGCAGAAAATTCCGGCGGGCCGCGTCCCAGTTCGCGCCACGCCCTTGGTGGAGGGCGGTTCAGCCGCCCGCCTGCCTCGCGGCTTCGGCAAGACCGGCCATCGAGGTGAAGTGATAATCCGGCTCGGTAAAGTTTTCCGGCTCAATCGTACCGCCATATCCCTTCTGGTCGTGGCGGCGCTCAATCCAGCAATTCGTCATGCCAAGCTTCCGGGAAATGCCGATATCGTGGTACTGGCTTTGCGCGACATGCAGGATGTCGTCTTTCGATGCGCCCTCGCTCTCAACAAAGGCAAACACCTTCTCGAAGAAGGCCGGATCCGGCTTTTCGGTGCCGGTATCATCCGCCGTGAAAGCGGCATGGAATGGATTGCCGAGTTCCTTAGAGAAGTAATCGAAGGCCCAGCGCTGGGCATTGGTCATGGCGATGAGGCGGTGTGTCTTTGCAAGCTGCGCCATGGCGGCACGGCTGTCTTCGAAACCCTTCCAGTTTTTGGCGGCGTCGCGAAGGCGCTCGCCAAGAGCACGCTCTGCCGGCAGACCGAGTTCCGGAGCGATGATGAGATATACGCGGACGAGATCGTCGGGAAACAGGTCGGTTGCGTCTGAGTAACGGGCCGCGCGGTAAAGGCCGAGCGCCTTTTCACCGTCGACCTCGACACCGTTTTCAGCACCGATCTGCGTCAGGGTCGATTTCAGACCCCCTTCGAAATCGATGAGAGTTCCCACCACATCGAAGCTCATATATTTGAAGTCGTTCAATTTTTTGGGCAATGTCGGTCTCCGCTCTGCCACCTCCTCCTCTTGGGGGAGGCTGCGGCATTTTATTTTGTTCCCGGACGAGATCCTTGTCCCGTTCCCATTTTTCAAAACGCTGGTTTTCATGGCGCTTTGTGCTTTTTCTAAGGATAGTTTGTCACTTCCAGCACGCCGGATTCGCCGAAATGGATCGGCTCTTCGGCAGAATATTGCGAATATGCGGTGTGTTGCGACATTTAGAGAAGGTGCCGCGATACAGCCGGGTTGCGCCTCAGGCCATTGCCGCCCGCACCGCCGGGTCCTCGAGCGTCTGGTCGAGGGTTTTCAGCGTCCGCTCGATAATGGCGTCGATTTCGCCGTCGGTGCAGCAGAGCGGCGGTGCGTAGCCGAGGATGCCGTTTGCGAAGGCTCTGACGATGAGGCCGTTTTCCCACGCGCGGTCGAAAACCTTGCGGGCCGGGGTGGCGGCTGCCGGAAGCGGTGTTTTCTTTTCCTTGTCGGTCACAAGCTCGATCGCTGCAAGCATGCCGCGGCCGCGGACATCGCCCACCAGCGGATGGCTTCTCAGGCCCTCCAGTCCGGCCATCAGTCGCGCACCGGCGCGGCGACCATTCTCCAGCAGCCCGCCTTCGTAAAGCTTCAGCACTTCCAGGCCAACGGCAGCGCTGACAGGGTGGGCGGAATAGGTATATCCGTGTCCGATGGCCGCTTCGCCTGCGAAGTCGGCAATTGTATCATAAACATGATCAGCCATGAAGACGGCACCCATCGGCACATAGCCGGAAGTGAGGCCCTTTGCGGCGGTGATGAAGTCCGGCACGATGTCCTCGTCGGCGCAGGCAAATAGCGGGCCGGTGCGGCCAAAGCCGGTAATCACTTCGTCGGCGACGAAAAGGATGCCATAGGAGCGGCAGAGGTCGCGCATCGCCTTGATCCAGCCCGGTGGTGGCACCAGAACGCCGCCCGAGCCCTGGATAGGTTCGGCATAAAACGCCGCGACCCGATCCGGGCCGATGGCCTCGATCTTGTCCTTCAGGATTTGCAGTGAGGAGGCGATGATGGCGGCCGGGTCGTTTCCAACCGGGTTGCGATAGGCATAATGCGACGGGATTTTATGCTGCCAGTCGTAAGGCACGCCGAAACCGGCATGAAAGGCGGGCAGGGCGGTGAGGCCCGACCCGGCGGTGGTGGAGCCGTGATAACCCTGTTCGATGGAAATGAACTGGTCGCGCTGAGGCTCACCCTTTGCATGCCAGTAATAACGGATGAAGCGAATGGTGCTGTCCACCGCATCGGAACCGCCAAGCGTGAAATAGACGTGATTGAGATCACCGGGCGCCCGGTCGGCAAGCTCGGAGGCCAGCCGGATGGCCGGTTCGCTGCCAATGTCGAAATAGGCGGTGGCATAGGGCAATTCCCGCATCTGCTTTGCCGCCGCCTCAACGATGCTGTCATGACCGTAACCGGCGTTGACACACCAGAGCCCGGCAAAACCGTCGATCAACTGGTGGCCGGTCATATCGGTGACGGTGGCGCCTTTCGCCGATTTCAGCACCCGCACGCCAAGCTTTTCATGGCCGCGGAAGGAAGAGACGGGGTGCACCAGATGGGCGCGGTCCAGCTCGATCAGGGAATTGCTTAACATGGGTTTCTCCAGATTCAGCCCAGCGCCTGGCTGGTCAATGCGAAGGTTTTCAGTTTTTTGTCAGTCGGAATTTCGGCCTTTGGCCGGCGCATGGCGATGCCGCCACCGACAAGGGCAAGCCCCTGTTCGGCAAGCCAGGGGCCAAGGCCCGTATCGACCGTGGTGTCTAAGCGCAGGAATGCGCCGGAGCGCTCCGACAGCATGAAAGCGATCAAATCTCGTGCGATTTCAGTGCTTTCCGCCACAACCGGGCCGATGACTTCACCGCGGCCGAAGGCGCGTAGGCCGGCAAAACCCGTGATGACGCCCTGTTCTTTTACGACCGCGAAACGCGCCCTGTCGGCAAGTTCCGTAAAGAGGGCGGTGCGGTCCGCGCCGAAAGCTTGCGCATCAAGGGCGGCAAGCTCGGTCGGCGCAATTGTTTCCGCCCATTCCACACTGGCGGGCTTGGCTGAGGCTGCCGGAATTCCCTGATGCTGGCGCACTTCACCGCAGGCAACGAACCCCAGCTTTTCGTAAAGCGGAAGGCCATCGGCGGTAGCGGTCAGGCGGCATTCGCGATTTTCGGCGGCTTCGAGGGCGGCGTTCATCAACTGGCGTCCTAGACCGCGACCACGCATGGTCTCATCCACGATCACCATATTGACGGAGGCGCAGGTTTTGCCGAGAAGCGTTGCCATTGCAGTGCCGACAACGCGGCCATTTTCCAATGCGACGAAACCCTTGCTGAGTGCCAGGACCAGTGCCCAGTCTTCCCGGCGGTGCGGCCAGCCGGCCTGGCGGGAAAGTTCGACGGCGGCATCGAGGTGTTCAGGCTCGAAATTCTGGATAGCGATCAGGCTGGCTTGCATGGCCCAACTCCGTTTATTCTGCTCATTCATTGATAGACCGGGGGTAGAAGAACATTGTCCCGACGAATGGCAAGGTTCGATATGTTTCACTGTTGCTTTCACCCACCGCCGCATCTTATGCCGCTTGTTGTTCACCTCGGGAGAAAAGACGGGGCTGGTGAAAACGGGCAGGACGTTGGAACGCAACTCTCTGCCAAACTGGCGGCTGCATACGCAACAATCTGCTTCCGCGAATGGCAATTGCGGTGCGCCGACCGGGCAAAGGCCATTATGATCTTATTATCGAGGCCACCACCGATCCCCAAGCAAGGATGACGATGACATGACCATCTTCCGCCCCAAATATATCACTTTCGATTGCCACGGTACTTTGATCAACTTCCAGATGGCAGAAGCTGCCCGCGATCTTTATGGCGATCGTCTGGGAGAGACTGAGATGCAGGAGTTCATCAAGAACTTCTCGGCCTATCGTCTTGACGAGGTCATGGATGACTGGAAGCCTTACGCCGAGGTTGTTCACAATGCCCTGTCGCGCACCTGCAAGCGCAACGGCGTTTCCTTCAAGGACGAGGATGCCGTAATGACCTACGAGCGGGTTCCCACCTGGGGTCCGCATGCCGACGTTCCAGCCGGTCTGGCAAAGGTCGCCAAGGAAATTCCGTTGGTCATTCTGTCCAACGCCATGAATTCGCAGATCATGTCGAATGTCGCAAAGCTTGGCGCACCGTTTCATGCCGTCTATACGGCCGAACAGGCGCAGTCCTACAAGCCGCATTTCAAGGCCTTCGAATATTTGTTCGACATGCTCGGCTGCGGCCCGGAAGATATTCTGCATGTTTCTTCGTCGTTCCGCTACGATCTGATGTCTGCCCACGATCTCGGCATCAAGAACAAGGTCTGGGTGAACCGCGGCCATGAACCGGCAAACCCCTATTACGGTTACGTGGAAATCGCCAATATCGGTGGTCTTGCGGGCGTCGTCGGACTTTAAGAAAAGGATCGGACCATGAAGCTCGTCTCCTACTGGCACGACACCGCCCCCCTGTTCGCGGGGGCGGCGGAAGGTCCTGTGGAAGGCCACTATGATGTGGCCGTCATCGGCGGCGGCTTCACCGGTCTCGGTGCGGCGCGCCAGCTCGCCAAGGCTGGCGCACGCGTGATTGTCCTTGAAGGGCAGCGTGTCGGCTGGGGCGCTTCCGGCCGCAATGGCGGCCACCTCAACAACGGCCTTGCCCATTCTTATCTCTCCGCCAAAGCCGAACTCGGCAAGGAGCGGGCGATCGCACTTTACAAGGCGCTGGACGCCTCAATCGACACGCTGGAAAGTCTGATTGCCGAGGAAGGCATCGACTGTAATTTCCGCCGGGCCGGCAAGCTGAAAATGGCCTCTAAGCCGCAGCATTTCGAGGGGCTGGCGAAAAACTTCGAGGCGGTCCATGCCGAGGTCGACCCCGATACGGCGCTTCTGTCTGTCGACGATCTCAAGGCGGAGATCGGCTCGCCCTTTTATGGCGCCATGCTTTCGAAGAAGAGCGCGATGATGCATATGGGCCGTTATGTGGCCGGCCTTGCCGAGGCCGCCCGTCGCCATGGTGCGGTGATCTTTGAAAATGCGGCGGTGACGAAGCACATCCAGAACGGCAAAACCCACGAGCTGGAAACCACGCGCGGCAAGGTGACGGCCGACAATGTTCTTGTGGCGACCGGCGCTTACACGCCCTCCGGCTTTAGCTATTTCCGTCGCCGCATCATCGCCGTCGGTAGCTTCATCATCGCCACGCGGCCGCTGACGGATGCGGAAGTTCGGGCCTCGGTTCCGGGCAATCGCACTTACGTCAATTCCATGAATATCGGCAATTATTTCCGGCTCGCGCCGGACAATCGGCTGATCTTTGGTGGCCGTGCCCGCTTTTCCGCAACCTCCGACCAGCGTTCGGACGCCAAGAGCGGAGCAATTCTGACGGAAGCCCTACATCGCATATTCCCGCAGCTCTCCCATGTGCCGATCGATTATTGCTGGGGCGGCCTGGTGGACATGACCAAGGATCGTTATCCGCGTGCCGGTTTTCATGATGGTGTCTGGTACGCCATGGGTTATTCCGGCCACGGCGCGCAGCTTTCCACCCATCTCGGCATGATCATGGCCGACGCCATTCTGGGACGGCCGGACAATAACCCGCTGAAAGGGCTGGACTGGCCGGCGGTGCCGGGCCATTTCGGCAAGCCGTGGTTTTTGCCGCTGGTGGGGTTTTATTACAAGATGCTGGACAAGATTCAGTAAGGGGGCTGTTTGTTCTTCCGTCATGCCGGACTTGATCCGGCATCCAGCCACCGCGCGTCTGCGCGGTGAAAGAGTCTTCTGCGATCAAGTCCTTGATCGCATTGGACCCCGGATCTAGTCCGGGGTGACGGAGTGTAAATGCTACGGCTTTTTCAGTTCCATGCTCACAAAAAGAAGGGCCGCAGAGCGGCCCTTTAGGCGGGGAGAAAGACTGAAGGCTCAGGCAAGCCCACCGATGTGGAACGTCTTCATTTCCAGATATTCCTCGATACCGACCTGCGCGCCTTCGCGGCCGAGGCCGGATTGTTTGACGCCGCCGAAGGGGGCGACTTCGGTGGAGATCGCACCGGTGTTGAGGCCGACCATGCCGAATTCCAGTGCTTCGCCCACACGCCAGGCGCGTTTGAGGCTTTCGGTGTAGAAATAGGCGGCAAGGCCGAAGGGTGTGCCATTGGCAATGGCGAGCACTTCCTCTTCGGTCTCGAAACGGAAAAGCGGCGCCACCGGGCCGAAGGTCTCTTCATTCGCCAGCCGCATGGCCGTGGTAGCGCCGGTCAGCACCACGGGTGCGGTATATTGCGGACCATCAGGCAGATCGTGCGGTTTGGTGATGATCGTCGCACCCTTGGAGACAGCGTCGTCGATATGCGCGCGGATTTTGGTGATGGCCGGCCCGTTGATCATCGGGCCGATGGCAACGCCCGGCTCCGTTCCGGGGCCGACCCGCATGGCATCGACACGGTCAGCCAGTTTTTTCGCAAAGGCGTCGTAAACGCCCGACTGCACGAGAATACGATTGGCGCAGACGCATGTCTGGCCGCCATTGCGGAATTTCGAAATCAGCGCGCCTTCGATTGCGAGATCGAGATCGGCATCGTCGAACACGATGAAGGGTGCGTTGCCGCCGAGTTCCAGCGACAGCCGCTTGATGCTGTCGGCAGCGCCGCGCATCAAAAGTGAGCCGACGCGGGTGGAGCCGGTGAAGGAAATCTTGCGCACGGTCTCATTGGCCATGATTTCGTTGCCGATGTCAGTCGGCATGCCAGTGACGATGTTGATGACGCCTGAGGGAATGCCGGCCCGTTCGGCAAGAACGCCAAGCGCCAGGGCCGAATAGGGCGTGAATTCCGAAGGCTTGATGACCACGGTGCAGCCGGCCGCAAGTGCCGGCGCGACCTTGCGGGTGATCATCGCATTCGGGAAATTCCACGGCGTGATGATGCCGCAGACGCCGACCGGCTCTTTCAGCACCACGATGCGCCGATCCGGCGTCGGCGAGGGGATGGTGCCGCCGCTGATGCGTCGGGCTTCTTCCGCAAACCATTTGACGAAGGATGCGCCGTAGCGAATTTCACCCTTCGCCTCGTCCAGCGGCTTGCCCTGTTCGGTGGTGAGGATCAGGCCAAGATCGTCGACATTTTCGATCATCAGCGCGAACCACTTTTCGAGAAGGGCAGCGCGCTCCGCATGGGTTTTCTTCTTCCATGGACCAAAGGCGGCGTTGGCGGCTTCGATCGCCGCGCGGGTCTCCGCGCCGTCCATGTCAGGCACGGTGCCGATCACCGCCTGCGTTGCCGGGTCGATCACGTCGACCACCTTGCCCGATGCCGCAACCTTCCATGCCTCGCCGATCAAACCTGTCTGGCGAAAAAGGTCCTTGTCCTTCAATCCCTGCATCATCTCTCTCCGAAATCAGTCGAGTGCCGCGAGAACCGCAGCCGTTATGGCATCCGTCTTATCCTTGCCCGGCACTGTGCCAACGCCCCGGCCAGTCGCCGTTTCCAGCGCCGTCATGATCTTTGCTGCCGCATCGCTTTCGCCGAGATGCTCCAGCATCATCGCGCCGGACCAGATGGCGGCGATGGGATTGGCGATGCCAAGATGGGCGATGTCAGGAGCCGAACCGTGCACCGGCTCGAACATGGACGGCGCGCTGCGATCAGGGTTGATATTGGCGGAGGCGGCAAAACCGAGGCCGCCCTGAATGGCGGCACCCAGATCGGTCAGAATATCGCCGAAGAGATTGGAGGCGACCACGACATCGAGGCTTTCCGGGGCCATGACCATGCGCGCCGCCATGGCGTCGATGTGATAGCTGGAAACCTCGACGTCAGGATATTCGGCGGCGAGCTTTTGCGTTACCTCGTCCCAGAACACCATCGAATATTTCTGGGCGTTCGACTTGGTGACGGAGGCAAGCTTGCCGCGACGTTTCTGTGCCTGTTCGAAACCGAAGCGCAGGATGCGCTCCACGCCCTTGCGGGTAAAGATCGAGGTCTCGACGGCCACCTCGTCATCGGTGCCCTGATGCACGCGCCCACCTGCGCCGGAATACTCACCCTCGGTATTTTCGCGGATGCAGAGAATGTCGAAGCCATCCTTTTTCAGCGGTCCCTGCACGCCGGGCAGAAGCCGGTGCGGGCGAATATTGGCATATTGCACGAACGCCTTGCGGATCGGCAGCAGCAGGCCGTGTAGCGAAACCGAGTCCGGCACCTGCGCCGGCCAGCCGACTGCGCCGAGCAGAATGGCGTCAAAGCCGCGCAGCGTTTCGATGCCGTCCTTCGGCATCATCGCCCCGGTTTCCTTGTAGAAGGCGCAGGACCAGGGGAATTCGGTGCCTTCAAGCGCAAAACCGGAGTTTTTGGCGGCGGCGTTGAGAACCTGCCATGCGGCGTCCGTCACGCTTTTGCCGATGCCGTCTCCGGGAATGAGTGCGATGCGATGCGTTTTCAAGACTTTTCCCCTGTTACAGTCCAATGAGGACGCTTTTGCTTTTGCGGTTCGCGAGATAGGCCTCCCGCCCGAGGTCCTTGCCGATGCCGGAGCGTTTGTAACCGCCGGTTGGCAATATGTGGTCACGCGAACGGCCATAGCGATTGACCCAGATCGTCCCCGCCTGGATGGCGCGCGACAGGCGCATCACACGCGAGATATCGCGGCTGAAGAGACCCGCCGCCAGACCGTAGGTCGGATGGTCGGAAAGCACCAGAGCCTCTTCTTCCGTCCGGAAGGTCTGCAGCGTCAGCACCGGGCCGAAGATTTCCTCGGTGACGGCGGGCGAGGTCTGGTCGACATTAGTGATCAGCGTCGGCTGGTAGAAATAGCCGGGGCCGTCCATATTCGCACCGCCGGTCAGGCATTCTCCGCCATGGGCGACGGCCGCCTGAACGATGCCGTCGATGCGCTTGCGCTGCACTTCGGAGATGATCGGGGAATATTGGGTGGTTTCGTCCCAGGTCGGGCCGGGCTTGACCGTCTTCATGCGGGCGATGATAGCAGTGGAAAGGGCGTCTGCCGCACTTTCTTCGACGATGATGCGTGAGCCGGCCACACAGGCCTGCCCGGCATTGGAAAGAATATTGCCGGCGATTGCGGCTGCCGCCTTTTCGATATCCGCATCGGCAAAGACCAGCTGCGGGCTTTTGCCGCCGAGTTCCAGTGTCATGGGCTTGATGCCCGTGCGGGCGATATTGGCCATGATGGCAGCGCCCGCAGCGGTGGAGCCGGTGAAACTGACCTTGGAGATTTCAGGGTGTCCAGTAATGGCATTGCCCGTCACCGGCCCATCACCCAGCACGATATTGATAAGGCCGGCGGGCAGCCCTGCCTTGATCGCCAGTTGCGCCATGAAAATGCTGGAGAAAGGCGTCATTTCCGATGGTTTCAGCACCACGGCATTACCGGCCGCCAGCGCCGGGCCGAGCTTCCAGCCGGCCATGGAGACGGGGAAATTCCACGGCGTAATCGCGCCGACAACGCCATAGGGCTCGGTCATGATCATGCCGAGGCTTGTGTCGTCGGTCGGCACCAGATCGCCGCCTTCCTTGTCCGCGAATTCGGCGAAGAAGCGGATTTGCTCGGCAGTGACGGCGATATCGCCGGCAATCAGCTGGCCCACCGGCCGCGTCGAGGACAGCGCCTCGATTTTCGCCAAGGTCTCGGCTTCCGCTTCGATCAGGTCGGCCCAGCGCTGCAAAACCTTGGTGCGCTCGCGCGGGCGCACACCGCCCCAGTTGCTGCTTTTCAGTGCGGCCTTGGCGGTTTGCACCGCCTCATCCACCAGCGTCGCATCCGCCTTCGGGCAGCCGGCATATTCCATGCCGTCCGATGGGCGGTGCATGTCGATGCCGTCTTTAGCCGGGATCAGCCGGTCGCCGATGAAATGGCCGATTGGCAAAGACAGGCTGTCTGGATCGAAGCTGAGCGTCATGGGAAATCCTCTGTGGATATGCCCTTAAAGCTAATCCCTGCCGCCAAGCGAAATCGACCGACTGTGGCGCGGGCGATGAATGAAAATCCCGTTTTGTCACCGGCAGACAGCGCAATCTTTTGCGGCGCGCTGTCTGTCGCGTGTCTCTGACCGCTACGATGCGCGATCTCGAAAAAACGGCGGATTTTACCTCATCCGTTCACGGTGACATAGATCTTGCGAACGGTTTCGATGGTCTTCCAGACGCCGACGAAACCGGGCTTCATGACGAAACTGTCGCCTGCCGTGTAACGCTGCGGTTCGCCGCCATCAGGGGTGATTTCGATGACGCCGGCCAGAATATGGCAAAACTCGAAGGTCTCACCTTTGATCGAACGGCTTTCGCCCGGGGTCGCTTCCCATATGCCGGTCTTTACGGTTCCATCGCGGGCTTCGTCCAGCGCCCAAGTCTTGAATGAAGGGTCGCCGGCGATCAGGCGTTCCGGGAGGGCCTTGGAGGCCTTCGGCTCAAAATCGGGATTGGTGTCGATAGGCTTGAGAAGCGGCATGGATTTTCCTTTCTGAAATAGGCGGATGATCAATATCCGCGGCTGCGGTCGACAAGGCCGAGCGGCTCGAGGCCGGATTCGTATCGTTTGATATTGTCGACGACGGTGCGGGCGGCGGAATGGGGCTGGGTGACGCTGGCAATATGCGGCGTCAGGAGGATTTTCGGATGGGTCCAGAAACGATGGTCCCCAGGCAGTGGCTCGGGATCGGTGACGTCTATCACCGCGCCGGAAAGCCTGCCGCTGTCGAGTGCATCGAGGAGTGCGCCATGGTGGAGCTGTCTGCCGCGCCCGGCATGGACGAAAGCCGCGCCATCCGGCAGCAGGCCAAGGCGCTCGGCATTTAGAAGCCCGGTGGTCTCGTCCGTCAGTGGCAACAGGCAGACGAGGATATCGCTGGTGGAAAGAATGGCTTTCAGCCCATCATCGCCGTTGTGGCAGGTGACGCCATCGATCTGGCGCGGCGAACGGCTCCAGCCGGCAAGCGGAAAGCCGAAAGGTTTCAGCCGTTCCAGTGCCGCAACGCCCAGCATGCCGAGGCCGAGAACGCCGACCCGGCATTCCTCCGCCTGCCGCTGGCCCGGCAGGGCTTTCCATAGGTTTTGGCGCTGCTGTTCCAGATAGGCCGGCAGGTTGCGGTGAAGGGCAAGCACGCCGAGGCAGACATATTCCTGCATCATGCGGATGATGCCTTCATCCACCATGCGCACGACCTTCACCGTTTCCGGGATTGCATCGATGTGAAACTGGTCGACACCTGCGCCGATCGAAAACAGGATTTCGAGATTGCGGTAACGCGCGATATCCTCTGGCACCGTCCATGTGATGAGGTAACGCACCGCATCGGGATCGACAGTGGCGGTATCAATTGAAAACGGCAGGCCCGGCAGTTCGGTGGCGAGAGCCTGCCGGAAGATTTCGCCGCGCTTTGCGTCGGAATTGAAGAGAAACGTCATCTGAAATCCGTCATTCGGTTAAGCGGCGCAGCGGCGGCCGAGTGTTTCCAGCATCGACTGGCAGGCGGCAAGTTCGCCCGCGGTTATGAATTCGTCCGGCTTGTGGGCGCGGCCGATATCGCCCGGGCCGCAAATAATGGCATCTATTCCCGCCGCCTGGAAAAGTCCGGCCTCCGTACCGTAGCTGACGGCTGCGAGGTTGGGGGTGCCGGTCAGTTGTTCCAGAAGCAAAGCAAGCGGCGCTTCGGCTGGAAGCGATAATGCGGGGTAAGCGCTCATCGGTGTCCATTCGATATCGACGCCCGTTGCGGCAAGCGCTTCGACGGCGCTTTGTACCGGCTCCAGCAGGGCGAGTGGTAAGACGCCCGAAATTGCCCGCGCTTCCAGTTCGATGGCGCAATGATCGGGGATGATGTTGATCGCCTGCCCGCCCTTGACTGTGCCGATCTGCAGCGAGGAGTAGGGCGGCTCGAAGGTTGCTTCGAACGGTCCCCGCGTCAGCGTATCGGCGGTTTCGACTGCTTTCGCCATGATGCCGGTCATCAGGTGAATGGCGTTTATCCCCTGATCCGGACGTGAGGAATGGCCGGACCGGCCGCGCAGGGTGATGCGCGCTGCGGCCTTGCCCTTATGGGCGCGAACGGCGCGCATATTGCTGGGTTCGCCGATGATGGCACCCGCCGGCGGGGCACAAAGCTGCGGCAAGCTGGCTATGAGATGGGGGACACCACGGCAGCCCGCCTCCTCGTCATAGGAAAAGGCAATATGTACCGGCCGTTCAAGCGCCATGCGCGAAAATGCCGGTGCTGCAGCGAGCACAGTGGCGAGAAACCCTTTCATGTCGGTGGTTCCGCGCCCGTAAAGCCGGTCGTTTTCGGTTCTCAACCGAAACGGATCGGAAGACCATTCCGGTTCTCCGGCCGGCACCACATCCATGTGGCCGGAGAGGATATAACCGGCGCGATCGGCCGGGCCGAACGTGGCGAAGAGATTGGCGCGGTCGCCCTCCGGACCCGGCAACAGCGAGACTTTCGCGCCCTGGCTTTCCAGGTAGTCGGCGATCCATCCGGCAATATCGCCATTGGCGGTGCCGACGACGGACGGGAAGGCGACGAGACGCTCAAGGATTTCGATTGCGTTCATGATCGTCCCCACTGGTCGTCCCCACTGGCCGGTCGTTTATGCTGGCCGGATTATTCCTCGCAGAAGCTTAGAGTGGCCGGCGGCGTTTATCTGCTGAAATGCCGATGATTTCGGTAGATTGTTGTGTCCTTCCAGTGCTTTCAGAAAATTCCTGCCGGCAGGGCCGGTTATCTTCGGATGTCATGGGCTGGGCTGCCGGGACCGAAGGTTCCGCGCCGGAGGGAATGAGAGCCGTTTGTTATGGAGCTGCTCAAAGTCGATAGTTTCGAGTTGCGGACCGTGGATATCGCGGATGTGGAGGCGGATCACCTGCATGCCCTCTCCATGGCCGTCGGATGGCGGTATCATGCCAATGAATGGTGTTTCCTGCGCCAATGCGGTGTCGGCCTTGCGGCGCTGGACGAGATCAACCGGGTTGTCGCGACCGCCATGCTTTTTCCCTATGATCGGGCTTTTGCGACGCTTGGCATGGTCATCGTTTCCCCACGCCTTCAGGGGCAGGGCGTAGCACCCTGGCTGGTCCGGCAGCTTGTGGCGAAATATCCTGCCGCCGCCTTGCGGTTGAATGCCACGGAGGGGTCGCGGCGGCTTTTTGCGGGGCTCGGTTTTGCCGGAGATACGGAAAGGGTGCATCTTCTGCGCGGCAAGCCCCGTTGCACCACTGAAACGCCGCAGCTTGGCAAGAAACAGAGGATCGAGCCGGTTTCGGAAGATCATCTGTCCGCCGTGGAAGATCTGGACCGGGAGGCTTTCGGCGTTTCACGCCGGGGCGTGCTGCGGCGTCTCCTGCGGGAAAACACCGGCTACGGCCTGTTCGAGGCGGATCGTCTGGCCGCCTTCGCGCTGCGGCGGGCGGCAGGGCGGGGCCACATCATCGGCCCGGTGGTTGCAGAGGGGGAAGCCGAGGCAGTCGCGTTGGTCAGGCGGCATTTTGCCGATCTCGACGACCAGCTTGTCCGGCTCGATGCCGTGCGCGATGACGGTTTTTTCACCGATTTTCTGGCGCAATCCGGGCTGGTGGTGATTGAAACACTGACGACGATGTCAAAAAATGCACCGCAGCCGGCAGGCACCGGCTCTGCTGGTATCTTTGCTCTGGCAGGCCCATCCCTTTGCTGAAGCGCGCCGCATCCCATCGAATTCATGTCATGCATTTTGGGTTCCTGTCGTGTGCATGTGTTTGTCGCAGGACAGTTTTCACACCCTTGGGAGACATTCTTTGGCGATTGACGCCTTGCCTCTTGCCCCTTATGTGAGAAGACGACGGTTCCTGCAGCCGAAAGGCGAAGGGATTAATAGGGAACATGGTGCGGGTGATGATTGTCGCCCAATGCCGTGGCTGCCCCCGCAACTGTAAGCGGATTGCCGCTCATCCCCGTGACGCCTTAAAGGCGTCATGCCACTGCATTCTCCGGAATGCGGGAAGGCAGATGAACGGCGCAAATCCGTGAGCCAGGAGACCTGCCGTCAAAATATGAACCATCGTTACGGGCGGGGAAGCCCGGAGGAGGAAATTGTAATGTTATTTCATAACATTTGGTTTGCGTCCCGTCGTTGTTCTCCGTACAAGACGTTCCGCTGTTGCTGCGCGTTCTAACGCCTGCTGCTCTGGAACAAGCGATTTAATTTCGACTGGAGAACATATGTTTAATCCTGGACGCCTGCCGGCCTATGCCGGCCTTCTGGCCGCTGTGCTTGCGGTTTTGCCTGCCGCTTCCGCTCATGCTGCCGAAACGGTCTATCCCCTGACGATCAACAGCTGCGGTCAGGACATCACCTTCAAACAGGCGCCCGCCCGCACGGTATCCGTTGGCCAGAGCACGACCGAGGTCCTTTATCTGCTGGGCGTTGCCGACAGGGTGGTGGGTACGGCGCTGTGGATCGGCCCGGTTTTGAAGGGCTATGAGGAAGCCAACGCCAAGGTGGAGCGGCTGGCCGATAATGATCCGAGTTTTGAGGCCGTTGTCGGCAAGAGGCCCGATCTCGTAACGACGCAGTTCCAGTGGCAGATCGGCCCCGAAGGTGTTGTCGGAACACCGGCGCAATTCGCCGAACTCGGTATTCCCGTTTACACCTCGCCTGCCGATTGCGTCGGCAAGGATAATTCCGGCGGCGGTGACGGCGTGCGCAAGACTGGCTTCACCATGGAGCTGATCTATCAGGAAATCCGCGATCTCGCGAAAATCTTCAACGTGCAGGATCGCGGCGAAGAGGTTGTCGCCGATCTGAAGAAACGTGAGGAGGCAGCCCGCGCCAAGATCGCTTCGGCGAATGGCAAGATTTCCGCCGTCTTCTGGTTCTCCAGCGCCGAACTGGATATCGACCCTTACGTGGCGGGCCGCCATGGCGCGCCCGGTTACATCATGTCGGCGCTCGGGCTGAAGAATGTCATCGAAAGCGATGAGGAATGGCCGACCGTTGGCTGGGAAACCATCGCCAAGGCCAATCCGTCCGTCATCGTCGCTGGCAAGATGGATCGCCGCCGTTTCCCGGCCGATGACGTTGCCGTCAAGCACAAGTTCCTCGCGGACGACCCCGTGGCCAGCATCATGCCCGCCGTCAAGCAAGGCCATGTCTTCGACATGGATGCGCAGGCGATGAACCCGACCATCCGCACGATCGAAGGCATTGAAACGCTGGCCGAGGCGATTTCGGCCGCCGGTCTCGCCAAGTGAACGGTTTTTCCGTCAATCTCGGCAGGGCGGGGCTGGCTTTTGCCGCGCTTGCCCTGCTGCTCGTCGCGCTGATGGCCGGAGCGGCCATCGGTGAGACCGCCATTCCCTTCGACGTGGTGGCGAAAACCATCGCCAACCGTGTCTTTCATGCCGGTTACCCGCTGGAGCCGCTGGATGAGGGCATCGTCTGGAGTTACCGTCTGAGCCGCGCCGTTGTCGCCGCCTGTTGCGGCGCTTCGCTGGCGCTTGCCGGTGCGGTGCTGCAATCGCTTTTGCGCAACCCGCTGGCCGACCCCTATATTCTCGGTATTTCCGCAGGCGCCTCCACCGGAGCGGTGGCGGTCGCGCTTCTGGGTATCGGGGCAGGGTTTCTGACCATGCCGGTGGGGGCGCTGATCGGGGCTTTTGTTGCGTTCTCGCTGGTCAGCCTTCTGGCGGTGCGCGCCGGCCATGGCAACAGCGCCATCATTCTGGCCGGCGTGGCCGGTTCGCAGCTGTTCAACGCCATGACCTCGTTCATCGTCACCAAATCCGCCAATGCCGAACAGGCGCGCGGCATCATGTTCTGGCTTCTCGGCAATCTTTCCGGCGTGCGCTGGCCCGATGTCTGGATGGCTTTGCCGGTCAGCATCGCTGGTCTTGCGGTGTGCCTCTGGTATTCCCGGGCGCTGGATGCCTTCGCTTTCGGCGGTCAGGCCGCCGCCTCGCTCGGAATTCCGGTGCGCCGGACCTATGCGGTGTTGATCTCGGTTTCGGCGATCATGACGGCGGTGATGGTGTCGTTGGTTGGCTCCATCGGCTTTGTCGGTCTCGTCATTCCGCATGCGGCGCGCATCTTCGTCGGCGTTCGCCATGGCATGTTGCTGCCGGTGACGGCGTTGACCGGCGCTGTTTTCATGATCGTCGCCGATATTCTCTCGCGCATCGTCATTCCCGGTCAGGTGCTGCCGATCGGGGTCATCACCGCGCTCGTCGGCGCGCCTGCCTTCGCCTTCATTCTCGGGCAGAAAAGGGGGCGGTCATGAGATTGTCCGCTCACGACCTGCATTTCCATGCCGGCAATGTCGATATCGTGCGGGGTGTTTCCATCGATGTCGGTTCCGGGGAGTTTCTGGGCATTATCGGCCCGAATGGTTCCGGCAAAAGCACGCTGCTTTCCATGCTGGCCGGTATCCGCAAGCCGCGCCGTGGCCACGTCACGCTTGGTGACGACGCGCTTGCCTCCTTCGGACGGCGTGATCTCGCCCGCCGATTGGCCTTTGTGGAGCAGCAGGCCGAAACCACCGAGCGTATTACGGCTCGACAGGCCGTCGAACTTGGACGCACCCCCTATCTCGGTCCGCTCTCCGCCTGGTCGGCCAATGACGACGCCATCGTTAATGCCGCGCTCGACAATGTCGACATGGCGGACAAGGCGGAACGATACTGGCATCACCTTTCCGGCGGTGAACGCCAGCGCCTGCATATCGCCCGCGCCCTGGCGCAGGAACCGCATATTCTGTTGCTCGACGAACCGACCAATCATCTTGATATCGGCCATCAGATCGGTCTGCTCGATCTGGTCCGCAGGCAGGGGCTGACGGTCGTGGCGGCGCTGCATGATCTCAATCACGCCGCCATGTTCTGCGACCGCGTCGCCATCATGCATCGGGGGCAGGTGATTGCGGCAGGTGCACCGCGCGAGGTGCTGACATCGGCGACGATCGCTGATGTTTTCGGGGTGCAGTCCGTCGTCACCACGGATGAAGGCGGCTTTTCCCATATTCGTTTTCTGCCGGCCCATGGGATGGCCGATCAGGCAAAGAAAGTATTAGCTCGATGATGAGATTAAAAAAGCTTCGGCTTGGCGTGCAGCGGCGTAATGCTCTGGCCGGAATTGTATTGGCGCTGGCCACGGGCCTTCCCTTCCACGCCATGGCCGAAACCTTTGAGGTAAAAATGCTGAACCGGGGCGAAAAAGGTCCGATGGTGTTTGAGCCCGATTTTCCGGAGATCGCACCCGGTGACCGTGTGCGCTTCGTGCCGACCCACAAGAGTCACAATGCCGCGACCATCGACGGTATGGTTCCTGAAGGCGCCGAAGGCTTCAAGAGCCGCATCAACGACGAGTTCGAGACTGGTTTTGACAGGCCGGGCTTTTATGGCATCAAATGCTCGCCGCATTACGGCATGGGCATGGTCATGCTGATCAAGGTGGGTGAGGCGACCTTGCCGCAGAGCTACAGGGAAATCGGTGTGCCCGGCCGAGCGAAACCCCGGCTGGACGATCTCTTAGAGCAGGCCGAAAAATGAGACGGCTCTGGCCGTCCTCAGCCTTTCGCGGACATATCCGGCTTCACCGCGCAGACCGCATAACGGTGCTGAAGGCCGCGCAGGATGCCCTTCAGCAGGCTGAAATTTTTCGACTGGGCGCGATGGATGGCCTTTAGCTCCTGATCGACCGCGACGGGCTCGAAGCCCGTGGCGCGCAACAGCGCCGCGACATCGTCGGCCCGCGCTCCGTCGGAAAAATAGACCCGTGAAAGAATGCTGTTGAACGTATTGCCCGGATCCGCCGGCTTGTGCGGCTGGTCCGGCTTCACGAGGCCGGCGCGTTCGAGGCCCGCAGCCAGTTTCTTGACGAGTTTTTCGCGCCAGCCGACATTGACGAAATCGCCGTCGACGATCAGCAGCCGTCCACCCGGTTTCAGTACGCGGAACCATTCGGCGAAGCTCGCCTGTGGGTCCACCAGTGTCCAGACGAGATGACGCGTGATGATGACATCGGCGCTTTCATCCGGCTCCATGGTATTTTCGGCATCGCCGACAAAAAAGCGGATGTTGCGCGTGCGGCTTTTTGCTTTTTCCCGGGCGAGCGCCAGCATGGTTTCCGACCAGTCCATGCCCGTGACCTGAAAACCGAGATCGTCCATCAGGTGCGAAATGACGCCGGTTCCGCTGGCGAGATCAAGCGCCTTGCGGCCTTCTCCCGGTCCCAGATGCTTCAAAAGCAGGGCATGCCAGGCTTCGCGCTCATCTTCGGAAAAAATCTCATGTCCGGGGGAAAGGTCGAAGGTCGCGGCGCGGCCGGACCAGTAGGCTTTGATTTCATCTCTCAGGCTGTCGTTTTTGCCATATTGAATAGTGTCGATCATTTGGTCTTCAACCCGTGCGCCGGTCAGTTGAGAATGGCTCTAAAACATAAATGTTGACTAGTACAGTCAGAAAATAATACAGCCCCGCCAGTCAACACTGGAGAGCAATATCCGATGCGCATCTCAGCCAAATCTGCGGCACTTGCCCTTGGCCTTCTCGTATCCGCCGCCTGGCCGGCATTGGCCGAAAAGGTCACCGTCAAGGATGTGACCGGCCGGGATGTCGAAGTTAATGTTCCCGTTTCGCACGTCATCCTCGGCGAAGGACGGCAGATCTATTTCCTCGCGGCGCTCGACAAGGAAAACCCTTTCCAGCACGTGGTCGGCTGGCGCGACGATCTGGCCAAGGCCGATCCGGAAACCTATGACGCCTATCTTGCCAAATATCCTGAGATCGCCAAGCTGCCGACCTTTGGCGGCATGAAGGACGGCACTTTCGACGTCGAGCAGGCGGTTGCGCTGAAGCCGGACGTGATCCTGATGAATATCGACGCCAAGACGGCGACCGAAGAGGCAGGCTACATCGAGAAGCTCGCCAAGGTCGGTATTCCGCTTGTTTATGTCGACTTCCGCGAGAAGCCGATGGAAAATACCGAGCCGAGCATGCGCCTGATGGGCAAGCTGACGGGCAAGGAAAAGATCGCCGAGGACTTCATCAAGTTCCGTGCTGACTCCATCGCCAAGGTCACCGACACGCTTGAAAAGGCCAATCCGAAGAAGCCCGTCGTTTTCATCGAGCGCGCCGGCGGTTATTCCGACGATTGCTGCATGTCCTTCGGTAACGAGAATTTCGGCAAGATGGTCGAGCTTGCCGGCGGCATCAACATGGCCAAGGACATCATTCCCGGCACCTTCGGCACCGTCAATCCGGAGCAGATCATCGCCTCCAATCCGGAGCAGATCATCATCACCGGCGGCAACTGGAACGGTTACGTTCCCGGCGGCAACTGGGTCGGCGTCGGTTATGGCGCGGATGTGAAGGAAGCCCATCGCAAGCTGGAAAACCTCACCAAGCGCCCGGCCTTTACCGGTGTGCAGGCTGTGAAGGACGGCAATGTCCACGCCATCTGGCACCAGTTCTACAACAATCCCTACCAGTTCGTCGCCATTCAGGAAATTGCCAAGTGGCTGCATCCTGATCTCTTCAAGGATCTGGATCCGGAGGCGACCTTCAAGGAATTGCATGCCCGCTTCCTGCCGCTTGACTACAAGCCCGGCTACTTCGTGTCTCTGAAGGACGCGAAATAAGACAGGGACGGTGAAGAGGAGCGCCGTCCGTTCGATGGATGAGACCGCAGTGATGCGGTTTCATCATTTTCTTTTGGAACACAATGAGGACTTCTCATGCGGCTCAATGCTCTGAGGCATCTTGCGGTGCTGGCCTTCTCTCTTCTTGCCATGACAGCCTATGCAGGCGAGATCACCGATGTCACCGGCCGCAAGGTCGAGTTGGACCTGCCGGCCAAGCGTGTCATCGTTGGCGAAGCCCGCCAGATCCATGTCATCGCGACGCTGAAGGGCGACAAGACCTTCGAAAACATCGTCGGCTGGCGTGACGATCTGCTCAAGAAAGACCCTGACAGCTACACGGCCTATGTCGAGCGTTTTCCGCAGATCGAAAAACTGCCGCGCTTCGGTTATCTGCCGCAGGGCGACTTCAGCCTGGAAACGGCGATCACCCTTTCCCCTGATGTCATCACCCTCAATCTGGAAACAGAAAAAACCGCCAAGGAAAGTGGTTTCGAAGAGAAGGCTGCTGCTGCCGGCATCAAGATCGTCTATCTCGATTTCCGCATCGATCCCGACAGGAACAGCGAAGCCTCGATCGAAATCCTTGGAAAATTGTTCGGTGCCGATGAGCGCGCCAAGGAATTCACCGCCTATCGCCGTGCTGAAATTGCCCGCGTGACCGACCGGCTCGCCAGCGCCAAGGACCTGAAGCGTCCGAATATCTTCATCGAGCGTTCGCCGGGTATTTCCGGCGAAAACAATTGCTGCCGCACCTTTGGGCCTGCCAATTTCGGCGCGATGGTTGATCTGGCCGGTGGTCACAATATTGCCGACGGCATCATCAAGACGACCTTTGGCGATCTCAATCCCGAGCAGCTGGTCGTCGCTGATCCGGATCATGTCATCGTCACCGGCTCGAACTGGGCGGCGGAATCCGACATCAACCAGTTCGTTCCCCTCGGGCTGGGCGCAGACGTGGCGCTTTCGCGCGAGCGGCTGGCCAATCTGATGACGCGTACGCCGTTTCCGGAACTGAAGGCGGTCAAGCAAGGCAATGTCCATGCCGTCTGGCACCAGTTTTATGGCGCGCCTTACGAGTTTTTGCCGATCCAGCAATTTGCCAAGTGGTTCCATCCGGACCTCTTCGCCGATCTCGATCCGGAAAAAAACGCTGAGGAATTTTACCGAAAGTTCCTCCCCGTTACCTATAAGCCGGGCTATTTCGCCTCGCTCGAAAAAGGTTTGAACCAATGAGTTCGCTGAATGAAAGCGCCGTTGGCGTCAGCGGGCGCGATCAATATCGCGCCCTTGCCGCGCGCAGGATCGTTATTCTTCTCGGGCTTTTCATCGCCCTTTGTTTCAGCATGGCTGCGGATATGGCGCTCGGCCCGGCGCGCTATACAATCTCCCAAGTGCTGGCGACCATTGCCGATCCGGCGGCTGCTGCAAACCAGCTGCGGGTCGTGATCTGGGACATCCGTATGCCGATAGCGCTGATGGCTGTCACTGTCGGTGCATCGCTGTCGGTTGCGGGCGCGCAGATGCAGACCATCCTGTCCAACCCGCTTGCCAGCCCCTTCACGCTCGGCATTTCGGCCGCTGCAAGTTTTGGTGCGGCGCTGGCGCTTGTCGGCGGCGTGGCGATCTTTCCGGGTGCTGTGCATTATATGGTGCCGATCAATGCCTTCATCATGGCCATGGTTGCGGCGCTCTTCATTCATTTCGCCTCGACGCTGCGCGGTGTGACGGTCGAAACCATCGTGCTCCTCGGCATCGCTCTGGTCTTCACCTTCAACGCGGCGCTGTCGCTGCTGGAATATCTGGCGTCCGAACAGGCGCTCGCCGCCGTCGTTTTCTGGACCATGGGAAGCCTGACGAAGGCAACCTGGGAAAAAGTCTATGTGACCGCGGCCATTCTCGTCATCACCGTGCCGATGTTCATGCGCAACGCCTGGGCGCTGACGGCGCTCAGGCTGGGCGATGACAAGGCAGCCAGCATGGGCATCAATGTGCGCCGGCTGCGGCTGCAGACGATGCTGACGGTCAGCCTGCTGGCGGCCATCCCGGTTTCTTTCGTCGGCACCATCGGTTTTGTCGGGCTTGTCGGTCCGCATATCGCCCGCATGCTGGTAGGTGAAGATCAGCGCTTCTTCCTGCCCGGCTCGATCATCTGCGGCGCGCTGCTTCTGTCGACAACCTCGGTCATCAGCAAGGTCCTCATCCCCGGCGCCATTTTGCCGATCGGGGTCATCACGGCGCTCGTCGGCGTACCGTTCTTTTTCGTGCTCATTTTCGGCAACAGGAGACGCGCATGGTAGCGCTCGCACTGAAGGATGTCGGTGCCGCCTATGGCCGCACTACGGTTCTGTCCAAGGTCGGCATCGATACGCTGGAAAGCGGCAGCGTGACGGCGGTGATTGGACCCAACGCCGCTGGCAAATCCACGCTTTTCAAGCGTATCGCCAGCCTGATTTCCGGTCCCGGTCTGGTCGAGCTCTCCGATACGGCGCGCGGTAACCGCGCCATTTGTTACATGCCGCAGGATACCGGCGCCAACGCCGTGCTGACGGTCTACGAATCCGTGCTTCTATCCGCCAAGCAGGGCGGTCATAGCTGGCGCGTTCAGGATGATGAGCTGTTTGAGATCGATGCCATTCTCAAGGCGCTGAAAATCCACGATCTTGCCTTCCGCGGCCTCGGCGAGTTGTCCGGCGGCCAGCGGCAGCTGGTGTCGCTGGCACAGGCGCTGGCGCGCAAGCCGGAAGTCTTGCTGATGGACGAGCCGACATCGGCGCTCGATCTTCACCGGCAGATCGAGGTTCTAGGTTTCGTGACCGAGCTTGCCCAGAAAACCGGCATGATCGTGTTGATCGCCCTGCACGACCTCAACCATGCACTGCGTTATTGCGAGAATACGATGGTAATCGCGCGCGGTGAAATGGTGGTGAGCGGCAGTACCGAGGCGGTGATAACCTCGGACATGCTCCGCGATATCTATCGCATTGATGCCCGTATCGAGCCCTGTTCGCAGGGGCGGCCGATGGTTATCGTCGACGGAGCTATCTAACGCCAGCAGAAGCAGGCCGCATCTGCTGGCGGCCGCACAAATTCTTGATGATAATTGTCATGAAATATCTGTTCGACTGACGGTTTGAGTGCTAGAGATTTTTACCGGAAATCTGCGCTGCCAAACAGCGGCGTGCAGTTTCGTTGATCCTTGAAATTTCTCTCGGTTGAGACATGGGCATACGGGAAGATGACAAGCGTTATAACGCTTACGTCGCGCATAGGGTCGACCTGATCAAATACGCCACCCTCATTTTGGGGTCGCGGGCGGATGCGGAAGACGTTGTTCAGGAGGCATTCCTGAAATTCGTTCCGGAGGCCTCCGGCAACCCCTCCAACCTCAAATCCTATCTCTTCCGCATCGTTCGCAACCTTGCTCTCGATAACCGTCGGCGCAGTCGCCAGGACCTGCGGGAGCGGCCGGATGACACCCCGTTCTGGGGTGTGCCGCAGGATCACGGCACGCCGGAGGAACATGCGCTGTTCTGCGATGAAGTCCGGCAGATGCAGACTATTTTGGCCTCCCTGCCGGTTCAGGCACGTGTGGCGTTGGAAATGCATAGATTCGGTGGTTACAATATGGAAGAGATCGCGCGTCACCTCGGGGTGTCCGTGGCCAGCGCTCACCGTCTGATCAAGGGCAGCATTGCCGCGATTACCAAAGAAATGAAGTAAAATTGCCCTGCTTGCCGCATCCCGTGAAAAAAATCTCTCTCTCAAACGTCTTTATAACAACGCGGAAGACGAGGCGGCTCCTCCGCCTGCCCAAAGGAACTGGCCGGGTTCAATGACCATTGATCCAGACAATAAAATAGAATTGCCGAACGGGAAGGCGGAAGAAGCGGCCGAATGGCTGCTTCGCCTTCAGGCAGGCACAGTGGAACCGCGGTTGAAGGCTGAATTCGACCGATGGCTGGCATCGTCTCCGGCAAACCGTCTTGCCTGGGAGCGGACCTGCAAGACGTGGCGCAACCTCGGTCTGCTAGAGCCGGAATTCAAGAGCCTCTGGGAAGATGCGCCGCATCTGCCGGAAAAGGCCGCGAAACCGGTATCGCGGCGGCGTTGGTCCGGGCGGCATTATGCCGGTGCGGCGATGGCGACGGCGGCTCTCTGTCTTGCGGTGCTGTTCGTCCCGGCGTCTCTCGTCCGTATCAAGGCCGATTATCAGACCAGTACCGCTGAAAGCCGCACGATAACTCTCGATGATGGCAGCAGGGTACAGCTTGCGGCGGCGAGTGCGCTTTCCACGGATTTCACCAATGGTCGCCGCACTGTGAAAGTGCTGAAGGGCGAAGCTTTCTTCGATGTCGTGCCGGACACCACGCGCCCCTTCATCGTGGAGGCGAAAAACGTCACCGTTCAGGTGCTGGGCACGGCTTTCGACGTCGACCTGACGGATGGTGTAACGCAAGTCGCACTTGCCCACGGTTCCGTGGAAGCCTCCTTCCGCAACGCACCGCCCACGCGGCTCGTGCCGGGCGAGATGCTGATTGTCGACGCTTCGGGCACGATCCGCAAAGAAAATGTGTCCGTCGAGGATATTGGCGGCTGGCGCAATGGCGAGCTTTACGTGGTGGATGCGACGATCGGTTCTGTGGTGGAACAGATCCAGCGTTACCATCCGGCATGGCTGACGATGGCCGACAAGACGCTGGCCGAGCAGCGGGTGACGGGCTTTTACGATTTACGCGAACCGGACCGCGCGCTGGAAGCATTGGTGGAGCCTTATAAGGGCAAAGTTCACGCGATTGGCGATAGTGCCCGCATCATCACCCGCTTCTGAAACGCTCTGAAGCAAAAAATCATGTTTATTTTCAGTAATTTATAAAATTTATTCCGAAAGCCTGAAAAAAATTGCCGAGGCAATCGTCTTTTTGTTGAGTAATCCGGTCAAGATATATCCGGAGTGAAAGACAGGAAGACAAAGCTAGTATGCGCCTCCAGATACGTACGACCGGTTCAGAGAAAAAAACGGGACAGCGGGCGCGCAGGGCCGCCCTGCTGGCGACGACAGTGGTCGCCGTGTCAATTTCGGTGCCGGCTTTTGCACAGACCGCGGCGAATACCGCAAATGGTCAGCGCGCCGGTGGTGAACAGGGCGCAACGCGGCCATTCAATATTCCCGCCCAGTCGCTATCGTCCGTCGTCGGCGCTTTCGGGCGGCAATCCGGTCTTCAGGTCACGCTTGCCACGCCATCCGCCGGCAATGTGCGCACCAATGCCGTCACGGGCAGTTTCACGGTAAGGGAGGCCCTGTCACGGCTGCTGGCCGGCACGGGCGTCAATTTCCGCATCGCTGGAAATGGCCGAACGGTCGTCATCGGCACGGGGCAGACGGCCGCCGATCTTTCCGGGGTCGAAGGCACGACTGTTCTGGAAGCAATCACCGTCACCGGTAAAACCGGGCGTAATTCCATTGCCGGCACCGGTTATCAGGGAACGCCGGACTGGGTTTATGAAACCCCTGCCAGCGTCAGCGTTGTCAGCCGCGAGGCGATCCAATCCGCCGGCGTGCGGAATACGCGCGATGTCTTCAACCGGGTATCCGGTGTTTATGCCGGGGAAGGCAATGGCAGTTTCCCGACAGTTTCGCCCAATGTGCGCGGTTTGCAGGAGAGCGGCCGCGTGGTCGTCTCCATCGATGGTGCGCGGCAGAATGCGCAGCGTGGTTTCAGCACCGGCGGCGCCTCGATTTATTCCGCCAATAACGGCCAAGCCTATGTGGATACGGCCTTTATCCGTGCGGTCGAGGTCGAAAAAATGACGAATGCCACCTCCGGCAATGCCGGTTCTCTGGGCGGCAAGGTTGAGTTCCGCACCATCCGCGCCGCCGATATTATCCCCGAAGGTGCGAACAAAGGCGGGGAGGTCAACATTTCCCGCGGCACAAATGGTTACGATTTTCAGGGTTCGGTTCTGGCTGCTGTTCGAGAGCCGGATGGTCCTCTTTCTTTCGTTGCAGGTTACAGCCGCACGATCATGGACGAATACAAGATCGGAACGAAAGGCGAGGCCCAAAGCACCGCGCTGACGATGAAAGACCTGCTCGGCCGGGATGGCTGGTCGACCTTCTTCAAGGGCGAAGGCGATTTCGGGGATGTGCAGACTTCATTGTCATGGATGCATCAGCAGAATGATTTTGTGCAGGGTGCATCCAACTTTATCGACCGGGAAAGCGTACGCAACGACAGCATCGTGGCCAAGCTGGACTGGGATCCCGAAAGCGAACTCATCGACTTCAAGTCGTCACTGTGGCTGAACGATAACATGACGCATGAACTGCGTGCGGCGCGTCCCGGATATGCGGTTGAAACGAATCTCGATATGGGCCTGCGCAGTTTCGGCGGCAGCGTGGAGAATACCAGTCGTTTCGATACCAAAGCGGGTGCCCTTAGCTTTACTTATGGAGCTGAAGCTTTCCGGGATGTCGCTACATCAGTTGCCACCAGTTCCAACATCTCGCTCAATCCGACATGGGAGAGCAGCTATACGGCCTTCAGCCCGGCTGGGCGACGCGACGTGGCCAGTCTGTTCTTTAACGGAGAGCTTGAGCCTGCCGATTGGGTCACGATTCGCGGCGGCGTTCGGTATGACTGGTCGCGTCTGAAAGGGACGACCACCTATTATAACCAAATCGTGGTTGCAAAGGGGGTAAACCGTGTAGTGGGGACCGGAGACAATTATCTCGCCTACGCTTCACAATACGTACCGGTGACCTACGATCGAATTTATACGAGCTGCACCACAGGTGCCTATGCCGGTCGCGTCTTCACGCCGGCCCAGCGGGCAAATTTCTGTAACACTTTGAACAATGTCTGGCCCAATACCAGAGGCGAAATCATCAATGGTCGGTGGCACGATGCCGGCACCACCTATTTTGGTACGACCTATGATACCGAATATCCCTCTTACGATGTCGAAATAGACCGCACCGATAGCGCTTGGCTGCCTTCCGCGACGATAGAATTCAAGCCGACCGACTGGTTCCGGCCTTATCTCAGCTATTCCCAGAGTTTCCGTCCGCCCACTATTCTCGAAGCCTTCTTCGCCGGTGCGCGACCGGGGGATTCGGTGGGTTATGAATACGCCCCCAATCAATCCCTGCGGGCGGAAAAGGCAACGACCTATGAAATTGGCGCGAATATTAGTTTGGATGGCGTGTTGCTGGACCATGATTCAGTGCGCATCAAAATGGCCGCCTTTCGCCGCGAGGTGAAAGATTACATCGCGCTCGGTTATCTCGCCACAGATCAGGTTGCGGACCGCACCTATACCAGCTTCGTCAATCTCGACGGCACGACCTATATGCGCGGGCTTGAACTTGAAGGCAATTATGACGCGCGAAGTTTCTGGCTTGGTGGTTCGGCAACGTTGCTGAAGACAGACTGGCCGGACAAAACGCAGGTTTTTTCCAACGGCACCACAACAACGAGCGGCGAGATCGTCGCCTGGCCCGGCGATGTGGCCCCAAAGGTGAAACTCACGCTCGATGGCGGTATGCGTTTCTTTGAGGAAAAATTCTCTCTGGGCGCGCGGTTGAACCACGTCACGCCGACACAATCGCGCACGCTCGATACGGAGGGCAATCTGCGTGAGGTGACCGATCCCTACACGACGGTAGATCTCTATGGATCCTACGCTTTCAATGACAAGGCGACGCTTCGTTTCGCCGTCAACAACCTGATGGACCGTAAATATATTCCGGCAACAAGCGCTTACACCGCGCCTGGCCGTACCTTTATCGCGACGATGAACGTGAAATTCTGAGGCGCGGAAGAGATTCTCCGGGCCGGGTTGCAGCCCGTCCCGGAGATGAAACGCCTTCGTCACAGGACGAAGGTATCGATATTGGCCAGCAAAGGAGTACACCTATGGCTACCACAATTCAACTGACGCAGTCTTCCTCCGACCTGATCGGCTATCTCAACGGTTGGACGAGCGGTTTCGGTTCGACCTATGGTGCGTTCTACGACGCTCAGACCAGCTCTCTCGCCACGACCACCATCGATCCCAACACGACCTATGAGGCGTGGGGCGACGGCAGCAACGGCGGCAAGGGCATCGTCATGAGCGGCGCTCTGCAGTACTCCCAGGGCAACCTGACGGGTTCGGTTGACAGCATCGTTCTGGGCACCGGCTACAGCCAGTCCACCAGCGGCATCGCCGTCAGCCAGCAGGAACTGCTGATCGATCCCGACAGCGCCTATTCGCTCGCCGGCGCGCGCGATCTGCTCGATCTCGCGGTGTACCAGCTTGCCCGTTTCGGCTCGCTGGCCGGCTTTTATGACTACTTCGCGGCTACCGGCACGGTGATCGAGGACACGGCGTCCTCCAACACCCTGACCGGTTTTGCGGGTGCGGATACATTCGTATTCTCTGGCGGCAGTGATGTAGTTCAGGCCGGCCCCACCGGCACATACGGTTATCAGGATGGTGCGGACAAATTGGACGTCTCCGCTTGGGGTGCCGGCAGCATTGACGACGTCATCATCAGCAACAATGCAAATGGACACGCTGTCATTGAAAATATCTTTGGTGGCGACACCATCACACTCGTTGGTGTAGATTCCAGCGTACTCGACGCATCGGACTTCATTTTCGCCAGCGCATCGGCGCTTGCCGCGTAAAGGAAAAACAGGCTGTGGGCTTTCAAAACCACCAGCAGACACCGCCGCAGTCCCTCACTGCGGCGGTTGTTTCGCCCCTTAAAAGCACGTTTCTCGGCGTCGCGCTCGTCAGCGGTGTCGTCAACATACTGGCGCTCACCTCGCCGCTCTTCATGCTGCAGGTCTATGACCGCGTACTGGCCAGCGGCAGCCTGCCGACACTGGTCGGGCTCGCCCTTCTCGCGCTCGGTCTCTATGGTTTCCAGTGCCTGCTTGATATCATCCGCGCCCGCGTTCTGATCCGCATCGGCGAAGATTTCGACATGCGACACTCCGGCAGGGTGCATGATGCGGTGGTGCGCCTGCCGCTCGTCAACCGCATGCCGGGCGATGGGCTACAGCCGCTGCGCGATCTCGACAATGTCCGCGGCTTCCTCTCCGGCACGGGGCCGACGGCCTTTTTCGATCTGCCGTGGATGCCGCTTTATCTCGGCATATGTTTTCTGTTTCATTTCTGGATCGGCGTGACGGCCCTTGCCGGCGCCATTTTGCTCATATCGCTGACGATCCTGACCAACATCTTTTCGCAGAAGCCGATCCGCGACACGATGGTCGAAAACATGGCCCGCAATCGGCAGTTGGAGGCCTCGCGCCGCAATGCCGAGGTCGTGCAGGCCATGGGGCTTGGCGGCAGGCTCGGCAAACGCTGGCAAAACTCCAACGAGGCCTATCTCGCCGCCAATCGCAAGGCGGGCGATGTGGCCGGCGGTCTTGGCAATATCGCGAAATCCCTGCGGGTCGTGCTGCAATCGGCCATTCTTGCGGTCGGCGCATGGCTTGTCATCAACCAGGAGGCTTCGGGCGGCGTGATGATTGCCAGCTCGATCATGATGGGCCGGGCATTGGCGCCCGTCGATCTTGCCATTTCCAACTGGAAGTCCTTCGTGGCCGCTCGGCAGAGTTGGGCGCGACTGAGGGAGCTATTCGCGCAGATGCCGGCCAATGCCACGGCCATGGCATTGCCGAAACCTGAAAAGGAATTGCGGGTAGAGAACGCCACCATTGTCCCGCCGGGCGAGAGAAAGCCGACTGTCACCGGCCTTGGCTTTGTCATCACTGCCGGAAATGCGCTCGGGGTGATTGGCCCCTCCGGCTCCGGCAAATCTACCCTGTCGCGTATTCTCACCGGCGCCTGGATGCCGGCGGCTGGCAAGGTACGGCTGGATGGCGCGAGCTTCGATCAATGGGATCGCGAGGCCCTTGGCCGTCATATCGGCTATCTGCCGCAGGGCGTGGAGCTGTTCGACGGCACGATCGGTGAGAATATTTCCCGTTTCGAGGACAATCCCGATCCCGAGGCCATCATCGCCGCGGCAAAAGCTGCCGGAGCGCACGAACTGATCCTGCGTTTCGAAAAGGGCTATGACAGCGATATCGGCGAGGCGGGCTCTGCCCTTTCGGCCGGGCAGCGCCAGCGCATCGGGCTTGCCCGCGCGCTTTACGGCGATCCCTTCATCGTGGTGCTGGACGAACCGAACGCCAATCTTGATGCGGAAGGTGAAGCCGCCGTGATCAAGGCGATTGCGTCGGTCAAGGCGCGCAAGGGCATCGCCGTCGTCGTCGCCCACCGGCCGAGCGCCATCGGCGTTGTCGATCTCATTCTGATGATGGAAGAGGGGCGTATGAAGGCCTTCGGCCCGCGCGACGAGGTACTCTCAAAAGTGCTGCGCGTTCCCCAGGGGCAGGCTCAAAAAGGGCAGGCTCCCAAGGGATACACCGCATCCGCCCAGACGGTCTCGCCGTTGCGTGTCGTGGCCAATACCCAAGCCCAGCCAGTTGCGCTGGAAGATGCCCGGGAAGAGAACAGCCAGGAAGGAGATGCGGATGTCAAACACTGAGCAGCGCGCCCATGTATCCCGCTCCATCCGCACACATTTGCTTGCCGGCCTTGCCGCAGGCGTTGCGTTGCTGGCCGGTGTCGGTGGCTGGGCTGCGACGACCAATCTTGCCGGTGCTGTGGTCGCCTCCGGTCATCTCGTGGTGGATTCCTACAGCAAGAAAGTGCAGCACCCGAGCGGCGGCGTCGTCGGCGAAATTCTGGTGAATGAGGGCGACAGGGTGAAGGCCGGAGATGTCATCATGCGCCTCGACGCGACCCAGACCCGCGCCAATCTCGCCATAGTGACAAAGCGTCTGGATGAGCTGAATGCGCGCATGGCGAGGCTGGAAGCCGAGCGGGACGATATGCCGGAACTCGTCTTCCCGCAGGCTCTGCTGTCACGCAAGGATGATCCCGATGTCGCTTCCTCCATGCGCAGCGAAACCAGGCTGTTCGAGTTCCGCAAGTCCTATCGCGAGGGTCGAAAAGCGCAGCTGTCCGAACGAATTACCCAGTTCGAGCATGAAATCGAAGGCTTGAAGGCGCAGGAAGTCGCCTATGATAACGGTCTTGCGGTTTTACAGGCTGAAATCACCTCGCAGAAATCCCTGCGGGAACAGGGCGTCGTGTCCGTGCAGCGGCTGAACAGCCTGCAGACGCAGGCCGCGACATTTGGCGGCGAGCGCGGCGAAAAAATTGCTTATCAGGCGCAGACTGCCGGCCGGATCACCGAAACGAAGCTGCAAATCCTGCAGATCGATCAGGAATTGCGTACCGAAGTCGGGCGGGAGCTGCGCGAGATACAGGCCCAGATGGGTGAATTTGTCGAGCGCAAGGTCGCCGCCGAAGATGAGTTGAAACGCATCGATATCATCGCGCCGCAATCCGGCATGGTGCATGAAATGGCGGTTCATACCGTCGGCGGCGTGGTGACGCCGGCCGACCCGATCATGCTCATCGTGCCCGATGGGGACGAGCTGGCGCTGGAGGTGCAGATCGTACCGAAGGATATCGACCAGTTGCAGGTGGGGCAAAAGGCCATGCTGCGCATGACCGCCTTCAACCAGCGCGTCACGCCGGAACTGGAGGGCCATATCAGTCGCATCGCGGCGGATATCACCACCGATCAGCGCACCGGTCTCTCCTATTATCTGGCGCGGATTTCCGTGCCGGTCACAGAGCGGGAAAAGCTGAACAATGCGCCACTGGTGCCGGGCATGCCGGCAGAGGCTTTTATCCAGACCAGCGAGCGCACGGCGCTGTCCTATATCGCTAAGCCGTTGACGGACCAGATCAGCCGCGCCTTCCGGGAAGAGTAGGAATCTGCGCTCGGTTTCCGGGCTCTATCCACCTTCGCCAAAACGGAAGGCTGCAAATCCCTTCGTCGTTGTCGGGATCGCCCAGACGCCGCCCGAAAACGGTGCTTTCGCGAGCCGGTCTTCGGACATGTTGTGGCGGTGTGATGTCAGGAAAAGGATGCTGAAATCAGGTCCTCCGAAGCACGGCATGGTGGGGTGCGGGACGGGCGCTGCGAGCACCTCCGCATGCCCGCCGTCGGGTGTGAAAACGTTCAACAGGCCCGCGGAAACGCCCGCGCTGTAATAGGCGCCGCTGCTGTCGAGGCAGCCGCCATCGGGTCTTCCTGTCTCTTCCGTCATATGGGCCACCGGCACGCCCTCATCGAACGTGCCGTTCCTGCTGTCGAATTTTCGCCGGCGTATCCACTTCTGGACGGAATCGCTCTGCCACACGATGGAACCGTCCTGGGAAAAGGCGAGGCCGTTGGGGCATGTCAGGCCGGTCTGCATGCGCTCGGCGCTTTTTTCGGTGATCCGCCAAAGTTCACCATGGGGCTCCATGTCCGCGAGTGGCACATTGTGCATGGTTCCCACCCAGAAAGCGCCGTCGGGGCCAACCCGTCCGTCATTCAGCCGGCAAGGAATGCCGCCCGGCGCCGGAATGGAGTGGAGGAGACGCGTTTTGCCGCTGTCCGGATCGAGGATGACAATATCCATGCCGCAGGCGACGATGAGGTCGCCGTTCTGACACAGCCCGAGACTCGATACCGTGTGGGGGAACGACCATTCGCGATAAAGGCCGGGCTCAAGCGCTGCGGATCGCACCGTTCTACCGAGTATATCGCACCAGAAAAGCACCTGTCGCCGCTCGTCCCAGACAGGGGATTCCGCAAGTGTGCTCATCGTGTCGCACAGAAGTCTCGCCTGCGACATGGCAAGCGCTTTTTCGGGATTTGCCGTGTTCATGATGCTCGAACCGTTGAAAATGATGGCGCGGAATTATTCGAAATAGTCCTGGTGGTTCTCGAAAACCTGCGAAAGAATGCCTAGGACGCGTCGCAGGTGCTTGCGCAAACCATCGGTCGCGCGGGCTTCGTCCCCGACCTTGATCGCATCGTACACCGCCTCATGTTCGGAGAGCAGCCGCGCCATATGCGCCTCGTCGGTGATGGCGAGTGCGCGCAGGCGGTCCAGCCCCGCCTTTTCGCGGATCAACAGCGTTTCCAGCCTCTCCAGACCCGTTGCGGCGGCAAGCGCACTGTGAAACTGGTCGTCATGCACACGGAAAGCCTTTCTGTCCCCGCGGTGCATGGCTGCGCGCTGGCCGGTAAGGGCGTGTTCGATCTCCAGCTCGGATTCCGCTGTTAGGCCGATCTGGCACAGCCTGCAAACGGCAGCGACTTCCAGTGCCTCGCGGATGAATTGCGCGCTGCGAATGTGTTTTTCCGACAATCTGGAGACATAGGTGCCACGGCTTGGCAGGGTGACGATCAGGCCGTCATCCCGCAGGCGGCTCAGCGCTTCGCGCACCGGCGTGCGGCTGGAATTGAAGGACTGCCCGATTTCGTTTTCCGAAACCGCCTGGCCGGGAAAAAGCTCCCGGGAAAGGATGGCCGATTTCAGCGCGGAATAGATCTGGTCCACAACCGGACGGTTAAGGTCCAGTCGCTCCATCGTCGGCACGGTGCCGCCTGTTACGGGAATTTTCGGCATATACCCTCCAGCGTTTTCATAACCGGTATACCGGAACACAAGTCTGTTGACAACCGGCATACCGGTATGCAAATGATTGTGCATGGGAAGGAGGCTCCCGAAATGCAAAATATCAAGACCTGCGTCATCGTTGGCGCCGGAATGGTGGCGAAGACGCATGTGCTCGCCTGTGCGGCAAGTCCGGAAAAAATTCGCCTGAAGGGTTTAGTTGATGGCGGTTCGGGCCGCGCCACGGCGCTCGCGGCCGAAGCGTCGAAACACGCTGGATATGAGGTTGCCGTTTATTCCTCGGTCGAGGAGGCAGTGCGCGATGCGGATGTCGATTTCGCCATCATCGCGACACCGCCGAATGCCCGCATCGATATCGTCGGACAGCTCGCGAAAGCGGGCAAACACATCCTGATGGAAAAACCCATCGCCCGCAACACGCAGGAAGCCGAAGGCCTTGTCGCCCTCTGTCGTGACGCCGGCGTCACGCTTGGCATCATCTTCCAACATCGCATGCGGGCGGCATCGCAAAAAGCCCGTGAGCTTGTGGACGACGGGACGCTCGGAGCGCTGGGTCTCTGCGAAATTTCCGTGCCGTGGTGGCGCGCGCAATCCTATTATGATGAGCCCGGCCGCGGCACCCTGGCGCGCGACGGCGGCGGTGTTCTGATCTCCCAGGCAATCCACACCATCGATCTGGCGCTCAGCCTTGCCGGGCCGGTTTCGCGTGTTCAGGCCATGGCGGCGACGACACGGTTTCATCGCATGGAAACGGAAGATTATGTCGCGGCCGGTCTGCGGTTCACGAACGGCGCCGTCGGCTCGCTCGTGGCAAGCACTGCAAGTTTTCCCGGAACTCCTGAATCGATTGTCCTGCATTTCGACAATGCCAGCCTGCGGCTCGTCTCGGGCCTCCTGCATGTCGACTGGCGCGATGGCCGGCAGGAGACCTTCGGCGGCACGGCCTCCGGCACGGGTGGCGGCGCCGACCCCATGGCTTTCACGCATGAATGGCATCAGGGCGTCTTCGAAGATTTCGCAGATGCCATCTCCTCAGGGCGCGCGCCGGTCGTCACCGGTGAAGCGGCTCTTTTGTCTCACAGATTGATCGACGCGATCATCAACTCAGCCGATACCGGCAAGGAAGTGGAACTGCAGGATGAGTAAAGCAATCAAGTTCGTCGCTCTTGGTATTGAGCACCGGCATATTTTCGGCATGGCCCAGAACCTGCTGGATGCCGGCGCCGAATTTGCCGGCTGGTGGACAGAGGGCGAACCCGACGTCGTGGAAGGCTTCGTGAAGCGCTTCCCGAATGTGCCGCGCGCCGCTTCGAAGGAAGCCCTGCTTGCGGACGGCACCATTGATCTCGTCGTCATCGCCGATATTCCGTCCAAGCGCGCCGATCTTGCCATCGCCGCCATGGAGGCCGGCAAGGACGTGATGTCCGACAAGCCTGGCTGCACTACCTTCGAACAGCTCGATCGCCTTCGACAGACCGTGGCAAAGACCAAGCGCATCTGGACCGTCGACTTCTCCGAGCGTTTTGAAGTTCCGAGCGTGACCAAGGCCGCTGAACTGGTCGCGCAGGGCGCCATCGGCCGCGTGATCCAGACCGTCGGCCTCGGGCCGCACCGCCTGAACCGGCAGATCCGCCCGAAGTGGTTCTTCGAGCGTGAAGCATACGGTGGTATCATCACCGATATCGCCAGCCACCAGATCGACCAGTTCATGTTCTTCACCGGTTCGACCGAAGTGGAGATCGTGGCCGCCACCGTTGCCAACTATGCCAACCCGCGCGATCCGGGCCTGCAGGATTTCGGCGAAGTGGTGCTGCGCGGCGACAAGGGCCACGGCTATATCCGTGTCGACTGGTACACGCCCGATGCGCTGCCGACCTGGGGTGACGGCCGCCTGACGATCCTCGGCACCGAGGGCTACATTGAGCTGCGTAAATATGTCGATGTCGGCAACAAGGAAGGCACCGACCGCCTCGTTCTCGTGAATGGCGATCGCTGCGAATATATCGACGCCTCTGGTGCTGGTCTGCCCTATTTCGGCCGCCTGTGCGACGATATCCGCAACCGCACGGAAACGGCGATGACGCAGGAGCATGTGTTCAAGGTATGCGACCTGTCGCTGCAGGCGCAGGCCAAGGCCGAGGGAGCTTCGAAATGATCGGTGTTGCCATCATTGGCGCCGGCATCGGCGCCCAGCATCTGAGCGGCTATCGGGCCCTGCCGAAGCGCTTCGTCGTCAAGGCGATCTGCGATCTCGATCTGGAGCGCGCCCGTTCCGTGGCGGGTGAGGATACGTCCATCCGCCTGACGACCGATCTCGATGAGGTTCTGGCGGATGAGAGCATCCAGCTGATCGACGTCTGCCTGCCGCCGCACCTGCATTTCCCCGTTACGCTGAAGGCGCATGCGGCGGGCAAGGATGTGGTCTGCGAAAAGCCGCTCGTCCGCTCGCTTGAAGAGGCAAATGCGCTCATCGACTCCGTTAAAAAGACCGGCCGTGGCGTGTTTCCGGTCTTCCAGTACCGTTTCGGACATGCGATGCGGCAGCTTCGTGCGCTCATCGATGCAGGCCTTGCGGGCAAGGCCTTCGTCGCGAGTTCGGAAGTTCACTGGAACCGTGGCGCCAGCTATTACGACATTCCGTGGCGCGGCACCTGGAAGGGTGAATGCGGCGGCGCGATCCTCGGTCACGCCATCCATGCGCATGATCTTCTCTGCCACGTTCTCGGCCCGGTCGAAGAAGTTTTCGCCATGGCCGATACGCGCGTCAACAAGATCGAAACCGAAGATTGCGCCGCACTCAGCTTCCGCATGAAAAGCGGCGCGCTGGCGACGAGCTCGGTGACGCTCGGTGCCGCCGAAGATACGTCCCGCCTGCGTTTCTGCTTCGAAGGCTTCACCGCCGAGAGCGGCACGCTGCCCTATCGCCCGGCCGAAGACACATGGCGTTTCATCGCCCGTGCACCCACCACGCAGGACCAGATCGACGCCGTTCTGGCAACGGTGGCCGATGGCGAAAACGGCTTTGCCGGTTTTGTCGAAGCGATCGCTGACGCGATGGAAGGGCGCGGCGGCAAGGAAGTGACCGTCAATGACGGCTTGCAGTCCATCGAACTCGTTACCGCCATCTATCGCTCGGTCAGGGAAGGAAAGCCGGTCCGCCTGTCCTATGCCGCTGAAGGCGAGTGGATCAAGGGCTGGGCTCCGCGCACATCCGCCAACGCATAATCATCTAAGGGAGGAAAAGAGATGATCGGTAAATACAGCATGGCATTGGCGCTCGCCATTGGCGCGGCGTCCTTTGCAGGCGCCGCCCAGGCGGCCCAGGAAGTGCGCTTCACCTGCGCTTATGACGGCAACGGCTGCGAAATTCTGAAAGACATTCTCGCGCGTTACGAAAAGCAGCATCCGGACGTAAAGATCGTCACTGACGTCGTGCCCTACAAGGCGCTGCTGGAAGGCCTGCCCGTGCAGCTTGCCGGCGGCAGCGGCCCGGATTTCGCAACCGTGACCGACCTTGGCGGTCTCAACCGCTATTATCTCGATCTCACGCCCTATGTGGACGCGAAATATTGGGAAGACAATTTCTCCAACGTGCTGAAATGGTACCGCAGCGGCCCTGACGACAAGGGCATCTACGGCATGCATACCCAGCTCACCATCACCGGCGCCTTCATCAACCGCACTTTGTTCGATCAGGCCAATGTCGCCGTACCCGGCAAGGATGCAACGCTGGACGACTGGGCGAAGGCCGCAAATGCCGTCGCCAAGGCAACCGGCACGCCTTACCCGATGGCCATCGACCGTTCCGGCCACCGCATTGCCGGCCCGGCCATTTCCTATGGCGCGAAGATTTTCGATGCTGATGGTAAGCCCATTCTCGTCGATGAAGGTTTCACGACCTTCGTGAAGAAATTCGTGGAGTGGAACAAGGACGGCACCATGGCGCGTGACGTCTGGGCCGGGCAGGGCGGCAATACCTATCGTGACGCCGCGCAGGAATTCATCAACGGCCAGCTCGTCTATTATTATTCGGGCAGCTGGCAGACCGCGCGCTTTGACAGCCAGGTCGGCGATGCGTTCGACTGGGAAGTCGTGCCGCAGCCCTGCGGCGGCGCTGCCTGCACCGGCATGCCGGGCGGTACTGGCATTGTCGGCTTCAAGCAGACCAAGAACCCGAAGATCGTTGCCGACATCCTGAACTTCCTCGCTCAGGACGAGAATTATCTCGACTTCACGGTTCGCACCCGCAACGTTCCCGCCCATAAGGCCGTGGCTGACAAGGGCGTGACCTATACTGGTGCGACGCCTGCGACGCAGAAGGCCATGAACGCCTGGCTGGACCAGATCCCCGGCCTCAGCCCGATTGCCTATACCTATCAGGGTTACAAGAACAATCGCGCCATGTTCAACATCTCCGTACAGCGCATCACGCAGGCCATCGTCGGTGAAAGCACCGTTGATGAAGCCATGGCCCGTGCGAAGACGGACCTCGAGGAAGCGTTGAAACAGGCGAAGTGATCCATCGCCTTCCGGCGCGGCGCATGCCGCGCCGCGCCGGATCGAAGGAGGACCCTCATGTATAAATTTCTTGCGCCCGTCATGGGCATCGTCGAACTGCCCTTTGCCTTCCTGCAGAAGGTTCTCGGCCATCGGCGGATCGCCTGGGTGTTTCTTACACCCAACCTGATCCTGTTCGCGGTCTTCGCCTTTCTGCCGATTGTGCTGAACATGGCCTATTCCGTGACCGGCAGCGAACACATATTGCTTTCCGAACGCCCTGCCGTGGGCGGCGAAAACTTTTCGGTCCTTCTTTCCTGTCAGAATTACCTCGACCCCAATTCCTGTCAGCGCGACCTGTTCTGGCGCTCGGTCTGGAACACGGTTTTCTTCGTGGTGCTGCAGGTCGGTTTCATGGTCGGCTTCTCGCTGATCACGGCCATCGTGCTTAACCGCGATATCCGGGCGCGCGGGTTCTTCCGCGCCGTCTTCTTCTTCCCCGTGCTGCTGTCGCCCGTCGTTGTGGCTTTGATCTGGAAGTGGATTCTCCAGCGTTTCGGCGTTCTCAATGCGGCGATGGAGGGGCTCGGCCTCGGCTCGGTCGACTGGTTGCTCGAAGCCAACCTTGCCTTCGGCTGGTCGGTCTTCTTCTCAGTCTGGGCGCATATGGGTTTCTACACGCTCATTCTTCTCGCCGGCCTGCAGGCGATCCCGCGTGATGTCTATGAGGCGGCGCAGCTCGACAAGGCAAGTCCGTGGCGCATCTTCCGGCGCATTACGTTGCCGCTGCTTGCTCCCACCATGCTCGTCGTTCTCGTCCTGTCGCTCATCAAGGGCGTGCAGACCTTCGATGAAGTCTTCGCCTTCACGGGCGGGGGCCCGGGTTCGGCGACCACCTTCATCATTCAGTTCATCTATCAGACCGGCTTTGCCGGGACGCCCCGCAATTTCGGGCTGGCGGCTGCCGCTTCGCTGCTGCTCGCCGTGGTGCTCGTGGTGCTGACCGCCCTGCAATTCCGGGCAAACAGGAGCAAGGTCGATGGCTAGGATTGGCGCATTTCTGACCCGTACGCGCGGCCGAAACGGCAAGCTGCACTGGACCGACTGGCTATCCTACGCCTATCTCGGCGTGGCCGTGCTGATGATGTTTGGTCCCGTCGTCTGGCTCGTGCTTTCCTCGTTCAAGACGGAGGCCGATCTCCAGCGCTTTCCGCCGCGCCTTCTGCCTTACACGCAGGAAACCGTGGTGGTGGACGGGCAGGCAGCGCCGCTGCCGGCCTATGTCGACAAGGATGGCCGCAAGTTCGGCATGGTTCGCCGCATCGGCCTCGTGGCCCAGGTGGTTGACCCCGCCAAGCCAACCGAAGTCCTGAAGATGCCGTTCAACGAGCTGAAGCCGGCTGAAAAGGTGGCGCTGGCCACGGAAAACTACACCGAGCTTTTCCAGCGCTTCAATTTTCCGCTCTATTTCTGGAACTCGACCTTCATCACGGTGACGTCAACTCTCATCATGCTGATCGTCAATTCCATGGCGGCCTTTGCACTCTCGAAATACCAGTTCAAGGGCAGAGGCGTGGTGCTGGCGCTGGTTGTCGGCACGCTGATGATTCCGCAGACCGTCGTGCTGGTCCCGCTGTTTCTCATCACCAGCCAGCTCGGCATGATCAACAGTCTCTGGGGCGTCATCATTCCAGGAGCGGCGACACCCACAGGCGTCTTCCTGCTGCGGCAATATATGCTGACGATCCCGGATGAAATCCTCGATGCCGCGCGCATGGACAAGGCCAGCGAGTGGAAAATCTACTGGCGCATCATCCTGCCGCTTTCGGCGCCGGCGCTTGCGGTGCTGGCGATCCTTGCGATCATGTGGCGCTGGAACGACTTCCTCTGGCCGCTGATCGTTCTGACGCGCAACGACAACTTCACCCTGCAACTGGCGCTCAACTCCTTCCAGGGGGAGATGACGACGGAATGGAGCAATCTGCTGGCCATGACGGTGCTGACACTCGCCCCGATCGCGCTGGTCTTCATGTTCCTGCAAAAATACATCGCCACCGGCATTGCATCGACTGGCGGCAAATAATCCTCAGGGAGGAAACACGACAATGGCAAGTATAGAGCTTCGTCAGGTCAAAAAGGCTTATGGTGCCCTCGATGTGATCAAGGGTGTCGATCTCGATATCAAACACGGCGAATTCTGTGTTTTCGTTGGCCCTTCCGGCTGCGGCAAGTCGACCCTGCTGCGCATGATCTCCGGCCTCGAGGAGCTGAGTGGCGGCGATATTGTCATCGGCGGTGATGTGGTCAACACGGTCCCGGCCGCAGATCGCGGGCTTGCGATGGTGTTCCAGTCCTATGCCCTCTATCCGCATATGACGGTGCGTGAAAACCTGTCCTTCGGGCTTGAAAATATCGGCACTTCCAAGAAGGATATCGCCGAAAAGATCTCCCAGGTTTCCAAGATGCTGCAGATCGACCAGCTTCTGGACCGGCGTCCCAAGGACCTGTCGGGCGGCCAGCGCCAGCGTGTTGCGATTGGCCGCGCCGTCGTGCGCGAGCCGCGCGTCTTCCTCTTCGACGAGCCGCTCTCCAACCTCGATGCGGAACTGCGCGTCGATATGCGTGGCGAGATTTCCAGCCTGCACCGGCGGCTCGGCAATACCATGATCTATGTTACCCACGATCAGGTGGAAGCCATGACCATGGCCGACAAGATCGCCGTTCTGCGCGCCGGCAGGCTCGAGCAGTTCGGCGTGCCGCTCGATCTTTACAATCGCCCGGCCAATCTCTTCGTGGCGGGCTTCATCGGCTCGCCGAAGATGAACTTCTTTGCCGGTGAAGTGACTTCGGATGCAACGCCGTCCCTGAAGATCGCGACCGGCGAATTGATCCCGCTACCGCAGGCGGGCTTTTCCTATAAGCCCGGCCAGAAGGTGACGCTCGGCGTCCGGCCGAACCATGTGGAGCCGGGTGATGGCGGCGCGCTGACCATGTCCGTGCGCACCGCCGAACAGCTGGGCGGCGAATCCTATCTTTACGGTACTCTCGGGGATGGCACGCGGGTGACGCTGCATCTTTCCGGCCAGACCTCGACATCGGCGGACGAAGTCATCCGCCTGTCGGCGCCGCTGGAACATATCCATCTTTTCGATACGACGAGCGGGCTGACGCTCCGGCAGGACTGACAGGCTTTTGGCGCAACCCGCAACGCAGGACCATTGACATGACCGATAAAAAACTCCGCTCCGACCGCTGGTTCGCACCCGATGACCTGCGCAGCTTTGGCCACCGCTCTCGCATGATGCAGCTTGGTTATGCGGAGGAGGATTTTGTCGGCAAACCCGTCATCGGTATCCTGAATACATGGTCGGAGCTGAACACCTGTCACTCACATTTCCCTGAAAGGGTGAAGGATGTGAAACGCGGCGTGTTGCAGGCGGGCGGCTTCCCCGTGGAGATGCCGTCGCTTTCGGTGGACGAGAGCTTCACCAAGCCGACATCGATGCTCTACCGCAACATGCTGGCGATGGAGACGGAAGAAATGATCCGCTCGCATCCGCTCGACGGCGTGGTGCTGATGGGTGGTTGCGACAAGACGACACCCGGCCTCGTCATGGGTGCGATCTCGGCCGGCGTGCCGATGATCTATCTGCCTGCCGGCCCGATGCTGCGCGGCAATTATGCCGGCAAGGTGCTGGGTTCCGGCTCTGACGCCTGGAAATATTGGGATGAGCGCCGCGCCGGCAACGTGACCGACGAGGAATGGCGTGGTGTACAGGGCGGCATCGCCCGCTCCGCTGGTGTGTGCATGACCATGGGCACCGCCTCGACCATGACCGCCATCACCGACGCCCTTGGCCTCACCCTGCCGGGAGCCTCCTCCATTCCGGCGGTGGATGCCGAACACCAGCGCATGTCGGCAGGTTGCGGCCGACGTATCGTGGAGATGGTGACCGAGGAGCTGACGCCGGACCGCATTCTGACCGCGCCTGCGTTTCGCAATGCTGCCATCGTCGCCATGGCTACCGGTTGTTCCACCAATGCCGTCGTGCATCTGATTGCCATGGCGCGCCGTGCCGGCGTGCCGATGACGCTGGACGAACTGGACGAGCTTGGCCGGGTAACACCGCTCATTGCCAATGTCCGCCCCTCCGGCAAAGACTATCTGATGGAGGATTTCTATTACGCCGGCGGCCTGCGGGCACTGATGAAGCAGCTCGAAAGCCGTCTCGACTGTTCGGCGCTCACCGTGACCGGTCGCAGCATGGGCGAAAATCTCGAGGGTGCGAAGGTCTATAATGACGATGTCATCCGCTCGCTCGACAATCCGGTTTATGCCGAAGGCTCGCTTGCGGTGTTGCGCGGCAATCTCTGCCCTGACGGTGCCGTCATCAAGCCTGCCGCCTGCGATCCGAAATACCATGTTCACGAAGGCCCGGCGCTGGTCTTCGACAGCTATCCGGAAATGAAGAAGGCGATCGACGACGAGAACCTCGATGTCACGCCGGATCATGTTCTGGTGCTGCGTAATGCCGGTCCGCTCGGCGGTCCCGGTTTTCCGGAATGGGGCATGCTGCCTATCCCCAAGGCGCTGATCAAGAAGGGCCATCGCGACATGGTGCGGATTTCCGACGCCCGCATGTCCGGCACTTCCTATGGGGCCTGCGTGCTGCATGTCGCGCCGGAAAGCTTCGTCGGCGGCCCGCTGGCGCTCCTGAAAACCGGCGATATCGTGCGTCTCGATCTGCCGCAGCGCCGGCTTGACATGCTGGTCAGCGAAGAAGAGATCGGTCGCCGCCGTGCCGGGTGGCAGGCGCCCGCGCCGCGTTATGAACGCGGTTATGGCTATCTCTTCTCCAAGCATGTCACGCAGGCCGATCAAGGTTGCGATTTCGACTTCCTGCAGACGGATTTCGGCCGCACCGCCGGCGAGCCCGATATTTTCTAAGGACGCCATCATGTTGAAGCGATTGCTCATCACCGGTGCTGGCGGCAAGCTGGGCAGCATGCTGCGGGGGCGGCTTGGCCATGTCGCCGAGACCATCCGCCTTTCTGATATCGTTGATCTCGGTTCACCCGCGCCTCATGAGGAACTCGTTCGTTGCGCGCTTGAGGACGAGCAGGCGGTTCATGATCTCGTGGGGGGCTGTGACGGCATCATCCATCTCGGCGGTGTTTCCGTCGAGAAGGCTTTCGATCCGATAGAGGCGGCCAATCTGCGCGGGCTCTACAATCTCTATGAAGCGGCGAGGGCACATGGCCTGCCGCGCATTGTTTTTGCTTCCAGCAACCACACGATCGGTTATTATCCGCAGGGCAAGCAGCTTACTCCCGAGACACCCTTTCTGCCCGACGGCCTCTACGGTGTCTCGAAGATTTTCGGCGAGGCGATGGCGAGCCTTTACCACTCCAAATTCGGCCAGGAGACGGCCATCGTCCGCATCGGCTCCTGCGAAGCAAAACCCACGAACTGGCGAATGTTGTCGACCTGGTTCAGCCATGAGGATTTTGTCTCGCTGATTGAGGCCATATACCGCGCACCGAAACTCGGCTGCCCGGTCATCTGGGGCGTTTCCGCCAATGACGACAGCTGGTGGGACAATTCGCACGTGGATTTTCTCGGCTGGCAACGGCGCGACAATGCTGCGCGCTACCGGGCGGAAATCGAGCGCGATGTGCCGCGACCCGATCCCGAGGCCGCAATCGCAAAATATCAGGGCGGCATCTTCATAGACGAGCCCATTCACAAGACATGAAACACATCCATCCGGTCATTGCGAGGAGACTAAAATGAACAGCGAAACGCGGGAAAAACTGATGACGATTTCCGTCGCCACGCTGGCGACAGCGCTTTACAAGCGCGGCCTGCGAAACCAGGTCATACAGGGCGTACATCCGCTCGGCTATAAGGGCACGAACATGGTCGGCCCGGCGTTTACCCTGCGCTACATGCCGGCCCGCGAGGACCGCAACCAGCTCGTCGAATTCCGTAACCCTGCACATCCGCAGCGGGTGGCGATCGAAACCTGCCCTCCGGGTCATGTGATGGTGATCGACAGCCGCAAGGATGCGAGCGCTGCCTCGGCCGGCGATATTCTGGTAACGCGCCTTATGGTGCGCGGCGGTGCCGGCATCGTCAGCGACGGCGGTTTTCGTGATGCCGCCACCATCGCCGAACTGGATATTCCGGCCTATCACACCCGGCCTTCCAGCCCGACCAACCTTACCAAGCATGAAGCCATCGAAATAAACGGACCTATCGGCTGCGGTGACGCCCCGGTCTTTCCCGGCGACATCATCGTCGGCGACGCCGATTGCGTCATCGTCATTCCCGCCGGCATTGCCGACGAGATCGCCACCGAGGCGGTGGAAATGACGGCTTACGAGGACTTCGTGGTGGAGCAGGTGAAGGCCGGCCAGACGATCATCGGGCTTTATCCCTGCACCAAGGAAGAACATCAGACGGCTTTTGCCGAATGGCGCAAGAAGAACAATCGCTGAGCCTCACAGCCAGCCCAGTGCTTTCGCCGCGCGGATCGCTTCCGCGCGACGTTTGCAATCCAGCTTGCGGAACAGGTTGCCGAGGTGAAACTTCACCGTCACTTCCGAGATATTGAGCGTCTGGGCGATCTTCTTGTTCGACATGCCGCTGGCGAGCAGTTGCAGCATCTGCGCTTCCCGCTGCGAAAGCCCGCCATGCAGGGCGCGCGCCTGCGGCGAATTCACTGAAGCGGCGAAAATCGACAGCGCGGTGCGGACATCGGACGAGGTTTCGATGAAGCTGCGGATGCGGCGATTGTTCAAAAGCGGCGACAGGAAGACGCGCTCCTCCGACAGGACGCCATTGCAGCCAAGACGGGTTGCCGATTCAAGAGCGGTGAGGATATGGGCGCGTGCGGCGGCGTTGTCGCGGCGCTGGTGCGCGGCATAGCTCTGCCAGATCCTCAGCGCGACCTTCTCACGATTGGTGACCTTGGGATTGGCGATCATCGCGTCGATCTGCCGGGAGAGATAGGCGCGCGGCGTGAAAAGATGCACCGCATCGCGCAGCCATGCCATGACATAGGCGATTTCGTCCCGGCGTGTCAGCCGGGAAAGATCCTCATGCGCACTTTCCACCCAGTTGCGGCCCATCGGCATGCGGATTGCCGAAAGCGTCGCGGCGGCATCCGCCCAGCGGTTGGCGTTCTGATAGGCGAGGGCCGTCCTGATTTCCATCATCGCATGGAATTGCAGCCCTTCCGAAAGATGGATCCACAAGCCATCGAGAAAACCGGGGCGAACGGTCATCGGAAAATGATCGATCAACACCTGTGAGGCGTAAAACAGGGCAAACTGCATCAGGCTCGGCCAGATCTCGGCAGCGGCGAAGTGATCGAATTCGTGCTCGACGAAATGCAGAAGGTCGCGCGGCTTTCCCGCCTCATAGGCAAGGCAGGCTTCCGCCAGCCGCAACATCCGGAACTCCTGCACGGCATCATGCGGCACCTGTTCCAGCCGTGCGCGCGCCTCCTGCGCCGCCCGGCGGGCCAGAAGCACATCACCGCTCATCAACCGCAGCACGATCTGGTGAAGATGGATGAAGAACTCGAGCAGGGGCTGCCCGCCCATCTTGCGCAGATAGATGAGCGCGCGGGCCGCTGCCGCCTCCGCCTCGCGGAAATTGCGGCGGCGGATTTCGAATTCCAGCAGCGCATTGTAATAGGCCGCCCATTTGCCGTGGTCGTCCATGGGATAATCGGCCATGAACTCGGCGAGACGCGTTATCACCGCGTCATTGGGGGTCAGATCCTCGGCAATCATCAGGTTCAGCCGGAAGGTGCGGGCGGCGAAGGAAAACCGCGAACCACGGGCAAGCACCTTCAGCGGATCGAGATAATCCGATCCGAGGCTTTTGCCGAGCAGATGGCGCACGCGTTGCAATTCACCCTGTTTCAGCAACGCGCGGGTGACGGCGAAGAGCACGGTTTCGTTCGCTGCGATCATATCTTGCGAAAACCGCATGATGATTTCGCGAAACCGGTCGACGCTGCTCCTGTAGATCAGCTCACGGCCATCGGCGCGCTCGAGGATTTGCGCGGCATGGGTCTCATAACCGCGGTCCAGCAGCATGGCCATGGCGGCCAGCGAACGCCCTGCCTTTTCAAACGCCGATGCGACCTCCACCACGGCGCTGCCGGCCTGCAATGTGGCGAGGCGTTCTTTTGCCGCGACCGTCAGAAGCCTTATCAGCGTGCGGTGATTGTCTGGCTTTCCCGTCAGAAAGGGCGGCAGAAGCCTGGTCCAGTCCGCATCGGGCTCTGCAGAGGGATTTTCGAGCCAGAAGGACAGTTCGACCGTTTGGGCAGGGGAAAGATGCGGCAGATAGCTTTCCCGCAGGTAGTCGGCGCATAGCATTTCATCCGGCAGGCGCGCCAGCGACAGAAAGGCCGGCCATCCCGCATAATCCTCGAGTGCCAGATGCTTCTGTTCGGGCGGAAGGCCATCCGCCTCATCTGGCCGTAGGGCCAGTTCGTCCGCCCCTATGGTGAGCGAGCCGCGATGCAGGATGTGCCGCGCCATGCCGCTGATCCGCTGGTCTGGCCGGCAGGCGATGACGACGAAACGCACCGACTCCAGAATGGGGGCGGGCATGCGTACCGCCCGTGCAAAGACTGGAACGTCCCAGAGCAGACAGCCATTTGTCACGTCGTCGCCTTGAGGCTGGTGCGTGCGGCATATCTGCGCTCCCAGTTCTTTTGCTAACATCTCCAGCAGCACGCTTTTTCCGGCACCCGCCGGCGCGCGCACAAACACCACGCCAGCGGTTTCACTGGCAATGCGGTGGCAGAGGCGGGGGCGGGGCAGGAGTGTCATCGGGAAAGGGATAGGGTATCCAGATATAAAAACCTATACTCATTCTTCAAAAAACTATACCTTTCGGCAATTGTTCAAACCGACATGTGGTGAAAACTTGTGCTCAGGCAACTGATGCACAAGGAACGTTCCACCTATGCAGCAACATCCGCTGGTCGCGATTTTGAACAGGCTCGGCGCTTTCGTGCCGGTCATGATCGCCCTGTCCATCATGATTTTCGCTTTGGCCCGTGTGGTGCCGGGCGATCCCGCCCGCATGGCGCTGGGGCCTGCGGCAACGCAGGAGCAGGTGGATGCGCTGCGCGGCGAGATGGGTCTCGACGAGCCGCTGGCCGTCCAATATCTCGACTATATCGGCAACGCCCTGCACGGTGATCTCGGTTTCTCGCTGGTGTCGCAGCGTCCCGTTACCACCGATCTGGCGCAGACCGTTCCGGCCACCGTCGAGCTGGTGCTGGTCTCGGTCATCTTCATGTTCGCCGTCGCCATTCCGCTGGGTGTTATCACCGCGCATTATCGCGACCGGCCGCTCGACCATATCGGCCGCATCCTCTCGCTCACCGGGGTAACGATCCCGAGCTTTCTCTTCGCCATCACGTTGCAATTGCTGGCCGCCCGGTTTCTCTCCGGCTGGCCGATCATCGGCAGGCTTGACCACGGGCTTGGCTGGCAGGGTGGCCCGACGGGCTTCATCCTGATCGACGGCACGCTGGCCGGGCGTTTCGATGTGGTGCTGGATGCGCTGAAGCATCTCGCACTGCCGGCCTTTGCGCTTTCCATGGCCGGCATCGGCCAGATCACCCGCATCACCCGCTCCTCGATGATCGAAAATCAGCGCAAGGACCATGTGCTGACGCTCCAGAGCTTCGGCGTGCCGGAACGGGTGATCATCTTCCGTTACCTGCTGAAACTCTCCTCAATCGCGCCGCTGACGATCATGGGTCTCGAATTCGCGTCGTTGATCGGCAATGCCTTTGTGATCGAAATGGTCTTCGCCTGGGGTGGGTTTGCCTCCTACGGGCTGAACGCCATCCTGCAGAAAGACCTCAATGCCGTGACCGCCGTGGTGCTGGTGGCCGGCCTGTTCTTCATCGTTGCGAACCTGATCGTAGATGTCCTGATCTCGATCATCGACCCGCGCCTGCGCCGCAAGGAGGCTCGCTGATGGCTGATATGAAAATGCTCGAACCCACCGATCGCGGTTTAAGCGCCGGTTACATGATGTGGTATCGCTTCAGCCGCAATCCGGCAGCCGTCATCGGCTCGCTGATCCTGTTATCGGTGCTGGTGCTGGCGGTCTTTGCGCCCTGGCTCACGCCCTATCCCAAACATATCGGCGCCGTCGTCGATTTCCGCGCCCGCCACATGCCGCCGGATCTGGAACACTGGTTCGGCACTGACAAGGCGGGGCGCGATATCTTTTCCCGCACCATCTTCGGGCTGCGTGTTTCTCTCCTTCTCGTCATCGGCGTGCTCGGCATTTCGGTTCCCGTCGGTACGGTTCTTGGCCTGATCGCCGGCTATTTCGGCGGTTGGACCGAAAAAATCATCAGCGGCCTGACGAATGTGATGCTGGCCATGCCGCCTCTCGTCATGGCGCTGGCGGTCTCCAACCTCTTGGAACCGACGCTGACGAACGCCATGATCGCGATCACGCTGCTATGGTGGACCTGGCACGCGCGGCTGATCTATTCGGTGTCGAAGTCCATCGCCTCTGAAGACTACATCGAAGCCGCGCGTCTTGCCGGCGCCGGGCCGCTGCACATCCTCTTCCGCGAAATCCTGCCCAATTGCGTCTCGGTCATATCCGTCAAGACGACGCTGGATGCGGCTTTCGTCATCCTCTTCGGTGCGACGCTGAGCTTCCTCGGTTTCGGCGTTAAGCCGCCGACGCCCGACCTGGGATCGATGGTTGCTGACGGGCGCCAGTTCATGCCGGATTTCTGGTGGGAAGTCCTCTGCCCCGGTGCGGCCGTGCTTTACGTGACGCTGGGTTTCAACCTGCTGGGCGACGGCCTGCGCGACATGTTCGACGTGGAAAGCTAAAACCATGACTGAACCGCTTCTCAAGGTCGAAAACTTCAACGTCACCTTCACCAATTACGGCCGCACCCGGCAGGTGCTGCGCAATGTCGCCTTCACGGTTGCTGCCGGTGAGCGTGTGGCGCTGATCGGCGAAACCGGATCTGGCAAGTCCGTCACCGCCAAAGCGATCATCGGCACCCTCCCGAAGAATGCAGCGATCACCTCCGGCGCCATCATCATCGATGGCCGCGATGTGCTCGCCATGCCGCGCAGGGAGCGTGAGGCGCTGAAGGGCACGGCGTTTTCGTTGATCATGCAGGACCCGCTGTCCTCCTTCAATCCGGTCTTCAAGATCGGCACGCATCTCGACGACGTCATGCGCTTTGCCGACAAGCGCGATGGCATCAATTCGTCGAAGGCTGCGCGTCGCACCCGTATCGCAGCGGTGCTGCGCCGGGTGCAACTTGCCGATACCGAGCGGGTGATGAATGCCTATCCGTCCGAGCTTTCGGGCGGCATGCGCCAGCGCGTGCTGATCGGGCTTGCCCTGCTGCACCAACCCAAGCTCCTGATCGCCGATGAACCGGGCACGGCGCTGGATGTTACCACGCAGGATGAAATCCTTAACCTCATCAACCAGTTGGTCGCCGAAGAAAACATGGCGCTGTTGATGATTACCCACAATCTCGGCGTCGTGCGCAAGGTAGCGGACCGGGTCGTGGTCATGCACCACGGCGACATTGTCGAGACCGGTCCCTGCACGCAGATCCTGCATGCTCCTGCCGAGGATTATACGCGTTCGCTGCTGGATGCCGTGCCGCCGCTTTATGGCCCGCGCGTCACCGATCTGGCGCAGAGCGAGCGCTCGCCCATCGTCACCATCGAAGGGCTGAACAAGATTTACGGCAGGCGCAACGGTTATCATGCCGTGCGCGATGTGAACCTGACGCTGAAGGAAGGCGAGGTTTTCGGTCTGGCGGGCGAATCCGGTTCCGGCAAGACGTCGGTTGCCCGCATGATCATGGGCCTTTCGCGTCCCACCTCCGGCAATCTCGTCATCGACGCCCCGGCGCCTGAGCGCGGCAAGCGGCTGACGCAGATCGTCTATCAAAATCCAGGCACCTCGCTCAATCCGAAGCGCACGGTGAAACAGACGCTTGCCCTGCCGCTGAAATCCATCGGCATGGATGGGCAGGCGCGGGAAAGCCGGATGCAGGAATTGATGGGGCTGGTGCGGCTGCCGCAATCCTATCTCGGCAAATATCCGCATGAGCTTTCCGGTGGGCAGAAGCAGCGCGTGGCGATTGCCCGTGCGCTGGCCGCCGAGCCGAAAATCCTGATCCTCGATGAGCCGACGGCAGCGCTCGATGTTTCGGTGCAGAAGACGGTGATCGACCTTCTGTTGCAGCTGCGCGAGGAGCTTGGCCTGACCTATCTGATGATCTCGCACGACCTGTCGCTGATGCGCAATTTCTGCTCGCGCATCGCCGTCATGCTGCGCGGCGAGATTGTCGAGGAGGGCGTGACGTCGGCGGTCTTCGCCGAGCCGGCCCATCCCTATACCCGCGCCCTGATCGCGGCCATCCCCGTCGTCACCGACGAGGAAGAACGTCTCAAACCCACCGTGACCGAGGAAGAGCGCATGCGCTTCCTCGTAAAAACGACTGATTGATGAAAGAGGAGCCTGACGTGTATCGCGTTGGAATTGACGTCGGCGGCACGAATACCGATGCCGTTGTGTTGCAGGATAAAACCGTTCTGGCGGGGGTGAAGGCCTCCACGACAGAGGATGTGACGTCCGGTGTCATCGAAGCCCTTGAAAAGGTCATCGAGGCGTCGGGCATCGACAGGGCGCGCATCGGCGCCGTGATGATCGGCACCACGCATTTCACCAATGCGGTGATCGAGCGCCGGCATATGGACGAGGTGGCCGCCATCCGTCTCGGCTTGCCGTCCGGCGCCGGCCTGCCGCCCATGGTCGACTGGCCGGATGATCTCCGGGAAATCGTCGGCAACCACGGTTATCAGGTGCGCGGCGGATACGAATTCGACGGTCGTGAAATTTCAGCCCTCGATGAGGACGAGATCGTCCGTATCGCCGCCGATATCCGCGCCAAGGGCCTGAAGGCCGCTGCCGTCACCTGCGTTTTCAGCGGCATCAACGATGCGATGGAACTGCGGACGAAGGAAATCCTGCAGGAGCGTTGCCCCGGCCTGCCGGTTGTCATGTCCAAGGATATCGGCCGCCACGGTCTGCTCGCTCGCGAGAGCGCGGCGATCATGAATGCCAGCCTGTTGTCGCTTGCCGACCGCACCGTCGCGGCTTTCGGTGAGGCGCTGAAGGCGGCGGGCATCACCTGCCCGTTCTACATTACCCAGAACGACGGCACGTTGATGGCGGCGGATGTGGTGCGTGGCTTCCCCGTGCTCACCTTCGCTTCCGGCCCGACGAATTCCATGCGCGGTGCGGCTTTCCTTACCGGTCTCAAGGATGCCGTCGTGGTGGATGTCGGCGGCACCACCTCCGATGTCGGCTCGCTGTCGCATGGCTTTCCGCGTCAGGCTTCCACGACGGTGGATATTGGCGGTGTGCGCACCAATTTCCGCATGCCTGACGTCTTTTCCATCGGTCTCGGTGGTGGTTCGCTGGTGGTCATGGGCGACCATGGGCTGACCGTCGGCCCGAAATCCGTCGGTTACCGCGTTCGCCGCGATGCACTCTGCTTCGGCGGCTCGACCCTGACGGCAACCGATATCGCCGTTGCCTCCGGCAAGGCGGATGTGGGTGAGAAGGCGCTGGTCTCCAGCCTCGACAAAAAGCTCGTGGATGCGGCGGTCGACAAGATCAACGACATGCTCGAGGCCTGCGTGGAGCGCAGCCGCATCTCGTCGTCACCGGTGCCGGTGATTGCCGTTGGCGGCGGTTCCATCCTGATGCCGGATCGTATCGGTGACCTTGAGGTCATCCGGCCCGAGAATTTCGCGGTGGCCAATGCCGTCGGCGCGGCAATCGCGCAGATCAGCGGCGAGACCGACCGGGTCTTCTCGCTGGTGGACGGACGTACCCGCGAGAGTGCACTGGCAGAAGCAGAAGCCGAGGCGCGCGAGAAGGCGATTGCGGCCGGCGCGGTCGCCGAGACGCTGGAAGTGATTGAGCGCGAGGATATGCCTCTTGCCTATCTGCCCGGCAATGCCACCCGCATTCATGTGAAAGTTGTTGGAGAAATGGGAGCCAACCATGGCTGAGACACGCAAGCTGAAATATGACGAAGCGGCATTGCGGACGCTGACGCGGGAAGATCTCGACGCGCTGGAAATCGGTGCGGGCATTCTCGGCACTGGCGGCGGCGGCAATCCCTATCTCGGCAAGCTTCTGGCGTTGGAAGCCATGAAGGCCGGTTACGAGATGAAGATCCTTGCCACCGATGCCATCGAACCGGATGCGCTCTGCATGTCCATCGGCGGCATCGGCGCACCGGTCGTTGGCGTCGAGCGCATTCGCGAAGGCCGTGAGGGCCTGCGTTGCCTGCGGGCGATGGAAGAGCTGATCCGCACCCCGGTCGATGCCATCGTCTGCGAGGAAATCGGCGGTTCCAACTCCATGAATCCGCTGGTGACAGCGGCGCTCGGCGGCCTGCCGATCCTCGATTGCGATGGCATGGGACGGGCATTCCCGGAAATGCAGATGACCACCTTCTCCATCTATGGCCACAGTTCCACACCGTCGGTGATGTGCGATCTGCATGGCAATGCCGTCATTTTCAGCCACGCCGTTTCCGAGGTCTGGCACGAGCGTATGGCGCGCGCCTGCGTCGTTTCGCAGGGCGGCGGCGCAATGCTGGCGACCGCGCCGATGCAGGCGCATTACGTGCACCAATACGGCATTCCGAAAACCTACACCAAGGCGATTGCCATCGGTGAGGCAGTGATCCGCGCCCGCAAGCAGCAGGAAGACCCGATTGCCGCGGTCTGCGCACTGGAAGGCGGAAGGCGCATCTTCAACGGCAAGATCACCGATCTGAAGCGCCACCTGCGCGGCGGTTTTGCTGTCGGTGATCTCACGCTCTCCGGCTTCGATGATTGCGCCGGCCAGACGGCGGGCGTCGCCATTCAGAACGAATTCCTGCTGTTTTCCCGAGATGGCAAGGTGGAAGTGACGGTGCCCGACCTGATCGTCCTGCTCGACGTCGACACGGGTTATCCGATCACCACCGAAGTGTTGCGCTACGGCCAGCGCGTGGCCGTCATCGCCATCCCCTGCCACGACCTGCTGCGCAGCGCCCGCGCGCTTGAGGTCGTCGGGCCGGCGGCATTTGGCTATCCGGATATTCCTTTCTCACCGCTGCCCGTCCCGGTCAGCAAGGCTGCCTAACCATAAGCGGGGCCAATGCTCCGCAATAAAGAGGAGAACGATAATGAAAATGCCTGTACTTGCTTCCCGTCTCGCCGCGCTGGCGCTCGGCACGGCGCTCGCGTTGCCGCTTTTTTCTTCTGCAGTCCTTGCGGAAGACAAGGTGTCAGTTGCAGTCAACACCATGCAGATATTCAGCTCGCTCGACCCCGCGAAGGTGACCGATTACACCGGCTACATGGCCATCGTGAACATGTATGACGGCCTGACCACGGTGAACGCCAAGGGCGAAATCGTGCCGCATCTGGCGAAATCCTGGGATATTTCGCCAGACGGCCTGACCTACACCTTCCACCTGCGCGACGACGCGAAATTTCAGGATGGCACGGCGGTAAAGGCTGCCGATCTTGCCTGGTCGATCCAGCGTCTGCTCGGCATCAACAAGGGCCCGTCGAACCTCATCGTCGGCGTGCTGAAGCCCGAAAACGTCACTGCGCCTGACGATGCCACGCTGGTCATGAAGATCGAGCGCCAGTTCTCGCCCTTCATGGCGGCGACGCCGCTGATGATGGCGATGAACAAGACGCTGATCGAAGCCAATGCCAAGCCCGAAGACAAATGGGGTGAGGCTTATGTCGGCGAACATTCCGCCGGTTCCGGCCCCTACAAGCTGGTCAGCTACAACCGCTCGGCCGATATGGTCATTGCCCGCAATGCCGATTATTTCCTCGGCTGGACCAAGGGCAAGCCGATCGATGAAGTGCGCTTCGTGCAGACCAGCGACGACGCCACCGTAAAGGCGCTGGCGGAAAAGGGCGAACTCGGCCTTTCCTCGCACGGACTTGGCAACGATACCTATGAATCCATCGGCCGGATGAAGGGTTACAAGCTGATCCAGACCCGCACCGCCGGCGGTTTCGTCATCAAGCTCAATACCAAGGTCTATCCGACCGACGACGTGCACGTGCGCCGCGCCATTGCCTATGCGACCGACTACAAGACGATCCAGGAAGTGATCTATCCCGGTTTCGACATGAAGGGACCGCTCTCCGACGCCTTCAAGGATGCACATAACAGCGATATCCAGCCCGGCGTCTATGATCTGGAAAAGGCCAAGGAAGAACTGGCGAAGTCGAAATATGCCGGCCAGAAGATCACGCTCGTCAACAGCTATGTCGCTTCGCTGGCCTTCGAGGCCGAAGTGGCGCTGCTTTTGCAATCCAGCCTCGAGCAGATCGGCATCACGCTCGATATCAAGCCCGAGCCGTGGAACCGCATTGTCGAGCTGTCCTCCAAGCCGGAAACGACGCCCGCATCGACGCAGGTGAACATCTCGCCGACCTACCCGTCGCCGGATGCGATGTTCTACAACCAGTACCATTCCAAGGCCTCCGGCACCTGGATGTCGATGGAATGGCTGCAGAGCGCGGAAATCGACGGGCTGATCGACAAGGTCCGCGCCACCACCGATGTCAGCGAACAGAACGCCACCTACAAGGAGCTGCAGACGAAGATCGCCGATCTTCAGCCTGACGTCTGGGCAGTTGCACCGAACCGCCGTTATGCGGCGAACAAGTGCCTTCAGGGTTACGAGTTCATTCCCATGCAGAGCTGGGATCTGAATTTCTCCAACTTCCATTGGGACTGCAAGGCGGAGTGATCTCCGCCTGATGAAAACCGGTCTCGCCGCAGGGCGGGGCCGATGAGACTTGGAACTTCAAAGGGAAGGAGCATCGCTTGCGCCGGAAAGGCTGCGGCATGCCCGAGGATGACGCATGATCCAGGAATTTTCCGAAGACGATATCGAACCTCTGGCCACCGGCGCCTGGATTCTGGGAACGGGCGGCGGCGGCAACCCCTATATCTCGACGCTCAACCTGCGCCGTCTTTATGCCGAGGGCAGGCGGGTGAAGGTCATGGATCCCATGGCGCTTGCCGATGACGACATGGTTGCCGTTGTCTCCAAGATGGGGGCGCCGCTTGTCGGTCAGGAGCGGCTGGGAGATCCCGTCCATCTCGCCCGCGCTGTCGAGGTGATGGAGGATTATCTCGGCAAACCGTTCCGGGCGATCATGAGCGTGGAAATCGGCGGTTCGAATGCGCTTTCTTCCTTCCTAGCCGCTGCCATGCTCGACCGGCCGGTCGTTAATGCCGATGCCATGGGGCGCGCCTATCCCGAAGCGCAGATGACCTCCTTCGCCATCGGCAACCTGCCGATGTTCCCGCTGTCGCTGGTCGATGTGCGCGACAATGAGGTGATCGTCACGCGGGCGGCTTCGTGGAAATGGATGGAGCGCATCTCGCGCAAGGTCTGCACCGAAGTCGGCTCCACCGCCGCCACCTGCAAGGCGCCACGCACCGGCAAGGAAGTGAAGGAATGGGGCATTCACTACACCGTCACCAAGGCGACCGAGCTCGGCCGCGCGGTGATGGCGGCGCGTCAACGCCATGACGACCCCGTTCAGGCGGTTCTCGACCATGAGGGCGGCAAGCAGCTGTTCCGCGGCAAGGTGGTGGATGTGGCGCGTGAAACCACCGGCGGCTTCCTGCGCGGCAGCACCACCATTGAAGGCATCGATGCGGATAAAGGCTCGCGACTGGAACTCGCCTTCCAGAACGAATGGGCGGTCGCCTTCCGTGATGGCCAGCCGGTTGCCATGACGCCGGACCTGCTCTGCCTTCTCGACACTATCTCGGGCAGCGCCATCGGCACGGAATCTGTGCGTTATGGCCAGCGCGTCACGGTTATCGCCCTGCCGGCGCCGGAACTTTTGACGACACCTGCCGGCATCGCCGCCGTCGGCCCGCGTGCCTTCGGTTATGACATTGATTTCAGATCGGTATTCCCATGAAACGCATCGGTATTGACGTTGGCGGCACCAATACGGACGCCGTTCTCATCGATGGAGACACGATCGTCGCCTCCATCAAGGTTCCGACCACGCAGGATGTCCTGTCCGGCGTCAAGGCGGCGCTCGCCCATGTGGCGGGCCATGTCGGCGCGGCGGACCGGCCTATCGACGCGGTGATGATCGGCACAACACATTTCACCAATGCGGTGGTGGAGCGCGCCCGGCTGGAGCGGGTCGCCGCCATCCGCATCGCGCTGCCGACCGGTTCTTCGCTGCCGCCGATGTGCGACTGGCCTGGGGATTTGCACGAGGCCGTCAATCCGCTGATCTTCATGGTTCATGGTGGCCACGAATATGACGGAAGCCCGCTGGTGCCGATGATCCCGGATGAAATCCGTGAGGCGGCAATGAAAATCCGCGATGCGGGCATCACCTCCATCGCCATTTCGGCAACTTTCTCGCCGTTGACGACGGAGTGTGAGGTGCGGGCGGCGGAAATCGTCCGTTCGGTCATTCCCGATGCACGCATTACGCTCTCCCATACGCTTGGCCGTATCGGGCTTCTGGAGCGGGAAAACGTCGCCCTCCTGAACGCAGCGCTGCAAACGCTCGGCAAGACCACGGTTCAGGCATTTTCGGATGCGCTGCGCGAAGCGGGTGTGAAGGCGCCGTTTTATCTGACCCAGAATGACGGCACCGTGGCGCTTGCGGATGTGGCCGCCGCGAACCCCGTGCACAGCTTCGCTTCCGGCCCGACGAACTCGATGCGTGGTGCGGCCTTCCTCACCGGTCTTTCCGATGCCATGGTGGTGGATGTCGGCGGCACCACCTCCGATATCGGCTGCCTTGTCGGCGGCTTTCCGCGCGAGGCGAACAATATCGTTCATATTGGCGGGGTACGCACGCTCTTCCGTATGCCCGATCTTCTGCCGATTGCGCTCGGCGGCGGTACTATCGTCGACCCTGAGACGGGCAAGATCGGCCCGCGCTCGGTCGGATATCGCATCCTGACGGAAGCCCGCGTGTTCGGCGGCGAGACGCTGACGACATCGGATATCGCCGTGGCCGCAGGCTTGATCGAGATGGGCGACAAGGATCGTGTGAAAGACCTCGACCCGGCATTCGTGCAGGCGACGCTTTCCCGTATCCGCGACATGGTGGCCGACAGTTTCGACCAGATGAAGACGTCTGCGGAAGATGTGCCGCTGGTTGCGGTCGGCGGCGGGGCGTTTCTGATACCGGAGCGGGTTCCGGGCGCATCCGAGGTGTTGCGTGTGGAAAATGCCGGCGTTGCCAATGCGCTGGGTGCAGCCATGGCGCAAGTTTCGGGCGAAGTGGATCAGGTCTTTTCCGGCTTGAGCCGCGACGAGGCCCTTGCGAAAGCAGAAACCGAAGCGCAGAACGCGGCGGTCGCTTCGGGCGCGGAGCGGGCGAGCCTCAAGACGCTTGAGGTGGAGGATATTCCGATCGCCTATCTGCCGGGCGGCGCGCGGCGGGTGCGGGTGCGGGTCATCGGCGATATCGCCTTTCATTGATGGTAAGAGGCCCTGCTTGTGGCGGGGTGACAGTGGAGTGAGGACATGACGAAGATCGCATTGGCCATTCACGGCGGTTGCGGCGTGATGCCGGAACACAGCATGACGCCTGCGGAATGGGAGGCGGCGCGCGACGATCTGGCGGCGGCCTTGCGGGCCGGTTATGGCGTGCTGAAGGCCGGTGGAACCGCGCTTGAAGCGGTTGAGGCGGCGGTCGTCGTCATGGAGGACAGCCCGCATTTCAATGCAGGCCATGGGGCGGCGCTGAACGAGAACGGCATTCACGAACTCGACGCCTCGATCATGGACGGTAAGACGCTGGCGGCGGGCGCAATCAGCGCGTCACGCGCCATCCGAAACCCGGTAAAGGCGGCCCGCGCGCTGATGGTGGATGAACGTGCTGTCTATCTCACCGGCGAAGCGGCTGACCAGTTTGCGAAAGAGCAGGGGCTTGCCACCGAACCTCAATCCTATTTCACCACGCAAAAACGTCTCGAGGCGCTGGCGGCCATGAAGGTCCATGCCGCCGCTGGAACGGAAGCGACGGAAAACGAAAAGCACGGAACCGTCGGCGCGGTGGCGCTCGATGCGGCCGGGCATCTTGCAGCGGCGACCTCCACCGGCGGCTATACCAACAAGCCAAACGGCCGGGTGGGCGACAGCCCGGTGATCGGGGCCGGCACCTATGCGCGCGACGGTGCCTGCGCGGTGTCCGGCACCGGCAAGGGTGAGTTTTTCATCCGTTATGTCGTCGGCCACGAGATCGCGTCCCGTGTCGCCTATCTCGGGCAGGATCTGGAGACTGCGGCCGGCGATCTCGTCCATAAGGATCTGGCGCCTTACGATATCGGCGCCGGTCTCGTCGCGATAGACGCCGAAGGCGGCATATCCGCACCCTACAATACGCCTGGCATGTTCCGCGGCTGGGTGACGCCCTCCGGAGAGGCGCGTGTTGCCACCCACGACAGGGTCTATGAGGTGGAACTGTAAGCGGCGGCCAGACGGGGCCGCATGACGGTGCTAAAAAAACCGGTGACATCAAGCGTCATCGGCGGCAAAACGTCTGAACCGAAACCGGCTCGTCCTTTCACCCATGGTGCTTGCCTCATGAATATCAAGCAGCTCGAAGTCCTGCGCACGCTTCTTTCCACCGGCTCCACCATCGCCACCGCAAAGGCCATGGGGCTCAGCCAGTCCGGTATCAGCCGGCTTCTGGCGCAGCTTGAGGCGGACCTTTCGTTGACGCTGTTTGCCCGTGACAAGGGACGGTTGATCCCAACGCCCGAGGCCGCACTTCTTGCCCGCGATGCGGAAAATGTGCTGCTTGCCGTTGATCGCATGTCCGGCCACGCCGAGGATTTGCGCAACGGCGCTGCCGGCCCGGAGATCGTCCGCATCGGCCTGCCGAGCAGCATGTGGGAGAATTTCGCGCCCGCCATGCTGATTGACTATGTCAGGGATTTTCCCGGCGTTCGCATCGAGACTTTTTTTGAAACGACGACCGCCATCAACAAGCTTGTCGGTGAGCGGGTGATCGATCTCGGTTTCCTGCGGATGGAAGGCGAGATTGGCCCGGGCATCGATGTCGAGCGTGTCGCGACCGGCAAAAGCGTCTGTGTGGTCCGGGAGGATCATCCCTTGGCCAAACTCGACGAAATTACCGTCAAGGACCTGCGCAATGTTCCGCTCATTTTGATTGGCCGGCAGCGGCCGAACCGCATGGCGCTCGATCAGGTCTTCAAGAAGGCCGGCGTCAAGCCGATGGTGAAGATCGAGACCCACACCAACAGTTCCGCCTGCGCCTATGTGGCGCATGGGCTGGGGGTGACGATCATCAGCAGCTTTTATGCCAACCTCTACCGGCATCTTCCCGTTGTAGCCCGGCCATTCGTTCCGCAGGCGACGCAGGAATTCGGTCTAGCCCGCGCCTCCGGTGCACCGTTGTCCATCGCGGCACAGGCGCTGAGCGATGCCTTGAAGCGGGAAATCCAGCTTTCGCAAAAAATCGACTGAAAACGGGATTTTGGGCGGGAAATCTCATTGTCCTCATCAGGATGAAACGCGCCGCCATTCTGCATAGATATATGACATTTACGCATAATATTGCGCCTTATTTATCAATCCGTCATAGTCACCAGCAACGAAACCGATAGAGGCGGGATATCATTCCCCGCCATCAATCGTGGGGAACCGATGATAAGATTCATACTGAGCCGTCTTTTGATGGCGCTGCCGACGATCGCATTCGTGTCGATCACGGTTTTCGCGCTCATCCGCTTCATTCCGGGCGATCCGGCTGCCCTGATGCTGGGCGACATGGCGCAACCGGAACAGATCGAAGCCATGAGGACCGAACTCGGCCTCGACAAGTCCATGCCGCAACAATTCGTCATCTGGGCGGGTAATGTGGTGCAGGGCGATTTCGGCCGCTCCATCGTCAATGACGAGGCGGTGCTGCCGCTGGTCGTCTCGCGCTTCCTCGTCAGCGCCGAGATCGTCGTCGTCGCCGTGCTGCTCGCCAGCCTGATTGCGGTTCCTGCGGGCGTGATCGCCGCCTGGAAACAGAACAGTCTGACCGATCTAGCGCTGGTGGGAACGGCGACGCTGCTGCTGTCCATTCCGACATTCTGGCTGGGTCTGCTGCTTCTCCTGTTTTTCGGCCTCAAGCTCGGCTGGTTGCCGGTGCTCGGATATGTGTCGATCAGCGAAAATCTCGTCGGCGGCATGCTTTATCTCGTCCTGCCCGTCATGACGCTGGTGATCCATGAAATGGGTGTGCTGATCCGCATGGCGCGCGCCTCGACGCTGGAAGTGCTGCGGCTGGATTACATTACCCATGCCCGCGCCAAGGGCCTTTCGGAAAGCGCGGTTCTCTGGCGGCATGCTTTCAAGAACGCCTTTGGTCCCACCTGGACAATGATCGGCCTTATCCTCGGCAATCTTCTCGGCGGCATCGCCGTCATCGAGACGGTGTTCACCATTCCCGGTCTCGGGCGGCTGATGGTCGACAGTATTTTTGCCCGTGACTATCCCGTCATTCAAGGCTGCCTGCTGTTCGTCTCGCTGTCCTATGTGCTGGTCAACCTCTTCGTCGACCTGCTTTATCCCCTCTTCGATCCGCGTGTGGTTGCCGAATGAAAAAGTTCACACTCAACGGGCTTATCGGCGGCTTTCTCATCGCCCTCCTGCTCATCACCGCCGTGACCGGCCTGTTCTGGACACCCTATGATCCGATGAAGCTCGGTTTCGCCTCGCGTCTCGCCGCGCCCGGCCCAAGCCATCTTCTCGGCACCGACGAATTCGGGCGCGATGTTTTGAGCCGCCTGATGGTCGGCGCGCGTGCCAGCGTCTGGATCGGTTTTCTGACGGTCAGCTTCGCGACAATCTTCGGTACGCTGATCGGCCTTGTCAGCGGTTATGCGCGCGGCTGGGTGGACGGCGTCATCATGGCCATCAACAATGCGCTCTTGGCCTTTCCGGGCATTCTTCTGGCGCTCGGCCTGCTCGCGGTTTTCGGCGCCAACCAGTATGGCATCATCTTCGCACTCGGCATCGCCTATACGCCATCCATGGCCCGCGTGGTGCGCGGTGCCGTGCTTTCTCTGCGTGAGCGGGAATTCATCGAGGCGTCGCTGGTAATGGGCAATGGTGAGATCTACACCATGTTCCGCCACATCCTGCCCAATTGCATCGCGCCGATCACGGTTCTTGCCACCTCCATGTTCGGCTGGGCCATCCTTTCGGAAAGTGCGCTGTCCTTCCTCGGCCTTGGCGTGCCGCCGCCGGCGCCCACCTGGGGCAACATGCTGGCCGCCGGCCGGCCCTTCATCCAGCAGGCCGTGTGGCTCGGGCTTTTCCCCGGTCTCTGCATCGCGCTGACGCTGCTTGGCATCAATCTTCTGGGCGATGCCCTTCGCGACAGGCTTGACCCGCGCATGAGAGGTCTCAAATGACAGACACTACACTTCTCACCGTTCGCGGCCTTTCGCTCGAAGTTGCCAGAACCGGCCACCGGGTGGTCAAGGATGTCTCCTTCGATATTGCTGCGGGCGAAATCTTCGGCATCGTCGGCGAAAGCGGCTCGGGCAAGACGCTCGCAACCCGCGCGCTCATCTCGCTTCTGCCTCCGGCTATCGCCGTCACCGGCGGATCGATCATCTACAAGGGGCAGGATGTCATGTCCCTGCCGGTGAAGGATCTCCGGCGGCTGCGCGGCGCGGAGATCGGCGTGGTGTTTCAGGAGCCGATGACCTCGCTCAACCCATCGATGACGATTGGCCGGCAGCTGGAGGAAGGGCTGATCCTTCACACGAAGTTGTCGCCCGAAGAGCGCCGCGAGAAAATTCTCGACATGCTGCGGCGAGTGGGCATCCGCGATCCCGAAGGCGCGCTGACGGCCTATCCGCACGAGTTTTCCGGCGGCATGCGCCAGCGCATCATGCTGGCCTCGGTGATGCTGCTGAAACCCGCTTTGCTGATCGCCGACGAGCCGACGACGGCGCTTGACGCGGTCATCCAGCGTGATGTCATGGAGCTGATGGTGGAGCTGACGCGGGCGGAAGGCACGGCCGTGCTGCTCATCAGCCACGATCTACCGATGGTGGCGCGTTATACCAGCCGCATCGTGGTGATGGAAAAAGGTGCGATCGTCGAGCAGGGCCGCACCGAAGACCTGCTGGACGCGCCGCAGCATCCCTATACCAAAAAGCTGCTTTCCTCGCTGCCGTTCCGCGGCGAGCCGCGCGCCATCGACACGTCCAAGGCGCCGATGGTTTCGGCCCGCGATATCGTCGTCGATTATGCCGGCCGCAAGTCCCTGCTGAAGAAAGCCAAGCCCAAGCGGGCGCTGCACGGCGTCAGCATCGATATTCATGAGGGTGAGGTCGTGGCGCTGGTCGGCGGTTCCGGTTCCGGCAAGACCACGCTTGGCCGCACCATTGCCGGGCTCGTGCAGGAGAGCGAAGGGCATATCCGCTTTCAGGGGCGGGAGCGCAACGAGGACTGGAAGGACTATCGCCTGAATTGCCAGATGGTGTTTCAGGATCCCTATTCCTCGCTCGATCCGCGCATGACCATTCTGGCACTGGTAGAGGAGGCGCTGCGCCTCGTTCCCGGTCTCGATCAGGCCGCCAAGCGCAAGCGGGCGCTTGAAACGCTGGAAGAGGTGGGGTTGGACGCGGATTACGCGACCCGTTACCCGCACGAACTTTCCGGCGGCCAGCGCCAGCGCGTGGCCATTGCCCGCGCCATCGCCCGTCGTCCGCGGTTCTTGATCGCCGACGAACCGGTCTCCGCGCTCGACGTGACGGTGCGGGCGCAGGTGCTCGATCTCTTTTCCGATCTGCAAAAACGTTACGGTTTTTCCTGCCTGTTCATCAGCCACGATCTCGGCGTGGTGGAGCAGGTGGCGGACCGTGTCGTCGTCATGCAGGACGGCCGCATCATCGAAGAGGGTGACCGCGACACGATTTTCGACAGCCCGAGAGAGGCCTATACGCGCCGGCTGCTCTCGGCCATTCCCGCCCTCGACCAGAATGAAAAGGGCGGCGTGACACTCAAATGGCGTCTGGAAGATGAAGTTTAACAGGAAGATGACAATGACCGTGGCTGCCCAACTGAATGCGATCTGTGATGCACAGCCTTTCGTGACGCGCTTCATGGTGCGCAATCTCCTGACCGGCGAAGAGATCGGGCGGGGAGAAAACGAGGAGACGCCATCGGGCAGCACCCGCAAGACGTCGATCATGATGGCGGTGCTCAAGGCCGCAAGCGAAGGGCGGATCGATCTCGACCAGCCCGTCACCTATGAAAAGCGGCTGGCGGAAGAGGTTGCGAGCGGCATGTTCCGTTATATGACGCCAGGTATCGTCATTTCGCTACGCGATGCCGTCGCCGGCATGATGGTGCTGAGCGACAATGTCTGCACCAAGATGGTGCTGGAACGGCTGACGCTGGAAGAAGTGGATGGCTATTGCAAGGCGCTCGGCATGGCTAACACGCACCACCGTTTCCTCATTCCGCCGCTGGCGCTGGCGGCTGACCATCCGCTGAAAACCGTCACCACCACCTCGGCGGCGGATCAGGTGCTTCTGCTGCAAATCATCCTCGATGCCCAGTCCTCACCGGAGGCGCAGGCAAAGCTCGGTTGCAGCCCGCAATTGTGCGAATGGGCCATGCAGACGCTGAAAAACCAGATTTTGCGGTATGGAATTCGCTCCCGCCTGCCTTTCGAGGCCGTGGTGGCCAGCAAGAGCGGCCGCGGCAAGCGCGGTCGCATGGATGCCGGCATCGTCTACAGAAATGGCGCGCCGTCCTTCATTATCACCACCTATACGGATGAGGTGCCGCAGGTGATGCCTGATGGCACTCCGGGATACACCATCGCGCTCGAAACGATCGGCCGGCTGGCACAAGGCTGCTGGGACGGGTTTTAATCAATCACAATCAACGACAACAAAGAGGGTAGAACAGTGAAAAAACTTCTTCTCGCAGGCGTTGCCCTGCTCGTGACCGCCAATATCGCGGCTGCACGCGATATCACCATCGCGCAAAGTTCGGATCTGCGCAGCAACAATCCGGGGGTGAACCGCGACGGCAATACGGACGGGGTGATCCTGCACATCGTCGAGGGCCTTGTCGGTTATAACAATGCCGGCGAGGTGAAGCCGCTGCTCGCCGAGAGTGTCGAGGTTGCGCCTGACGGCCTGACCTATACCTTCAAGCTGCGCAAGGACGTGAAATTCCACAATGGCAAGCCGCTCACCGCAGAGGATGTCGTCTGGAACTGGACACGTTACCTGAAGCCGGAAACCAAATGGGCGTGCCTCAACGATTTCGCGGAAGGCGGGGCAGCACACGTCACCGGTGTCAAGGCCAGCGATGCATCCACGGTCGAGATCACCCTTGAAAAACCCTCCGCCGTTTTCCTCGGCCTCATGTCGCGGCCGGAATGCGGTTATACCGGCATGATCTCGCCGGAATCGGTTGCTGCTGATGGCAACTTCGTCAAGCCGATCGGCACTGGGCCGTTCCAGTGGGACGAGTGGAAGAAGGGCGAATATATCCGCCTCGCCAAATTCGCCGATTATGTTTCGCCGGCAAATGACGGCAAGCCGGATGGCATGGTCGGCTCCAAGCGGCCGCTCGCCGATGGCATCAAATTCATGGTCATTCCCGATGCCTCGACCGTGAAGGCGGGGCTTGAATCCGGCGTGCTCGATACGGCCGAGATTTCTCCCGATCTCATTCCTGAGTTCAAGACCAACGACAAGATGCAGCTCATCGTTGCCCGCAACAACGGCAAGAACCTCTTCTACATCCAGACCCGCGACAAGGTTCTGAGCAATCCCGGCGTACGCCGCGCCATGGCGATGGCGCTCGATCTCGATGAACTGGTCGCCGCCGCATCCAACGGCACGGGTGAGGCGAACGGTTCGATGGTCTCACAGGACTCGGTTTATTATGACGAGGCCCAGAAAAAGCGCCCGGCCTATGATGTCGAGGCTGCGAAGAAGGAGCTGGAGGCCGCCGGTTACAAGGGCGAGCCGATCTCCATCATCGCCAACAAGCGCGGCAACGTGCCGAGCTTCCCGGCCGCCGTCATGGCGCAGGCCATGATGCAGCAGGCGGGTCTCAATGTGCAGATCGAGGTGCTGGACTATGCCACGCAGGTGGATCGCCGTCGCTCCGGCAATTATCAGGTGATCTCGCAGTCGGTCGCCCCGCGTCTGGACCCGGCGCTGATGTATGCCTTCTATGTCGGCAACAAGGACAAAAACGCCTCCCTGATGTGGGACGATCCGAAGGCGATCGAGCTGATGAAGGCGGCCTATGTTGAGGCCGACCAGACGAAGCGCCAGAAGATATTCGACGAGTTTCACGAACTGATGCTCAAGGAAATGCCGGGCATCTTCCTTTACGACATGGTCGATGTCTGGGGCGCGACGAAGAAGTTGAAGGGCCAGCCGGTCTGGCAGTCGAACGCCCGCCTCTGGGAAGTCTCGGTCGACAACTGATCCACTATCGCCCGCGCCGGAGGCGGACCCCGGCGCGGGCTTTCCATCATAGAGCGTAAGGATTTGGCGGTGCCTCCGCCGAAGTGCTTGCGCGTGCCCGCAAAGGGCGGAAATGCGAGGACAAGCCATGAACCGTGATGCCGTGATGTCGATTGCCGCCGAAGTCGAGGCCATGAAGCCTGATTTCACCACCTTGAGCGACAGCATCTGGGATTTTGCCGAGCTGAAATTCGAAGAGCAGCAATCCGCCGGCGTTCTGGCAAAAGCGCTTGAGGAAAACGGCTTTGCGGTTCGCCGCGGCGTGGCAGGCATGGACACGGCCTTCATCGGCGAATTCGGCAGCGGCAAGCCGGTCATCGCTTTCCTCGGTGAATTCGATGCGCTGGCCGGCATGAGCCAGCTGGCCGATGTGGCACAGGTGCAGCCGCGCGAGGCGGGCGCCACAGGCCATGGCTGCGGTCACAACTTGCTCGGCGTCGGCTCGCTGATGGCCGCCATTGCGCTGGCCCGGCATCTGAAAGCCAACAATCTGCCCGGCACGGTGCGTTATTACGGTTGCCCCGGCGAGGAGGGCGGTTCCGGCAAGACCTTCATGGTGCGCGCCGGCCTGTTCGACGATGTCGATGCGGCGCTGACCTGGCATCCGGCACCCTTCAACGGCGTGCGTTCCACCAACAATCTGGCCGTGCTGGAATATTTTTATCGTTTCAAGGGTGTTGCAGCCCATGCCTCCAATGCCGCCCATCTCGGTCGTTCGGCGCTCGATGCCGTTGAACTCATGAATGTCGGCGTCAACTTCCTGCGCGAACACATGCCGCAGGATTGCCGGGTGCATTATGCGATCACCGACACCGGCGGCAAGGCGGCGAATGTGGTGCAGGCGAAGGCGGAAGTCCTCTATCTGATTCGCGCGCCGGAAATGCGCCAGGCGCTCGACCTCGCAGCAAGGGTGGATAAGGTCGCGCGCGGCGCGGCGATGATGACCGAAACCGAGGTGGAGATCGTCTTCGATACCGCCTCCACCAACCTTCTGCCCAACATAACGCTGGAAACGGCGATGCATGAAAACATGGTGACGCTTGGCCCCATCGCCTTTGATGAGGCGGATATCGACTTCGCCAAACGCATACAGGATACGTTTACCGAAGAAGCGATCAAAAGCAGCATCCGGCTCTACCAGATAAAGGGTGACGTCTTTTCCAACCGGAAGGTCGACGGATCGACGCCCCTGCATCTCGGCCTGCGTGATTTCGAGGGCGAGTCGCATTTTCGGGCGGGTTCCACCGATGTCGGCGACGTCAGCTGGATCACGCCGACGGCGCAGTGCTGGACGCCGGCCTGGGCGATCGGGACCAATCCGCATACCTGGCAGGTGGTGGCACAGGGCAAAAGCCCCGCCGCCCACAAGGCCATGGCGCATGCCGCCAAGACGCTGGCATCGACCGGTCTTTCGTTGATGACCTCGCCTGAACTGCTTGCCAGCGCTAAAAGGGAATGGCGGGAAAAGACGGAAGGCAGCGACTATGTCTGCCCCATTCCTGCGGATGTGATGCCCGGCTCGCACGGGTAGGCCGCGCTTGCGGCGACGTCCGTCTCGGCGGCGAAGCGCCCGATATTGACGGCAGACCTTGCACCCCGCTCGACATCCTCCTCTGGCTCGTTCCGAGCATCCATAATTTCAACGGCTTATGGATCCCCGCCTCAAGGGCGGGGATGACACGGGAAAGATTTGGCACGCCTTTCGGCATCTGGTCTCAGTACCCGGTTCTCCTTAAAACTCCCGTCATCACCGCCTTGTGTGCCGCTTCGCTGTCAGACCGCGAAGAAAACATTGACGTTCGAACCAAAAATGGAATAAATATATCGAACGGCAGAAAATCGGTTTCATTATTCCGTTTTCTGGATGAGGTAGCGGCGGGCTTTCGGGTCCGCTTCCGGCTGGGAGAGGTGGCGCCGGACACCATGGAGGAGAAAAACAATGAAGAAGCTTATCATCAGTGCGGCCATGTCTGTGCTTCTGGGCACGGCGGCACATGCGGAGACCGTCGGTGTTTCGATGGCCCTGTTCGACGACAACTTCCTGACCGTGCTGCGCAACGGCATGCAGGATTACTCCAAGGAACTGAAGGGCGTTACCCTGCAGGTTGAAGACGCTCAGAACGACGTTGCCAAGCAGCAGAGCCAGATCCAGAATTTCATCGCTTCCAAGGTCGATGCGATCATCGTCAACCCGGTTGATACGGATGCGACGGCGGCCATGTCGAAGCTTGCCGCTGAAGCCAAGATTCCGCTGGTCTACGTCAACCGTCAGCCGGTAAACGTCGATACCCTGCCGGACGGACAGGCATTCGTCGCCTCTGACGAGACCGTGGCCGGCACGCTTGAAGCAAAAGAAGTCTGCCGCCTTCTCGGTGGCAAGGGCAAGGCCGTCATCATGATGGGCGAGCTTTCGAACCAGGCGGCACGCATGCGCACACAGTCTGCAAAGGATGTTTTGCAGACCGACGAATGCAAGGGCATTTCGGTTGTTGAAGAGCAGACCGCCAACTGGCAGCGCACGCAGGGTTCCGACCTTGTCACCAACTGGCTCTCCAGCGGTATCGAATTCAACGCCGTTATCGCCAACAATGATGAAATGGCGATCGGCGCGGTTCAGGCGCTGAAAGCCGCCGGCAAGGACATGAAGGACTATGTCGTTGCCGGTGTTGACGCCACCCAGGACGCTCTTGCTGCCATGCAGGCGGGCGATCTCGACGTGACTGTTTTCCAGGATGCTGCCGGCCAGGGCAAGGGCGCTCTCGACGCGGCGCTGAAGCTCGTCAAGGGCGACAAGGTCGACAAGAAGGTCTACATTCCCTTCCAGCTCGTCACGCCTGAGAACGTCAAGGATTACGTGGCCAAGAACTGACGATCCCGTTTCGGCATCTGCGCTCGATTGAAATAACATCGGGAGCAGGTGCCGAACCCGGACGCCAACCGAAGGCCCAGCCTGCGGGCTGATGTGGAAAATATAATTTCAGTGAATTCAAAGTGTTACAGCGCCCATGCCTGTCTTTGTTGACACGGCGCTGTAAGCCTCCCCGGAGGAAGGCCGCGATTTCGCAGGCCCAATTTCCGGTCATTTTTGTCTATTGTGGAGGGTGAGATGGTCGTCAGTCCATCGACAATGGCCGCGGTGCGCGCCAGCGGCGCCGTGCCGAATGCAGAATTTCTTCTGGCAGCGGACGGTATACGCAAGGAATTTCCCGGCGTCGTGGCGCTTGATGATGTGTCGTTCCACCTCAAGCGCGGCACCGTGCATGCGCTGATGGGCGAGAACGGCGCCGGCAAATCGACGCTGATGAAGATTCTCGCTGGTATCTACCAGCCGGACATTGGTGAAATCCGCCTGAAAGGTGCTCCGATACGCCTCGATTCCCCACTCGATGCGCTCGAAAACGGTATTGCCATGATCCATCAGGAACTCAACCTGATGGCCTATATGACGGTGGCCGAAAACATCTGGATCCGCCGCGAGCCGAAAAACCGGTTTGGTTTCATCGACCATGGTGAAATGTATCGCCGCACGGAGACGCTGCTTGAAAGGCTCGGCATCGACCTAGACCCGGAAACACGCGTCGGCGAACTGTCGGTCGCGAGCCGTCAGATGGTCGAGATCGCCAAGGCAGTTTCTTACGATTCCGACGTTTTGATCATGGACGAGCCGACATCGGCGCTGACCGAGCGCGAGGTCGAGCATCTTTTCCGAATTATCCGCGACCTCAGGGAACGTGGTATCGGCATCGTCTACATCACCCATAAGATGAACGAGCTGTTCGAGATTGCCGACGAATTCTCCGTTTTCCGCGACGGCAAATATATCGGCACACACGCGTCCACCGATGTGACGCGTGACGACATCATCCGCATGATGGTGGGCCGCGAAATCACGCAGATGTTCCCGAAGGAAGAGGTTCCGATCGGCGATGTGGTGCTGTCGGTCAAGAACCTGACGCTTGATGGTGTGTTCCATGATGTGTCGTTCGATGTCCGTGCCGGCGAAATTCTGGGTGTTGCTGGTCTTGTCGGCTCGGGACGCTCCAATGTTGCCGAGACGGTGTTCGGCGTCACGCCTGCCTCCTCGGGTACCGTTGCAATCGACGGTAAACAGGTTGCGATCGACAGCCCGACAGAGGCCATCCGCCACCGCATGGCGTTCCTGACCGAGGACCGCAAGGATACGGGATGTCTGCTGATCCTCAATATTCTGGAGAACATGCAGATCGCCGTCCTGCAGGACAAATATGTCGCCAACGGCTTCGTGCAGGAAAGCGCCCTTTCGGATGCCTGCGAAGAGATGTGCCGCAAGCTGCGGGTCAAGACGCCGCATCTATACGAGCGTATCGAAAACCTGTCCGGCGGTAACCAGCAGAAGGTGCTGATCGGCCGCTGGATGCTGACCAAGCCGCGCATCCTCATTCTGGATGAGCCGACGCGCGGCATCGATGTCGGGGCCAAGGCGGAGATTCACAAGCTGGTTTGCGAGATGGCGCGCCAAGGCGTCGCCGTCATCATGATTTCCTCCGAAATGCCGGAGGTTCTGGGTATGAGCGACCGTGTCATGGTCATGCATGAAGGTCGAGTGACGGGTTTCCTTGACAGAAGTGAAGCCACGCAGGTGAAGGTGATGGATCTCGCATCGCGGTGAGGCGCGCCGGGATTTCTCGAGGAGGAATGATTATGAATACGAACGCCACCGCCAACGCAGAGTTGGATGCAAAATCCGGACGCAAGCCGCACAGGCGCATACCGCCGGAAGCCAATATCTTTTTCGTGCTGATCGGCATCGCGCTGGTCTATGAAATACTCGGCTGGATTTTCATCGGCCAGAGCTTCCTGATGAACCAGCAGCGGCTGACGATCATGATCCTGCAGGTGTCAGTGATCGGCATCATCGCCGTTGGCGTGACGCAGGTCATCATTACCGGCGGCATCGACCTGTCCTCCGGTTCGGTTGTCGGCCTGACGGCGATGCTGTCTGCCAGCGTGGCGCAATCTTCCACCTGGCCGCGGGCGCTTTATCCTGGCCTCACCGACCTGCCATTCTTCATACCGCTCGCTGTCGGCATATTGGCCGGGGCTTTGGCCGGGTTCATCAACGGGCAGCTGATTGCGCGCACGAAAATCCCGCCCTTCATCGCAACACTCGGCATGATGGTGACGGCGCGTGGTCTTTCCAAGTGGTACACGAAGGGCCAGCCGATCTCCGGCCTGACCGATGGCTTCAATTTCATCGGCACGGGCATCTGGCCGGTCGTCGTTTTCCTCGTCGTTGCCACTATCTTCCACATCGCGCTGCGTTACACGCGTTATGGCAAGTTCACCTATGCGATCGGCGCTAACCAGCAGGCGGCACGTGTTTCCGGTATCAATATCGAGGCGCATCTGATCAAGGTCTATGCCATCGCCGGCATGCTTGCTGGTCTTGCCGGTGTCGTCACCGCCGCCCGTGCACAGACGGCGCAGGCCGGCATGGGCGTGATGTACGAACTCGACGCCATCGCCGCAGCCGTTATCGGCGGCACGTCGCTTGCCGGCGGCGCAGGCCGCATCACCGGAACGGTCATCGGCACCATCATTCTCGGCGTCATGACATCAGGCTTCACGTTCCTCAGGGTCGATGCCTATTACCAGGAGATCGTCAAAGGCCTGATCATCGTGGCTGCCGTCGTCGCCGACGTCTACCGACAGAAGAAACGCGCAAAGCGCTAAGCACTCCTCCTCCCGGACTTGGGGCAAGCTTTCAGGCTTGCCCCTTTTTTATGCGCTGGCCTCGGAGACGCGGTTTGCGTTGGAGGGCAGGGGGCGATTTTTAGGTCTTGCTGTTTCGGTATTCGTGAACAGCCTTGCCGAAGGCCTCGAACAAGGCGCGCGATGGCGCATCCGTCTCGGCCCAATATTCCGGATGCCATTGCACGCCGACCGCAAAGCCCTTGGCCTCGATGACGGAAACGGCTTCGATGGTACCGTCGGCCGCCGTAGCTTCGACCTGCAGGCGCGGCGCGGTCTCGGCAATTGCCTGCCGGTGCAGCGAATTGATCTGGATTTCGCCCGACATGCCGAGGTGCTGCGCAATGCAGGAGCCTTCACGCACCTGCACCGGCTGGCGAATGGCAAAGGCCACGTCACGGTCGTCATGTTCGGGTTTGCGGTGATCCCAGATGCCGGGCTGCTCCTGAATTTCCGAAGCAAGCGTGCCGCCGAGCGCAACGTTTAATTCCTGAATGCCGCGACAGATGGCCAGCATCGGAATGCCGCGTTCGATGGCGCGGCGAATGAGCGGCAGGCTGGTCGCGTCGCGGGCGGGATCGAAGGGGCCGTCGCTTTCCCGTGCCTCTTTGCCGTAAAGGGCAGGGTGAACATTGGTTGCCGAGCCGGAGACGAGCAGGCCGTCTACCCGGTCCAGAATGGCGTCGATCTCGTTACCGTCCTCGAAAGCCGGAACGATGAAGGACATGACGCCGGCAACCTTCAACGCTGCGGAAAGATACTGGTTCTGCGCGGCGTGCCAGTCGGCTCCGGCGAAATGCCTTATGTCGGCGGGAACGGCAATGATGGGTTTTGGCATGATGGCTCCGGGACGAATCTCCGAAATTTGTGCGACTGCAGGTGAGCCAAGTCAAGCAGGTGTTTTGCGTTTTGCCGGTATTGGATGCGCCTAAAGTATAAGGTGGCGCGAGGATATTTCAGTTGCAAATAAAATACGAAGGAGACTTTCCGAAAAGGCCGGTTTTCCGCGATTAATTCTCGTCGCGGGCGCTTGTCAGCCAGGCGGTAACCGTGCTTACTTTGCTGTGATGCCTGAACAGCAAGAGGGGAATTCAAAGCTGCGGGCAGCGTTCATATCTGGGAGGATATAGATGGATCGCCGTTCCTTTATGAAAAAAGGTGCGCTTGCGGGAGCCGCGACGGCTCTGGCCGCGCCTGCCATTGCACAGCAGAATACCAAGATCACCTGGCGTCTGACGTCGTCGTTTCCGAAATCGCTCGACACCATCTATGGCGGTGCCGAGGATATTGCCAAGCACGTTGCCGCCGCAACCGACGGCAATTTCACCATCCAGCCCTTTGCCGCCGGCGAAATCGTGCCCGGCCTGCAGGCGGCCGATGCCGTGTCATCAGGCACGGTGGAAATGTGCCACACTTGTTCCTATTATTACGTCGGCAAGGATCCGACCTTTGCCATCGGCACGGCGATACCCTTCGGTCTTAACGCCCGCCTGACCAATTCCTGGTTTTATGAAGGCAATGGCAACAAGCTGCTCAACGAATTTTACGCCAAGCACAATCTCTACGGCATGATCTCCGGTAATACCGGCGCGCAGATGGGTGGCTGGTTCCGCAAGGAAATCAACACCGTCGAGGATTTCAAGGGCGTGAAGATGCGCATTGCCGGCCTCGCCGGCAAGGTGGTGGAAAAGCTTGGCGTCGTGCCGCAGCAGATCGCCGGCGGCGACATCTATCCGGCACTGGAAAAAGGCACCATCGACGCTGCCGAATGGGTTGGTCCCTATGACGACCACAAGCTCGGTTTCTACAAGGTTGCGAAATATTATTATTATCCGGCCTTCTGGGAAGGCGGCCCGGTCATCCATTCCTTCGTCAATCTGGACAAATGGAACAGCCTGCCGAAGAACTACCAGACGGTGTTGCAGGATGCCTGCGCCTTCGCCAACACCAGCATGATGGCGAAATATGACGCTAAAAACCCGACGGCGGTGCGGCAACTGGTGGCTGAAGGGGCTGTTCTGCGGCCGTTCAGCCAGGAAATCCTTGAAGCTTGCTACAAGGCTGCGCTGGAAGTCTATGCCAATATCTCGGCATCCAACCCCGACTTCAAAAAGATTTACGAGGACCAGGTGGCCTTCAAGCGAGAGGGCTATCTGTGGATGCAGCTTGCGGAATATACGTTTGATACATTCATGATGATTCAGCAGCGCAACGGAAAGCTCTGATCTTTCGGTAAAGGCGGACCGGCAGAAAGCCCCGGGGACTTCGGTCTCCGGGGCTTTTTGTTCTTTAGCGGGAATTGCGGCCTCGTTGGCCTGTCACCAGGCATTGTTCAATTTGCGGCATCCGCGTGCCTGATGCCTGGATGGGCAATGGTCGGCGCAGCGTTTCGCGGATCGCTCTCGATCACCGCCGCGCTGCGCCGGCCGTGCTTTTATGGCCCGATCTTGGGTGGCTGGCTAAGGTCGGGTTGGGTCGGCGCGGGCTGCTGAGGTTGCGGTTCGCCCAAATTGAGCGGTGGCAAACCGAGTGCCGGTGGTGCCGCCGGAGCCTGGTTCTCCTGGCCGGATGGGGCTGGAGCCGGCCCGCCGAGGTTGAGCGGCGGCAGACCCATGGATGGCTGTTGCTGAGCACCGCCGCCGAGCGGAGGCAATGACAGGCCGTTGCTTCCCGGCCCGCCGGGTATCTCGATCTTGATGGTGCTGGGATCAACGCTGGTGTGGCCACTCTTGTACGTCAGGACCAAACCGGGGAATGCGATGACGACCAGGATCATCACAAACTGGATGACGATGTAGGGGAATACACCCTTGTATATTTCCGTTGTTTTCACGCTGGGCATTTTTTTGCCCGTTACCTTGTCCACCCAGGTGGAGTTGGGCGCGATTGAGCGCAGGAAGAAAAGCGAAAAGCCGAAGGGCGGGGTCAGGAACGAGGTTTGCAGGTTGATGCCGAGAATGATGCCGAACCAGACGAGATCGATCCCGAGCTTGTCGGCTACCGGGGCGAGCAACGGCACCATGATGAAGGCGATTTCAAAGAAGTCGAGAAAGCAGCCCAGAATGAAAATGATGATCGTGACAACGATCAGGAAGCCGTATTCCCCACCGGGCAGGGCAAGCAGCAATTCCTCAATCCAGACATTGCCGTTGATGCCATAGAAGGTCAGGCCGAAAACGCGGGCGCCGATGAGGATCATCATGACGAAGGCGGAAAGCTTCGTCGTTGCATCCAGCGCATTCTTGACGATCGCAAGGGAAAGTCTGCCTTTGGCGAGCGCGAGGATAAGCGCGCCGGTTGCGCCCATCGCGCCGCCTTCGGTCGGCGTGGCAATGCCGAGGAAGATGGTGCCGAGGACCAGGAATATGAGTGCCAGTGGCGGCACCAGAACGATGATGACCTGTTCGGCGAGACGAGAAATGACCTTCTTGCTGGCGGCGCTATTAAAAATAGCAACGAGATAAACCGCAAATACGGCGAAGGCGAGCGCCGTGACGAGCCGCCATTCCGGGCTTGTTATGCCGCTGAAGAGCACATGCATGCCGAGGAAATAAAGCGCCACTGAAAGTGCGATCATCACCAGCAGCGAAGTAACGCCGTTTCCGAGAGTGCGGGCTTCCTTTGGAAGCGCGGGCACGAGCGCTGGTTTGAAAATTGAAATGGCGAAGATGTAGGCGCAATAGGTCGCGACGATCAAAAGCGCGGGGTAGAGTGCGCCGACATACATGTCACCGACCGAACGGCCGAGCTGGTCCGCCATGACGATCAGGACGAGAGACGGCGGGACGATCTGGGCCAGTGTTCCGGAGGCGGCGATCGTGCCCGCGACGAGCGGACGGTTATAGCCGTAACGCATCATGATCGGCAGCGAGATAAGGCCCATCGCCATGACGGAAGCCGCCACGACGCCGGTGGTGGCGCCGAGCAACGCGCCAACGAGAATGACCGCATAGGCGAGGCCGCCACGGATCGGACCGAAAAGCTGGCCTATCGTATCGAGAAGATCCTCCGCCATGCGGGAACGCTCGAGAATGATGCCCATGAAGGTGAAAAATGGGATCGACAACAGGGTATCATTATACATGATCCCGTAGATGCGTTCCGGATGAGATTGCAATAATGGCCAGAAGAGGCGGATTTCCGGAGAAATCCACGATAGCTCCACGCCCAGAGCGAAATAGATGAGGCCGCCGGCGGCCAGGGTGAAGGCAACGGGATAACCGAGCAACAGCATCAGCATCACGCTGCTGAACATGACCAGCGGCAGGTTGTGCGCAATCAAGTCTATCATGTCAGTTCCCTGCCGTGCCGTGGGTTTCTGTTTCGGAATCGGACAGCACCGTTTCGCGGGGATCATCAATATATCCCGCAATCACTGCATATCGCTTGATGATTTCCGAAAACGCCTGAAGCAGAAGCAGAGCAAAGCCCAGCAGGACAACAAGTTTTGCGGGCCAGATGATCAGCCCGCCGGCGTTGGACGACATTTCTCCGGATTTGAAGGAGACCCAGAACCACGGCCATGCCAGATAGGTCATCAATCCGGCAAATGGGACGAGGAAAATGATGTGAAGCACGAAATCGACGATGTCGCGCGTGCGCTTCGACCATGTGGACGACAGGATATCGATCCTTACATGTTCGTTTTTCAGAAGCGCGTAAGCCGCCGCCAGCATGAAAACGGTGCCGTAGAGATACCATTGCACCTCGAGCCATGCGTTTGACGACATGTCGAACATCTTGCGCACGACGGCATTGGTGGCGCTGATCAGGACGGCTGCCAGCAACAACCAGGACACAGACTGACCGATAACCGTGGTGACCGTATCAACGGCCCGGCTGATTCCCAAAAAAATTTTCACTTTCCCCTCCTCAGGACCAGATACAAGGTCCGGACCGCGGCTTTTTTTAGTGGCGGTTTATTGAACTTGCCGCCAAGCAAGTTCGTTTTTTGTTGTTTGCAGGTGCTTATTGAACCGCTTTTCAAAAAGCAACTCAGAACGGTATGGTCATCCTCCGAGAACCCCGTATGGCAAGCACTTGCAATGATTTATCGTGCACTGATTTTGCCTTGGGCGCTACAGCATGGCCCTTCTGCTGCGGATTAAAATTCGTTTTTCCACGGATGTCGGAACCAACCGCGCGGGTTGATGATCCATTGCACTTTTCAGCGACTTCATGTTACCTCTGGCTCCGGAGAATCCGGCGTATGCCCGTGATCGCGGGCAGGCCAAGTTCCCTCGCGATACGGGAATGTCGGATGGAGCAAAAGGGGAAGCGGAATGAGCGAACACCACACAGGCCCGGTCGAAGTTGGTGCCGAGATGAATTACGCCGAGCATGAAAAGACCTATAACGGTTTTCTGGCTTTGACGAAATACGGCACCATGCTTCTGTGCGTGCTGATGCTGGCCATGGTCGCTGGTTTCTTCGCGTCTGCGGGTTTTCTTGGCGGTCTTATCGTGTTTCTCGTGCTTTCTGCCGCAGGCTTTATTCTGCTGCGCTGAACGATCTCCTTCGCGAGCGGTTTCCCGGTGCGGAAACCCGGTGACGCCGGACATCGGAAAGGCCAGCCATGAAACGCCTGATATCCTGCCTGATCCTGTTTGCGGCGCTTTCACAGCCCGTTCTGTCGCGGGATCTTTTGCCGTCTGAGCAGGACAGGCTGCATACGCAGATTGAACGGTTCAGCGCCGCCTTGAACGGACAGGATTTCGAAACCGTCGGCAGGACGGTACCGCCCAAAATCTTCGAATTTATCGCAAGCGATGCGGGCGTGACCGTCGAGCAATTGCGCAGCGCCTTGACGACGCAGATGCAGATGGCGCTCGCGGCGGTCAAGATAACCGAATTCACCATGGATAAAGGCGCGATCAGCGTTGAGCAAACGCCTGATGGAACGCCCTATGCGCTCATTCCGACAAAGACGGTGATGGAAACCGGCGGGCAGACGATCGAGGCAAAATCCCATACACTGGCCTTGATGGACGGCACGGACTGGTATCTGCTACGTGTGAGCGATCAGCAGCAGGTCACGATCCTGCGAAAAGTCTATCCGTCCTTCGCCACGGTGGAATTCCCTGACGATTCCATGCAGCCGGTGAAATAACCCGCATATTGCTGTCAGTGCAGCTTTGGGACGGGCTCCTCGTTCTTCGCTTACGAAAAACGCCCGGGTCGGAAAGGATCGACCGAAATCGTGGTCTCCTCGCCGTTCGCCAGCTGGGTCACGAGGCGGGCAGTGGCAGCTGATTGCGTCAGTCCCAGATGGCCATGGCCGAAGGCGTAGATGACGGAGGGTGTGGTACGCGCGGTGCTGATGACAGGAAGACAGTCCGGCATTGACGGGCGGAAACCCATCCATTGCGTTCCGCCTTCCATCTTGAGACCCGGCAGGAAGCGCCCCGCCTTTTTCAGCATCGCTTCCGACCGTTTGAAGTTCGGCTCCAGCTCCAGCCCACCGAGCTCGACCGCGCCGCCGACGCGGATGCCTGAAGAAAGCGGTGTCACGACAAAGCCGTGATCGTTGAAATAGAGCTGGCGCGTCAGGTTGAAGGCGCTTGCGGGCAGGGTGGTGTTGTAACCGCGCTCGGTTTCCAGCGGCACGATATTGCCAAGCGTCGCGGCAAGTTTTTTCGACCAGGCGCCGCAGGCGACTACCACCCTGTCGGCATCGATCTTGTCGCCATTTTCCAGGGTGACGATCGTGCTTTCACCAACGGCGTCGATGCGTTCCGCCTCACCCTTGCGCAGGCTTGCGCCGCGGGCAATCACCAGATCGAAAATGGCACGGGTGAAATCAAAGGGGTCGGAGACCTGCAGGCCATCAGGGGAGAACATGGCATGGCGGAACTGCGGGGCAAGGCCCGGCTGCAGTTCGTCTATTTCATTACGGCCGACACGCTCAAAGGAGAAACCCGCGCGTTGCTTCTCATCCCAGTCCCTTGCCGCGGCATTCAAGCTTGCTTCGCTGTCATAGAGATCGAGTGTACCGGTTTTTGAAACGAAGGATGAAAGCTCCGGCATGGCGGCGACATGCGCCATTTCATTGGCTGCCAGCCGGTTGATCTCGCTAAGTACCCTCAGCCCATGACGAAAGTTGCGCTCGGCGCTGGCACGCCAGAAACGCCAGAGCCAGGGGGCAATCTTTGCGACATAAGCTGGTGGCACGCTGAGCGGGCCGAGCGGATCGAAAAGCCAGCGTGGTGCTTTCTTCATGATGCCGGGTGAGGGTATGGGGATGATTTCCGGAAAGGCCAGGATGCCGGCATTGCCGGAACTTGCGCCTCGGGCAACTTCGCCGCGTTCCAGAAGAACAACCTCACGTCCGGCATTTTGCAGGTAAAGCGCCGCCATGGAACCGATAATGCCGGTGCCGATCACCAGCACGTCGCATTTCAGGGTTTTGGTCATTAGCGCTCCTGCAACACAAATCTTTCAAGCCCGCCATAACAATGAATGCGGTTTCAATGAAAGGCCGCATTGCGCCCCAGCCGCAGAAATATCAGCACTGTGGCAAATAAGCGGTCCATATCTGAGGAGATGCCACATGCTGGAGGGTTAGGGCCTCTCGGTTTTTTATCAGCAGATTCGGCCTTTGAGACGATGGTTATAACTCATCATTAATCGCTATTTAACGGTGTCCCGCTAGTTTGCCTGCGGGCAGACCGATCGGTTTCATCTCTTGTTTATTCAGGGTTGAGGAGGTCCGCAAACTGGTCATTGTTGGGGGTTCGAAAGCATGTCTCACTTTTCTAAATTTGGTTTGGATGCATCTGCAGTGCTGGAAGCCCTGAACCGCTCACAGGCCATCATCGAGTTTGATCTGACAGGCAAGGTCCTCAAAGCGAACGATAATTTCTGCAAGGCCATCGGCTATAGCCAAAACGAGATCGTCGGGCTCCATCACCGCACGTTCCTTTCCGCCGAAGATGCGGCGTCTGCGTCGTACAAGGCTTTCTGGGAAAAACTGTCGCGCGGCGAGCACGACAAGGGGCAATATCGCCGGCGTGCAAAAAGCGGCGCGGATATCTGGATCGAAGCCTCTTACAATCCGGTTTTTCGTTTCGGCAAGCCCTACAAGGTGGTCAAGATCGCGACCGACATTACGGCCATCAAGCGCCAGAGCGCCGATGACAACGGCAAGCTCGCGGCACTCTCCCGTGCCCAGGCCATGATCGAGTTTTCGCCGGATGGAACGATCCTCAGCGCCAACGAAAATTTCCTCGAAGCGATGGGATATCAGGCGCAGGAGATCATCGGCAAGAACCACTCCATGTTCTGCGAACCTTCTTATGCCAGGTCGACGGAATACCGCACCTTCTGGGAAGAACTGCGAACCGGCCGTTTCTCCACCGGCCAGTTCATGCGGCTTGGCAAGGATGGCAAACGCATCTTCATCCAGGCATCGTATAATCCAATCCTCGATGATCGGGGGCAGGTCTTCAAGGTTGCCAAATTCGCCTTTGACGTGTCGGACCGGGTGCATGCCGTGGAAGAGCTCGGCGCGGCGCTTGAGCGGCTTTCCCAATGCAACATCCGCGTCACGCTGGACAAGCCGTTCGTCGGCGAGTTCGAGGGGCTGCGGCGGGACTTCAACAAGTCCATCGCGGAATTCCAGAAGACGCTGGAGAATGTTCTCGGCCAGACCGGTGACCTGACCCGCAGCAGCCAGGAAGTGAGCGAAGCCTCCGTCAATCTTGCCGAGCGCTCCCGCGAGCAGGCGGTGGCGCTGGAAGAGACCTCGGCAGCGCTTGAAGAGATAACCGCGACGGTTCGCTCGTCCACCGAGAACATGAAAGAGACGCGCAAACTCGTGCAGAGCGCGCGGACATCCACGGTAGCCTCCACGGAAGTGGTCGAGCGGACGGTGGATGCGATGCAGCGCATCGAGACGGCATCGCGCGAAATCAGCCAGATCATCGGTGTTATCGACGAGATTGCTTTCCAGACCAACCTTCTGGCGCTGAATGCCGGCGTTGAGGCGGCGCGGGCGGGTGATGCCGGCAAGGGCTTTGCCGTGGTGGCGCAGGAAGTGCGCGAACTGGCGCAGCGTTCCGCCAATGCCGCCAAGGAAATCAAGGCGCTCATCAACAATTCCGGCAGCGAGGTTCTCGAAGGCGTCAGGCTGGTCGGCGAGACCGGCGAGGCGCTGAAGCAGATCGACGCGCTGGTCAGACACATCGACGGCAATGTCGAGATGATTTCAAAGGCGGCCGACGAACAGGCCGTTGGCATCAGCGAAATCAACAAGGCGGTCAACCGGCTCGATCGGATGACGCAGGAAAATGCGGCGATGAGCGCGCGCACCACCGCAATCAGCGCCACGCTGGCTCAGGGTGCCGATGTGCTTGCGCAGCTTGTCAGCCTGTTCAAACTGAACCGTCGTAACGTTCAGCGTGAAGACGGATCGTCCGTCCGGTCGGAATTTTCAAATGCCGGCCGGCGCGATCAACAGGCGGGGCGCGCTGCGGCGTGACAGGGCAGGGCATCTGCCCGCCCTGACTTGTCTATGAGATTTGGTGATGCGGATGCCTCCGGTCAAAGGCGTCCGCGCGCCGTTATGCCCGCAATGCCGGACGGTCGATGCCGAGATGGTCGCGCAGCGTCGTACCCTCGTAATCCCTGCGGAACAGGCCGCGCTCCTGCAAAAGCGGCACGACTTCGCGGTTGAACTCTTCCAGCCCGCCGGGGAAGAAGGGCGGCATGACGTTGAAGCCATCGGCGGCGCCATTTTCAAACCATTGCTGCATTCGGTCGGCCACGTCTTTCGCCGTGCCCATGACAATGTGGTGGCCGCGGCCGGCGGCGACACGCAGCGCGAGTTCGCGGATCGTCAGATTCTCCCGACGCGCCAGCTCGGTCAGCAGTTCGGCGCGGCTGCGCAGCTGGTCGGAGATCGGCAAATCCGGCAACGGGCCGTCGAGATCGTATTCAGTAAGGCTGTGGCCGATGCGTTCCTCAAGCAGTGGCATGGCGTTCTTGATGTCCGTCCAGCGGTTCAGTTCCTTCAGCTTTTCACCTGCCTCTTCGAAGCTTCTGCCGATGATCGGCATGAAGCCCGGCATCACGGCCACACTTGCCGGATCGCGGCCGAATTTCTCCACGCGGGCTTTAAGGCTCGTATAAAAGGCCTGTGCTTCGGAAATCGCCTGCTGGGCGGTGAAGACGATATCGGCGGTGCGGGCGGCGAGATCCTGTCCCGGGCCGGAAGAACCGGCCTGAATGAGCACAGGGTGCCCCTGCGGCGAGCGCGGAATATTGAGCGGTCCCTTGACCGTGAAATATTTGCCTTCGTGATTGAGGATATGGACCTTTTCCGGATCGACGTAACGGCCTGCCTGCTTGTCCTTGACGAAGGCGTCGTCATCCCAGCTGTCCCACAGGCCACGAACGACATTCACATATTCTTCCGCCACCGCATAACGCTCGTCATGCTCAGGGTGGTCCTTGGAGAAGTTTGCCGCCGTGCGGGCATAAGAGGTGGTGACGATGTTCCAGGCCGCGCGGCCGTGGCTGAGATGGTCGATGGAAGCGAAGGCGCGGGCGGTGTGGTAGGGCTCGCCATAGGTGGTGGAGGCGGTGGCGGCCAGCCCGATCTTGTCGGTGACCATGGCAAGGGCTGACAGCAGGGTCAGCGGCTCGAAGCGGGCTATCATCGAGGGGTGGGCGTCGACGCCGCTGGTCAGGCCGTCAGCGAGGAAAACCATGTCGAACTTCGCCGCCTCGGCCATTTTCGTCACACGGGTGAGCAGATCGAAATTCTCGCTGCCAGCTTCCGCATCGGGGTGACGCCAGCCGGAAACGTGGTGCCCCGCGCCCTGCAGGAAAAGGCCGAGATGCATTTGTCTTTTGCGGGTCGTAGTCATGGGGTCATGCCTTCATGTCGGTCGAGTTATATTTCAGTTGCCAGAAGCGTTTCGAGCTTCCTGAGATCGGCTGCGGTTTTCATGGATCGCACCAGTGCCGGAATTTCGGCGAATTTCTTATTGCCGCCAGTGGCATCGGCGAATTTCTCCGTTGGATCGTCGATGCCGGGCAGGCCGTCGATGCGGCGTGACAGCAACGTGCCGTCTTTCTTTGTCACATCGATAACCACGAAACGGGTGGTCGGATCGGGGGACAGGCGACGGGCTGTTTCATCATGCCGGCGCGAGACTTTTGCCGAAAGTGTGAGCAGGTCGGCGCGTGCCGGGCGCTCGTCGAAATGGCCAATCCCGAGTGCTCCATCCGCAAGCGCTGCGGCAAAAACATATTCGGCGCTGAAGCGCGCATCGATGCCGGTCGTGGGCGTGGCGGGGCCGACGAGGGCCGCATCGCCGCCCGGCGGGAAGGTGATGATAACAGTTGCGATCTCGTCCGGCGTCAGATCATGCGCGCTGCGCAGTGCCAGCGCACCGACAGCGACGGGGTGGGCGGCGGTGCAGCAGGGAAAGGCCTTGAGCGTCAAGCCGGGCGAGACGATCTGCCAGGGTGCGCCCCAGCCAGACAAGACCCGTTTTGGTTGCTCTGCACCGAAGGCGAAGGCGGAATAAAAGCCGATGGGGTTTTCCAGAAAATCCGGCGCGCCCTGAAACCCTGACCGCGCCAGCCGCGCGGCGGTGAGGCCGGCGCGGGTGGCGAGCCCGGCATGCAGCGGCTTGGCATCGAACCCGAATTGCAGACGCAGCCCGGCCGATTGCGTGGCGGCGAAGCCAAGCGCGACGGCTGTGGTCTGCGGATCGAATTTCAGAAGGTGGGCGATGGCAGCGGCAGCGCCGATAGGGCCGAGCGTCGCGGTGGCGTGGAAGCCGTTTTCGTAATGTTTGGTGCCAAGCGACAAGCCAATCCGCGCCATCGTCTCCAGCCCGACAATATAGGCGGCGATGAAGGCATCCGCCGTCGAATTCTCCTCGACAGCAACGGCCAGAAGTGCGGGAATGATGGCGACGGTGGGGTGACCGCGCACGCTGCCATGCACATCGTCATAATCAAGCACATGGCCGGAATGGCCGTTGATGAGGGCGGCCGTAAAGACATCGGTGCGCAGATCGTGGCCGATAATGCCCGCCGTGCCTGAGGTGCCCGAGGTAAAGCTGTCGATCAGGATTTTGGTGCTTCTGTCGGCAGCACCGCCCAGTACGCAGGCGAAAAAATCGATCAGCGCCGTGCGGGCAATCGTCACGGCCTCATCGTCGCGCAGCGGATCGGAAGCGGCGATGGCTTCGGCCAGATGAAGGGTGAGTTTTTCCTCGGCGGCCATGGCGTCAGATCCCTTCGCCATCATTGAGCCGTGCCGCCTGTCCTCCCAGACCCTTGACGAAGGCGTTGATGCGCGGGTTGGTCGACTTGTAGAAGATATGGTCAGGCGTGCCCTGGTCAACGATCAGGCCATTTTCAGTGAAAACGATATTGTCGCTGATTTCCTCGGCAAAACGCATTTCGTGCGTGACGAGAATGCTGGTCATGCCGTCATTGACGAGATCGCGGATGACGGCGAGCACTTCGCCCACGGTTTCCGGATCGAGCGCGGAAGTAACCTCATCGAACAGCACCAGTTCCGGCCGCATGGCCAATGCACGGGCGATGGCCACGCGCTGCTGCTGGCCGCCGGAAAGCTGGCCGGGATAGGCATCGACTTTCTGGGAGAGGCGTACTTTTTCCAGTAGTTCACGGGCGTGGCGTTCTGCTTCCGCCTTCGGCGTGCCGAGGATTTTGATCGGCGCGATGGTGATGTTTTCCATGACGGTCAGATGCGGGAAGAGGTTGAACTGCTGGAAGACGATGCCGATGCGCTTGCGCAGCGCTATGCGCTCGGCCTCGGTTTTCAGCAGGTCGACACGGGTGCCGCCGACGGTGATCTTGCCGGATTGCGGAATGAGCAGGCCGTTGATGCAGCGCAGGATCGTGGATTTGCCGGAGCCGGAAGGGCCGATGATGGAGACGGCGTCGCCCTTGTTCACCGTAAGATCGATGCCCTTCAGAACCTGATTGTCACCGAAGGACAGGTGTATGCCTTCCAGTTCTACCAGAGCTTTTGCGTTGGTTTGTGGTGCGGGTGCGGACATGGCTTGTTCCAATCAGCGGGAAGCGAAGCGCCGCTCGAGGCGCTGCGTGAAACGGGAGACGGGATAGCAGAACAGGAAGAACGCCATCAGAACGGTGAGATAAACGACGACGGTGAAGTCATTGCGCTGCACGGCCGTGCTGGCGTCTGTCGCGGCATGCAGAAGCTCATGAACGCCAACCAGCGATGCAAGCGCCGTGCCCATGGTAATGGAGGCATAAAGGTTCATCCATGGCGGCAGCGAACGTTTCACGCATTGCGGCAGGATGATCCAGCGCAGCGTCTGATTGCGCGAAAAACCAAGGCCCTGCGCGGCCTCCCATTGCGCGGTGGGGATGGATTGGATGGCGCCGCGGGTGATTTCGGCGATATGGGCGCTGGCCGGAATGGCAAGCCCGACCACGGCCTTGATCCAGTCCGGAAACGGAATGTAGTTGCCGAAGGCGACGATCTCGAAGGGGAAAATGTAAGTCGCGGCGAAGATCAGCACCAGATGCGGGGCGTTGCGGAAAATCTGCACATAGGTGAGCGCCGGCGCCCGCACCAGACGATAGGGCGCAAGCTCCATGATGCCGAGCAGGACGCCGATGAAAGTACCGATGGCGATCGCCAGAATGCTGATCAGCACATTCATGGCAAAACCCTTGGCCAGATAGGGCAGCCATTGCAGCAGCACCTGGCCGAGCGAGGGATCGAGAACCAGCCATGACACGACGGCAATCAGCACGCCGAGCAGCAGAATGGTGCCGAAGGGCAGCTTTTTTGCCGCCCGCGTTTGAGAAACCACCGCGCTCATTGACCGAACCCCGGAACCGCAAGACGTCGCTCAAGCCAGAGACCGGCCCTTGCGACGATGAAATTGATGACGCTGAAGAAGATCAGAATGACGAGCATCAGCTCGACCACATTGTCGCGCTGCGTCCAGATCAAGATCGAGGCATAGGTGATTTCACCGACCGCAATTGCCGAGCCGACCGTGGTGAGCTTCACCAGATTGACGAGGTTGTTGATGATGGAGGGCAGCGCCGTGCGGATCGCCAGCGGAAACTCCACGTAACGCAAAACCTCGAAGGAGCTGAAACCGATCGCACGTGCCGCCTCGATGGTGGTGGCTGGAACCGCCTCGATGCCGCCGCGCAACGCCTCCGCATGGAAGGCGGCAATGTGCAGGCCGGTAATGGCGACGACCCAGAAGAAGGGCGTCAGCGGGTTGTTCTGCGCGCCGCCCAGCACGTTGGAAATCAGCATGTTGAGCACGAGGAAACCGCACATCAGCTGCACCAGCGTCGGCGTGTTGCGCGTCAGTTCCACATAGGCGCGCACCGGGCCGGCGAGCCATACTTTGCCTGACGTCAGCATGGCCGCGAAAATGAAGCCGAAGATGAGGCTGAGCGGCAAGGTAACGGCGACGAGGATGAGCGTCATCTTCATGCCATCAAGCCAGATCTGAACCTCGTAACCGCTGTTCAGAAAATCATAGTTGAGGCCGAGATGCGCGGCGAGTTCAATGAAGCGCGCTGTAAATGAATCCTGCATCGGAAATCCATGCTGTTATCGCGGAACCGCTGGGTGGGCGGCGCCAGAATGGCCTGCCTTGTTATAAAGCAGAAAAGAACGGCAGGCGAAACCGGCCGTTCCTGATGGTCATGGGAAACCATTCCGCCTGTTCGGCATCATCCTCACCCTTCGGTGAGGACAGGCATGGAACGGAGAGACCCTGCGCCTGGCTTATTGCGCGGCGGAAAGCTTCTTCTGCTGCTCTTCCATGTAGCCGATGCTTGGCAGGCGGTTTGCCTTGGCGAATTCGATCATTTTGCCGGAAGCGTGCAGCTCCTTGACGATCTTGTCCAGAGCGGCCTGCGTGTCAGCCTCACCCTTGCGCAGCCAGATCACGGAATCGGAAGGGATCAGGTCGGTGGGGATAAGAATGCCGTAATCCTTCCACTCGTCGGCGCGGTCCTGCAGCATCAGGCTCAGCGTGCCGTTGACGTGAACGGAAACATCACAATTGCCGCCCTTCAGCGCCAGCAGCGATTCCGGCTGGCTCGGCAGGGCCTTAACCTGTGCGCCATATTGCTCGATCAGCGGCTGGGTGTAGTTCGAGCCTTGCGAAACGCAGGCGATCTTGCCCTTCAGGTCTGACCAGTCCTTGATGCCACTGTCCTTGCGGCCGATGGCGGCGCCGCCCTGGCGGTCATAGGGGGTTTGCACGTAATCGAGGGTTTTGGCGCGTTCTTCGGTGTATTGCATGTTGGCGATGAGAATATCGACCTTGCCCTGCTGCAGGAACTGCACGCGGTTGGGCGGGGTCACGGTTTCGGTGACCAGCTCAACGCCGAGGCCGGCGGCCAGCGCCTTGGCGACATCGATATTGAGGCCCTTCTGTTCCTGCGTCTTCGGATCGATGAAACCGAAAGGCGCGCCGGAGAGGATGACACCGACGGTGAGCTTGCCGCGACCCTTGATACGGTCAAGCGTTGCGTCCGCATGAGCGGCAGAGGCCATCGAAGCGATGACGACGGTTCCGGCGATGAGTTTTGCGGCAAATCTGGAAAAAGAGAGGGCCATGGGTATTTCCTTTTGATTGTAGATGGAAACTACATGAGGCACCCGCCAAGAGCGAGAATTGGCATTGCGCAAAAAATACTATGAATAAAATCGTGTTCCAATAAAGCTTTGATCGCGAAAAAATATCCTAATAATCTAGAATTGTAGAATCCTGTTCTTTCCGCCCGTTGCTGTTTGCCTATCCGTCAGGGGCGGGAGAGTAATCCGGATGTTGCTGAGGACCGGATGGCCACATGCGGAGCGAGCGCGTGCCGCTTGTTTCTTCTCCCCGAGGGGGAGAAGGTCGCGGCAGCGGGATGAGGGGGCAAGGGTCGTGAGGTACGGCAACGTTGCCCCCTCATCCGACCCTTCGGGCCACCTTCTCCCCGGCGGGGAGAAGAAACAAGTGGCAACGTTTCGCGCCGTCGTCACCGCCCGGCATTATAGGCTGCAATCGCCGCCATGTTGACGATATCGCTGTCCTTCGCACCCATCGAGGTGATCTGCACCGATTTGTCGAGACCGACCAGAAGCGGGCCGATGACGGTTGCGCCGCCCAGTTCCTGCAGCATCTTGGTGGAAATGGAGGCGGAATGGATGGCGGGCATGACCAGCACGTTGGCCGGGCCGGAAAGCCGGGCGAAGGGATACTGGCTCTGCATGCGATGATGGTTGAGCGCCACATCGGCAGACATTTCTCCGTCAACCTCGAAGTTGACATTGCGCCGGTCGAGGATTTTCACCGCCTCGCGCACCTTGTCGGACCGTTCGCCGGTTGGCTGGCCGAAGGTGGAATAGGCAAGCATCGCCACACGCGGCTCGTAGCCGAAACGGCGGGCGAGGCCGGCCGCCTCTTCGGCGATATCGGCAAGGTCTTCGGCGGACGGCATGTCATGCACGGCGGTATCGGCGACGAAGACGGTGCGGTTGCGCGAAACAACCAGCGAAACGCCGATGACGCGGTGGCCGGGCTTGGTGTTGATGCAGCGGCGGATATCTTCCAGCGCCGTGGAATAGTTACGGGTAACGCCGGTTACCACGGCATCCGCATCGCCCATCGCCACCATGCAGGCGGCAAAGTGGTTACGGTCATTGTGGATCAGGCGTTGCACGTCGCGCAGCAGGAAGCCGCCGCGCTGCAGCCGCGCATAGAGATAATCGACATAGGCATCGACGCGGCTGGAGAGGCGGGCATTGGTTATCTCGATATTGGCGCGGTCGAGATCGATGCCGGCACGTTCCGCATTGGCCTTGATGATATCGTCGCGGCCGAGGAGGATGGCCGTGCCAAGACCTTGAGCGGTAAACGAAATTGCCGCACGCATGACCTGTTCTTCTTCCGCTTCGGCAAAAACGACACGCTTCGGCGAGCGGCGCACGCGCTCGTAGAGACGCTGCGTCGTCGAAGCCATTGGGTCGCGGCGGGCGGATAGCTCGCGGGCATAGGCGTCGAGGTCAGGCAGTTCGCGCTGGGCGACGCCGGTTTCGATGGCTGCTTTCGCCACGGCCACCGGAATGGCCGAGATCAGACGCGGATCGAAGGGAACGGGAATGATATATTGCGGCCCGAAACGCGGGCGATTGCCCTGATAGGCGGCTGCGACGTCATCAGGCACGTCCTCACGGGCAAGATCGGCCAGCGCCTGCGCGGCGGCGATCTTCATCGCATCATTGATCTGCCGGGCGCGCACATCGAGCGCGCCGCGGAAGATATAGGGGAAGCCGAGGACGTTGTTGACCTGGTTCGGATAATCCGAGCGCCCGGTCGCCATGATGGCGTCGTCGCGGATGCGCGAGACTTCTTCCGGCGTGATTTCCGGATCGGGATTGGCCATGGCGAAGATGATCGGCTTCGGCGCCATGGAACGGATCATCTCTTCGCTGAAAGCGCCCTTCTGGGAGAGGCCGAAAACGACATCCGCACCCTTCATGGCTTCCGCCAGCGTGCGATCATTGGTCTTGACCGCATGGGCGGATTTCCACTGGTTCATGCCTTCGGTGCGGCCCTGATAGATCACGCCCTTGGTATCGCAAAGCGTGATGTTTTCGGGGTTGAACCCCATGGCCTTGATGAGGTCCATGCAGGCGATGGCCGCGGCGCCCGCGCCATTGCAGACCAGCTTCGTAGTCTTGAAATCGCGGCCCGTCAGTTCGATGGCGTTGATGAGACCGGCGGCGGCGATGATGGCGGTGCCGTGCTGGTCGTCATGGAAAACGGGAATGTCCATCAGCTCGCGCAGGCGGCTTTCGATGATAAAACATTCCGGCGCCTTGATGTCTTCCAGATTGATGCCGCCGAAGGAGGGGCCGAGGTAGCGCACGCAATTGATGAATTCATCGGCATCTTCGGTATCGACCTCTAGATCGATGGAATCGACATCGGCGAAGCGCTTGAACAGAACCGATTTGCCTTCCATGACCGGCTTGGAGGCGAGCGCGCCGAGATTGCCGAGACCGAGGATCGCGGTGCCGTTGGAGATGACCGCCACCATGTTGCCGCGCGTCGTATAATCGTAAGCACTCGCCGGATTTTCGGCGATGGCTTTCACCGGTACAGCCACGCCAGGCGAATAGGCAAGCGACAGATCCCGCTGCGTTGCCATCGGCTTGGTCGGGGTGATTTCCAGTTTCCCCGGTCTGCCTTGCGCGTGGAAATCCAGGGCTTCCTGATCCGTAACCGATGTTCTGGTGCTGGCGGGTTTTGGCGTGTCGGACATGGGCTGTGTGCGCTTTCCTGTCGTTATCAGTATAAAAATATTCGTTGTTGTTATGGTATTTTTTGCACGCCTGCCAAGCGTTGAATGTTGTTCAGTGCAGCAAATTTAAGCGTGATGAAATTTGCGGCCGATTCAATCGATTAAGTCAATATTCTTCACCCGGCGCGGGGTCGGCCGGTTCGATCGATCATCATTCAGGCTGCAGATGCGGCCTTCGATACTCCGCGATATTTGGTGCCGGCGCGGATGGAACCTCACAAGCCACCTCGCGTTAGCGGAAGGAGCCCGCAGGCAATCCACATGCCCTTCAGCTGCCCCCGCCATCCGTTCACCAAGCTTTCACAGGGCGAATTTATGAGCTTGTGCTTGTCTGCCCGTGAACCGATGATGGCAGCATTGGCAAAAATGTATATTGTCCGGCGCGCCGGGAAATTTTTTAGAGTTGGAAAGGTTTTATTGTGAAGGAACACTCTCGAAAGATCACGCCGGTTCTTCTTGCAGGCGGCGCTGGCTCTCGGCTCTGGCCTGTTTCGCGCGACCAGTTGCCCAAGCAGTTCCAGCCGCTGGTCGGCAATCTTTCGACCTATCAGCAGACACTGATGCGGGTGGGCGACAAGGGGCTTTACGCCGAGCCGCTTGTCATCACCAACGAGGATTTCCGTTTTTTCGCCCGCCGTCAGGCAGAAGAGATCGATCTGCCGGCAACGGTGGTGCTTGAACCTGCCCGCCGCGACAGCGCCGCCGCGATGGCCGCTGCCGCCGTGCTGGCGGAGCGCCGCGAACCCGGATGTCTGGTACTGGCGCTTGCCGCCGACCACGTGGTGCTGGATGCCGACAAGTTTTCCGATGCCGTGAAACTTGGCGCCAAGGCCGCCGATCAGGGCAATATCGTCGTCTTCGGTCTGGTGCCGACCGAGCCGCGTACCTCCTACGGTTATATCAAGCCGGGTGAGGCGATCGACGGCGAGGCCGATCTCAGCACCGTCGATGCCTTTGTCGAAAAGCCGGATGTAAAGACGGCGATTTCCTATCTGGAAAAAGGTTATCTGTGGAACTCCGGCAACTTCCTGTTCCGCTCCGACGTGATGATCGCCGAACTCAAGGCCTTCGCGCCGGAAATTCTGGCGGCGGTGACGCAGGCGGTCGAGCAATATGAAAGCGACCTAGGTTTCGTGCGCCTGCATCAGGCAAGCTTCGAGGCCTCGCCGAAAAACTCCATCGATTATGCGGTTATTGAAAAAACCAAGCGCATGGCGGTGGTGCATGGCCATTTCCGTTGGTCGGATATCGGCAGCTGGGACGCGATCTGGGAGATTGCCGACAAGCACGGCAATGACAATGCGCTCGAGGGTGATGGTGTGTTCATCGATTCCGAGGGCTGCCTCATTCACTCCACGCAATTGCTGACGACGGTGGTGGGCGCCAAGGATCTGGTGGTGGTGGCCACCAAGGATGCGGTTCTGGTGGTGCCGAAAAACCGGGTGCAGGATGTGAAGGGTCTGGTGGAGACGCTGAAGGACGGCGACCATGCGCCTCAGACGCAGGCGCACAAGCGCGTTTATCGCCCCTGGGGTTATATCGAACACATGTATGTGGATAAGCGTTACCGGGTTGGCCACATCACGGTCGATCCCGGCCACCGCATCTCGTTCCAGAAACATTATCACCGCTCGGAACACTGGATCGTCGTCAAGGGAACGGCGACGGTGACGATTGGCGAAGAGACGAAGCTGCTGACGGAAAACGAGTCGGTTTATATCCCGATCGGCCAGCCGCACAGGCTGGCCAATGAGGGGCAGATCCCGCTAGAATTGGTCGAAATCCAGACCGGGGCCTATATCGGCGAGGATGATGTCATCCGCATCGAGGATGATTACAAGCGAGACTAGATGTTGTGGGCTAAGGCTATATTCTAAAAGCCAAAAACGGCGGTCGTGCAGACTGCCGTTTTCCGTTCAGGATGCGAGCGCATTCACGCAATGGGCGAAGGCGTGGGAAAATATTGCTGCCTCCAGTCCCCGACGCCAGAACAGCCACCCGAACAACAGGCCGGGGATAAAATTGGCGAGCAGGATTGTAATGATCAGCGACGGCTGCGGCTGCGCGGCAATCGTGAACAGAAGCGGCAGATGACCGGCGGCGAAGAGGGCGGCGGCCAGCACGATGGCGGCCCATAAAATGGCCGGTCGGACTTCACCCTTGCCGCTCAAGCGCCAGAGTGCCCATGCGAAAAATGACATCAGGCCCCATCGGGTCAGCAACTCTTCCGTTATGCCGCCGTAAAGAATGCGGGTTGTCAGCGGAACGGGAAAAGCGGTCATCTTTGCCATGGTCACCGCATCCGTGACCGATGGCAGGATTACCCGCGCATAGGTGATCATCAGCAGGCTGACGGCGAGACCCACCAGCAGTGCGGGCGGCATCTGCCTTTTCAGTATTGTGCGGAGGTTGCCTCCCTGCAGCCAGGCATCGACCAGCGGCGCGCCAAGCCCAGCTTTTGCGGCCAGAGCCTGGCCGACCGAGACTGCCGCAACGGTCAGAATTGCCGGCTGGATCAGCATCAACAGGCGCATCGCGAGTGAAAGTTGCATTCCCGGCGCAAGCTGCTCGAAACCCGCCAGTAAAAGCGATGCCACACCGGCCAAACCGATGAGCAAAAGAATATGCCAACGTTTCATGGTCATTCTGCCCGCTTTACCTTGTTGCTCACCCGGTCTTGTGCCGGTGTCCGTCCCGATACAGTAGAGGATGGGCATTGCCGGTAAGTTACGCGGCTCGCTCCTGCGTTTCGCCCGGTCGTTCCGCATTTTCCGGCCGTTCGAAACACCTCACAAGAAGGATGGTGAGATTCGTATCTCGGGCGGTTGCCTAATCAAAAATCTTCGCATACGTTCCAACTGCAACGTTTCAGTGAGGGAGGAGACTCATGCGAATGCGTGTTATTTCTGCGGCCTTTTTGGCCAGTGTTATGATTCCAGCGGGTATTGCCGGGGCCACCGATCTTGAGGTGACCCATTGGTGGACATCGGGCGGCGAAGCCGCAGCGGTGGCCGAGCTTGCCAAGGCTTTCGATGCCACCGGTAATAAATGGGTGGATGGCGCGATTGCCGGTTCGGGCGGCACCGCCCGTCCGATCATGATCAGCCGCATCACCGGCGGCGACCCGATGGGCGCAACCCAGTTCAACCATGGTCGGCAGGCGGAAGAGCTGGTGCAGGCCGGCCTGATGCGCGACCTGTCGGACGTTGCCGAAAAGGGCAAGTGGAAAGAGGTCATCAAGCCGGCAAGTCTGCTCGACAGCTGCACCATCGACGGCAAGATCTATTGCGCACCGGTCAATATCCATTCCTGGCAATGGCTGTGGCTTTCCAACGAAGCCTTCAAGAAGGCGGGCGTCGAGGTTCCGAAGAACTGGACGGAATTCGTTGCAGCCGCACCGGCGCTGAAAAAGGCCGGCATCCAGCCGCTGGCGCTCGGCGGTCAGGCATGGCAGGCGAACGGCCTGTTCGACACGTTGACGCTTTCGATCGGCGGCAAAGACCTCTATCAGAAGGTCTATGGCGACAAGGATGCCGAGGCGGCAGCCGGGCCGGAGATGGCGAAGATTTTCGCAGCGGCCGTCGAGGCTCGCGATATGGCCAAGGGCACCAATGTTCAGGACTGGAACCAGGCCACCAACATGGTCATAACAGGCAAGGCCGGCGGCCAGATCATGGGCGACTGGGCGCAGGGCGAATTCCAGCTTGCAAACCAGAAAGCGGGTACGGATTATTCCTGCCTGCCGGGTCTCGGCCTCAATGACTATATCACCACCGGCGGCGACGCCTTTTATTTCCCGGTCCTGAAAGACGAGGCGAAAACCAAGGCGCAGGACGTGTTGGCCGAAACCATCGTCGATCCGAAAACGCAGGTCGCCTTCAACCTGAAGAAGGGCTCCTTGCCGATCCGCGGCGACGTCGATCTCAACGCCGCCAATGACTGCATGAAGAAGGGTCTGGCAATCCTGGCCAAGGGCAATGCGCTCACCAGCACCGACCAGCTGATTTCCGCCGATACGCAAAAGCAGAAGGAAGATTTGATGGCGGAATTCTTCGCCGGCTCAATGTCTGCGGCAGATGGGCAGAAGCGCTTTGCGGACCTTATCGGTTCAGCTGACTGATTGTGATCTCTCCGGGTTGGGGAGCGGTTCGCCGCTCCCCGCTCCAACGTCCGGTCCGTGCAATAATCACCAGTGCGGGCAGGGGTTTCATGCGGTAGGGCTTTTGCCTGACCGTTGACTGTAACGTTACAGGAGGAGGTAACATGGCAGGTCAAACGCGCTCCAGGCGTCCCAATCAGCTTTTTCGCAATCTCAATTCCAAGATTGCCTCCATTCCCATGATATTGACCGCCATGGTGATCTTCCTCGGCGGCACGGTCTGGACGGTGATTTATTCCTTCACCAATTCCAAGCTTCTGCCGCGGGCAAGCTTCATCGGTTTTGACCAGTATGAGCGGCTGTGGGCAGCACCACGCTGGATTGTTTCCATCCAGAATCTGGCGATCTACGGCGTTCTGTCATTGATCTTCAGCCTTGTCATCGGCTTCGTGCTGGCGGCACTGATGGACCAGAAAATCCGGTTCGAAAACACCTTCCGCACCATATTCCTTTATCCCTTTGCGCTGTCCTTCATCGTTACCGGCCTTGTCTGGCAATGGCTGCTGAACCCGGAATTCGGCATCCAGTCCGTGGTCCGTTCGCTCGGCTGGGAAAGCTTCACCTTCGATCCGCTCTATAATTCGCAGATCGTCATCTACGGCATCCTGATTGCAGCGCTCTGGCAGGGCACGGGGCTGGTCATGTGCCTCATGCTGGCCGGTCTTCGCGGTATCGATGAGGATATCTGGAAGGCGACGCGCGTCGACGGCATTCCGATGTGGAAGACCTATATCCTCATCATCATTCCGATGATGCGACCGGTTTTCATCACCACCCTCGTCATCATCGCCAGCGGCATCGTCAAGGTCTACGATCTTGTGGTGGCGCAGACCAGCGGCGGGCCGGGCATCGCGTCTGAAGTGCCCGCGAAATATGTCTATGACTACATGTTTCAGGCGCAGAATCTGGGGCAGGGCTTTGCCGCCTCGACCATGATGCTTCTGACTGTCGCGATCATCATCATTCCATGGGCCTACCTCGAATTTGGAGGCAAGAAGCGTGGCTAATATCAGCACATTAAACACGGTCGTGGCCGCCACCGATGCGGTTGCCAAAGACCTTTCCGGCCCGCGCGGCAGGAAGCCGAGAAAGACCTTTTCCCGCCGCAACATCATTCTTTACGGCACACTGTTCGTCGCCGCCGCCTATTATCTGCTGCCGCTTTACGTGATGGTCGTCACCTCGCTGAAGGGCATGCCGGAAATCCGTCTCGGCAACATCTTTGCGCCGCCGGTGGAAATCACCTTTGAGCCCTGGGTGAAAGCCTGGGCGAATGCCTGCACGGGCTTGAACTGCGACGGGCTGTCGCGCGGCTTCTGGAACTCGGTGCGCATTCTCGTGCCTTCCGTCGTCATTTCGATCGTTGTCGCTTCCGTCAGCGGCTACGCCATGGCCAACTGGAAGTTTAGGGGATCGGAGCTGTTTTTCTCGATCCTCATCATCGGCGCTTTCATTCCCTATCAGGTGATGATCTATCCGATCGTCATCGTGCTGCGGGAAATGGGCGTTTATGGCACGCTGACCGGCCTCGTCATCGTGCACACCATCTTCGGCATGCCGATCCTGACGCTATTGTTCCGCAACTATTTCGCCTCGTTGCCGGAGGAGCTGTTCAAGGCGGCGCGCATCGATGGTGCCAATTTCTGGCAGATCTATTTCCGCATCATGCTGCCCATGTCGCTGCCGATCTTCGTTGTGGCGATGATCCTGCAGGTGACCGGCATCTGGAATGACTTCCTGTTCGGCGTGGTGTTCACGCGGCCGGAATATTACCCGATGACGGTGCAGCTCAATAACATCGTCAACTCCGTGCAGGGCGTGAAGGAATACAACGTCAACATGGCTGCCACCCTTCTGACGGGTGCCGTGCCGCTGATCGTTTATTTCGTCTCCGGCAGGCTATTCGTGCGCGGCATTGCCGCAGGCGCAGTAAAAGGTTGAGCTATATGAATAAAAGCGTTTCCATCCGCGATCTTTCCCTGTCCTTCGGTGCCGTTACCGTGCTGAAAGACCTCAATCTCGATATTTACGACGGTGAATTCCTCGTGCTGCTCGGCTCTTCCGGCTGCGGCAAGTCGACGCTCCTCAACTGCATTGCGGGCCTTCTGGAACCGACCGATGGGCAGATCTTCATCAAGGACCGCAACGTCACCTGGGAAGAGCCGAAGGATCGCGGTATCGGCATGGTGTTCCAGTCCTATGCGCTTTATCCGCAGATGACGGTGGAGAAGAACCTGTCATTCGGCCTTCAGGTCGCGAAGGTGCCGAAGGAGGAAATCGAGCGGCGTGTGAAACGGGCGGCCGGCATCCTGCAGATCGAACCGCTGCTGAAGCGCAAGCCGGCCGAGCTTTCCGGCGGACAGCGCCAGCGCGTGGCGATCGGACGGGCGCTGGTGCGCGATGTGGATGTGTTCCTGTTTGACGAGCCGCTCTCGAACCTCGATGCCAAGCTGCGCTCGGAACTGCGTGTCGAAATCAAGCGGCTGCACCAGTCGCTGAAGAACACCATGATCTATGTGACGCATGACCAGATCGAGGCGCTGACGCTCGCGGACCGCATAGCCATCATGAAAAGCGGCGTCATCCAGCAGCTCGCCGATCCCGTTACCATTTACAACAAGCCGAAGAACCTCTTCGTCGCCGGCTTCATCGGTTCGCCATCAATGAATTTCCTGCGCGGCGAGCTGATCGAGAAGGACGGCAAGGTCGTCTTCACCACCAATGGCGTCACCTTCTCGCTGGACGGATATCAGCCGGAGGCGCCGCTTGCAGCCGGCCGCGCCGTGGTTCTCGGCGTGCGCCCCGAACATGTGCGGGTCGATGCCGATATCGTCGCCGGTGAGGTGCATGAGGCGATCGTCGATATCGAGGAGCCGATGGGCGCCGACAATCTGATCTGGCTGAAACATGCCGGCCATACGATGTCCGTGCGTGTCGGCGGCCACAGGCGGTTTTCGCCGGGCACCAAGGTTCGCCTCGGCCTCGACCTGACCATGGCCTCGTTGTTCGACGCCGAGAGCGAGGATCGGCTTTAGAGGCTCGATAATTCCCCCACACACAATCCCAAGACCCCACATCTCTATGGAGGAGACAATGACAGAACTCGGTTTTCAGCTTTACAGCGCCCGCAATTTCCAGCCTTTTTCCAACATTCTGAAGAAGCTTTCGGCGGCGGGTTACAAACAGGTAGAAGGTTACGGCGCCATGTATGCGTCGCTGGATGATGCCGGTTTGAAGGCTCTGCGCGCCGAACTCGACGCCAACGGTCTTTCCATGCCAACAGGCCATTTTGGCCTCGATCTTCTGGAAGGCGATCCGAAAAAGGCGCTCAATATTGCCAAGGTTCTGGGCGTGGAGGCGATCTATTGCCCTTACCTGATGCCCGACCAGCGCCCGGCGGATGCCGCAGGCTGGTTCGCCTTCGGCAAGCGGCTGCAGGAAGCCGGCAAACCCTTCGTCGATGCCGGGCTTAACTTCGGCTGGCATAACCACGACTTCGAGTTCAAGGCGCTTGCCGATGGTTCCACCCCGCAGGAGCAGATTCTTGCCGGTGGACCAGACCTGAAGTGGGAAGCGGATATCGCCTGGATTATCAGGGGCAATGCCGATCCGCTTGCCTGGATCGAAAGCTATGGCAAGCGCATCACCGCCGTGCATGTGAAGGATATCGCACCATCAGGGGAAAACGCGGATGAAGACGGTTGGGCGGATGTCGGCCATGGCACGGTTGACTGGAAGGTCCTTGTCGCCGCGCTGAAGGCGAAATCCGCCACGAAACATTTCGTGGTTGAGCACGACAATCCGAAAGATATCGACCGGCTGATCACCCGCTCGATCGCATCCTTCAAAACCTACTGAGTTTCAATTTTCGGAGTTTTCATCATGGCCAGGGATCTTGGCGTCGGCATCATCGGATGCGGCAATATCTCGTCTGCTTACTTTTCGCTGGCGCCGCTCTTCAAGGGCATCAAGGTGCTCGCCTGCGCCGACCTAAACCGCAATGCGGCGGAACTGAGGGCGGAAGAATTCGGTGTCGTCGCGCAGTCCATCGAGGAACTGCTCGCCAACAAGGACATCGACGTGGTGGTGAACCTCACCATTCCCGCCGCGCATTTTCCGGTATCGAAAGCCGCCCTGGAGGCTGGCAAACACGTTTATTCGGAAAAGCCGCTGGTGCTCTCACTGGAAGAAGGCGAGGAATTGCGGCGCATCGCCCGCGAAAAGAAGCTTTCCGTCGGCTGCGCACCGGATACCTTCCTCGGCGGTGCGCATCAGCTTGCCCGGCAATATATCGATGACGGCAAGGTAGGGCGCATCACGTCAGGCACCTGCCACGTGATGAGCCCCGGCATGGAAATGTGGCACCCCAATCCGGGCTTCTTCTTCCTGAAGGGCGGCGGGCCGATCCTCGATCTCGGTCCCTATTACGTCGCCAACCTCATCAACCTCATCGGCCCGGTCAAACGTGTCGGGGCGTTGACGACGATGGCGAACCCCACCCGCACGGTGACCAGCCAGCCGCTGAATGGTGAGATCATTCCGGTCGAAACGCCGACCAATATCCACGCGCTTCTGGAATTCGTGAACGGAGCGACGATCACGCTTTCAGCCAGCTGGGATGTGTGGTCGCATCGCCACGCCAATATGGAGCTTTACGGCACGGAAGGCTCGATCTACGTGCCGGACCCGAACTTCTTTGGCGGCGTGGTCGAAGCCAGTGGTCGCGACAAGAACATCCAGCCGCTGGAAGACTGGGCGCATCCCTTCGGCATTGCCAATCAGGAAAGCCCGAACGGCCCGCGCGCCAACTACCGCACCGCCGGCCTTGCCGATATGGCGATTGCCATCCTTGAAGGTCGTGATGCCCGTTGCTCGCTCGATCGCTCGCTGCATGGCATCGACGTGATGACCTCGATCCTGAAGTCCGGCGAGGAAGGCCGCTTCATCGAGATGACGACGACCTGCACCCAGCCTGCGGCACTTGGCATAGAAGAGGCGCAGGCGCTGCTGCGTTGACGCGTTCATTATCAGGAATGCGGCGAGGGCGACTTCGCCGCTTTCCTGTTTTTGCTGCAGCCCTTCACAATCCCTTCGCTTTGGTTTAAAGCCGCGCCGTATCCGGTCGCAGCCCACCCGGTCAAAACAAGGGATCCAAAATTATGAAAACCATCGTCATCTGCTCCGGCGGATTGGACTCCGTTTCGCTTGCGCATAAAATCGCGGCGGAACACGAACTTCTCGCTCTCGTCTCCTTCGACTATGGCCAGCGCCACAGGAAGGAGCTGGACTTCGCCGCCGATTGTGCCAAACGGCTCGGCGTGCCGCATCATGTCATCGACATCAGAACCATCGGCGCGCATCTCACCGGTTCGGCGTTGACGGACGACATTGCGGTGCCGGATGGGCATTATGCGGAAGAGACCATGCGCTCCACCGTGGTGCCGAACCGCAATGCCATCATGCTCACCATCGCCTTCGGCCTTGCTGCCGCGCAGCAGGCGGATGCCGTTGCGATTGCCGTGCATGGCGGCGATCATTTCATCTATCCTGATTGCCGGCCGGGCTTCATCGACAGCTTCAATGCCATGCAGGCGCATGCGCTGGAAGGTTATGCCGATGTCGCCCTGTTTGCGCCCTATGTCACGGTTTCCAAAGCGGCAATCGTTACCGATGCGGTGAAATACGGCACGCCGTTTGGCGAAACATGGTCCTGTTACAAGGGTGGTCTCACCCATTGCGGTCGTTGCGGCACCTGCGTTGAACGACGCGAGGCCTTTCATCTGGCCGGTGTTACCGATCCGACTGATTATGAGGATCCGGACTTCTGGGTAGCGGCCACCCATGCCTTTGCGGCACAGGAGGTGCGCTGATGTTCCGCATTACCAAGGAATTTCACTTCTCCGCCTCGCATCAGCTAAAAAGCCTGCCGTCCGATCACCAGTGCAACCGTCTGCACGGCCATAATTACATCGTTGAGGTCGAATTATCGGGCGAAGCCCTGAACGAGCACGGTTTCGTGCGCGACTATCACGAGCTTTCGCCGCTAAAGCGTTATATCGACGATCATTTTGACCATCGCCACCTGAACGACGTTCTCGGCCATGATCGGGTGACGGCGGAATGCCTGGCGAAGCATTTCTACGACTGGTGCAAGGATCGCCTGCCGGAAACCAGCGCCGTGCGGGTGAGCGAAACCGCCAAGACCTGGGCGGAATATCGGCCGTGACGGCGGCTGCACAAAAGATTGCAGCGAAGGAAACCACGATCCGCATCAGCGAAATCTTCGGTCCGACCATTCAGGGCGAAGGCGTGCTGATCGGTCTGCCCACCGTTTTCGTGCGTACCGGTGGCTGCGATTACCGCTGTTCCTGGTGCGATACGCTGCATGCGGTCGACAGCGCCTATCGCGACACATGGAAACCGCTGTCGGTCGAAGCGATCTGGCAGGAGGTACGGCGGCTTTCCGGCGGCGTGCCGCTGACGGTGTCGCTGTCAGGCGGTAATCCCGCCATCCAGCCGCTGGGGTCGCTGATCGCAAAAGGGCAGGGCGAGGGGTATCGTTTCGCGCTGGAAACGCAGGGCAGCATCGCCAAAGACTGGTTTGCCGATCTCGACCATCTGGTTCTGAGCCCCAAGCCGCCATCAAGCGGCATGGAAACGGACTGGCGGGCTTTCGAAGACTGTCTTGCCGGCGCCGGCGATGGACCGCAGGTGGCGCTGAAGATCGTGGTGTTTGACGATGCGGATTATGCCTATGCCAAGGCGGCATCCGCGCGTTTCCCGCATCTGCCCGTCTATCTCCAGCCCGGCAACCACACCCCGCCGCCGCCGGATGACGACGATGCGCGCGTGGATATCGACGGGGTCATGGACCGGATGTTGTGGCTGGTGGACAAGGTCAGCGAAGACCGCTGGTTTTCCGCCCGGGTGCTGCCGCAGCTGCATGTGCTGCTGTGGGGGAATAAGCGCGGCGTGTAGATTGTGCGGGAGTGAAATTCCACGCCGTAGTCCGCGTCTTTAAGAAAGCGCATAGCGGATTGAGTGAGCGGGTGCCACTTACTTCTTCTCCCCGCCGGGGAGAAGGTCGCGGCAGCGGGATGAGGGGGGCCAACGTCAGCGATATTCGGGGAGCTTGCCCCCTCATCCGACCCTTCGGGCCACCTTCTCCCGGCGGGGAGAAGAAACATGCGGCAACGTTTTGCCGCATGTTGTTCTTTCGCATCAAGCCGAAACAGCCACTTCACGCCTCTCCCGATCCGCGATGATCGACAGATCGAGCACCTTCTGTAGATTGGCGGCATGACGGAAATCCGGGTCGGCGGGGCCGCCTTCCATGACGGCCCTGGCGAATTTTTCGTAATTCGTCGGCACGGGGTCGACATCGATCGTCTTCCAGATCGCCTTTTCCACATCCTCGCCGATGCAGGCGCGCAGGCTGGAATAGTCAGGCGTGTGGATGACTTCGAGCGCGCCCTTGTCGCCGTGGATGTGCAGGCGAAGTTCGTTTAGATGGCCCGTCGCCCAGCGGCTGGCATGGATGACGCCCATGGCGCCGTTTTCCAGCTCGGCGGTCATGGTGAAGCTGTCATTGGCGTCGAGGTCGTAGACGCCAATCTTGTTGCCTTCATATTTGTCGAAGGTTTTCAGCCGCGTGAAGATGCGTTCCACATCGCTGCCCGCGCCGTAAGATGCGAAGTCGAGAATGTGGATGCCGACATCGCCCAGCACGCCGTTCGAGCCATGTTTGGTGGAAAGTCGCCACAGCCACTTGCTCTCCGTCATCCAGTCGCCCCAGGCCTTGGAAACGAGCCAGCTCTGGAGATAAGAGGCTTCCAGATGCCGCACCTTGCCGATCTTGCCTGAAAGCACCATCTCGCGCGCCGCCTGCAAGGGGGCGACGTTGCGATAGGTGAGGTTGACCATGGCGACGAGGCCGGCCTTTTCAGCGGCATCGGCCATTTCGGCGGCCTTGGCGTAGTTTTCCGCCAGCGGCTTTTCGCAGAAGACATGCTTGCCGGCCGCGAGCAGCTTCAGGCTGGTCGGATGGTGGATCGCGTCCGGCGTGACATTGGCTGCCGCATCGAATTCACCCCAGGCAATGGCGTCATCCAGCGAGGTGAAGGAGAGCGGTATGTTGTGGCGGAGCGCAAAGCCCCGCACCACCACATCGTCCACATCCACCGCTGCGACGAGTTCGACGCCGGGGATCTGCGAGAAATAAGTGGCATGGTTATTGGCCATGCCGCCGGTTCCGAGAATGAGAAGTCTCATGGCTTGTTACCTGTAACCTGCTTCGCCTGCCTTGTGCAGCTTGGGGCCGCGTTCCTCGATCGGCTCCAGAGCCTTGTCGACGGGAACATTGGGGGCGTCGTGAATGCTTTTCAGTGCGCCAACCGGATTATAGGCCCATTTCACCGAATTGCTGATGACCTTCTGGACATTGGCATCGTGATAGGTGGGATAGGTCTCGTGGCCGGGGCGGAAGTAGAAGATGTTGCCTGCGCCACGACGCCAGGTGAGGCCGGAACGGAAGACTTCACCGCCCTGGAACCAGGAGATGAACACCGTTTCCAGAGGCTCCGGCACGGAGAACTGTTCGCCATACATTTCTTCGTTTTCCAGCTCGAAATGCTCGGGCAGGCCGGCTGCAATCGGGTGGCGCGGATTGATGGTCCACAGGCGCTCGCGTTCACCCGCCTCACGCCATTTCAGCGCGCAGGGCGTGCCCATCAGGCGCTTGAACGGCTTGGAGAAGTGGCCGGAATGCAGGACGATCAGGCCCATGCCTTCCCAGACGCGCTTGGCGACACGCTCGACGATTTCATCCTGCACCGCGCCATGATCCTTGTGGCCCCACCAGACCAGAACATCGGTCTTGTCGAGGCGCTCCTGCGAAAGCCCGTGTTCCGGCTCCTGCAGCGTGGCGGTGGTGGCGTTGATCTCGGGGTTCTGGTTCAGCGCGTCGGCAATGGTGTTGTGCATGCCGTTTGGATAGATCGAACGCACCGTCTCATTGATGTGTTCGTGGATATTTTCGCCCCATACAACGGTGTTGATGGTCATTGTCATGCTCCTCGGTGAAAGCCGGGACCTTGGGTGAGCCCGGCGAAAGTGAAAAATTCAGGCGGCACCCCGGGCAGGGTTGCGGGCAAGCGCCCGGCCTTCGGCGTCGAAACGGTGGATCTGCGCCGCATCCGGCACGATGGCGATACGTTCGCCGGCCGTGCGGCCGGTCACGCCCTCTTCGCGAACGACGACGGGTTCACCCGCGCCGATCTCGACATAGATATAGCTGTCCGATCCCAGCATTTCCGAATGCACGATTTCGCCGCTCCAGCCGCTGCCATCTGTGGCGATGGTGATGTGTTCGGGGCGGATGCCGATGGTTTTTGCGCCTTCGGATTCGGCATATTTGCCAGACAGGAAGTTCATCTTCGGCGAGCCGATGAAGCCGGCGACGAAGGTGTTGACAGGGCTTTCGTAAAGCTCCAGCGGCGTGCCGATCTGCTCGACCCGACCGTCGCGCAACACACATATGCGGTCGGCGAGCGTCATCGCCTCCACCTGATCGTGGGTGACGTAAATCATCGTCGTGTCATGCATCGAGCGGTGCAGCTTGGCGATTTCCAGACGCGTGGCGACGCGCAATGCCGCATCGAGGTTGGAAAGCGGCTCGTCGAACAGGAATACCTTGGGATCGCGCACGATGGCGCGGCCGATGGCGACACGCTGGCGCTGGCCGCCGGAAAGCTGCTTCGGCAGGCGCTCCAGATAGGGCGTGAGCTGCAGCATCTCGGCTGCTGCCTCCACGCGCTTCTTGCGCTGTTCCTTGTCCGCGCCCGAGAGTTTCATGCCAAAGGCCATGTTTTCGAACACGGTCATATGCGGATAAAGCGCATAGGACTGGAAGACCATGGCGACGCCACGCTTGGCGGGCGGCAGGCGGTTCACCGTCTCGTTGTCGAAGGAAAGCGTACCACTGGAAATTTCCTCCAGCCCACAGATGAGGCGCAGAAGCGTGGACTTGCCGCAGCCGGAGGGGCCGACGAAAACCATGAATTCGCCGGAGCGGATATCCATGTCGATGCCCTTGATGACATCGAAGGCGCCGAAGGATTTGCGAAGATCGCGCAGTTGAATGGTGGTCATTTGGTTTCTCCTAGCCTTTGACGCCGCCGGCGGTGAGGCCGGAGATGATGCGTCGCTGGAAGATCAGAACGAGGACGACGAGCGGGGCGGTGACGATGACCGACGCGGCCATGATCGTTCCCCACGGGATTTCGAACTGCGAGCCGCCCGACAGGAGCGCTATGGCGACGGGCACCGTGCGCTGCTCGTTCGATGAGGTGAAGGTGAGCGCGAAAAGGAATTCGTTCCACGCTGCGATGAAGGCGAGAAGCCCTGTCGTGACGAGTGCGGGCCACATCAGCGGCATGAACACCTGGGTGATGATGACCCATGGCGTCGCGCCATCGACAATCGCTGCTTCCTCGATCTCGATCGGCAGGTCACGCATGAAGGTTGTCAGCACCCAGACCGTGAAGGGCAGGGTGAAGATCATGTAGGAAAAGATCAGCGCCAGCGGCGTGTTGAAGATGCCCGCCCAGCGGATCAGTTCAAACAGGCCGGCGAGAACGGCGATCTGCGGGAACATCGAAACCGACAGGATGGTGAGCAGCAGCAGCGAGCGGCCACGAAAGCGGACGCGGGCCAAGGCATAGGATGCCGTTACCGCAAGGAACAGCGACAATATGACGACGGAAGATGCAACGAACAGCGAATTGCCGAGATTGCGCAGGAACGTGCCGTTGCCGATGACGAAGCTGTAATTGGTCAGCGAGAAGTCACGCGGCCAATAATTGACCTGGAACAGCGCCGAGCCGGATTTCAGGCTCGTCAGGATCGCATAATAAAACGGGAATACCGAAATCACCATGATGATGGCGACCAGCGCATAAAAGGCGGTGGTTTTCAGGATGCTGGGCAGGGTCATCGCGCGGCTCCATCGGTGTTGACGCGCCCGAGCCACATGTAAATCACGGTGATCGAGGCGATGATGAGGAACAGCATGGTGGACGCGGCAGCACCGTAGGAGAACTTGTCGAAATCGAACAGGTTCTCACGTGCCAGCACCGACATGGTGCGGGTCTGGGCGTTGTTGGGCGTCAGGATATAGATGAGGTCGAAGACGCGCATCGCATCCAGCATGCGGAAGATGACGGCAACCATGAGGGCCGGGCGGATCATCGGCAGGGTGACGCGGAAGAACACCTTGACCGGATGAATGCCATCCACCTTGGCTGCCTCATACATATCCTTCGGCACCATTTGCAGGCCGGCGAGAATGAGCAGCGCCATGAAGGGCGTTGTCTTCCAGATGTCGACAATCAAGACGGCGACCATCGCGGTTTCCGGATTGGCGGTCCAGGCGATCTTGCTGGAGATCAGCCCGAGATTGAGGAACAGGTCGTTCAATATGCCGAACTGGTCGTTCAGCATCCATGCCCACATCTGCGCAGAAACGATGGTCGGAATGGCCCAGGGCACGAGAATGGCGGCACGCACGAGGCCGCGTCCCTTGAATTCGGCATTCAGCACCAGCGCGACGATGAGGCCGAGTACCGTTTCGAGGCTGACAGAGACGACGGTGAATTTTAGCGTGTTGAGAACCGCGCCCCACCATGCGGGATCGGCAAGCAGGCCGCGGTAGATGGTGCGGCCGCTGCTGAGCGTGATCCATGTCAGGTAATTCTTGAGGCCGACGAATTGCGCACCTTCGAGATTGGTGAGCGAGGCGTCGGTGAGGCTGAACCAGACGGTGCGCACGAGCGGCCAGCCTGCCACCAGTGCCAGCACCAGAAATGTGGGGGCAAGAAACAGCCAGGCGGATTTCAGTCGTTCCGACTGCAGGTCGGAGCCGGTGCTGGATGCCGCGACCGGCCTTTGAAGGGCGATGTCGTTCATGGGGATATCTCGCGGTTGGGGCGCGGAAAACGATCAGACGAGACCGCCTCCCGCGCGGGCCGGATTACCAGCCGTTGCCTTTGAGATCGGTCAGTTCAACCTCGAGAAGTTCGAGATTTTCCGCCGCCGTACCGTTGCCAGAGAGCGTGTTGTGCACGGCGCCCCAGAACTTGGCCGAAACCTCGTTGTATTTTACCTTGGCCGAGGCGGATGGACGCGGAACGGCGGTCTGGAAGATCGGCTTCCATGTCGGCATGAAGGGCTGGGCGGCCGCGACATCCTTGTCGTCGTAAAGCGAGGCGATCGTCGGCATGTTGGAAAGCTGGATTGCGCGCAGCTTCTGGGTGTCCTTCGATGCCAGGAATTTCACGAGCTGGATGGCCGCTTCCTGATCGTCGGAATATTTCGAAACGGCGAGGTTCCAGCCGCCGAGTGTCGAGGCAGGGGCTTCACCTTCTGCACCGGCCGGAAGCGGGGTGACGCCGAACTTGTCTTTAATGGCGCTGTCGGCGCCGTTACCGAGCGCATAGGCATAGGGCCAGTTGCGCATGAAGACGGAATTGCCGGTCTGCCAGACGCCGCGCGCTTCCTCTTCCTTATAAGCAAGCACGCCCTGCGGCGCGATGGTGCCGACCCAGCCCTTGGCTGTTTCGATGGCGGCTGCAGCCTTCTCGTTGTTGATCGAGATATCGCCGTTGCTTTCGACGATATGGCCACCGCCGGCGGAGGCGATCCATTCCAGCGCGTTGCAGGTCAGGCCTTCATAGGCGCTGCCCTGGAAAACGAAGCCCCAGAGGTCCTTCTGTCCGCCCTCGCGTTCCTTGTCCTGAATTTCCTTGGCGGTCTCGCTCAGTTCCTTCCAGGTTTTCGGCGGCTGCTTGCCGTATTTTTCCAGAAGGTCCTTGCGGTAAAACAGCGCCGGTGCGTCGGTGAACATCGGCATGGCGACGAGCTTGCCGTCAACCGTCTGCGAGGCGACGATGGAGGGGAAATGATCGCCGATGACATCCTTGGTCGCTGCGGTCAGATCCACGAATTGCTCGGCCAGCTGCGGCGCCCAGATCACGTCGGTCTGGTAGACGTCGACATCCTTGTTGCCGGCGGCAAGCCAAAGCCGGTACTGGCTGAACTGCTCGCTTGATGATGACGGCATGGTGACGAGATTGACCTTGTGGCCGGTTTCTTTCTCGAAGGCGGCGATGCGTTCGCGGAAGAACGCGACGTTCTTGCCGGTCGAATTGGCGGCGATCGAAAGTTCAGCTGCCTGCGCGGAAACAGCTGCAGAAAACACCACTCCACACAGGAACAAAGTCTTCATGGAAATATTCATTGTCAAACTCCTCCGTTGACGCTCCCGACTATCCTCAAAATTGAAAGCGCTTTTGACTGACGGAAAGCTCGCAAAAGCTAGACAATCTGTCAATACTCTTTCTAATTGAGCGAAAATTGGGGGTTTTCGTCTGGAATTTTTCGGCTTTGCCTTTCAGGAAATCCAACTGTAAGGTTTCAGTTGAAAGAAAATTGAAATCGTTTTCAATTTTTGTCGGCTTGAAAAATCCGCAGCGGCAACGCATGCAGGGGCAAATTGGCAAAAAATATGAAGCTCAAGGAATTCGCAGAGAAGGTCGGGCTGTCGCCCACCACCGTCAGCCGGGCGCTTGGCGGCTATCCCGAGGTGCGCGAGGAAACTCGGCAGCGGGTGATGGAGGCTGCGCTGAAATACGGCTACCGGCCCAATGCCAACGCGGTGCGGCTGGCAACTGGCAGGGCGGGTGCCATCGGTGTCGTCATGGGTCGTTCAGGCGGCGGGCATTTCTTCTCGGAATTCATGGGTGGAATGGCGACCCGGCTGGAAGGGGAAGAGACCGACATCCTCGTCAGCGTGACTGTCGACAATGACCTTGACGAGGAACTGGCGATTTTCAGCCGGCTTGCGTCGAGCGGACGGGTGGATGGCATCATCGTGCATTCACCGCGCCCGGAGGATGAGCGCGTTGCGCTGCTCAACCGTCTGGGTGTGCCGTTCATCGTGCATGGCCGCTCGAAGACGCCCTTCGAACACGCCTGGCTCGATATCGACAATCATGACGTGACCTATCGTCCGACGATCCATTTTCTGGAGCGTGGACACAGGCGGATTGCTCTCATCAACGGTCCGGTCGGCCGTACCTTCGTGCAGGATCGGGAACAGGGTTTTCGCGATGCGCTGGCGACCCACGGCATCACGCCGGATCCGCGTTTCATGATCAGCGAGCATTTCAGCGAGGAGACGGCTTTTCGCTTCGCCCGCTCGCTTCTGGAGCAGACACCGCGTCCGACGGCCTTCGTTGCGGGTGCGATGATGACGGCGCAAGGTGTGTATCGCGCGGCGACCCAGTTGGGTCTGACGATCGGCAAGGACGTCTCCGTCATCGCCCATGATGACGTGTTTCCCTATCTCACCCCGGGAAGCATGATGCCGCCGCTTTCCACCACCCGCTCCCCCATGCGCATGGCCGGCATGCGGGTGACGGACCTGCTTTTGCAGATCATCGGCGGCAGGGCGGTGCGCGAAGTGCAGGAATTGTGGCCGGTGGAACTGATCCTGCGGGAGTCGGTTGGGCCTGCCTGAGCTTGTCGGCATAGCTCACTGATTCCACTCCATTTTGTGAACGTCAGTTGATAACGTTCGCCTTTCGTCATCTATACGGCGGCGACATCTCATGTATAATCGAAGCAGTCGTGTTCGTTATGGAACAGGACTTGGGCCGGCGCGTTGAGGGGACGTGTCGAAGGAGGACGACGGATGTTTGAATTTTTAAAACCGCAACAGCAGCCTGTGATTGATGATGTGGAAGCGACCGGCACCTACGCCGACGCGCTGCTCAATGTTCCAAGCCCGGAACTGACCCGTTCGACAGCCCGTGAGCATGGCCATGAGGCCCATTCCCGCGATTATTGCGAAAACCGCGATATTTCCCGTAGCGCGCTCGGTTTTGCCTGAGCCGTCAAAAAAGCTTCTTCAAAAAACGGAACGGACGGCCGGTCCCGGCGTTTTCCCTGTACAACCACGGGGCGGCGCAACCGGACCGGAGGGACCTGATCGGCATATGACCGATGGGCGAATTTGTGCGTTGCGCCGCCTGAATGGCGACGGCGCACGCGCGTTGTCCCGATAGATGAAAGCGCAATCTGTTTCGGATCGCGCATTTATATCAGGAGGCCGCGATGTCGACCGTTCCCGTCGAACCCTATCCCGAACCACCAATGCCGGTGCCGCCGCAGCCGGATATTCCGCCGATGGAAGAGCCGGAACCCGACAGGCTGCCGGATGAAATTCCGACCCCCAATCCCGACGAAAACGATCAGCCGCCAAAAGTCCTCTAGATGGCTTTATTCTCGGAGTTTTCGAACTTCTTGCTGATGAACACCGAGCCTGCAAGCCCGAAGCGCCATGGATAATCCACAGCGCGGCTGATGCCGATGCGCCTGCCGCTGGTAACCGCTGCGGCTTCCTTCGGCAACCGCAGAAAAAACGGAGGGGCGTCGAGCGGCATGCCGTCCATGTCGCCGGTAATCGCCATGGCCTGACAAAGCCTGCCGGGGCCGGAACACAGAAGTTTTGGCTTATCGGTTCTCCGCCGCAGTTTCATCATGTCCAGGCCGGTCAGCGGTTCGATCGCCCGCAGAAGCACGGCAGAGCCGGGCGCACAGACGAAATTTGCGCACCAGTGAATACCATAGGACCGGTAGACATAAAGATGGCCAGCCGGGCCGAACATTGCCCTGTTGCGTGGGGTCTGCCCGTTGAAGGCGTGGGATGCCGGGTCGTCCGGATGATAGGCTTCGGTTTCCACGATGATGCCGCCGGCATTGCCGACGCGAAATTCCGCACCGATGAGCGCACGGGCCACATCCAGCGCGTCACGCTTGAAGAAATTCGCCTGCATTTCCGGGCTAAAGGCCTGATTCATCTGGAACCCCTTCCGCTCTGCCATCGTTGTGAATTCAGGTTTCAGTGTTACCGCATCGGCTGGATAAGCCGATACTTTTCAAATCGGAGGGCATGTCATGCAACTTTCCACGACCTATGTAAAACGCAATAACGGCGTCATATCCGTCGAGTTCGTCGGCAGCGACGGCGACCAGGTCTCCGTCCGTCTCGCCGATGGACTGGAAGGGATCGATGATGCAGAGGCCATCAAGCGCGCCAGTGCGGTGATGGTTCAGCTGACGGCTTTCGGCACCCGCCACGGCGCTGATGCGTCGTCGCAGTTTTCCGCGCTTGGAACGGCGCAGGGTGATGGTCCGCATGGTCAGGCAAGCGCCCGCACCGCGAAGGATCGCGATATTCTGGAAGAGGAATTGGACGAGGGACTGGAAGACAGCTTTCCAGCCAGTGATCCGGTTTCGGCCACCGTCACCTCGATAGCCTCGAGAAAAGGCGGGGTGTGACATTGGCTCATCGCAAAGTTGCTCTCGTCACCGGCGCAGGTTCCGGCATCGGACGTGCCGCCGCCCTTCATCTGGCTGCGGCAGGTTTTTCGGTTGGCTTGCTCGGCCGCACCGAATCCGAATTGCAGGCCGTGGCCGAGGAGATAAAGACCGCATCCGGCTCTTCCAAAGTTCTTCTCGCCGATGTTTCGGACGAGGCGGCCATGCGACACGCGGTCGCAGCGCTCGTGGAGGATTTCGGTCGCCTCGATGTCGTGGTGGCGAACGCTGGCGTCAACGGTGTCTGGGCGCCCATCGATGAGTTGAAGCCTTCCGAGTGGGACGATACGATCCGCATCAACCTGCGCGGCACCTATCTCACCGTGCATGCCAGCGTACCGCATCTGAAGGCGGCCGGTGGCGGCTCCATCGTGATCGTCTCCTCGATCAACGGCACCCGCACCTTTACCTCCCCCGGCGCTACCGCCTACTCCGTGACCAAGGCGGGGCAGCTTGCCATGGCCCAGCAACTGGCGCTGGAGCTTGGGCGTCACCGCATCCGCGTGAATGCCGTGTGTCCGGGCGAGATTGAAACGGCAATTGACGAAAACACCGATATACGCGGACGCGAAAAGACCGAGGTGCCGGTTCGTTTTCCAGCTGGCGATATTCCCGTGACCGGCGGCGTGGCGGGGTCGAGCGACGATGTCGCCGCGCTGATCGGTTTTCTGGCATCGGACGCGTCGCGCCACATTACCGGCACACCGGTATGGATCGATGGCGGGCAGGGGCTGCTTCGATAAGTGTGTCCGTCTGCCCCGCTCCTCACGGGCTTGTGTCCTTATGATTAACGAAAGGGTAACGTCTGTTCACGAGACTTTGTCCATGTGCGAGGTTGCCGCGTTATGGCCACCTTCGCTAGTTAAGCGTCTGCCGGAAAGGCGGGCAAATCAGGCGAGCAGAACGATCCATGGACATGAAGGCATTGCTGGATTTCGCGGTTGCGGGGTTACGGCTGAAGGTGATGGCGGGGGTAAGAGTAGCTGCGGTCGTCGCGATCGGCGGCGGTCTTGCTGCGTGCACCTCCATGGGTCTCGACAGCGTCAAGAAGGACCCGCCGAAGCTGTCGTCCAAGATGATGGCGCAGATGTCTGCCAAGAGCATGCGGCCGGAAAGCCCGGTCCTCGTTCGTATTTTCAAGCAGGAAAGCGAGCTTGAGGTCTGGAAGGTCGACAAGACCGGAAGCTATGCGCTGCTGAAAACCTATCCCATGTGCCGCTGGTCCGGAAAGCTCGGGCCGAAGATGAAGACCGGTGACCGGCAGGCGCCGGAAGGTTTTTATCACGTCTCGGCCGGCATGCTGAATCCGAATTCGCAATATTACGTCTCCTTCAATCTCGGTTATCCCAACCGGCTGGAATCGGCGCTCGGTTACACCGGCGAAGCGCTGATGGTGCATGGCGCCTGTTCGTCGTCCGGCTGTTACGCCATGACCGACCAACAGGTGGGCGAGATTTACGCCGTCGTGGCGCGTGCGCTGCAGGGCGGGCAGGATCGTTTTCAGGTACAGGCCTATCCCTTCCGCATGAGCGCACGAAACATGGTGGCGCATCGCGACGATCCCAACATGCCCTTCTGGCGTACGCTCAAGGAAGGCTACGACTATTTCGAGGTGACGCGCCGCCAGCCCAAGGTCTCCGTTTGCGGCCGGCGATATGTCTTCAACAGCGAATTCGCCGAAGGCGAGCCTGCTGATCCTCTGGCGGCCTGCCCGCCAGCCACCAATCAGCCGGACCCGGCGGTGGCGTCGAAACTGGCCGAGGAACAACAAAAAATTGCCGCCGCGATGAACGAGGGAACTTCCGTACCTCTCAGCGCGTATGTAGACGGCGGCATGCATCCGAGCTTCCGTGCCATTCTGAAGTCCAGCGGCGCCAAGTCCATGGCATCGCAGGTTTCCGGCACGAAGTACCCTATCAGCCGCCCCGATGCGGCGCTGGCAGACCCCTTTGCCAGTGTGAGATGACGTAAATGAGGTTTTTCAATTGAACGAGACGACAACGACCCGGCGGGGTTTCCTGCTTGGAGCAGGTGGATTGGCGCTTGCCGGCCTTGCCGGCTGCAACACCACGGCGCGTGAAGCCGCACGGCCGGCCGCCCCCGCAGAAGATCCGATGTATGCGCTGATGTACGGCCCCAAGCCGGACGAACAGTTTCCGCTGCCGGAAATTCCCTATAAGCGGATTCCGCGCCAGTTCCTGCGGCAGATGGTGGCCAATCCCACGGGCGAGCGTCCCGGCGTCATCGTCGTCGATACGGCCAACCATTTCCTTTACCTCACCTATGAGAACGGTCAGGCCATGCGTTATGGCGTCGGCCTCGGCCGCGCCGGTTTCGAATGGGCCGGTCGCGGCGTCATCCAGTACAAGCGCCAATGGCCGCGCTGGACACCGCCCGATGAAATGATCGCCCGTCAGCCGGAGCTGGAGCCCTATAGCAGCCGCAATGGCGGCATGGAGCCGGGCCTCAAGAACCCGCTCGGCGCGCGTGCGCTTTATATCTTCAAGGACGGCAAGGACACGATCTACCGCCTGCACGGTTCGCCCGAATGGTGGACCATCGGCAAGTCGGTATCGTCAGGCTGCGTGCGCCTCATCAACCAGGATATCGTCGATCTCTATAATCGCGTGCCGGATGGCACGCCGATCGTGGTGACGGCGCTCGGCCCGGTGCAGCAGGGCGTGCCGATCGGCCAGGAAGGCGTGCCCGTTGCCCAATATGGCAATGGCGTTGTCGGCGACGGCCTGTCGCAGCCGGTTCAGACTTACTGATAGACAAGAATTTCCAGCCGCTGAAATCAGCGGCTGGAAACGATGGACGGATGGCAACGCAATGCTTCCGTCTCAGGCCACGTGACGGATAATGTCTTGGCCACCAACATCTTCCATATCCAGACGGAAACGTGAAACCAGCGCGCGCAGCTTTGCCGTTTCCGCGGCAAGCGTAGCCGAAGCTGCGGTGGATTGCTCCACCATGGCCGCATTCTGCTGGGTGGCGTGATCCATGGAGTTCACGGCCGCGTTGATTTCGGCGAGTCCCGTCGACTGTTCGGCGGCTGATGTCGCAATCGCCGTCATGTGCTGGTCGATGCCGGCGATGCGTTCGCCGATATCCTTCAGCGCCGTACCGGTATCGAGAACCAGCTTCACGCCGCTTTCCACTTCTGCCGATGATTGGCGGATATGGTCACGGATTTCGCTTGCGGCCTTTGCGGAACGCTGGGCAAGATCACGCACTTCCTGCGCCACCACGGCAAAACCTTTACCAGCCTCACCGGCGCGGGCGGCCTCCACCCCGGCATTCAGCGCCAGAAGATTGGTCTGGAAGGCGATTTCGTCGATGACGCCGATGATGCCGGTAATCTGTCGCGATGATGTCTCGATGCGGCGCATCGCCTCTTCGGCGTGGCTGACCACCTCGACCGATTTCAGGGCGCTATGGTTGGCGTCGGTGGCGGCAAGCCGCGCCTCAGACGTGCGTTTGTTGGCGTTTGAAACATTGGCCGTGATTTCCTCCAGCGCTGCGGCGGTCTGTTCGAGGGAGGCTGCCTGATTTTCCGTGCGGCGGGAAAGGTCAGAGGCGCCGGCGGCAATCTCGCGGCTGCTGCCGTCTATCGTGCCGATGCCATCGGAAATCGCAAACAATGTTTCGGCCAGCTGCCGGACAGAACTGTTGAAATCATGCCGCAGGGCTTCAAATTGCGGGGCGAAGGCCTGATCGAGCTGGAACGCCAGATCACCCGAAGCCAGCCGCTTCAGACCGCTAGCGAGGCCGGATGTGGCAATGCGCAGCCGTTCGGAAGCGTCCTCCTCGGCCTGCTGGCGTGCTGCTTCCTGATCGGCTTGCGCCTGCCGGCGGGCTGCCGCCGCCTGTTCTTCAAGCACTTGATTGGCGATTGCCGCCTGTCGGAATATTTCGACCGCGCCGGACATGGAGCCGATCTCGTCCTTGCGATCGATGCCGGAGGGTGGCTGAGACGTATCGCCGCCCGCCAATGTTTCCATGTTCTTTGACAATTGCAGGATGGGTTGGATAACCGATCTGCGGGTGAGAAGGAAAAGCCCGACGGAGAAGATTGCCGCCAGAACCAGCAGGACCTTCAAGGCAAGGTTGATGGTCGCCTTGGTCTTTTCGCTTTCGGCCGAGGCGGCATCGGACAGGGCCTCGATCTGGTCGCCGGCCACTTCCATCGCTTTTTCCAGCGCCGAGAATTGCCGCATGAACTCGGGCATCAGCTTGATCGCCTCTTCCGGGCGGGAACCCGCAAGGCCGACAACCGCATTGGCCGCTTCCATATAAGCGAGCAGTGGTTTTTCGACGCCATCAATCACGGCCTTGACGTTTGTGCCTGCTGACAGGGACCTGTTGGCCTCGATCATTTCGCGGAAGCTGGCTTCATGTTCGCCAAGGTCAGCCTCAACCGCCTTAAGGTCGAGGCCCATGCTGGCATTGGTGGAAAGAATGGCGGCAAGTACGTCGGAGCGCAATGCATCATGCATCATGTCCGCTTGCATGTGGTTGCGCAGCACTTCGGCCGAAAGTGCGACATATTCACTGTTACGGTTTAGCGTTTCCGTTGCCCACATGCCAACGCCCGTGGCGGCGCCGGTGATGGAAAAGATCGCAATGCTTGCCAATATTATCTTTTTCTGAATCGACGCCATGGAGACGTTCCCGCGCTGTTGGTTATACTGCAGAAAAATAATAGAACATGCTTAATAAATGATCTATGTGCGGGATGATTTTGATAAAAGCGAAAAAAGGCTGCAATTTGTATTGCAGCCTTTCCTATATTAGAAATTTATACTTTTAATTTGCGCGTTTCAGCGCGTCACCGAGGATCGAGACGATGTCGTCGAAATGGGGTTTTTCGGCAATCAGCGGCGGCGAGAGGGCGATGATGTCGCCGGTGACGCGGACAAGCAGGCCGCGCTCGAAGCAATCCACAAAGATATCATAGGCGCGCGCGCCGATGGCGCCGTCGCGCGATTGCAGCTCGATGCCGGCGATGAGGCCGATAGTGCGGATGTCGATAACGTTCGGCAGGCCCTTCAGCGAATGGATGGCGTCGTGCCAGACATCCTGCAATTCGGATGCGCGGGTGAAAAGGTCTTCATCGCGATAGATATCGAGCGCGGCAATGCCGGCGGCGCAGGCGACGGGATGGCCGGAATAGGTATAGCCGTGGAACAGCTCGATCTGGCTTTCCGGGCCATGCATCAGCGCATCATGCACCTTGCGGCTGGTGAAGACCGCGCCCATGGGGATCGCGCCATTGGTCAGCCCCTTGGCGGTGGTGACGATATCAGGCGTAACACCGAAATAGTTGCTGGCGAAGGATGAGCCCATGCGACCGAAACCGGTGATGACTTCATCAAAGATCAGCAGAATGCCGTGCTTGTCGCAGATGGCACGCAGGCGCTCCAGGTAACCCTTTGGCGGCACCAGCACGCCGGTGGAGCCGGCCACTGGCTCGACGATGCAGGCAGCGATGGTTTCCGCGCCATGCAGGGCGACCAGCCGCTCCAGATCGTCGGCAAGTTCTGCGCCGTGCTCGGGCTGGCCCTTCACGAAGCTGTTCCTTGCAGGATCATGGGTATGACGCAGATGGTCGGCGGGTATCTGCGGGAAAACCCGGCGGTTGTTGACGAGGCCGCCGACGGAGATGCCGCCAAAACCGACGCCGTGATAACCGCGCTCACGGCCGATCAGGCGGCTGCGGGTGCCCTGGCCGATGGCGCGCTGATAGGCGATGGCGATCTTAAGGGCCGTATCGACCGATTCCGAGCCTGAGCCGGTGTAAAAAACGCGATCAAGCTTTGCACCTTCAGGGCCGGGGGCGATTTCCGCCAGCCGCTCGGCGAATTCGAAGGCGACGGGATGGCCCATCTGAAAGGAGGGCGCGTAATCCATGGTCGAAAGCTGGTGCTTGACGGCGGAGGCGATCTGCTGGCGGCCGTGGCCGAGATTGACGCACCACAGGCCAGCCGTGCCATCGAGAACCTGGCGGCCGTCATTGCTGGTGTAATACATGCCCTCGGCGCTCGTCAGCAGGCGGGGATTGGCCTTGAACTGCCGGTTGGCGGTAAATGGCATCCAGTAGCTGTCGAGTGAGGTGGAATTGGATCGGCTGGGGTTGTCCATCATGGTTCTCCTGTTCGTTGCCGATGATTGAAAGCTATTTTTCAGAGTGAACAAGCCCTTTTCTCTCTGTGGCCAAGTCATTGAAAATGCTGTAGGCGAAATGCAGTGTTTTCGATATTTCGAACAACGGTAACGGGGGCGGCAGCATGTCGGTGGATATAGGCGGGCGTTTGCGCCATTTACGGCTGCGTCACAACATTTCCCAGCGTGAACTGGCAAAGCGCGCCGGTGTGACCAATTCAACGATTTCGCTGATCGAGAGCAATACCTCCAACCCGTCCGTCGGAGCGCTGAAGCGTATTCTGGACGGTATACCGATCGGCCTCGCCGAATTTTTCGCCTTCGAGCCGGAGACAAACCGCAAGGCCTTCTATCGGGCGGATGAGTTGGTCGAAATCGGCAAGGGGCCGATCTCCTTCCGGCAGGTGGGCGACAACGTCTTCGGCCGCAGCCTGCAAATCCTGAAGGAATGTTACCAGCCGGGTGCCGATACCGGCAAGGTGCCGTTGGTGCATGATGGCGAGGAGGGGGGCATCATCCTCTCCGGGCGTCTGGAAGTGACGGTTGATGAGGAGCGGCGGGTGCTGGGGCCGGGCGATGCCTATTATTTCGAGAGCCGCAGGCCGCATCGCTTCCGCTGCGTCGGTCCCGTGCCCTGTGAAGTCATCAGCGCCTGTACGCCGCCCACCTTCTGATTCCACAGCGTTCTGCTTGATGTGAGGGTTGCAGAGCACTCTGGTTATCGCAAGCGGAGCCGAATCCCGGTCGGGGCTCGAATATTTTGAAGATATTCTGCGGCTCCAGCGCAGTTTTTTGCCATTATTTTGCCGCTTTTGCGCCGCTCTTGCAATTTTTCCATCGCTTTTTCTTGGCGAAGGCCGAGTGTCGGGTAAAAAAATCCCGCCTAATATGTCAAATTTTATATGCATTGCCGCAATCTTGCTGCGGCGCAAAAAAAATTAATAGTCTGTTACACGCATGGCTGTTCTTGGCGTTCCTGTGTCATCCGATTAAGCCATAAGAAACATATAAGAAAAGACTGTAGGCGGTCGAAAATACAATACATGCCAGGAGGCCACCCATGCTCTACGCACATGGCCCTAAGCGCATTTGTTTCTTTTTTATGCAACGCTTAATATTGCCCGGAGGTTGATCGACCGCCGCCGCAAGAAATCGCATAGACGGTCATGGGCAATGTGCCTTACAAAAAATCCATTAGCATCAAATTCCGAACACAGACTTGTTATCTCCTTTAGACGGAAAGACGCGCCTTCGGGCACCGACCAATCGCAAAACATAAATGGAGTTCTCTCTATGAAGTCCGCGACCCAATCGGCTGAACAGACACTCAGTTCCGAAGATTTCGATGTCAGTTTCCCTATCGGGGGCATCGCAAAACGCAGCTTCGATATGGCATCGGCTGCACTTGCGCTGCTCATCTTCAGCCCGATTTTCCTGCTGATCGCCGCTCTGGTGAAATTTTCCGATCCCGGTCCGATCTTTTATGGTCACCGGCGTGTGGGACATAATGGCCGCTATTTCCATTGCCTGAAATTCAGGACGATGGCGATGAACGGTGACGAGATGTTGCGGCAATATCTTGCCGCCAACCCGGAAGCCGCCGAGGAATGGCGCGCGACCCGCAAGCTCAAGAACGATCCGCGTGTCACCGCGGTCGGCGCCGTGCTACGCAAGCTTAGCCTTGATGAACTGCCGCAGCTCCTCAACATCATACGTGGTGAAATGAGCGTGGTTGGCCCGCGCCCCGTCGTTGACGAGGAGTTGAGCTATTATGAAAGCGCTGCCGCTTATTATCTCAGCACCCGTCCGGGCCTGACCGGCCTGTGGCAGATCAGCGGCCGTAACGACGTATCCTACAAGACCCGCGTGGCTTTCGACACGCAATATGTGCAGAACTGGTCGATGCGGCAGGATGTCTTCATCATCGTCAAGACCATTCCCGCCGTGTGCCTGTCGCGCGGCAGCTACTGAAATCAATATTGAGTTCGGCTTTATCGATTTTCGTTTCGACACGCACCCGACCGGGATCCCAAGTCCGGTCTTCGGGTGCGTCATTGGTGCTAACAATAGCGGCCGCTTCTGCGGCGCTGCGCAGCCGGGCTTGCCCGGTTGCCTATCGTCTGATCGCCTGCATGGCGATCAGCAAACAGGGAGTCTCCCGATGAACGGCCTTTTTGCCACCCCCCGCCGTCCGCTTGCCGCCCTCGTGCTTGCCGCTTCCGTCGCCCTGGCCGCACCGCTCTCCGCAATGGCGGCAGAGGGTGGGCAATATAAGCTCGGCACCGCCGACAAGCTGCGCATCCGTGTTGCCGAATGGCAGCCGGCCGATGGCAGCATCCGCAACTGGGACGTCATCAATGGCGATTATTCCGTCGGCCCATCCGGCGCGCTGTCCTTGCCATTTATCGGCCAGCTGGATGTTTCGGGGAAAACGCCTTCGGAAGTCGGTGAGGCGATCGGCGCTCAGCTTCAGAGCAAATTCGCGCTTCGCAACCTGCCCTCGGCTTCCGTCGAAATCGCCCAGTTCCGGCCGATCTTTCTCAGCGGCGACGTGCAGACGCCGGGCGAATATCCCTATGCCGCCAATCTCACGGTGCTGAAGGCTGTCAGCCTTGCCGGCGGCCTGCGTCGCTCCGACGCCGGCCAGCGTTTTGCCCGCGACTTCATCAATGCGCGCGGCGATGCCGCCGTCTACGACAATCAGCGGGCAAGGCTGCTGGCGCGCCAGGCGCGGTTGATTGCCGAGGTCAAGGGCGATCAGGCCATCGCCAAGACGCCTGAAATGGAAAAGATCAGCGAGATCGATACGCTTCTCGCCAGCGAAAGCGCGCTGATGAAATCCCGCACCGAGCGTTATACGCTTCAGCTGAAGGCGTTGACGGATCTGCATGCCCTTTTGCAGAGCGAAGTCGAATCGCTGAATAAAAAATCAGAAACACAGAACCGCCAGCTCCAGCTCGCCAACGAAGACCGCGACCGCGTCAACCGGCTGAATGAACAGGGGCTTGCGTTATCGCAGCGGCGTATCTCGGCGGAAGAGCGCGCGGCGGAGGTGGAATCCACCCTTCTTGATATCGATACGCAGTCTCTGCGCGCCAAGCAGGACATCAACAAGGCGACCCAGGACGAGATCAACCTGCGCAACGACTGGGTGGCGCAGCGTTCCAAGGAATTGCAGGACACCGAAGCGGAACTCGACAAGCTCAATCTGCAGCTGACCACCAGCCGTGAATTGATGTCGGAGGCGCTGGCGCAATCGGCCGAAGCGATCCGCTTCGATCCGTCGGGCAAATCCGCGACCATCACCTATCTCGTGGTGCGTGAGGAAAATGGCAAGCCGAAGGAAGTGAAGGTGGAAGAAAACACCCTGCTTCAGCCCGGCGACGTCATCAAGGTTTCGTCCGAAATCCTGATGCAGTGAGGTTTGCATGCGGATTGCCAAATCGGCGCTGATCGATCCCGAACGCAATGAAATCTTCGGAATGGCGGCTATTGCGCTGTCATTCTTCGTGTTCGCCTATTCGTCGCGTTTCGGGCAAATCTCGGTTCTGGCCTATTATGGCATGTGGCTGCCGCTGGTGGTGGTCAATTACCGGCAGGTGCTCGGCAATTATCCGCGTTATCTGTGGATCTTCGCCTTCGGCATCCTGACTGTGCTGTCCAGCTTCTGGTCGGAGGCCGCGTCGGTAACCATGCGCGCCTCCATCCAATATATGACGCATATTGTCTGCGCCCTGATCGCCATGCGCGTCATCTCGATCCGCACGCTGACGCGCGGCGCGCTGATCGGCATCGCCGTGGTTCTGCTCTATTCGCTGCTGTTCGGCATCTATCTCTTCGATGCGCTGGACGGCACCTATAGTTTCGTCGGCGCCTTCTCATCGAAGAACCAGCTCGGTTTTTATGCCTCGCTCGGCGTCATTTTTGCCGCCGGCTCCGTGCTGGTCCTGAAACAGAGGGGCATCTGGCTGCCGATTGCCGGTGTTACCGGGCTCTTATCGGCCTATAGCCTCATCGCATCGCAATCGGCCACATCCACCATCACCACGGCGGCTGTGGTTGCGCTCATCATCGGCTTCATCCCGATCGGCATGCTGTCTCCCGCCAATCGCAAGATGACATTTTTCGTGCTTGGCGGCCTTGGTGCGCTGCTTGTGGTCGCCTCCCTGCAATTCGGCCTGCTCGATGCCATTCTCGGGGTTTTCGGCAAGGATTCGACGCTTACCGGCCGCACCTATCTCTGGCAGCAGGGCATAGAGGCGGCTAAACAGACGCCGATCCTCGGTGTCGGTTATCAGGGGTTCTGGGTGGCGGGTTTTGCCGATGCCGAACGGCTTTGGAACGACTTCTTCATTACCGGCCGCACAGGCTTCCATTTCCATAATACCTATATCGAGACGGTGGTAGAGAACGGCATCGTCGGAATGGTGCTGCTCGGCATGGTGCTTTACGGCACGCTGCTCGGACATCTGCGCTCGGTGCTGATGCGCAAGAGCGATCCGCAGGGCGTTATTCTTTTTGCGATCTGCGCGCTGTTCGTGGTGCGCTCCTTCGTGGAGATCGATATCATCTTCCCCTACCAGATCGGCTCGTTCCTGCTTTATTTCGCTGCGGGCAAACTGTGCCTGCCAGTGAAAGCGGCGCAGAATGGTGAAACTCACCCGGCGATCGGTATGCGGTTGCAGACGAGAGCCTAGAGGTAATCCGCCGAGACATGCGGGCTGGCGTGGATGAATTTCCACATGTCCTTGCTGACATCGACGATATCGGCAATCGACTTTTCCAGATGCTCGATTTCCTTCTCGTCCATGCGTTCAACCTTGCCGTAACGAACCTTGCTGTCGTCCTCCACCAGCCGCATCAGCTGGGTGCTGGCGATTTCGCCCTTTTCGTCGAAGGAATAGATGCAATGATTGTATTTGTTGCGCGTCCGCGCTTCTTTCTTCAGCCGCGCCATGATGGAGAGAATGGTCTTGCGGTCCTGCGTCGGCGTTGAGGGGAGTTTCGCCAGACGCTCGATGAGGTCCATGCGCGCCCGTGTGGTATTGAGCGTCAGAAACACGACGATCGCCGCTTCCTTCTCCACTTTCAGGAGATGGACGATCAGATAGATCATCAGGCTTTCGGTGTTGGTCCATACATAATTCAGCCTGCCGACCAGCAGCAACACATCCGACATCACCGCCATGCTGCTTCTCCCGCCCCGGCGAAATATATTCGGATATTATATGCTGAGCGCTGCGGAAAAGACAGTATAGGTTACTGATATTTCTTCATCTTTCCTTGAAGGCGCGAGACATGCTGTCGGAGATCGGCTTGGTCAGATATTCGAAGAACGTGCGCTCCGAGGTCTGGATCAGAACGTCGGCCGGCATGCCGGGCACGGGGTGGAAATTATGGACCTTGGCGATCTCGTCGTCGGAAACCTGCACGCGCACGATATAGACGTCCTTGACCTGAAGGCCGGCATTTTCCTCGATGCTGTCGGCCGAAACGTAAAAGACCTTGCCGTTCAGGACCGGCGTGGTGCGGCGGTTGAGCGCCGACAGGCGGATCGCGGCGGTCTGGCCCTCATGCAGCTGGTCGATCGAAGTTCTGAGCACCTGTGCTTCTAGGATCAGGGGAACATGGGCGGGCAGGATTTCCATGATCGGCTTGCCTGTGGTGATGACGCCGCCAGGGGTGTGATAATAGGCCCGCACCACGGTACCGTTGACGGGGGAGCGGATGACGGTGCGTTCCAGCACTTCGGCGGCGCCGCGCACCTGTTCCCGGACACTGTCGAGATCAGATTCCGCTGTTTCCAGCGCGTCGAGCGCTGCCTGCTTGTTGGCGTTGACGGCGATGACCGCTTCCTGCTTGAACTTGGCGATTTCCGCCTCACTCTGGTTCATTTCGCCGGTCAGACGGGCGATATCGCCCATGGCGTCGGCAATCGCGCGTTCCAGTGCCAGCATATCGGTCTTGCGGATGACGCCGTCCTTGGCGAGCCGTTCCTTGGAATCGCGTTCCTGCGTCAGAAGGGCGAGTTGCCGGTCGAAGGACTGTTTTTGCCCGTTATAACCCGTATAGCGGAATTCCAGAGAGCGGATGTTCTTTTCGATCAGGTTCAACTGCTCGTCGAGCTTGACGATCTTGCTGTGGAACACGATGTTCTGGCTCTGGATGATGGAGTTGATGTCAGGATCGCCGGCTTCCTTCATGACGATTTCCGGCACCTTGAAGCTCTTTTCGCCCTGCGCTTCGGCGCGCAGGCGCGTCACGATGGTTTCAAGGCGAAGACGCCGCAGCTGCAACATGCGCTCATTGGCAAGCGCCGTCGTCTTGTCGAGCGTCAGCAGTACGTCGCCTTCCTTGACCGTATCGCCCTCGCTGACCATCATTTCCTTGATGATACCGCCTTCCAGATGCTGGACGATCTTGTTGTTGCCGGTGGCGACAAAGCTGCCCTGGGCGATGATGGCGGAGGAGAGCGGTGCGGTGCCGGCCCAATATCCGAAGCCGCCGAAGGAGGCGAGCAGCACGGCAAGGCCGATGGAACTATGCAGGCGAATGGAGCGCGGCACCTCGCTGTACCATTCCAGCTGGCCCTGTGGTTTGATTTCGGCAATGGCGTTTTTCTTCTTGAACATGACGATCCTCAACCCTCGATCTGCGGGGACTGGTTGGCCGGACGGCCATTGCCGGAAAGCGCTTTCAGCACCTCGATCCTTTCACCGAACATGGCGAGCGATCCGTCCTTCAGCACCATGATCTTGTCGACACATTGCAAAAGTGCGGGGCGCTGGGTGATGGTGACGGTGGTGATGCCCTGTTTCTTGGCGTGCAGCAGCGCCTTGGCCAGCGCCTGTTCTCCTTGTGTATCGAGGTTGGAGTTGGGTTCGTCCAGCACCACGAATTTGGGATCACCAAAGAATGCGCGGGCAAGCGCGATGCGCTGTTTCTGGCCGCCGGACAGCGGCGCACCATCGGCGGCGACCACGGTTTCATAACCCTGCGGGAAACCGGCGATCAGCTCATGTACATCGGCGAGCACCGCCGCCTCGTAAATCTGCCGATCGTCGATGTCGTCGCGCATGCGGCAGATATTGGCCTTGATGGTACCGGGGAAAAGCTGCACGTCCTGCGGCAGATAACCGATGCTTTCACCGAATTGCCGCTGGTCCCAGTTGCGCAGGTCCATGAGATCGAGGCGCACATTGCCCGAGGTGGGCAGGATGGAGCCGACCAGCATCTTGCCGAGCGTCGTCTTACCGGAGCCGGAATTGCCGATGATGGCGAGCGATTCCCCCTTTTTCAGCGAAAAGGAAATGCCGTTCAAAATCACCTTCTTTTGCGGCGGCGGTACGAAGAGAATACGCTCCACATCGAGACGCCCCTCCGGATTGGGCAGGCGCAGGCGCGGGAAATTCAGCGGAGAGCTGATGAGAAGCTGCTTGATGCGGCCATAGGAGGCCGCGGATTTGTTGAACTGGTGCCACCCTTCAATCGCGCCTTCGATGGGCGCCAACGCACGGCCGGAAATGATGGAGGCCGCGATCACCATGCCGCCGGTCAGTTCGCCGGAAAGCGAGAGATGCGCACCCCAGCCCAGAAGCGCCACCTGGGTGATCATGCGGGCGGCCTTGGAGACGCCGGAGAACATGATGTTGCGATCCTGCGCCGCCACATGCGACTTCAGCGATCCGGCCGTTTCACGGCCCCACATCTTCACCGCCTCGGGTATCATGGCGAGCGCATTGATGATCTGCGAATTACGCGACATGGAATCGAGGTGGAAATTGGCCCGGCTCAGATAACCGGAGGCTTCGGAAAACTGCCTTGCGGTGAAACGTTGGTTCAGCCAGGCGATGATGAACAGCACGGCGCAGCAGACCATGATGATGATGCCGAGATGCGGATGGACGAGATAGACCACCACGATGAAGAGCGGCATCAGCGGTGCATCGAGAAATGCAATGAGCGTTCCCGACGTCAGGAAGGAGCGCAGCTGCTGCAGGTCCTGCAGGATCTGGTAGTCCTTGCCGTTGCCATGCAGGGATGCGCGGGCGGCGGCCGAAAGGATCGGCGCGCCAAGCTGCACCTCAAGCTCGACAGCGGTGCGCATCAGGATAAAGCGACGGATGGCGTCCATGAAAGCCTGCAGCAGAACCGCGCCAAGCACGGCCACCGTCAGCATGACAAGCGTATCCATCGAGCGGCTGGTCAGCACCCGGTCGGAAATCTGGAACAGATAAAGCGGGATGGCGAGCAGCAGAATATTGATGGCGATGGTGAACAGCATCACCACCACCATGTTGCGGCGAACGGCAGCGATGCCCTTGGCAAGACTTGCGGCGAAATTGATCGGCTCGCTGCGCTTGTGGAAGCCGCTCTGGCTTCCGCCGCCGCCACCTCCGCCTCCTCCGCCGCCATTGTCCGTCGGCTCCTTGCCGCCACCACCCGTCACTGGCCGGCGTTCGTTTTCGCGGATCGGACCGTCATTATTGTCGATGGTTTTGACGAAAGGCAGGTCTGTATTGTCAATCTTGGCCTGCGGTTGCGCCGGGGGGGCTGGCTGCCGGTCCGGCTGTGGTGCCGGTCTCACCGGGGGAACGTCCCGCAATTGTTCGGGATGTCCTGTTTTCGCAAGCGGTTCGGGTGGAGTTTGCGGGGGTGTTGGCTGGGTGGGGGATGCAATGGTTTTTGCCGCCTGTTCCGCACCGGATAATTGGCGCAGATTTTCGACGGCTTCGTTGATGGCTGAAATACAGGCGTCCGTCAGTTTGCTGTCTTCCGCTTCCTGATCCAGCGGCAAGTCCAGCGAGCGTCCGTCGGCAATCGTTTTCCTTGAGATATGATCCATTTTATATCGGTCCCCGGTGATCTTGCGGTGTTTGCGGGTTCGGCTATTGCGGTGCGTGTTTGCCGCCCCGCTCGCCGGACGTTACGCAACGACCGTCTGCATGACGTCGGATGGGTGGGCATTGGACCATGAGAGGTCGTGGCCGCCATTGATGACGCCGTCGGATTCGTTCTGGATGGTGGCGGGATCGTCGTGAAGAAAGGCGATGACCTCGTTTGCCAGCTGGCCGTGCTGCGTCGGCTGCGACGTGTCGTTTTCGATGATGCCGCCCTGTATCAGGATGGCATCGGAATAAACGCCGCCCGCGACATAGGTGGTCGAGCCGAAGCTGTCGTAATCGACGATCTGTGCGATATTGACGACGGCGTTGCTGCCGGTATCGATATGGACCGTGGCATTGTCGTTGTTTTCGAGGACTTTGGCGGCGGCCTGGGTCACGTCGTCGGAATCGCCGAGCACGCTCACCTGTTTGATGATGCTGACATCATAAAGGTTGCCGGTGATGTAAAGGACGTTCAGCCCCTGATAGCCGGCGAAGTTGGCGTCGTGGGCGAGCGCATCCGGCATGTTGGGATCGCGTTCGTTGATCGCGTTCACCGTCTGGTGCATATAGTCCGGCATGGTCTCGAAACGGTCATTGCTGCCGACATTGTGAATGCTGGCATCGTTCCAGAGCAGGTTATTGCCGGATTGAATGGTGGCGCCACCAGGCGCATCGGGATTGGCGCGAGCCCAGTCATTGTCGTAAAGCACGGCAATCTGGCTGATGAGGTTCATGTCCAGCACATTGCCGCCGACGATGATCAGATCATACTGCATGCCGATGCCGAGGAAATTGGCGATGTTGAGCGCGGCATTGCCGCCCGTCAAAAGGCTGACACTCGCACCCGAGGTGGTGACGGTCATCGTGTCATTGTCGCTGATGAACTGGTATTGTTCGATCCAGTGGACGAAGGACACATCCCCTTCCAGCACGCTGACGCGCCAGGCGGTGGGGAATATCGGCGGCTCGCCGCTCTCATGGCTGTCAGCTGCGGCATTTTCAGCGCCCGGATAGACACTGCGCTGAAAGCTGGCGATGTTGTAAGCGGCCGTTGCCGCCTGATCCTCCGAGTGCGTGAAGACGGAAGAAATCTCGTCCCGGTCGCTGTAGATATAGGCTTGGGTGATGGCGTCGATCTGGTGATAATCGCCCATGACGGCGGTGACAGAGGTCATGACGCCGGTATTGACCAGCGTGGCGATGTTGGCGACGACATTGGCGCCTGCTGCGATGTCGAGGCTGTTGCCGGCCGGGCTATCCTCATGCAGGGAAACGTCGCTTTTTTCCGGTGCCTCGGCGGGTTTGGCAATGCCGCGGTCCGGCATGAAGTCATCGAGCGTCGGCTTGTCGTAGGCCACCGCGCCATTGATATAAAGACCGTTGATATCATTGCCGGCCAGAACGAAATCCTGGTCCGCACCGGTGCCAAGCGAGGTAACGTCATTGTCGCGGGCGTGTTCGATATAGTCGTGCGCGGATTTGGCGAGCGCCTGCAAGGCGTCGTAGCTGTCGGTGCGCTGGAAGGTGGAAAAGGGCGTGAAGACGGCGGCTTCGTTGTAAAACTCGACGGTGCGCGCGGTCACGAAGGTCGTGTCGCGCGCCACATTCGGGCCGTCCGTCATGTTCAGATAGTCATCGTCCTGGAGAATATTGACCTGCGTAAGATGGCCGGCTACCGAGCCGGGACCGGTATGAACCACCAGTTCGCGCTCATCAAAGGAAAGGCGGCCGGGAAAACGGAAATGCGCGCCGGAAATATCGACCGGGATGGCATTTGCAAGCTGCTGCATGTCGTATTCGACAGCGCGGGCGAAATGCGGTCGCATGTAGTCGAAATCGTAATAGCCGGAGCGATATTTGACGCCGGGATCGTAATCCTCGAGCGGGACGTCGTAGTTTTTGTCGAGCAGCCTTGCTGCCTCATCCTCCGGTAACCGGTCAGGATCGGAATGCGCAGGGCCTTCGCTATAGTTGCTTCTCAGACGCGCTTCCTCGACCACCGTGTCGAACATGCCGATGAAATGCGCGATCATGTCGGAAATCTTGTCGATATGCATTGGAGGTCCCTCCCTGATCATCGCGGCAGAGCCTGAGGCTGCGCACGGCACCCGTCTCAGAGGCGGCGCTTCGTTTGCGCAGACTGGTCCTTCAACCGCGAACTGCACCGGCGGGTGCCGGTGCAGCTCTTTTCGTCAAGAGGTGGGTATCAGGAGTGATCCTCACCGACATCAGACACATGCGAGTTACCGCCTGTGATCGTGACGTCAACGGCATTGGAGAGCATGTTGGCGCCCTGCACCAGTTCCAGATGGAAGCCGGAATTTGCAAGGATTGCCGATGCATCCGCAGTGCTGGTGCCTGCTGCGTCGTCGCCGGCCTTGAGGTCCCATCCCTTGCCGTCCATGCCTTCCGCGCCATAGGCGTCGCCGGCATTGGCGCTCAGGTGGTTTTCCGCACCGCCATTCTGCATCTTGATGTCGTAGGCCTGATCCTGGTCTGCCAGGTGGTTGGCCTGCACCATGCTGAAGCCGGTGTCATTGCCGTCGCCGTTAAGCGAGCTGTTGAGGATGTTGTCGACATCGAGCGTGAAGGAGAAGTCGTCACCCAGGTTGAAGGTGAGGTCCCCGCCGGCGATGCCGAGATTGCCGACATCCTTGACGCCGGTGATGTTACCGAAGTCGTCATCCGACTTGTAGTAGCTGTCCGCGGAGTTGAAGCTGTCGGAGGTCGTCGTGGTCTTGGTGGAGGTGTCGTTGTCGGAATAGTTGGACGTTTTGGTGTCCGTATCCGTGATCGTCTTCACATTGGTATCATTGTCGCTGTACGACTTGCTTTCGTAGCTCCAGTCGTAATCGACCTTGATATCGGTGTTGGTTTCGGTGCTGGTCTTGGTGGTCGTGTCGTTATCGCTATAGGACTTGCTGTCATAGCTCCAGTCATAGTCGTTGTCGCGATTGTCGCCGTTATTGGCGGAAACATCGACCTTGGCGTCAACATCCACATTGGTGCTGTTGTCGCTGTTGTCGTTGTTGCGGTTTTCACCGTTTGCGGTGCCGACATTGCTGTCTTCCACCTTGGCGTCATTGGTCGAGGTGTTGGCGAAACCGTCGGCAAGCGCGCCGATCTTGGTGATGTCGTCGCCGGCCGGCTGTGGATTGTAACCCATTTCGATTTCCTCCGAAAAAGCTCGGAGCAGCTTTCGAAATCCCTCTCATCTCAAACGGGATTTTTTCGCGCTTGCTCCGTGTTGTACAAAGATTGATGTTTGCAGATGCACTCGGTACGTCTCATCTGCGGTTCGGCATCGGCCCGTGACCGGGCTCTTTTCGTTCAGCCCTTGTGCGCTACTCGATAAAAAGGCGCACAAATCCGTTCCTCGCTCCAAAGGGGAGCGCGGTGGCTTTCGTCTTTTCGTTTGCATGTTTTCTTGAAAAGGAACCGGCTTTAGCAAACACACGTCAAAGGCCGGGCTTGTCTTTCAATCAGCCGCCGTTCAGCGACGGTCAGACTGTGCCGCAGAAAAATCGCGCTTCCTAGATATCAATTCGGGTTAGCCATATCGGCACCTTTACCCCCGAATATATATGTGAGAGGGCGAATGCAGGCGCGCTTCCACCTCTGCCGCCGTAAAAAAACAGTAGCTTCGGCTACAGGAAGCGGCTTTTCGAAAAACATGGTTTATTTCGGAGAGAAGGGGCTTTTATCCCGAAACGGAACATCCGTGAGGCTCGTTCGGCAGGTAGGTATGCAAAGAGATCTCAACTAAAAGTTATATTTTCTCGGATTGCAAAACCGGAACGGACGCTTTTCCAACGCTTTTGTTCCTCGGGCGATTTCAAAGTGAATGATTCTTTATCACCGTAATCAATTTTGTATGCCTAATGTAAAAAATAACCCGTATGGGCCATTTATTTACACAGCTTTTCGTATTAGCCTCCTTAATTAACGGGTAATTAATGATAGTTGACATGGCTTCAGGGTCCAAATGTCCCTTGGGTTTTCAAGGGTAGCCTGACGAACGACATATCGCACAACCAAAAGAATGTAATGCGTAAGCGCTTTAGGGAGGCGTCAATGTTCATGGGAACTTCAGATTATGCGGCAAAACAAAAAAACGCCGTTTCACCTATAAATGGAACTTTATTGATCATAGCGGATCCGGACCTGTTTTCCGAGTGCCTCGTGGAGGCGCTGGGCAAAAAGTTCCCCACATTCGCGGTGGTGAGCGTTACTTCGTCGGCGACTATCAATGACGACTACGGCGCCAATGTCCGGCTGGTGCTGCCATATCGCATGTCGGGCGAGCGGCTCCACAATGTTCTTGCGGCAATCCGCGAGAAGCACCCGGATGCGCCGATCGCACTGGTGGTCGAAACCATCGACAGGTTTGAGGAACCGCTGAAGCAGCTGGTGGGAATGCGCGTCATCGATGGCGTGTTGCCGCTCAATCTGCGGCTTGACGTGTTCATGGCGGCGGTCGACCTTTTGATGAAGGGCGGAGAACATTTTCCCGCGGCTCTTCTCGGTAAGCTCACACCCTATTCCCAGGCCGTCAGCGGCAAGAGCGTTCAGAACAACGCCGTGATCGCCAACCGCGCCGACGCCCTTGCAGTAAACAGGGGCGAAATGGCGGCGCTGACGACGCGTGAGGTGCAAATCCTCGACCTGCTTTGCAAGGGTACGCAAAACAAGATCATCGCTGACAGGCTGCATCTGTCCGAGAACACAGTGAAGGTTCACGTTCGCAACATCTATAAGAAGATGAACGTGCGCAACCGAACGGAGGCGGCGTCGCGCTTCTTCAACAAGGGCGACGACGCTACCTTCTCCGGCTGGAAGAACTGAGGGTCAGGCAGGCCGAGGCCGCCCGGGCGCCAGTTTCCACCGATGTTCCTGCCTGAGACTTATGGTCTCAGGAAGCAGCGGGACTTCTGGCCAAATCCGCTCGGCGAGCAAATATAGGGAGAAGAACCGGAATAGGAATGTCGCGATATCGAAGGTGTCTCGGACGACGCGTCGGCAACAAGCGTCACAGCTGCATTGCCTGTCTTGTCGTAGCCGTAGGAGGCCTTGGTTGGAGCAACCCGCGTCTTCATTGTCGTCGCATCCGCTGATGCGGTCTTGATGAAAGCAGCGTCTTCGACCACGGCGCATGAGGCCGTCGCGAAAGTGAGTGCTGCAAGGGCTGCGGCAACGAGCGCAAAATGATTGCGTCTGGCTGCTTTGCCACTCTTGGAATAAGGCATTTCATTCATCGTGTATGTCCCCTGAAATCGACTGTCTGTCGCATCTTGCCGGGCGGTTTTGTCCCGGTGGACCGAGCCTTACAAAACCAGGATAGTCCCGACTGGTTGAGCGAAGCTTGCGCTAATGCTCAATAAGAAAGGCATAATGGAGGCGTAGTTAAAAAGTATTAAATCGAGGGCTATTTTTAGTAATTCAGGGTAATCAATTGTAATATTTCGATAAAATGAAGTTGACCTGTTTTTCGCCGCGCCTATCATAAAAGTTGAAAACTATCGAATCGAAATATTAAAACCTCCAGAAGAAATAAAAACCGGAGGATGATATTCAAGATACCGCACAATCGGGAGTTTGATCCAGTTCAAGGTGAATCAGCCGGGCTGATTCCTCATGGGGAGGAGTGTGTAATGCGTAATTTCGTTCCCAACGAGCATGATAATGGCGTCACAATCTACTCGGAATGGCGTCCTGGCCAGCGCGTTCTCGTCAATGGCGGCGCTGGTTTCCTTGGTTCCCATCTTTGCGAACGTCTGCTGGCCTGCGGCCACGAAGTGGTCTGTCTCGACGATCTCTCGACCGGACGGACGGCGAATGTGGAGCATTTACGGGACAATAAGCGGTTTTTGCTGGTCGAGCACGACGTGCGCAAACCCTATGACATCGACGTCTCGCTGATCTTCAACTTCGCTTCGCCGGCCTCGCCGCCGGATTACCAGCGCGATCCCGTCGGCACTTTGCTCACCAATGTGCTTGGCGCCGTCAATGTGCTGGAGGTCGCGCGCCGATGCGGTGCAACCGTAGTGCAGTCCTCGACGTCGGAAGTCTATGGCGATCCGCTCGTCAATCCGCAGCCTGAGAGCTATTTTGGCAATGTAAATACAATCGGGCCGCGAGCTTGTTACGATGAGGGAAAAAGAAGCGCCGAAACGCTGTTTTTCGATTATCACCGATTTTATGGCGTCGATATCAAGGTGGGGCGAATCTTCAACACCTATGGGCCGCGCATGCGACCCGATGATGGACGCGTGGTTTCCAACTTCATCGTCCAGGCGCTGAAGGGAACCGACATCACCATTTATGGCGATGGCAGCCAGACGCGCTCCTTCTGCTATGTTGATGACCTGATCGATGGTTTCCTGCGTTTTTCGGCCAAGCCGAAGGATTGCACGGGACCGATCAATCTCGGCAATCCGAGCGAAATTCCGGTGCGGCAGCTGGCCGATATCGTCATTCGGATGACGGGTTCCCGCTCGCGCATCGTGCATCTGCCGGCGGCGATCGACGATCCGCAGCAGCGCCGCCCGGATATTTCGCGGGCCAACGAGCAACTGAGATGGCAACCGCGTGTTCCGCTCGAAATCGGACTGGAAAAAACCATCGTCTATTTCGATGCGTTGCTGTCCGGCAGGAAAGTGGCGGAGGCCGTATGAGATGGCCCGCGCAATCCTCGTCACGGGCGGGGCCGGATTCATAGGCAGCCACATCTGCAAGGCGCTGGCAAAATCCGGCTTCAAGCCCATCGCATACGACAATCTCTCGACCGGCCATGCGGACGCGGTTCGCTGGGGGCCCTTCATCGAGGGCGACATTCTTGATCGTGGCCTGCTGAAGGCCACGCTCAAGGAATTCTCACCGGAATTCGTCATCCATTGCGCCGCCAATGCCTATGTCGGCGAATCCGTCGAAGATCCGCGCAAATATTACCGTAACAATGTCGGCGGTAGCCTTTCGCTGCTGGATGCCTGTCTCGATCAGAATATTGGCGGGCTGGTGTTTTCCTCCAGCTGCGCCACCTATGGCGTACCGCCGCAATTGCCGATCCGAGAGGAAACCGCGCAGATGCCGGTCAATCCCTATGGGCGCACCAAGCTGATTTTCGAAATGGCGCTTGATGATTACGCCGCGGCCTATGGCCTGCGTTTCGTGGCGCTGCGGTATTTCAACGCGGCCGGTGCCGACCCGGATGGCGAGCTTTGCGAACGCCACGAGCCGGAAACCCACCTCATCCCCAGGGCGCTGATGGCGGCTGCGGCGCGGTTGCCGCGGCTCGATGTCTTCGGTGCTGATTACGATACGACGGACGGCACCTGCATTCGCGACTACATTCATGTCAGCGATCTCGCCGATGCCCATGTGGCCGCCGTCAATTATCTGGCCGATGGCGGTGAGACGCTGCGCGTCAATCTCGGTTCCGGTCACGGCACCTCGGTTGGCGATATCATCCGGGCGATCCACCGCGTCACGGGGCAGGAAGTGCCGGTGCATTTCGGCGCAAGGCGCGAAGGCGATCCGCCGGCACTGTTCGCTGATATTGAAAGGGCGAGGCAGACGCTCGGCTTTGCGCCGAAACATTCCGATATCGATACGATCATTCGCACGGCCGGTCCCGGTTTCGGACTGGAGGTGCGGTCATGACGGTGCGCTCCACCCCTTCTGTTCAACCGGCACGTACCGCCGCAGGCGCATTGCGGATGCTCCCGGTCTTCACCGGCTGGAACCGCATGGCCTATCGTCTGGGCATTGGTGGCTGGCTGGTGACGCTTGCCTATTTCTGGGTGTGGTGGCTCGACCGTGACCGGGTGATAGACTGGCCCTATTATACCGTCGTTACGCTGACGCTGGCGTGGATCACGCTGCTGCCGTCCTATTTCATCTTCATTTTTTTGAACGCCAGGGTCGTCGACCGGCGCTCCCCTTTGCCCAGGGGCCGGGTGGCGATGGTCGTCACCAAGGCCCCATCGGAGCCTTTCGCCGTGGTGCGCAAGACGCTGCTGGCCATGCTGGAACAGAAGGGGCTGGAATTTGACGTCTGGCTCGCGGATGAAGATCCGGACGCGCAGACGCTGGCCTGGTGTGGTGCGCATGGCGTTTTCGTCTCGACACGAAAGGGTGTCGCTGATTATCACCGCAAGACATGGCCGCGCCGCACCCGCTGCAAGGAAGGCAATCTCGCCTATTTCTACGATCACTACGGTTATGACCGTTATGATTTCGTCGCTCAATTCGACGCTGATCACGTGCCGGAAGCGGATTATCTGAGCGAGATCATTCGTCCCTTTGCCGATCCGTCGGTTGGATATGTCTCCGCCCCGAGCATCTGTGATGCCAATGCCGAAGAAAGCTGGGCCGCGCGTGGCAGGCTTTATGCGGAGGCAAGCCTGCACGGCGCGCTGCAGCTCGGTTACAACAATAGCTGGGCGCCGCTCTGCATCGGCTCGCATTATGCCGTGCGCACCAAGGCGCTGCGTGAGGTAGGCGGTCTCGGACCCGAGCTTGCCGAGGACCATTCCACTACGCTTCTGATGAATGCCGGTGGCTGGCGCGGCGTTCATGCCGTCAACGCCATCGCCCATGGCGACGGGCCGTCGACCTTTGCCGATCTCATCGTGCAGGAATTCCAGTGGTCGCGCAGCCTGATGACCATCCTGCTGCAATATTCACGGCATTATGTGCCGAAGCTGCCTTTGCGGCTGAAGTTCCAGTTCCTGTTTTCGCAGCTCTGGTATCCGCTGTTTTCCGGCTTCATGGCGCTGATGTTCGTGCTTCCCGCTGTCGCCCTGATGCGGGGGCATGTGCTGGTCAACGCGTCCTATCCGGCGTTCCTGGGGCATTTCCTGCCCATTTCGCTGATCATGATCGTGTTTGCCTTCTTCTGGCGGGCAACAGGCGCTTTCCGCCCGCATGATGCGAAGCTTTTCAGCTGGGAAGGCATGGTGTTCCTGTTCCTGCGCTGGCCCTGGTCGCTGATGGGCGTTCTGGCGGCGATACGCGACACGATCCGTGGTGATTTCGTCGATTTCCGCATTACACCGAAAGGCACGCAGGCCAAACCGCCGCTGCCGCTGCGGGTGATCTTGCCCTACATGGTGCTGGCGGCGGTGAGCCTTCTCGCCATGGTGCTGGCGCCACGCGATAGCGGAGCGGAAGGCTTCTTCATTTTCGGGGCGATCAATGTGGCGATCTATGCGGGACTTTCCGTGTTTCTGCTCATTCGCCACGCAATGGAAAACGGCCTGCCGCGATTGCCGGCCATGCGCGGCGGCGCGACCGCTGCCGCCTGTTCACTGTTGCTCGTCGCCGGCAGCGCTGCGGAACTGAGTTCCCATGCGATTGGCGGCCTCGAAGCCCTGTCGCATGGACAGCCCTACGTCACCTTCACCGAAACGCGCTTTACGGTTGCCGGTGCGGGTGTGGAGGGTGCGAGATCGGTGCGCGTGAAGCTGCGCATCACCCTGCCGGGCTTGCCCGGTTATCGGGAAATGCAGGCGGAACCGGCCGTCGCACCGTCGCCGACAGTGGCAACCGGAGAAATTATGCTGGCCGACAATAGGGTCGGACAATAGAAGGAGGAGGCTGTGATGAGAACAACAATAAGCAACTGCGGATTCTCCGCTTTCGTACTCTGCCTTGCGGTGATCGCGCCCAGTGCCGTCCACGCCGCAGGCGGCACGAAGACGCCGAAACCGCTCAGAACCAGCGAAGTCGTGGAAATGTACTTCGACAAGACCTGGAAATGGGATACGGGCGGCGGACGCTTCATTGCCGATGGCCGCAAATTCATCGCCCTGACGGAAGAAAAAGGCAAAAAATCCGTCGGTGAGGGTATCTGGACCGTCGATGCCAATGGCACGCTGTGCATGCGCGCCACCTGGAAAGCCGATAATGGAAGCGGCAAGGCCGATACCTGCTTCGACCATGGCCGCATCGGCAAGGTGCTCTACCAGCGCAAGCAGGGCGGCCAGTGGTACGTGTTCCGGCACAACCCGCCAAGGCCCGGCGATGAATTCCTGAAACTTGTCCGCAAGGACGACGTCACCCCGCAAATCGCCGCCTATGGCAAGGCGATGACGGCGACGCGGTAGGGAGGAAAGTGTCATGCAGATAACAAGAAGAAAACTTCTCTTCGCAAGCGGGGCTGCCGTGGCTTTTTCAGCCAGCATGTACCCCATGTTCAAACTGGATGCGCAGGGTGTTGCACCCATGGGCGCCACGGGCATGAAAACGCTTGCCGACAAACGTCCGACATTGCATGCGGATGGTATCCGTTTCGGCGCTTACGATCCGCACGGTGATTTCACCGGACAGGCCGGGGTGGCGACGGAACATCTGTTCCTTCCCTGGGAAGACGTGGATCTCGACAGTCTCGCGCTCGCGGACGCCTATGCCCTGGAGCGCAAGCGCAATGTGCTGATCACCGTCGAACCCTGGTCATGGGACGTCAACTGGCGGCTCACCTCCGATGAATTGCGCCGCAAGGTGCTGGGAGGCGACTACGACAAGAACATGCAGGCGATAGCCGCACGCATGTCGGCGATGAAAAGCCCGCTGATCCTGCGCTGGGGACAGGAAATGGAAGACACGTCCGGCCGCTTCTCGTGGTCCGGCTGGAACCCGCGGGACTATATCACGGCCTATAAACGCATGGTGGACATGACCCGCAGGGCGGTTCCCGGCGTCAAGGTGATGTGGTCGCCCAAGGGGCTTGATGGCCTTAAGGCTTATTATCCCGGCGATAACTATGCCGATCTCGTCGGCCTTTCGGTCTTCGGTCTCGAAGATTACGACAAGATCGAATATGGCGGACCGAAGACCTTCTCCGATCTGCTGCGCAAGGGATACGGACTTGTTGAAACCTTCAACCGGCCGGTCTGGGTCGCCGAACTTGGTTATGAAGGCGGCGATTCCTATGTCCGTCCCTGGATGAACGACGTGACGCTGAAACAGGCGGATTTTCCGAAGCTGGAAGAGGTCGTCTATTTCAACGACAAGGATGTGCACCCCTGGCCGCACAATCTCGGCAAGCCCGACTGGCGCGTGGTGCGTCCGGCCAAGGCTTGATTGAGGCCGGAGCGGGCCGAGCGGACGCCCGGCCCGCTCGCCCGCCCGGACATTATCCGCTGACCGCCAGCACGGCCTCAGCCTCATAGATGGCGCAGACGATGTGATAAAAGGTGCTGGCCGGTGCCGGCTCGTCGAGCATCGGCCTGTCGGCCGGCCATTTGTCGAACCAGAGACCCTTCACCGGCGTGTCAAGGAATGGCTGCAGCGCACCGATGGCCCGCACGCCGGAGGCAAGGTAACGCTGCCGTTCCTCGCCTGAGGTGACGCTGGCAAGGCGCACCGCCGCTTTCAGCCATTCCGTCTGCGGCCACAGCCGCGCCAACCCGTCATGCACCGAAAAATCGTCGTAGAGGCTCATCACCGCCACCTTGCGGCGCGGGCAGATGCCATGCTCTTCGCCGATCGCAAACAGCCGTTTTGCCTTGTCGATCGCCTCGCCATTCCGGCGCAGGCTACCCCAGCGCACCAGAAGCCATGCCCATTCGAACTGGTGGCCCGGCTCCATGATCCGGCCCTTGTCGCTCTTATGCGGCGTCCAGTCATGCTCGAAAAATTCGCGCAAGCCACCATTGCCGCCATCGATGAAGCGGGTCAGCGCCAGATCGGCGATCTCGTCAGCCAAAGCCGTCCACGGACCATCCGGATCCTGCACCTCCCAGGCCAGCATCGCCTCGAACAAATGCATATGCGGATTGGAACAGAGCGGCGTGCGCGGCGGGTTTTCCTCCTCGAAACCGGCGACGGGATGTTTGTAGTCGCGCTTGAGGATGGCAAGAATATCCAGCGCCCGGCCGCGCATCTCGTCCTTGCGTTCGGGAAGGCTTGCGGCGGTCTGGGCGGCGGCGAAAAGCGCAAAGGCCTGATTGTAGAGATCGAAGGACGGATCGATCAGTCTGCCGGTCTGGTCGGCGAGGTTGCCGTAAAGACCGTTGTCGAGACGATAGACTTTTTCGAACCAGCCGAGGCCATGCAGGAGCGCGTCTTTCCATGGCCCCTGCCAGCCGTGCTGGCCGGCGGCGGCGAAACAATAGGCCTGACGCGGCTGAACCCGGGCACGGCGGTCATCGGAAAAAACCGGCTTGGCATCCTGGCCGAGACGTTCGTAAAAGCCGCCGTCGGGGCGGGCCGAACCCGCCTCCCACCACAAGGGCAGTGCATCCTCATCCAGCCATTTCCGTAATGTCCCGATTTCTTCGGCAAGCGCCTGAGCGGCACTCGGAAATTGCACTGTCATACGTCAACTCTCTGTTTTTACAGTTGAATTAAAAAATAGGTCAATAAAAATACGTGAATATGGAAGCAAGTAGACCATGGGACATATTGCGCTGCAACCGTAAAATCATCGACCTCACGCTGAGCCAACCCACATCAAGGCGATTGGTTCCACAGTCCTGTGTGGCAAATAGTGCGTCAACGGTGATTCGGAATCCATAAAGTGTCAGAAATTACAATGAAAATTTGAGATTGCTTATTCGTAGTCCTCACGTATTTCGTAGCAATGGTCTCGTCATTAGTGATTCGGCCTCTTTCTGATCTGCGTGGCGTTGGGGAAATAGAGGGGCACAAGGCAGTGAGATTTTCTGCCTATACTTCATTGCTGTTCTCCATTGTGGTTCTTTCGGGCTGCAATACTCCCGCGGGCGTTCGCTCGTTCGGGGGCGCACAGATGTTGTCTCCGTCCGAAGCGCTGGTTTTCCCGCCACCTGGTGGACCGGAAATCGTCACCGTGGTCAACCAAACCTATTCCAATGCGGTGGCGCAACAGATCATATTGCGATCCGAGGCTGCCACGCCCGGGCAGAACTACATCAAGGCGGAGTTTTTCGGCCCGCAGCAGGCCGGCGATACCGATCGCGACGCTCTTGGTTTCAGCGGTTTCCGGGCGGCCTCCGTCGCGCGGGAAATCCGTTCCGAGTTTCCGGGTCAAAACATCGCCATGTCGGCAAATTACCTGCAGAATGGTTATGGCGCGTTTTCCTATGCCGCCGGCAGCGGCCGTGGCGAAGATACCTGCCTTTATGGCTGGCAGGATATACGCTCGCCGGAAAGCATGCGGCAGGATTTCCGCAATCTCGGCCGCATCAAGGTGCGTCTGCGCCTTTGTCAGTCGGGCGCAAGCGTCGAGCGGCTGCTGGCGGTCATGTATAATTACACGATCACCGGCACCTACGCCTCGCCAAGCTGGAACCCTTACGGCACGCCGCAGGCGGTGGATAAAAATCTCGGACGGCCGGGCGATCCGGTCTATCCCATGAAAACGGATGATGTGCCGATGCGGCCCGGCGGCGAAGTGACTGCCAGCGTGCCGCCCCGGCCCGTTCGCCGCACGGCTGCCGTTGCACCGCCGGTGCAGCCGGAACCACAGCCGCTGCCGCCCGTTGCTGCTGTCAGTATTCCGTCACCCGCATCGGCTGGCGCGCCCGTTCAACCTGCACGACCAGCAGCAATGAGCCAGCGCGCTGAGAGCGGAACGGCAAGGAGCGGCGAGCAGCCATCGCAGGTTCCGCAGGTGTCCATTCCCTCGCCAGCATGCCTGGCTGGTTCGGGGGCGGCCCAGGGATGCAGATGATCACCGGGAATAAAGCGGAAATTCCGGGCCGAAATTCCGGATGGCGACGAGAACGGAAAGTTTCTGGATGAACAAGGCCATCACAGTCATTGTCTGGTTGCTTGTGTCGCTTTGCGTTCTGGCCATCATCACGATGCCGGTCAGTCTGCAGACGCATCTGGTCGCGACCGCGATCTCGCTTGTTCTTCTGGCGACCATCAAAGGGTTCAACGGGCAGGGGGCCTGGCGTCTGGTGGCGCTGGGTTTCGGCACGGCCATCGTTCTGCGTTACGTCTACTGGCGCACCACCAGCACGCTGCCACCCGTCAACCAGCTCGAGAACTTCATCCCGGGCTTTCTGCTCTATCTCGCGGAAATGTACAGCGTTTTGATGCTGGGCCTCAGCCTGGTCATCGTCTCCATGCCGCTGCCGTCGCGCAAAACGCGGCCCGGCTCGCCGGATTATCGGCCGACGGTCGATGTCTTCGTGCCGAGCTACAATGAGGATGCGGAGCTTCTGGCCAATACGCTGGCGGCGGCCAAGAACATGGATTATCCGGCCGACCGGTTCACCGTCTGGCTGCTGGACGATGGCGGCTCGGTGCAGAAGCGCAATGCCAGCAACATCGTCGAGGCGCAGGCGGCGCAGCGTCGTCACGAGGAGCTGAAGAAGCTCTGTGAGGACCTCGACGTGCGTTATCTGACGCGCGAGCGCAATGTCCACGCCAAAGCCGGAAATCTCAACAACGGTCTTGCCCATTCGACCGGCGAACTGGTGACGGTGTTTGATGCCGACCATGCGCCCGCCCGCGATTTCCTTCTGGAGACGGTTGGTTATTTCGAGGAAGACCCCAGGCTCTTCCTCGTGCAGACACCGCATTTCTTCGTCAATCCCGATCCCATCGAGCGCAACCTGCGCACCTTCGAAACGATGCCGAGCGAAAACGAGATGTTTTACGGCATCATCCAGCGCGGTCTCGACAAGTGGAATGGCGCATTTTTCTGCGGTTCCGCCGCCGTGCTGCGGCGCGAGGCACTGCAGGATACCGAAGGCTTCAGCGGTGTCAGCATCACCGAGGATTGCGAAACGGCGCTGGCGCTGCATTCGCGCGGTTGGAACAGTATCTATGTCGACAAGCCGCTGATCGCTGGACTGCAGCCGGCCACGTTTGCAAGCTTTATCGGCCAGCGCAGCCGCTGGGCGCAGGGCATGATGCAGATCCTGATCTTTCGCCAGCCTTTGTTCAAGCGTGGCCTCTCCTTCACACAGCGTCTTTGTTACATGTCGTCGACGCTGTTCTGGCTGTTTCCGTTCCCGCGCACGATCTTCCTGTTCGCGCCGTTGTTCTACCTGTTCTTCGACCTTCAGATTTTCGTGGCTTCGGGTGGCGAATTCCTCGCCTATACGGCGGCCTACATGCTCGTGAACCTGATGATGCAAAACTATCTCTATGGCAGCTTCCGCTGGCCGTGGATTTCGGAACTTTATGAATATGTGCAGACGGTCCACCTTCTGCCTGCGGTTGTGTCCGTGATCTTCAATCCCGGCAAACCGACCTTCAAGGTGACAGCCAAGGACGAATCCATCGCCGAGGCGCGGCTATCGGAAATCAGCCGCCCGTTCTTCGTGATTTTCGCGCTTCTGGTGGTGGCGATGGCCTTTGCCATCTGGCGCATCTACAGCGAGCCCTACAAGGCCGATGTGACGCTCGTTGTCGGCGGCTGGAACCTGCTCAACCTCATCTTCGCGGGCTGTGCGCTCGGTGTCGTTTCCGAACGCGGTGACAAGTCGGCATCGCGACGCATCACCGTCAAGCGGCGCTGCGAGGTCAAGCTCGAAGGCAGCGACGTATGGGTGCCGGCCTCCATCGACAACGTGTCTGTGCATGGGCTGCTGATCAATCTGTTCGACAGTGCCACGACCGTCGAAAAGGACACGACGGCGATCGTGAAGGTCAAGCCACACAGCGAAGGCGTGCCGGAAACCATGCCCGTCAAGGTGGTCCGGACGGTTCGCGGCGAAGGACTGGTGTCCATCGGCTGCACCTTCTCACCGCAGCGTGCCGTCGATCACCGCCTGATCGCCGACCTGATCTTTGCCAATTCCGAACAGTGGAGCGAGTTCCAGCGCGTGCGCCGCAGGAACCCCGGCCTCATTCGCGGTACGGCGATCTTTCTGGCCATATCGCTGTTTCAGACGCAGCGCGGCCTTTTTTATCTGGCAAAGGCGCTCCGGCCCGCCGCCAAAAGCGTCAAACCTGCCGGAGCTGTAAAATGACCGGCGGTAAAACGATCAGGGGTTCTCTGACAGCATTGATGTGGGGTGCCGTCGCAACCGGTGCCATGGCACAGTCCTCACCCTTTGATATGTCGCCCGAAAGGCCGGCGCAGACTGCCCCCGCACCAGTGCCGCCGCCCGCCATTCCACCAGCGCCCCGCCAGCCGCCGCCGGTCCAGCCTCCGGCCATACCACCGGCGCAGCCGCCCTTCGTGGTTCAACCGGCACCCGTGTCGCAACCGCAGCACCCTCCCGTCGTTCCGCCGGCATCAGCTCCGCCCGTTACCGTTCCTCCGCGTCAGGAGGGAGCAGGATCAGCCACGGTGCAGACCCCCTTATCCGCTGCTGATAGCCGCCGCCGATATATATTGCCCTATGAGAAGCTCAGCCTTTCCGGCGAGATGGACCGGCGGCAATGGGGCATCTATCTGACGCCCGAGCAGGCCAATGCCGCCGTTTCACTTAATATCGGTTATCAGAACGCCATCGTGGTCGCGCCTGAAAGCTCGAACTTCCAGGTCAGCCTGAACAATGTTCCACTGGATGTGGCGCGCATTGAAGCGCCTGACGGCGAGGGCAATGTCTCCCTGAAAATCCCGCCCGGCGTGCTGCAGGTCGGCTCAAACGTCGTGACGCTCGGTGTGCAGCAGCGACACAGGACCGATTGCACGATCCAGTCCACCTACGATCTGTGGACCGACGTCAACCCGGCCAACACCTATATCGGCTTTAATGCCGATGTTGCCGGCGCTTTCGCTAATATAGACGACATTCAGGCGACTGGACCTGATGGTAAAGCCACGACCTCGATCGAGATCGTCGCGCCGTCGCTCGGTAATCCGGCATTTGCGGATTCACTCCTGCGCCTTTCGCAGGCGCTGGCGCTTCGAACCCTGATGCCGAACCAGTCGATCCGCTTCGTGACAGCCCCTTCCACCGAGCGCAAGCCCGGAACGCTGACGGTTCTGGTGGGCACCGCCCGTGAGATTGCGGGTATCTCCGGCGCGTTACCGTCCGAAGCGTCGGCAGGCGCCTTCGCCGGATTTGGCAGTGCTGCGCCGGGCGGTTTCTCGCCGCTTTTCGTCAGCGGTCCCACTCCGCAGGCGGTGCAGGCGGCGATAGAGACACTGTTTTCTTCGATCTCGCGCGCCCCCGGCGCCCAGAGAACGGCTTTTTCGACCCGCAGCTGGCATGCGCCGGATGTTCCGCTCATCACCTCGGACCGCCGTATCGCGCTTTCCGAACTCGGCCTTGAGAGCAGCGAATTCGGCGGACGCCGTTTCCGCAACGAGTTTTATATCGGCATGCCAGCCGATTTTTATGCGTCAGCCTATGGCGAGGCATCGCTGCTGCTCGACGCCGCTTATTCCTCGCAGGTCTTGCCCGGCAGCCATATCGACATCTACGTTAATAACGAGATCGCTTCGACCGTGCCGATCTCCAACAATGGCGGCGGCATTTTCCGGCATCTGCCCATCAAAGTCACGATGCGCCACCTGAAGCCGGGACCGAACAAGATTACGATCGAGGCGGTGTTGATGACGGCGCAGGATCAGGCCTGCGCGCCGGGTGCGCCGGCCAGCACGACCCCGCGTTTTGCCCTGTTCGACACCACCGAAATCCATATTCCGGATTATGCCCGCATCGGTCGCAAGCCGGATCTCGCGGCGATGGCCGGCACTGGTCAGCCTTACAGGGCTGCTGGAGGCCCGGTCGCGCTTTCCCTCGACCGGTTCGATACTGACACCATGTCTGCGGCGGCAACTCTCGTCAGCCGGCTTGCGAGTGTTGCGGGACATCCGATCGACGTCGAGACCGTTGCCTCGCCTTTGGTCATCGGCGATCGGGACGCGCTGTTTGTCGGAACGATTTCGCAGTTCCCGCAAGCGTTGATCAGCCAGTTCAATCTCGTTCCCTCCAGCCAGATATCCTGGAAAGTGGGAACCGGCGTCCAGCCCTCCGCGCAAAACAGCGAAACCCTGTTCAACGACTGGCGGGAGAGGGTCGATGGCGGCGTCTGGGAGGGGCAGGTCTCGTCCTTTGAGGACTGGATGAAGCGGAATTTCGATCTGAGTTCGGATACGCTGCGTTTCCTGCCGGCTGCCGAGCAACCCTATGCCCCGCCTGCCAGCGCCTCCTTCATGCTGGCGCAGGGGCTCAGCCCTTCCGGGGAAGGCGTCTGGACGCTAGCCACCGCGCCGACGTCGGCAGAGCTTCTCGACGGCATGTCGGCGATGACGCGCGAGAACCGCTGGGGCGACGTCACCGGACGGGTCGCCGCTTACGACGTGGCTGCGGAAAAGGTTGAGACAGTCGAGGTGGAACGGCCGTATTTCTATATTACCGGGGCGTTTTCGCTCTGGAACTGGAGATTGATCGCTGCCAACTGGCTGTCCTCCAATGTGCTTTCCTATTCGCTGGCATTCATTGGCTTCGTGTCGCTTCTGGGCTTCGCCACGTTCGTGATGCTGCGCCTGATGGGACGACATCGATGATGGGCCGGATTTCGAAACTTGCCCGCATTATCTGCCTGTCCGTGATGGCGTTGGCGGCCGGCATCTCCGCCGGCCGCGCTGCATCGGTGTCGCCGGAGGCGTGGTCCGCGTATAAAAATGCCTTCCTTGATCCCGGCGGGCGCATCATCGATACCGGCAACGGCAATATCAGCCACAGCGAAGGGCAGGGTTACGGCATGTGGCTCGCCGTGCTCTCCGACAACCTTGCCGATTTCGAACTGATCTGGAGCTTCACCCGCACCGAACTGCTGGTGCGCGACGATGGGCTTTCCGCCTGGAAATGGGATCCGCGCACCCGGCCGCACGTCACTGACATCAACAACGCGACCGATGGCGATATCCTGATCGCCTATGCGCTGGCGCTCGCCGCCGGCCAGTGGAACCGGCAGGACTATGCCGAGGCATCCGCAGCCATCGCATCCGCCATCCTCAAGAAGATCGTGGTGCAGCGCGGCGGGCGAACGCTGCTTTTGCCGGCTGCCAGCGGTTTTGGTGAGGATGACCGAGGCGATGGCCCGGTGGTCAACCCCTCCTATCTCATTTTCGAGGCGTTTCCGGTCCTTGATCTGGTTGCGCCATCACCGCTGTGGAAAGCGCTCGCCGATGACGGCGTGGCGCAGGTCGGCGCTTTCGCCTTCAGCGACAGAAAGCTGCCGGCCGACTGGGTATCGGTGAAGACTAAGCCGCAGCCGGCGGCGGGTTTTCCTCCGGAATTCGGTTATAATGCGGTGCGCATACCGCTTTACCTCTCAAGGGCAAAAATGGGAGCGCCGGAACTGCTTGCGCGGCTGAAGGACGGCATGACGGTGGAAAGCGGTGCCGCAGGGACTTTCGACCTGAAGAGCGGAGCGGTCAAGGATGTGCTGTCGGACGCCGGTTATCGGGTCATTCCGGCGCTGGCAGCCTGCGTTGCCGGTGGCCCGGCCATTCCCGCCGAACTTAAAAGCTTCCAGCCAACACTTTATTATCCTTCCACATTGCATCTTCTGGCATTGTCGTTTCTGGCAAGAAATAACGGGGAATGCCGATGAACAAGCCACTGTCGACCTCGGCTCTCATCCTGCTTCTGATTGCGCTTGCCGCCTTCCACTGGCGCGACAGCATTCTTGGACGAGTGTCTGATGTGCACACCTCGGCGGTGGGCGACAACCGCGCGGTGCCGCGCATGTCTCCGGCAGCGGCCAATCCGGCGCAAATCAACGCTTTCGTCAAAAACCGAGAGATGGCGCAGCTGACACAGCCTGCCACGCCACCCGTGACCGTGCCGGCGACCGATCCGCCGCCGATGACACAGACCGGTGGGCAGACACCGCAGACACTGACGGCGCAGGCACCCGCATCCCGCTCGGCCCAGCCGGCCTCGGCCGATATGCCTGAAGTCGATCTCAGCGCATTGCGTTATTTCGCAGCCAGGGGCGATACCCAGCGCCTTCAGGCCGAAATTGCCCGGCTGCGCACGCTTTATCCAAACTGGACGCCACCGGCCGATCCTCTCGCCATTCCAGAAAATGGCGATCCGAAACTCGATGCCATGTGGCAGCTTTATACCGATGGCCGCTACGCCGAAGTGAGAAAGGCGATCGCCGACCGCCAGCAGGCGGAACCCGGCTGGCAGCCACCAGACAATCTGACGGGCATGCTTTCCCTTGCCGAGGCCCGCCAGCGGCTCGTCAATGCGTCTGATCTCAAGCAATATGCGACGGTGGTTGATGCGGCGGCAAACAATCCCGGCCTGCTGACCTGCAGCGAAGTCGATGTTTTATGGCGGGTGGCCGATGCATTTGCCAATACCGACCGCATGGGGCGGGCGCGGGACGCCTATCTCTACATTCTCAACAATTGCACGATGCCAAGCGACAGGCTCGCCACGGTGCAGAAGGCATCCGCGCTTTTGCCAGCGGAGATGATGAGCGAGCTGCTGGCCAAGGAAAAGCCCGGCGCCGACGGCCAGCTGGAATTCGAACCGGTCAAGAACGATCTCGCTCGCCAGTTCGTGGCAAAGGCGGGGGAGAAGGAAGGCATTTCCGTTCCTTCCGCTTACCTGATGCGGCTTGAAAGACTTGCCGAGACCGACAAGCTGGCCAGCGACGCCCTGCTGCTCGGCTGGTACAATATTCGCCAGAAGAACATGACAGAGGCGGAAAAATGGTTCCGCAAGGCGCGAGAGGAAGAAGACAGCGCTTCTGCCTCGCAAGGGTTGGCGCTGGCTTTGATCGACCGCAACGAGCCGCGTGAGGCCGAGGACGTCATGTATAAATGGCGCACCTCCTCCGATGACGCGCTCGCCACCTATCTTGCTGCAACGGCCAATCTTCTGGCGCTTGAACCGCCTGTCGTGCTGCCGGCGGATGTGCTGCAACGCATCGCCGCCGAAACGGTGGCGCGCAAGGATGCTGCGACGGCACAGCAATTCGGCTGGTATTCGCTCGCCTTCCGGCAGACGCCGCTTGCCTTGCAATGGTTCAGTACGGCGCTAGGCTGGAAACCGGATGACGAACCTTCGGCTTATGGTGTGGCGCTCAGCTATCATGACCTGCGCAATCTTGCCGGTCTGCGCGGCATCCAGCAGCAATGGGCAAGCCGCTCGCAGCGCATCGCCGATGTGGGAACCGCACGCATGGTGGACCAGTCCGGCCAGCCGATGGCGCCGGTAACCGCACCGCCTGTTGCCGCAGCCTCTCCGATGACAGCACCCGCGCCCTATGCGCCGCAGGCGGAGACGGGGGTGGTCTACAGCCAGGCAGCCGTTCAGCAATCGGCTTCGGAGCCTTCGCGCAAGCAGGCACGCCGCCCGGCGCAGGCGCAGCGGGAAGCCAGCGCCGCATCGCGCTCCCGTTCCTGCGCAGCCTATCCTGATCCGCAGCGACTGCCGCCGCAGCAGGCACTCGATCTTGGTTGGTGCCTGATGGAGACCAACCGGCCGGCGGAGGCCCTGAAAGCTTTCGAATCCGCCATTGAAGGTGGCCAGTCGACGGTCAAAAGCGATGCAGCCTATGGCCAGAGTCTTGCCTATCTGCGCATGGGGCTGACGGACCATGCGGCCGTTTCGGCGACGAAATCCCAGATGGAGCGTCCACGGGCGACGGAATTGCAGGTCTCGATCCTGGCGGACAGGGCGGTTTCAGCCTTCCAGTCGAAACGTTATGCGGAAACGCTTCTCCTGCTCGATCAACGGGCGCGGCTTGCCGATGAACGAACCGATTTGATGGTGCTGCGCGGATATTCCTACCTTGCCATGCGCCGCTATGCCGATGCTGCGCAGATTTTCGAAAGCCTGACGTCAATCGGCGATAAGGAAGGCATCAGGGGACTGGCCGCGGTCCGCGCGGCCAGACCAAGCAATGGGCCGCAGGGCGGCGGCTGACGGCGGCGGCGGCCAAGAGTGGCCGCTGCTTATTCCGCGTCGGTGAGATTGCGGATGATGCGCATGAAGATGCGTGCGCCGATATCGATCAGCTCATCCGGAAAGTCATAGTCGGGATTGTGCAGATTGGGGTAGTCCCTGCCAGCACCCAAAAAGAACATTGCCGATGACGAGACGGTGCGGAAGCGGCCGAAATCCTCGGAAGCGCGCATGGGCAAACCTTCCGAACCGTGGGAGATTTTCTCCTCATCCAGCGCCCGAAGAATGTGGTCGACCGCATCAGGCGCATTTTCGCAATGCAGGAAAATATCGTCGTAGGTGATATCGAGCGTCAGTTTCTGTTCGCCCGCCAGCTTTTTCGCGAGCGCTTCCGCAGCCGCGCAGAGCTTTTCCATCCGGTCGTCGGTGAGTGTGCGGAGCGTCGCCCAGATTTCCGCGTCGGCCGGGGAAATGCCGAAGGCCGCTTCGCCCATCACCGCATGGGTGATCGTCACCATCGAAAAATCGGGTTCTGGCGGAAAGCCGGAGCCGAGATCGGTCAAGGCCGGCATCAACTGCGATATTGCCCGCATCGGCGAAACGCCGTGTTCCGGCGAGGAGGCATGCGCCGTCTTGCCGGAGAAACGGATTTTAATGCCACGCGAGGCGCAGTTGACCGGCCCTTCCACGACGCTGACATGGCCGAATGGCAGGCCGGGGAGATTGTGCAGCGAGAAAGAATAATCCGGCTTTATCTCGCCAAAGCGCGGATCGGCGATGACGGCTGCCGCCCCTGCGCCGGTTTCTTCCGCCGGCTGGTAAAGGAGGATGACGCTGCCGGTTTGCGGTCGGTTGCGGGAAAGGCCAAGCGCTAGCGCCGTCAAAATGGTCGAATGGCCGTCATGGCCGCAAAGATGGCCCTTGCCGTCGGTGCCGGAGCGGTGGTCGGCCTCGCTTTTTTCGTGAATGGGCAGCGCATCGAGTTCGGAGCGGATCAGGATCGCCGGGCCGCTTTTGCCGCTGTCATAGACGGCTGCAACGCCATGACCACCCAGATCGGCGAGAAGCCGGTCGGGTTTTGCCTGTTCGAGGAAAGCGCGGATGCGCCCCGCCGTTTCCTTTTCTTCGCCGGAGATTTCCGGATGGCGATGCAGATCATGGCGAAGCTCGACGAGATCGAGCATGTCCTTATTGGTCAGAAACATAAAAATCCCTGTAAGTTGCGGTCGGCTTTCCCAGCCGCAACTTACAGATCATCGCCTTCAATGCAAAACCTTTGGCGGGTGCCAGCGTTTGCCCGTTGTCTTGGGCTTGGCGGCAAGGGTGATGACATCGGCAGGCAAAGCGGCCTTTGGTTTGGCCAGTTCCAGCCGTGCAAGGGCCGCGCGTGCTTTCTCGGCATATTCCAAATGTGCGGCGTCGTCCGAATGATAGTGCTGCAGCCTGTCGAGGATTTCAGCACCTTCCATCGCTCGTTCGGCGGCGATGAGGGCGACGGCGCATTTATAGAGCGCCTCGCGGTGGAACGGAGCGCGATTGGTCACCTGCCGGAAGGCCTCGGATGCCTCGTGATAATGTTGTTGCGCCAGCCGCGCCTCACCGATGCGCATCCAGAGCAGAACCGGGTCCTGACCGCTGGCAAGAAGCGCCAGAAAGGCGATTTCCGCCTCCCGAAACTCACCCCGGTCGAAAGTCAGGTTGGCGAGACCAAATTGCGCGCCGGAATGGTCGGGCGCTGCCGCCAATACCTGGGTGAAGGCGATGCTGGCGGCCGGTTTACTGCCGGACTTGTAAAATTTGAGGCCCTGTTCATAGACGAAACGGATACTGCGCGGATGCAGCGTGCCGCCGAGATTGTCGCCCGAGCGGGTGCGGAACAGCGTGCAGCTGAGCTTTTGCTCTTCCGGCCCGAAGAAATATTTATACGGCTCGTTGCCGCGCAGGAAGTCATAGGTTTTGAAACCCTGCTCGATGGCCCTGCGGATGCAGTGCCCGTGCAGCACGAGGCCGGGCGAGGGCGTCTTCCAGTTTTCGTCGCGGCCGGTGATGTAGAACAGCACCGACTTTTTCTGCCGGTCGATGATGTTGGCAAGCGCGCCCAGCGGCTGGTCGCCGAACCACAGGACAGGCACTTCCAGATCGCCACGGATATAAACATCCATCAGCATCTGTCGTGTTGCGCCGATCAGCAGTTCCGTGCGTTCCTTGCCCTTATGCGGCGCCCAGCGGATGCGCCAGAAGTCGAACAGGATGTCCATGTCCCGTTTGATCGTTTCTTTCGTTGCGAAAGTGATGCGATATTCATCGTCGCCCTCCACTTTCCGCAGAAAGCGCCTGAGCTTCTGGCGGGTCTGGCTGCTCATATGGCTGTCGAGATAGCCGTCGAAAGTGTCCGGCAGGCTGACGACCGGGCAGATGCAATTGTTGATGTTATAGGGGTTGGTCGGCATGTTGTCGCGGAACATGACAAGCGGCCCCTGAAGCGCACGGATCATCGCACTGTGCCGTTCCGGCGGGCCGGAGAGGTAATCGAGCTTGAGTTCGGTCCAGTTCTGCTGGCGAATGTAGGAACAGAAACCGGCGACGGCGTGATTTTCATAATCCGGCAGGGTGATGAAGCCGGTGTAATCCGCCGCCGCATTGCCGGCCATGACGATGCTGTCGTGGAAGCGGCCGGTTTTCTTGTCCGGCTCGGTGACGAGGCGCAGCGGGAAAAACGCCACATAGGGCGAGCCTTCCGGGCGTTCGCGCAGAGCCAGAATGAACCAGCGCTTGCGGCGCGGCATATAATCCCTGAGCCAGCCCCAGGAGAGGAAATGCCGCGCATGGGGATCGGCCATGAACACCGCTTCCCAGTTTTGCCGGATCGCCTCGAAACCGGCGTCGGTGTCGATGATGTCGATACGCATTCTTGCCCCCTCCCAATACAGATCACACATTCGGGAGGCTTCATTTTATGGGCAAACGGCTGGCTTCAAATATTCCCTTCGGGTGAAAGGCGCCCATCAAATGGGATTAACCCGTGGGGCGTTTGCCGCTGGGGCGCCGCGACAAAAAAGCCCTTGTCCACCGGTTGTAACTCTCTAACATGCGGGCTGAATGTTCGATCGGCTCAACGGTCCGCATGGCACGGGAGTTCTCATATGGCAGTTCCTTTTATGCTTCTGACCGGCGCCAGCCGTGGAATAGGACACGCCACCGTCAAGTTGTTTCAGGAGAAGGGCTGGAGAATCCTCACGGTATCGCGGCAACCATTCTCGGAGGAATGCCGCTGGCCATCGGCGCGGGAGAGCCATATCCAGGCCGATCTTGAGGATTTATCCGGCATTGAAGATCTGGCGGCCGAGGTGCGTTCGCGCCTGCCGGAGGGAAAGCTCGCGGCTCTCGTCAATAATGCCGGGATTTCGCCGAAAGGCGAAGGCGGCAGCCGACTTGGTGTGGCGGATACCACGGCTGACATCTGGACGCGGGTGCTCAACGTCAACCTCGTTTCAACGGCATTGCTCGCCCGCGCGCTTTTGCCGGAACTGGAGGCCGCGAAAGGCTCCATCGTCAATGTCACCTCGATTGTCGGCTCACGCGTGCATCCTTTCGCCGGTGTGGCCTATGCCACCTCGAAGGCAGCGCTTGCGGCGCTGACGCGGGAACTGGCGCATGAATTCGGCCCGCGCGGCGTGCGCGCCAATGCCATTGCGCCGGGCGAGATCAACACCGCCATCCTCTCCCCCGGAACGGCGGAGTTGGTTGAAGCCCAGGTGCCGCTCGGCCGGCTTGGCACCACGGCGGAGGTGGCGCAGACCATCTATTTCCTCTGCTCGGACCAGTCGAGCTACATCAACGGCGCGGAAATTCACATCAATGGCGGCCAGCACGTCTGACGCTTCAAGCCCATCCAACCGAACGGAGCCTTTATCGATGACCATTCTGCCGAATTCCGTCGAGGCACGCGATATCGCCTATCAGATGCACCCGAACGTCAACCTGCGCAAATTCGAAAAGACCGGCGGTCTGGTGATCGAAAGCGGTGATGGCATCTATGTCACCGACAGCAGCGGCAAGCGTTACATCGAGGCGATGGCGGGGCTGTGGTCGGTGGCGCTCGGTTTTGGTGAACAGCGGCTGGTGGATGCCGCAGTGAAGCAGATGCAGAAGCTGCCCTATTACCACACCTTCTCTTACAAGACGCATGGCCCATCCGTTGATCTCGCCGAATTGCTGATCGAGCTTTCGCCGGTGCCGATGTCGAAGGTGCACTTCACGTCGTCCGGTTCCGAGGCGAATGATCTTGCCGCCAAGATGGTGTGGTATCGCTCCAATGCGCTGGGCAAAAAGGACAAGAAAAAGATCATCGGCCGCATCAAGGGTTATCATGGCGTGACCATCGCGTCCGCCTCGATCACCGGCCTGCCGCGCAACCATGAAAGCTTCGACCTGCCGCTGGACCGTATGCTGCATACCGCTTGCCCCTCCTATGTGCATTTCGGCAAGGATGGCGAAAGCGAGGCGGATTTCACCGCGCGTATCCTGAAGGAGCTGGAGGACCTGATCCTTCGCGAAGGCCCCGAAACCGTCGCCGCCTTCTGGGGCGAGCCGGTGATGGGCGCCGGTGGGGTTCTCCTGCCACCGGAAGGATACTGGGAAGGCGTGCAGGCGATCCTGAAGAAATACGACATTCTGCTTGTCGTTGACGAGGTGATCTGCGGTTTTGGCCGCACTGGCAAGATGTTTGCCTGCGAGACCTATGGCATCAAGCCGGACGTGCTGGTCGTTTCCAAGCAGATTTCGTCGTCCTACATGCCGCTTTCGGCAATCATCATGAATGACAGTTTTTACCAGCCGATTGCCGATGAGTCCGACCGGATCGGCTCGTTCGGCCATGGTTACACCGCCTCCGGTCATCCGGTCGCGACGGCGGTGGGGCTGGAAAACCTGAAGATCATTCAGGAGCGTGATCTGGTCGGCAATGTTGCCCGGCTGGAGGGCAAATTTCTCGATCATCTGAAGGCGCTTGCCGATCACCCGCTCATTCATTCCTCGCGTGGTGTCGGTCTCCTTGGGGCGCTGGAGGTGAAGCCATGGGAAGGCCTGAAGGCCGGGGATACGACGCTCGCCATTGCCGCCGCCATCGAAGAGGAGGGTGTCATCACTCGGCCGATCGGTGAATCCATCTGCTTCTGCCCCCCATTGATCATCACGGCGGAGCAGCTGGATGAGCTGTTCGCTGGCGTGAAACGCGGACTCGACAAGGTCGCGGCCGCCCGCGGCTGACGGCTTAATCGATTGCGCTGGCCGAGCGTTCCTGCTCGGCTGGCCTATCCCCTGTAGGCGACGAGCACCGCGCCACAGGCGATCAGGACCACGCCGAGCCAATTGGGCAACGACAGTCTTTCCCCCAGAAACAGCACAGCAAAGACGGCGACGAACACGACGCTCAGCTTATCGATGGGGGCGACGCGGGCGGCATCGCCAATTTTCAGTGCCCGGAAATAACATATCCACGAAGCGCCGGTCGCCAGACCCGAAAGCACGAGGAACAACCAGGTGCGCCCGGAAATGGTGGAGGGCTGCTGCCAGTTGCCGGTGACATAAACCATCAGGCCGGCGGCGGCGAGGATGACGATGGTGCGGATGAAGGTGGCGAAATCGGAATTGACGTTTTCTATGCCGATCTTCGCAAAAATGGCGGTAAGCGCCGCAAAAGCCGCCGAGAGCAGCGCCCAGAATTGCCAGGCCAAAAACAGGTTCTTCATGTGATGCCGACTCCGTTCATCCATTCGGTCCCGTCTGGCTCTACAGCATCTGCCCGGCGATAAGAACTGTTTTCACTGCTGTATCTGAACGTGGAAGGCCGGCGCATCGATCACGATGCGCCGGCCTTCATGTAGGAGCCTGTCCGGACGGGGCCGGGACAGGCCAGACCTTGGGAGGTCGTATTATTCGGCGGGCTGAACCGATGCCGGCAGTGCCGTATCCACGTCCGCGATGCCGGAGATTTCTTCCTGACCGCTGAGCACGCGGGCAAGCTGGTCCTGATCCAGTTCGCCTTCCCAGCGAGCGACGACGATGGTGGCGACGGCGTTGCCAACGAAGTTGGTGAGCGCGCGGCATTCCGACATGAAGCGGTCGATGCCGAGGATCAGCGCCATGCCGGCAACCGGAACGGAAGGCACGACCGAGAGCGTTGCGGCGAGCGTGATGAAGCCCGCGCCGGTGATGCCGGCCGCGCCCTTGGAGGAGAGCATGGCAACGAGCAGCAGCAGGATCTGTTCACCGAAGGACAGGTGGATACCCGTCGCCTGCGCGATGAACAGCGCCGCCAGCGTCATGTAGATGTTGGTGCCGTCAAGGTTGAAGGAGTAACCGGTGGGGATGACGAGACCGACGACGGAGCGCTTGCAGCCGGCCTTTTCCATCTTGCTCATCAGGCCCGGCAGGGCGGCTTCCGAAGACGAGGTGCCGAGAACCAGCAGCAGTTCTTCCTTGATGTAGCGGATGAGCGCGACGATGGAGAAGCCGTTATAGCGGCAGACGGCGCCCAGAACCACGAACACGAACAAGGCCGATGTGATGTAGAAGGTGCCGATCAGCATTGCGAGGTTGGTGACGGACGAGATGCCGTATTTGCCGATGGTAAATGCCATGGCGCCGAAAGCGCCGATGGGGGCGGCCTTCATCAGGATCGCGACCAGCTTGAAGATCGGATACATCATGGCATGCATGAAATCGGTGACGGGCTTGCCCTTTTCGCCGACGATGCCGAGCGCGATGCCGAACAGAACCGAGAAGAACAGCACCTGCAGAATGTCACCGCTGGCAAATGCGCCGACGATGGTGGTCGGGATGATGTTCATCAGGAAGCCGGTGATGGTCTGCTCATGGGCCTTGTCTGCGTAGGTCGCGACGGCCTTGGCATCCAGCGTGGAAGGATCGATGTTCATGCCGGCGCCCGGCTGCACGGTATTGGCGACGATGAGGCCGACAACGAGCGCGAGGGTGGAGAACACCAGGAAGTAGATCATGGCCTTGCCGGCCACGCGTCCAACCTTCTTCATGTCGTTCATGCCGGCAATGCCGGTTGCGACGGTGAGGAAGATGACGGGAGCGATGATCATCTTGACGAGGCGGATGAAGCCATCGCCGAGCGGCTTCAGCTGCTCACCGAAGGTCGGATAGAAATGGCCAAGCGCGATACCGGCGATGATGGCGACCAGAACCTGGAAATACAGGTGCTTGTAAAATGGCTGCTTGGCGTGGCCTGCGGCCACGGCTGTGCTATCGATCATGTTTTTTCCTCCTCGGCCTCACCCTGCCTTTATTGGCCTCCCGGGATCGCCGTGTCGTTGACGGCTTCGCGCCGATTGCGGAGTCATGTGCAATACGCATGCCAGACTTGCTTATTTGTCGTAACTGACTGATTTAAAAAGTACTTTTTATTGACGCTTTACCGGCTCACAGGCATTTGTGTGGAATTCCGGACAAATTCTCTTGCGATCTGTGTGTAAATCCGCACAATTAGCGCATGACCTATCAGGATCAGGCACCTCATTCTCAGGCGAAACGTCGCGCGCAATGGCTGGCGCTGGCTGGCCTGTGGCTGCTCGTCAGTCTCGGTGCCCTGCTGGTGGCCGATGAATTCGCCCGTCACCAGGCAATGCGAACGGCGGGTTTCGAGGCTTCAACCGATGCCGAACTGAAGATTGCGTTGCTGAATGTCGCGCTGGAGCGGCCGCGGGCCATTCCACTGGTTCTGTCAGGCGATCCCGATCTTTCGACCGCGCTGGATGGCGGTGACGCCGTCGCCGTCGACCGGCTGAACCGCAAGCTGGAGGGGCTGATCGAAGGCACGCAGTCGTCGGTCATCTATGTGACCGGGCCGACCGGTCTGACCATCGCCTCCAGCAACTGGCGGGAGGACGACAGCTTCGTCGGTTCCAACTACGCGTTCCGAGAATATTTTCAGGCAGCGATGAAGACCGGCATGTCCGAACATTATGCGCTCGGCAATGTCAGCCGCCGGCCCGGTCTTTATATCTCCCGCCGTATCGATGCGGCGGACGGAAGGCCGCTCGGCGTTGTCATCGCCAAGGTGGAATTCAACCGTCTGGAATCGGACTGGAACATTGGCGGCAAGCCGGTCTATGTGGTCGACAGAAACGGAGTCGTGCTGATGACGAGCGTGCCGGAATGGCGCTTCAAGACCGTTGCGCCGATTGACGAGGCGCGGCGAAAGGTCATTTCCGAAAGCCTGCAATTCGGCAATGAGGCGCTGGCGATCCTGCCGTTCCGGGCAGCCCGCTCATCGGGCGATGATGTTCCGCTTATCCATGTGGATGAACCGGGGCGGGAGCGCGGTGATTATCTGCAGCTGGAAATGCCGGTGCCGACCACCTCCTGGACCCTGCATTACCTGCAACCCGTCGCCCCTGCGTTAAACGCCGCCATCCGCGAGGGCCGGGTGGTGGCGCTGGCGACGCTGATGCCGCTGATGGGTCTTTCGGCCCTGTGGCTGTGGCGCAGACACAAGGCGCTGAAGGAAAAGGAAGAGGAGCAGCGTGCCCGCACCGAGCTGGAAATGAAGGTGCAGGAGCGGACCCGCGACCTGACGAAGACCCGCGACCATCTGCAGGCTGAAATCGCCCTGCATGAAAAGACAACAGGCGAGTTGCGCAATGTGCAGCATGAGCTGGTGCAGGCCAACCGCCTTTCCATTCTGGGGCAGGTTGCGGCGGGTGTGGCGCATGAGATCAACCAGCCCGTGGCGACCATCCGCGCCTTTGCCGACAATGCCCGCACCCTGCTGAAACGCGACCGCATGTCCGAGGCGACCGAGAATCTCGAAAACATCGCCGCCCTGACAGAGCGCATCGGCACGATTACCGGTGACCTGAAAATATTGGCCCGCAAGGGCCGCACCGCCGCCGAGCCGGTCAGCCTCAAACTGGTCATCGAAGGTGCGGTCATGCTGTTGCGCAGTCGTTTTTCCGGGCAGATGGACGCGCTGGATATCGTCGTGCCGGATCAGGATCTGAAAGTGCTCGGCAGCCGCATCCGGCTTGAGCAAATCCTCATCAACCTTCTGCAAAATGCGCTGGAAGCCACGGAAGAGATTGGCGAAGCCCGCGTTGAGGTGCGTGTGCGGGAGGAGGGCGGCATGGTGATACTTTCCGTCAGCGACAATGGCGGGGGTATTCCGCAAGACATCCGCGCCCAGCTTTTTTCACCCTTCAATACCTCCAAGGAAAGCGGCCTCGGCCTCGGCCTCGTCATCTCCAACGACATCGCCTCGGACTATGGCGGACGTATCGAAGTAACGAGCAGCGAAGCGGGCACGTCTTTTTCCGTATATCTGAAGCGAGCATGACATGACGGTGGATGGAACCATATTCCTGGTGGACGACGATTCCCAGCTGCGCAAGGCGATGGTGCAGACGCTGGAACTCGACGGATTGCCGGTCACCTCATTTTCCCGTGCCGAGCAGGCGCTTGCGGCATTGAACGAGGATTTCGACGGGGTCGTCATCACCGATGTGCGTATGCCCGGCATGACCGGGCTCGAATTTTTCGACCATGTCCGCAAGATCGATGCGGATCTGCCGGTTATCCTCATTACCGGCCATGGCGATGTGCCGATGGCGGTCGATGCGCTGCACAACGGCGCCTATGATTTCATCGCCAAGCCCTTTCCGGCCGAACGCATGGTGGAAAGTGCCCGCCGGGCGCTGGAAAAGCGCCGCCTCGTACTGGAAAACCGCGCGCTTCGCCGCGCTGCCGGACAGGCGGAAGACGATCTGCCGCTGATTGGCCAGACGCCGGCCATGGAGCGGCTGCGCACCACGCTCAGGCACATTGCCGATACGGATGTGGATGTGCTGGTGGCGGGTGAGACAGGCAGCGGCAAGGAAGTGGTGGCGACCGCGCTGCACCGCTGGAGCAAGAAGCGCTCGCGGGGAAATTTTGTGGCGCTGAATTGCGGTGCGCTGCCGGAAACGGTGATCGAAAGCGAGCTTTTCGGCCATGAGCCGGGCGCTTTTACCGGCGCGCAGAAGAAGCGCGTTGGTCGCATCGAACATTCCAGCGGCGGCACGCTGTTTCTGGACGAGATCGAAAGCATGCCGCTTGCCGTGCAGGTGAAGATGCTGCGCGTGCTGGAAATGCGCGAGGTCTCGCCACTGGGTTCAAACGAGGAACGGCCGGTCGATATCCGCGTAGTGGCGGCGGCCAAGGTCGATCTCGGTGATCCGACTGAGCGCGGTACTTTTCGCGAGGATCTTTATTATCGGCTGAATGTGGTGACGCTGTCGATCCCGCCGCTGCGGGAGCGCAAGGCGGATATTCCGCTGCTGTTTTCCCACTTCGTCACCAAGGCCGCCAACCGTTTCAACATGGCCGTGCCGCAGATCAGCGCCGGCATTTCCCGCCGGCTTCAGGAGCATGACTGGCCGGGCAATGTACGCGAACTCGGGCATTTCGCCGAAAGAGTGGTTCTGGGGCTGGAAACGGAAGCGGCCGCCGCACCTGTTGCTCAGACTGCCATTCCCGCGTCCGGCACCTTGCCCGAGCGTATGGATGCGATCGAGGCGCGGATCATTCGCGAAACGCTGGTGCAGTCGAATGGGGATGTGGCGGAGACAATCGCGACGCTCGGCATTGCCCGCAAGACGTTTTATGACAAGCTGCAACGCCACGGCATTAACAGGGCGGATTATGTGAAGAACTGAAGGGGGCGTGAAAGAGCCGCAACGCTTTGGGTGGCTTTTCCCACCCTCGGTGTCATCCTCGCCCTTGAGGCGAGGATCCATCGGCGCTCGAAAGTGTGGGTCCTCGCCTCAAGGGCGAGGATGACGGAGGAGACGTTGGCACGCATCGACAGTGTGACGCTCAGCCTCTCTGCTGTCGCTTCTGCTGGAAGTCGCTGTCGCGATTAGCCCGCGACGCAGAAATGACGCTGGCCGTCATAATCCGTGTAGGTGCCGGTGCGTGTGTTGAAGCTCCGGTAGCGCTGCGAGCAATAGTCGTACCAGGCGTTGGTCCACGGCTCGATGGTGCGATAGGTGGCGCGCTGACCATAGACCGGGCGGCTGTCATAAACCGGCTGCGGGCGATAGACCGGTGCCGGACGATAGACGGGCGCGGGGCGGTAGACCGGAGCCGGGCGGTATTCCTGGTAGTCCGGCTCATCATAGACATAGCTCGGCTCATAACGGCGGGGCGGGTCGATGTAGACGCGCTCATCATCCACCGGTGCCGGGCGGGAAAGGGCGGAGCCGACGGCGACACCGGCGGCAAGGCCAAGTACGCCACCCAGAATGGCGGCGTCGCGGCGGTCACGGCGGCCCCAGTCGTCGGCAGACGCGGTGTTGAAAGGAACGATGGTCGCGGCGGCAACGGCGACGGCCAGAACGGTTTTAGCTGCAAAGGACGACATGGTCTTTTTCCATCCAGAACGGCAGGGGCGCTGCCAGTTGCAAATTCGATGGTTAAAGAAATATAGCGCCGCTGCTGAACGGGTGCTGAATGAATTGTGGCGTGTTAACGGCCGAAATTCGAGCGCGTCCCGATTTTCGAAAGCCGCGCCGCCGGGTGGCGGCGCGGCAAGCGTTGATCATGCGGCGTAACGGCTGATTGCCAGATCGTGCGTGTCGATCTGCGGCTTGGCCCCGCTGATGAGATCGGCCAGCACGCGGGCGGAACCACAGGACATGGTCCAGCCAAGCGTGCCATGGCCGGTGTTGAGGTAAAGATTGCTGTAGCGGGTGGCGCCGATGACAGGCGTGCCGTCAGGCGTCATCGGGCGCAGGCCGCACCAGAATTTCGCCTGGGTCTGATCTCCCGCGCCACCGAACAGGTCTTCCACCGAATGGGTCAGCGTTCCCTGCCGTGCGGCCGGCAAATCCTTGCTGAAACCGGCGATCTCCGCCATGCCGCCGACGCGGATACGCGAACCCAGCCGGGTGATCGCCACCTTGTAGGCCTCATCCATCACGGTGGAGACGGGCGCGCGCTCCTCCTTCACGACCGGAACCGTGATGGAATAACCCTTGACCGGGTAGACCGGCAGGTTAAGGCCGAGCTGGCGTACGAATTGCGGAGAATAGCTGCCCAGTGCAGCGACGAAAACATCAGCTTCCACCAGCCCTTTGGTGGTTTCCACGGCCTTGATGCGGCCGGCTTCAACGATGGGACGCATGATGCCGGTATCGTAAATGAAGGTGACGCCGGCCTCTTCCGCCATGCGGGCAAGCTCGGTGGTGAACATGAAGCAGTCACCGGTCTCGTCGCCGGGCAGGCGCAGGCCCCCGACAATCTTCTCCTTGGCGGGCGCCAGACCGGGCTCAATGGCAGCGCAGCCGTCGCGGTCGAGAATTTCGAAGGGCACACCGCCGGCCGTCAGCACGTCGACATCCTTGCCGATGGCGTCGAACTGCTTCTGGGTACGAAAGACCTCCAGCGTGCCCTGCATGCGCTGGTCATATTGAATGCCGGTTTCGTCGCGCAGCGCCATCAGGCAATCGCGGCTATATTCGGCGATGCGCACCATGCGGCTTTTGTTGATGGCATAACGTGCCGAGGTGCAGTTGCGCAGCATCTGGCTCATCCAGCGCCAGGCCGCCGGATCGGCCGTCGGGCGAATGATCAGCGGCGCATGTTTCATGAACAGCCATTTCATCGCCTTCATCGGAATGCCGGGGGCCGCCCATGGCGAGGAATAACCGGGCGAAACTTCACCGGCATTGGCGAAGCTGGTTTCGAGCGCTGCTGCCGGCTGGCGGTCGATCACCGTCACCTTGTGTCCGGCTTTGGCCAGATACCAGGCGGAGGTCACGCCGACGACGCCGGCTCCGAGGATAGTGACGTTCATGATCGTCTCACTTGTGATTGACTGATGTTGAAGCGGTCGCCGGGGTTTCTCCCGGCTGGATATAGCTGCGGCGGTAGCGGCGTCCGAGGCCGGTCAGGATTTCATAGGCAATCGTGCCCGCGTCATTTGCAATGTCTTCCAAAGTCTGGTCAGGCCCGATCATCTGAACGAGGCTGCCCTGGGTTAATGTTCCCTCAGGCAGGGCCGATATGTCGAGAATGATGCTGTCCATCGAAACGCGCCCGGCAATCGGCAGGCGAATGCCATTATACCACGCCGCCCCACGATTGCTGAGTGAGCGGGGCAGACCATCGGCATAACCGGCGGCGATTGTCGCAAGACGTGTAGGGCCTGCGGCTTCGAAAGAACCGCCATAACCGACCAGCGAACCGGCGGGCACGGTGCGGGTCTGGATGACGGCGAGATCGAGACGCACGACCGGTTTCATCGGGTTGGGGCGGGCAACGGACGGCGCGCCGCCATAAAGCGCGATGCCGGGGCGCAGCAGATGATTGTGGTAATCATTGCCCAGAAAGATGCCGCCGGAATTGGAAAAGCACAGGGGCGCATCGGGGAAAGCGGTGGCGGCCTTTCGCATCACCGCAAGCTGCGCGGCATTGGAGAGGTGTTCCGGCTCGTCGGCGCAGGCGAGGTGGCTCATCACGAACGCGATGTCGAGACCTTCGAGCAATTGCGGCTGGGAGGCGAGGACTTCCAGCTCTGCGGGGGAGAGACCGAGACGGCACATGCCGGTATCGATCTGCACCGCTGCCGGCAGCGTCTTGCCGAGATGGCGCGCATGGGCCGACCATTGTGCAATCTGCTCCAGCGAGTTCAGAACCGGGGTGACGGCCATGGCGGCGCAGGAGGTCTCATTGCCGGGCTGAAGACCGTTGAGCACGAAAATCCGCGCCTGCGCCGACAGACGAAGCCGGAGCGCCAGTGCTTCATCGATATGGGCAACGAAGAAATTGCGACATCCCGCCTCGAACAGGGTTTGCGAGACGATATCTGCGCCGAGGCCATAAGCGTCTGCCTTGACGACTGCTGCCGTCTGCGAGGCCGGGGCCATCGCCGCAAGCGTCAGGTAATTGTCGCGCAATGCACCAAGATCGATAGTCAGATGGCCGCTTGCACCACCGGCTGCCTGCTGGCGGCTGATCTGCATGTCCATGGTCGTTCACCCTCATTTTTATCCCATGAGAGTATTGCAACGATTATCGAATTTCTTGGCGATTGTTCGAAGAAAATGCGATAGAATTCAAAATTGCGCAATTTTCTTTGTCTGATTGGAATTTTCTATGTCGTCACTTGATGCGACCGACCGTCACATCATTCGCCTGCTTCGGCTCAACGCCCGCATCAGCAATGCAAAACTGGCAGCGGAAGTCGGGCTTTCGGCCTCGGCCTGCCTGCGCCGGGTCGATATCCTCGAACGGGAAGGCATTATTCGCGGATATACGGCGCTGACCAGCGGCCTTGCGGGTGGTGAGGTCATCTCGGTCATCGTGCAGATCACGCTCGACCGCCAGACGGAAGATTTTCTCAACCGTTTCGAAAATGCGGTGCGGCGGTATCCGGAAATCCGTGAATGTTACCTGATGACGGGCGGTTCGGATTATTTCCTGCGCTGCGAGGCGGAAAGTGCGGGGGATTTCGAGCGGATTCATAAGGAGATTTTGTCGAAACTGCCGGGGGTTTCGCGGATTCATTCGAGTTTTGCGATCCGGAATGTATTGGCGACGCCGAAGGCGAAGTAGCGTCGAGTGTGGGGCTTACCCCCCTCTGTCCTGCCGGACATCTCCCCCTCAAGGGGGGAGATTGGGTGCGGCAGTCGCTCGGTCCCATGCGACCGTCTCACTAATGATCCCGTGGCTTACGGAATGTGGTGAGCAAGCCGCTTGTCGATCTCCCCCCTTGAGGGGGAGATGTCCGGCAGGACAGAGGGGGGTGGCCGCACCCTCTGCGCTATCCATCACCACCACCGATAAAAATGATGCACCGGCCCCCGCCCATTCCCAACGGCAAGTCCCCGCCCAGCCTCAAGCGCCCCGTTCAGATACTCCTTCGCCAGCCCTACCGCCTCTCGCAGCTCACAACCCTTGGCAAGATGAGCCGTAATCGCCGCCGCCAATGTGCAGCCGGTGCCGTGGTCGTTCTTCGTATCCACCCGCGGTGCGGCAAGCGCCAACATGGTGCCATCAGCAAACAGATAATCCGTGCTCTCGGGCCCATCGCCATGCCCACCCTTGATGAGCACGGCTTTTGCGCCGGCCTTGAGGATCGTCTCGGCCTGGCGGTTGATGTCCGTCTGCGCTTCCGCCATCGGCGTGCCGGTCAGCAGCGCCGCTTCGGGCAGGTTTGGCGTGACGATGGCGGCCAGTGGCAAAAGCTCACGCCGCAATGTCTCGATGGCGTCCTCATGCAGCAGCCGGTCGCCCGATGTCGCCACCATGACAGGATCAAGCACCACCGGTTGCGATTGCTGCCGAAGCCGCTCCGCGATGGCGGCGATGGTCTCTATCCGCGAGACCATGCCGATCTTCACCGCATTGACGGCGAGATCGGAAAAGACCGCATCCATCTGCGCAACGATGGTGGTGACCGAAATATCCTCCACCGCCGTCACGCCCTTCGTGTTCTGGGCGGTGATGGCGGTGATGACGCTGGCAGCATAGGCGCCAAGCGCGGAAAAGGTCTTGATGTCGGCCTGAATGCCTGCGCCGCCACCGCTGTCGGAGCCGGCAATGGTCAATGCAATTGGTGTCATGGTTGTCTCGCTTTCAGCGCCGCGTCAATTGCAGAGCGGAAGCCCTTGGTTGCGCTGGCAATATCACCTGCCCGGAAGATGGCGGAAATGACTGCGACACCATCCGCGCCGGCCTCGATGACAGATGGCACGCGGGCAAGGTCGATACCGGCGATGGCGCCAACAGGCATATCCGGCCGCCATTCCTTCAAAAGGGCGCGAAGCGTTGCAAAACCATCGATACCGACCGGCTTGTCGGGGTTCACCTTGGAAACCGTCTCGAAAACGCCGCCGATGCAGGCGTAATCGGCGGGCATGGAGGCCGTCCGTTCGGCATCGGCGCGGTTCTTGACGGTGAGGCCGATGATCGCCTTTTCGCCGAGAATACGCCTTGCGGTCTTTGCATCCATGTCATCGGTGCCGAGATGCACGCCATCCGCGCCGGAGGCGAGCGCCACATCGATGCGGTCATTGATAACAAGCGGCACGCCGGTGCCGGCGATGGCTTCATGAATAGCGCGGGCGTTGTCGATCATTTCGCGCGTCGAGCCGTGCTTGTCGCGATATTGCAGAATGGTCGCGCCGTTGAGTGCGGCGGCCAAAGCAAGCTCGGCCAAGGGCGCGACATCGGCAAGGCTGGCATCGACCAATGCGTTGAGGCGGTAATCAACCTTGTTCATGCTCGATCCTCGCGTGATTGATGATGTCTTCCCCCGAGATTTCGGAAAGCGCATCCAGAAATGCCGGTTCGAAGGTGCCGGGGCCTCTGGCCTGTTTTGCAGCCAATTCGGCGGAAACGCCTGTGACAGCAAGGGCTGCGGCCGCAGCCGTCAGCGCATCCTTCTCCACGGCCATGAAAGCGGCGATGATGCCGCCCGAGAGGCAACCTGTGCCGGTCACCTTCGCCATCCATGGATGACCGTTGACGATCCTGACGCCACGGGTCGTGTCGCGGAGATGATCGACCGGTCCGGTTTCGATCCGCACCGCGTCAGGCACATTGCCGATCAGGCTCATCTCGGCGCGGTTACCGCGCACGATGGTGGGGGAGAGGGCGATGAGTTCGCGGGCAAATTCCAGACGGGACGGCGAGTAGTCGCAATGCACCGGGTCGACGATCCACGGCTTGCCGGATGCATTGGCGATCTCGATTGCCAGCCGGATGACCTTGCGCCGCTCGGCATCCAGCGTGCCGAGATTGACGGTCAGTGCATCGGCCTTGGTGACGAAGCTCTCTATTTCTTCCAGGGAAGTGGTCATCGACGGAATGCCACCGACGACGGTGATGCCGTCGGCGGTGAATTTCTGCACCACGGTGTTCATCAGGCAATGCACGCGCGGGCGCGTCTTGCGCACCCGCTCCAGAATGTCGGCGGCTTTTGCCGCTGTTGGAAAAGTGCCAGTCATGGCTGTTGCAGCTCCACGGCGATATCGTCTGCCTTCGGCGCCTGTTTGATCAGTTGCATATCCCGCATGAACTCACCGAAACGGACATAACGGCTGCGGTCGAGTGCGGCGGGGCGCTTGGCGAAACGCGGCAACGTGTCGAAGAAAGCCTGCTTGTTCAGCGCATCGTCAAGGTTCGGATAGGCCCTGATGAAAAGCTGCCAGGATTCCTGCGGGTGGTTGGTGATGAAGATCGCGGCCTGCTCCACGGCGGAGAGGAAACGCGGCAGGCGGCTGTCTTTTGCGAGATCGCGATGGGTGACGAAGATCAGCTCGTCATAGGCCGGCACGCCATGCTCCTCCGGGAAGAACGAGCGGCCTTCATGGCCTTCGAGCTTCATCTGCGTCAGTTCGAAATTACGGAAACCACCGAGCGTTGCATCCACTTTGCCGGCGATAAGCGATGGTGAGAGCGAGAAATTGACGTTGATGAGTTCGACATCATCCTTCGTCAGCCCGTCCTTTTCCAGCATGCGCTTCAGCATCGCATCTTCAAAACCGGAAACGGAAAAACCGACCTTCTTGCCCTTCAGGTCTTTCAGGCTTTTGATCGGCCCGTCGGCCAGAACCGTGACGGTGTTGAGCGGGGTTTCGACCAGCGTGCCGAAACGCACCAGCGGCAGACCGGCATCGTGATCGAGATAGAGGTTCGGCTGGTAATGCACGCCGATATCGGCCTGTTTCGCCGAGACGAGGCGCGGCACGGCGGAAGGATCGGCCGGCGGCACCAGCTCGACTTCCAGCCCAGCCTCGGTAAACAGGCCGCGCTCTTTCGCGATCACCATCGGCGCATGATCAGGGTTTACGAACCATTCGAGCAACACGGTAAGCTTGTCGGCTGCCTGCGATTGCATGGGGGCAAGCGCGGTTGTTGCCGCGACAACGAGGGAAAGAAGCGTTCGTTTCATGGTGCCGAAAGTCTCCGTAAATATCTGAGAGGAATGAAATGTTCTGTTTCCTTGGCCCAGGGGGCCAGATTGGCGGTCGCCCGGTCGACGATGAGCCGCAGCAGCACCGCCATGACGGCGAGAATGGCCATGGCGGCAAACATCGTGTCGGTCTGCATGCGGGCATTGGACTGGATCATGACGAAACCGAGCCCGGCTGATGCGCCCACCCACTCGCCAATGACGGCGCCAAGCGGGGCGAGCGGGGCGGCCACCCTCAGCCCGGAAATGAGCGATGGCAACGCCAGCGGCACGCGCAGCCGCGTGAGGATCTGCCAGTGGCTCGCCTCCGTCAGCGAGGCGGCATCGAGAATGGCGCGATCCGTGCGGTTCAGGCCATCGGTGAAGGAGGAGGCGACCGGAAAGAAGATGATGATCGCGGTCATCACCACTTTCGAGGCCATGCCGAAACCGAACCAGAGCACGAGGATGGGGGCGAGCACGAAAACCGGAAACGCCTGCAGCACGAGAACCATGGGCCAGACGAGGCGGCCAAGACGCGGGATGGCGGCGACTGTAAAGGCAACGAGGATGCCGGCGGCGATGCCTGTCGCAAGCCCGAACGCCATTTCGCCTGATGTCACCATGGCCTGCCCGAACAGGAAGCCGGGCTGGCGCCAGAAGGCGGCGGCGACATCGGCTGGCGACGGCAGGATATAGCGCGGCGGCGCAAACAGCCACGTGCCTGCCTGCCAGAGAAGCAGCAGAAGGCCGATACCGTTCAATGCATGGGTGGCACGCATGAGCCGGACCTCAGACGCAAACGCACCATGTGCGAAGGACAGAAGGTTTCAGCATCATCATTCGGTCTCCAGATGTGACAATCACGGAGATCATGGCCAAGCGGAGAAGAGAAAGGGCAGCGCCTGAAGGGTGCGACAGTTTCCGTTCCTACGCCGGCATGACCCGGATCAGGTTCAAGGGTCCGGCTCATCGCCATCTCAGCACCGTCAGGTGCTCCCCTCGGAATGGGTCGGAAACTGTCGCTTTTTTAGCTGGCTGTCAACGGCTCAGATGCTGCGAAGCTGTTCAAACAAGGAGACGTGACCGCTCTCGGCACGATAGAACACAGCCGGCTGGCCGAGTGGCGCTTCGATGGTGATATCACGCCCGCCGGAATGACGTGCGCCGCTCCACAGGTGCACCCATTCTCCGTTGCCGGGAAGATAGAGTGTGCGTTGCGTTTCGCCGGCTTTCCAGACCGGTGCGACCAGCATGTCGGCTCCATAGAGATAGCAGTCCTGAATGGCGTAGGTCTGCCGGTCATCCTCGTAATGCAGGAAAAGCGGCCGCTGCACCGGCAGGCCGGTCCCGGCCGCCTCGGCGGAGAGCGATTTCAGATAGGGGGCGAGCGCGACATAGATCGCCGTCATGCGGGCGAAATGGCCAAGCACCGTTTCGTCCTGGTCGATCTGGAGATTGTCGCGCGGGCGGTTGCCCTCATGCGTGCGCATGACGGGCGTGAAGGCGGCCATCTCCGTCCAGCGCATGATGAGTTCCGCCGTCCTGACATTGCCGAACAGGCTGGTGTATCCGCCAATATCCGAATGGTGATAGGCGTTGCCCATGAGGCCGGAGGAGAGCGCGCCGCAGATGACGGTGACAAGCCCGTCGTGGCGGGAGAAATCCACCGACTGATCGCCGCCCCATATGAGCGGGCAATGGGCCTGCACACCGGTGAAGCCTGCGCGCATGAAAAACAGCGCCTCACCCGTCTTGCCCCGGCTTTCGACGGCCTTCGCGTTAACCTCGGCCCAGAGGGTGGGCCAGGCATTGTGCATCAGCTTGGCATCGACGCCGTTGGAGAGGTTGATGTCGATCGGCAGATATTCGCCGAAATCGGCCATCCAGCCGGAGAGGCCGAAATCCAGCATGTTCCTGCCGATGATCTCTTCGGCAAACCAGTCGGCGGCGGCGGGATTGGTGAAATCGACCACGCCGCAGTCGAATTCGCCGAAATCCACCAGCGCCGTCTTGCCGTCCGCACCGGTGGCGAAATAACCGGCCTCTTCCGCGACAGGGAAAAGCGGCCCGTCGACGCAGAGGTAAGGGTTCACATAACCGAGAAAGCGAATGTCGTGATCGGCAAGCTCGGCGATCTTCTGGCGCAGATGCGGGTAGCGGGTCTCATTGGCCTGCCAGTCCCAGAAGAGGCGCGCGCCGAAGGATGTCTGGCGAAGTCCAACCCAGTCCTCGCACCAGAGGCCGGAAACCCTCGTTCCGGCTGCGCGAATTTTCTCCAATCGGGCAAAGGAGTTGACGCCGTCCTTTAATCCGATGATCGCGCCATTATAGACCCATTCCGGCAATTCCGGCTGGCGTCCGAACCGCAGCGAAAGGGCGGAAACGATCTCGGCGAAACTCTCGCCGGTGAAGAACTCGATCTTTTCGGGGATCGCCCAGATCTCGATTTCATGGAAATCGCCATTGCGGAAATCGAAGACCGAATAGGCGCTGGTTTCCACATGCAGCGCATATCTGCGCGATGACAGATAGGTGGGCTGCGGATAGTTGGTGTTGTAATAATCGCCGCCGGCCTTGCCGCTGACGTCGGATTTGAAGGTGATTTCGCTGGTCTTGTCGCGGCCGACCCCCGGCTCGGAGGTCCAGAGCGGGAAACGGCGTCCGCGCATGTCGAAATAGGACATCTGCTCGCCGCCGCCCCAGACATGCTCATCCGTTTCCGCGACAACGCGCAGCCAGAGGCGGTTTACGCTTTCATCCAGCGCCGTCAGCCGGATAGCGTTGCCGTCCAGCGTCAGGCGAAGGCGCGGTGCCTGTCCGGGTGCGGAGGAGAGCGTGACGCCGTCGCCGCTGAACTCGGCGTGGCGCAGGGCGGTTCGCTCGATGACATAGTCCTCGATATCGAAATTGCCGCGATACATATCCATCCGCTCCTTGCCAAAACCGGCGAAGGCGGCCGGGTTTTCGGGCGAATGGGACAGGATGGTGCGGCCGTCGATTGCGAGCGTGAAGCCGTCTTTGGTCTTTTCGAAATGCATGACTGTACCTGTTTAGCCCTTGAGACCGCCGGCGGTGAGGCCGGAGACAACCCGTTCCTGAAAGATGACGATCAGGATCGCGACCGGCACGATGCCGACCACCAGCGCCGCCGAAATGACCGGCCAGGGGAAGGCGAATTCACCCTGGTAAAGCTGGATGCCGACGGGCAGGGTGCGGAGCGCCGGATTGGAATTGAAGGACAGCGCCAGCAGGAATTCATCCCAGGCATTAACGAAGGCGAGAATGCCGGCGGTGAAAACGCCCGGTGCGCAGAGCGGTACCACCACCTTGAACAACGCGCCGATGCGGGTGCAGCCATCGATCATGGCGGCGTTTTCGAGATCGCGCGGGATGCTTTCGAAAAAGGAGACCAGCATCAGGGTGCAGACCGGCAGCGACAGCACGGTGTAGGGCAGGATCAACGCCGTCCAGCTGTTGAGCAGGTTGAGCGCCCGCATGATCTCGAACAGCGGCACCAGCAGCGTCACCAGCGGAAAGGTGGAAACGGCGATGATGAGCGAGAGGATCAGCGCCCGGTATTTGAGGTTAAGCCGCGCCAGCGCGTAAGCCGCCAGCACCGAAATCAGAATGGTGAGCGCGGTCGAAAGCAGCGCCACCATGAAGCTGTTGAACAGGAAGAGATGCAGCGGCTGGTCGGAAAAGGCCTGCATGTAGTTGGCAAGCGTCGGCGCATGCGGAAACCAGGTGATTGGCTTCGCCGTCAGTTCCGCTTCCGTCTTCAGCGAGGTGAAGAGGATCCAGATTGCCGGAAACAGTCCGTTGACCAGAAGGATGGAGGCCGCGATGAAGCGCAGCGGCTTGCCGGAAAAGAAGGAGGACAGGCCGGAATTTGCAACGGTGCTCATGGCTTTAGTCCTTCGTCCTGATGATGCGGAGGTAAACGGCGGTGACGCACATGGAAAGCGCAAACATCATGACCGCCAAGGCCGAACCGTAACCGAGGTCGAGGAAGGAAACGGTGTTCTGGTGGATATACATGGCAAGGGTCGTGGTGGATGTGCCCGGCCCGCCGCCGGTCATCATGTAAGGAATATCAAAGGTCTGCAGCGCCGTGATCGTGCGGAAGATGAGCGCGACGACGATAGAGGGTTTCAGAAGCGGCAGGGTGATTTCGAAGAATTGCCGGATTTTACCGGCGCCGTCCACATCCGCCGCCTCATAAAGCGAGCGCGGAATGGTCTGCAGGCCGGCAAGGATCATCAGCGCCATGAAGGAGGATGTCTTCCAGATGATCGTCAGGCAGATGGCCGCAAAGGCCCAGTTGGGGGAGTTGAACCAGATGACGCCTTCAAAGCCCAGCCGGTTCAGCACATCATTGACCACGCCATATTCGTAGTGGAAAAACCACGCAAAGATCAGGCCGGCAAAGGAGAGCGGCAGCGCCCACGGGATGAGCAGCGACAGGCGCATCGGCCATTGCATGGAAAAGGGCAAGTTGGCGAGCAGCGCGAGGCCGAGGCCCATGAACAGCGCGCCAGGCACGGTAATCAGCGTTATCAGAACCGTGTTCCAGGTCGTTTCCCAGAAGATCGGATCGTCGAACATCGCCGTGTAGTTTTCAAAGCCGATGAATTCGGCCGGCAGGCCCGATGTCAGCGACAGGCTGAAAAACGAGGTATAGACGAGCCGCGCCACCGGATAGACAATGATCAGCGACAGAAGAATGGCGGCAGGCGCCAGCAGAAGCACGGCAAGCGACCGGTCGCCGAGATCGAGCCACCGCGTCCAGCGCGGCAGCTGCTTTTCGTCCACCCGGACCATGGTTCTTTCCGGCATTGTCACACCTGCCACTCCCGCAACTGGATTCACGTCATCGTCTCCCGATCGGACCGGTTCATATCCGGCCCGTTTATCGCGCCGCCCGGGCGCGTTTATTCCTGTCCGTCGAAGCAGCCGGAAAGGGCATGAAACCATGCCGCTTTCCGGCCTTAAAGCTTAGCGCAGAACGCGCCGCAGACGGCTTTCCATCTGCTTTGCGCCGTCTTCCGGCGTCATGACGCCTGCAAGTACGCCGTTGACGGTGGTGCGGATCGTCTCGCTGACCTCGTTGTAACGCGGCGTCACGGGGCGGGCCTTGGCGGTTTCAACCACGGGCAGCGCATCGGCGAACCACGGGATTGCCTTCGTCACGTCGGCATCCTTGTAAAGCGCAGCATAGGTCGGCAGCAGCGTGGCGTTGATGGCCATGAACTTCGACACATCCTGACCGGAGAGATATTCCACCAGCTTCTTGGCTTCTTCCTGCTGCTTGGAATAGGCGGAAACGCCGAATTCCCAGCCGCCGAGGCAGGTCGTCTGCTCACCGCCCTTGACGGCCGGCAGGCGGGCGACGCCGACCTTGTCGTTCACCTGCGATTCCTTGCCCTGGAAATGGGTCCAGGCATAGGACCAGTTGACGGCGAAAAGAACCTTGCCGGCCTGAAATTCCTTGCGGGTGTCGTCGGTCGCCACTTCGGAGATGTTCTTCTTGGAAATGCCTTCATCGACGAAGCTCTTCCAGAGCTTCAGCGAATCCACTGCCGCCTTGTTGTCGAAATTCAGCTTGCCGTTTTCAACCAGTGACTTGCCTTCGCTCCAATAGGGCAGCAGGAAGGTGCAGACCGCGCCTTCGATCGCCTTGCCCTGGAAGGACAGGCCCTGAAGTTCGGGGTTCTTTTCACCCTCCATCACCTTCCTGGAGGCTTCTTTCAGCTCATCCCAGGTGGTCGGCGGCTGGATGCCGTATTTGTCGAGCAGGTCCTTGCGGTAGTAGAGGAACATGGAGTCGGCAAAGGCCGGCAGCGCGACGATCTTGCCGTCCACGGTGTTGGCTTCGGCATAGGTCGGCAGATAGGCGGACATGTCCTTGCCGGAGAAATCGCTGGTCCAGCCGGCGGTGGCGAATTGCGCGGGGCGGATGACGTCGAGCATCAGCACGTCGAGGCTGGAATCCTTGGCCGACATCACCGTATTGAGATATTGCGCCTGCATTTCCGAGGTGTTGCCGCCGGTCTCGATGACGACTTTCACGCCCGGCGTCTTCGCCTCATATTGGTCGAGCGCCTTGCGCCAGACATCCGGCTGGTGCTGGCTGGAAACGAAGATCTTCAGTTCGGCATCGGCAAACGCCTGTCCCGAAAAAGTGAGCATGGTCGCGCAGAGCGCTGCCCCGGTTATGGCTTTGAATTTCATGTGTTCCTCCCGTTATTAAACCCGTTGGCCGCAGCGTTTCCACGCCCGGCAATCAGTGGATAGAGCGTTCGGTCGCGGCGTCGAAAAGATGAACCTTGGACGGATCGAGCCCGATCCTAAGCTCCTCGTTCGGCGCCGGGCGAAGCTGCGGCGGCATTCTTGCGGTCAACGCCGCATCGCCGAGGCTGAAATGGACGAGTGTGTCTGAACCCAGCGGCTCCACCACCTGCACCTTGACCGCAAGCTGCGTATCGAAGCCCTCGGCGGGGCCGAAATGTTCGGGGCGAATGCCGACGATGACTTCGCGGCCTTAGAGGCCCGTTTCGCGCGCTGGCCGGATGGCCTCCATCGGCAGGGAATTGCCGTCGGAAAATGTCAGCCGGTCGCCGTTCACCCTGGCGCGGGCGAAATTCATGGCGGGTGCACCGACAAAACCGCCGACGAAGACGCTTTCCGGGCGGTTATAGACCTCGTCCGGCGTGCCGACCTGCTCGATATCGCCGCCGCGCAGGATGACGATGCGGTCGGCCAGCGTCATGGCCTCAACCTGATCATGGGTGACATAGATGATTGTCGTGCCGAGCTGTTGGTGCAGGCGCTTGATTTCCGTGCGCACCTGTCCGCGCAGCTTGGCGTCGAGGTTGGAAAGCGGCTCGTCGAACAAAAAGACCTGAGGACGGCGCACGATGGCACGGCCCATGGCCACACGCTGGCGCTGGCCGCCGGAAAGCTGGCCGGGGCGGCGGTCAAGCAGATGCTCGATGCCGAGCATCTTCGCCGCCTCATCGATGCTGGCATTGGCCTGCGAGGCGCTCACACCGCGCACTTTCAGGCTGAACCCCATGTTTTCGCGCACGGTCTTGTGCGGATAAAGCGCATAGTCCTGAAACACCATGGCGATGTCACGTTCACGCGGCGGCAGCCGGTTGACGACGCGATCGCCGATCATGACCTCACCGCCGCTGATGCTCTCAAGCCCCGCGACCATGCGCAGCGTCGTGGATTTGCCGCAGCCGGAAGGCCCGACGAAAACCACGAATTCGCCATCGTTGATTTCAAGGTCTATGCCCTTGACGATGCGCAGGGCACCGTAACTCTTGTCCAGCTTGCGCAGGCTGACTGAAGCCATATTTTCCTCCTCACAACCGGCGCGCCCAAAATCCGGATGGACGCAAAAGCCGGTATCAACCTTCAAGTTCCACGCATCGCTCTGTCGAAAATCTGTCCCGATTATCCGGCGATAGCGTGGGATGGCGAAACGCCTGTCTCCCTAATTCCGTGATATTACCTTTCACAAAAAGGAAATCAATAGTGTATCAATTTTATTTCTGACAGAAATCAAAAACTATTAAGTTGTTGATTTAAAGAAATATAGTGGCGAAACTCGCCGCAAGGCAGGTTGTCGCTTCCTTGCCTCCCGTCAAATTCTTGCCTCCATGTGGATCACGCGAATATGCGGCGATCTCAACGTATGCGAGAAACGTAGCGGGCAACCGTATGGTCAAACCAAGTCCATGAGACTTCAGCCACCGCGCCATCCTGCGCCTGGCTGAGACGCAGCACGCGCGGCACCGGCGCGCCCGGCTTCTGACCGAAGGCCTCGGGTGCCCATTCGGGTACATCGCCCAGATCGATGCGGTCTTCCGCCTTCGATATCCAGAGATTGAGACGGGTGCGGTAATAGAGATAGAGGGATTCCGACATGTGCTCGATGGCGATCGTGTCGACATAGGAGCCATCAAGCCAGATTTCCTCGATTGCCGCCGGCTTTCCGGCAATGCGCCGGAGGCGGCGGATGCGATGTCCTTCCGCTGAGGTGCCGAAAGCGGGCAGGGCGGCGGGCTTGGCAAGCCGCGCCACATCCAGAACCTCCGCCGTCGGCAGGCCGCCGCCCTCGATCATCTCAAGACGGAAGAAGGCGTAAACGCTTTGCGGATCGCTGACGGCACGGATGTAATTGCCCGAACCCTGCACGCGTTCCAGCAACCCGCGCTCCTGCAGTTCTGCGAGCGACTTGCGAAGCGTGCCGACGGCGATGCCGAGATCGGCAGCCATATCCCGTTCCGGCGCCAGCTTTTCGCCGTCGATCAGCCGGCCCGCGGCCACCTCGCGCACCAGCATTTCAGCGATCTGCAGATACATGGGCAGGCTGCCGCCAGTGTGTTTCATGATGCCGTTTCCTCCCCGAAACAAAAATTGATACATCATTGATTTACATATTTCTTGATGTTATGCAAGAAAAACAAGAGCGGCCCTGAGGAGGAATTGCATGACCGTCGTACCCGTTACATCCGCTGATCTCGATGCTGCCGAGGTCTCCTGGTTTTCCGCTTTGTGCTCCGATGATTACGCCTATCTGGGCGTGCCTGACGGTAGCCTGCGCTCCAGTTTTGAGCATTGTTCCGATATCGTCAAAAAGGCCGAGGAACTCGGTTTCCGCAACATCCTCTGCCCCTCATCCTATCAGGTCGGGCAGGATACGCTGAGCTTCGTCGCCGGCTGCGCGCCGATCAGCGACCGTATCAATTTCCTCGCGGCGATACGCTGCGGCGAGATGCAGCCGATCATGCTCGCACGCACGGTGGCCACGCTCGATCACATGCTGAAAGGCCGCCTGACGCTCAACGTCATCAGTTCCGACTTTCCCGGTGAAGTGGCCGACAGCGCGTTTCGTTACAAGCGCAGCCATGAGGTCGTTGAGATACTGCGTCAGGCATGGACACGTGACACCATCGACCATGACGGCGAGATCTACCAGTTCAAGGGCGTCTCCACCGAGCCGGCACGACCCTACCAGCAGAATGGCGGACCGCTGCTTTATTTCGGCGGATATTCGCCGGATGCGCTCGAACTCTGCGGCGCGCAATGCGACGTCTATCTGATGTGGCCGGAGACGAAGGACCAGCTGGCGGACCGCATGCGCGCCGCCAACGAACGCGCTGCTGCCCATGGCCGCACGCTGGATTACGGCCTGCGTGTCCATATGGTGGTGCGCGATACCGAACAGGAAGCCCGCGAATATGCAGAGCATCTCGTCTCGAAGCTGGATGACGAATATGGCCAGCTGATCCGCAACCGCGCCCATGACAGCGGCTCGCTCGGCGTGTCGCACCAGGCGCGTGCCCGCGAACTGGCTGACAAGTTCGGTTATGTCGAACCCAATCTCTGGACCGGCATCGGCCGGGCGCGCTCCGGCTGCGGCGCGGCTCTCGTCGGTTCGACGGATCAGGTTCTGTCGACGCTGGAAGAATACCAGAAGATGGGCATTCGCGCCTTCATTCTTTCCGGCTATCCGCATATTGACGAGGCGGAACACTTCGGCAGCAAGGTTCTGCCGCAGATGAAAACCTGCTCCCTGCCGCATGCTTATGGCCGGGTGCCTTCTGAAACGCCTGCCACGCCGCTCGGCAACGGGGAACGCCACTGATGGAACGCATCGCTCTTTCTGAAACATTGGAACTCAGCCGCATCGTTTACGGCATGTGGCGCATCGGTGACGATAAGGACACGTCGCCCGCCCATGTGCAGGCCAAGATCGAGGCCTGCCTGGCGCAGGGCATCACCACCATGGATCAGGCCGATATTTACGGCGGATACACGGCGGAAGCCATTCTGGGTAGAGGCCTGAAGGTTGCTCCGGGACTGCGTGACAAGATCGAAATCGTCACCAAATGCGGCATCGTCGCGCCGGCCGGACGGCACTCCGCCGCCCGCGTCAAGCACTACGATACGACGGCTGGCCATATCAATGCGTCGGTCGAGGCATCCCTGCGCGACATGGGAACCGACTATGTCGATCTCCTGCTCATTCATCGCCCTGATCCGCTGATCGATGCGGAGGAAACCGGCAAGGCGCTCGACGCACTGGTGGCGTCGGGCAAGGTGAAGGCCGTTGGCGTCTCCAACTTCCGCCCATGGGACTTCTCGCTGCTGCAATCTGCCATGAAAAACCGGCTGGTGACGAACCAGATCGAAATGAGCCTGCTTGCCACGGATAGTTTCACCAATGGCGATCTCGCCTTCCTGCAGGAAAAGCGGGTTTCGCCGATGGCCTGGTCGCCGCTTGGCGGCGGCTCGCTGTTTTCCGGCGCCCATGGTGGAACAATGGCGGCGCTGCAGCGCATCGGCAAGGAGCAGGGCGTGGATGCCACCGCTGTCGCCATCGCCTGGCTTTTGCGCCATCCGTCGAAGATCGTGCCGGTGCTCGGCACCAACAATATCGAACGCATCAAAACGGCGGCTGACGCCCTGCGCGTCACGATCGACCGCCAGACATGGTTTGAGCTTTATACACTCGCAATCGGAAACGAGGTGCCGTGATGACAGTGGCAATGGCAGAGGCGATCAAAATGCCCAATGAGCATGTATTCGTTCCCGGCGGCGAAAACAGCCGCAGTTTTCGCAACGCGCTTGGCGCCTTCACGACGGGGGTTACGGTGGTGACGGCCACAACACCGGAAGGCCCGATCGGCATGACGGTCAACAGCTTTGCGTCCGTGTCGCTCGATCCGCCGCTGGTGCTGTGGTCGCCTGCCAAAAATTCGTCGCGTTATCCGGCCTTCAGCGGCGCCACCCATTTCGCCATTCATGTGCTGAGCGCCGATCAGGATGTGCTGAGTGCCCGCTTCACCCGCAACGGCCGTGCCTTTGACGATCTGGACTGGGAAATGAACGATGAGGGTGTGCCGGTCATTCCCGGAACACTCGCCCGGTTTGAATGCCGGCAGGCCGCCGCCCATGATGCGGGAGATCACACGATCATCGTCGGCGAAGTGCTGCGCGCAGCCCACCGCGATGGTGATCCCCTGTGCTTTTCAGGCGGCGCCTTCGGCCGGTTCTCCAGACAGTAGGAAAAACTTGGCGATGCTGCTGTCGCCCGGTTAATTTTTACGGGGTGCGCCCGCTGCACTCCGTATTTATCCACGACTGCAGACGGCAGGTTTTTCCGAGGCGCTGAAGCGTCTCGGAAAAAGAGGTTAGGCAGCAACGGAATCGGGTTGACCTTTGCTTTCCGGTTTTTGCGGCTCGGCATGTTTTCCGGCTGGTTTTTTCCGGGAAAACAGGCCGGTGAGAAAATGGCCGAACCGGTCCATCTCCACGAAGATGACAGGCGTGATGAACAGCGTCAGCAATTGCGAGACGATGAGGCCGCCAACCACGGCGACGCCGAGCGGCTGGCGCAGCTCCGAACTTGCACCTGAGCCGAGTGCGATGGGAAGCGCCCCAAGCAGCGCGCAGAAGGTCGTCATCATGATAGGCCGGAACCGGCGAACGCAGGCTTCGTGGATGGCGGTGACGGGCGGTTCCGCCTTTTCGCGCATCAGCTCCACCGCAACGTCGATCATCATGATCGCGTTTTTCTTGACGATACCGATCAGCATCAAAAGGCCGATCAGCGCGATGATCGAAAAATCCATGCCCATCACCTTCAATGCCACCAGAGCGCCGAAGGCGGCCGCCGGCAGGCCGGACAAGATGGTCAGCGGGTGGATGAAGCTTTCGTAGAGAACGCCGAGAACCACATAAATGGTCAGTACCGCCGCCAGAATGAGGATGCCGGTATTGCCCTGGCTCTGCTGGAAGATCGCCGCCGTGCCGCCATAGCTGGTGAAAACGTCCTGTGGCAGACCGATCGTGCTCTTGAGCTGATCGATCTGGCTGGTGGCATCGGAAAGCGCCACCCCATCCGGCAAGTTGAAGGAAATCGTGGTGGAGACGAGCTGGCCGGTCTGGTTGATGGTGACCGGTGCTTGGGTGCGGGTGAGGCTGGCGAAGTTGGACAGCGGAACAAGAACGCCAGACTTGGCCGAGAGAATATTGATATCGCTGAGGAAATCGTCATTCCACTGTTTGGAGCTGTCGAATTCCACGATCACATCATAGCTGTCGCCGGTCGACTGGATTTGCGCCGCCGTATAACCGCCGAAGGACATTTCCAGCGTCTTGCGCAGTTGGTCGTTGGTGATGCCGAAGGCGGCCGCCTTTTCCGGGTCGACGGAAATCGTTGCGGCGATCGCGCCGTTCTGGGCATCTGAGGTGACTGACGTGAAGGTGTGGTCGCGGCGCATCGCTTCCATCAGCTTGTTAGACCAGTCATTGGTGGTGTCGGCGTTCAGGCCCTGAACGACGAGCTGGTACTGGCTGGCGGAGCTGCGCCCGCCAAAACGCAGGCTCTGCTGCGGATTGATATAGGTGCGGATGCCGGCGACTTTCGATGTGGCCTGCCCCAGTTCCGTCAGTACCTGGCTGAGCGGCGCGCGTTGTTCCTTGGGCTTCAGTTCCACGAACATCGAACCGTTGTTCAGCGGATTGCGGGAATTGCCACCGACGATGGAGGTGACATGCACAACGGCCGGATTTTTGCGGATCTGGTCCGCGACCTGAGCCTGAAGGTCACGCATCGCAGTATAGGAAATGTCTTCGCGTGCCTGCGTCGACACGGAAAGGCGGCCAATATCCTCCTGCGGGAAGAAGCTGGAGGGCAGGGTCTCGAACAGATAGAGCGAGGCGGCAATCGAGGCCAGAAACGAAGCCAGAACCACACGGCGGTGGGCAAGGCACCAGCCGACGGCACGGCCATAACCACGCAGCGTGCGCTCGAAACCGGCATCGAACCATCGGACAATGGCTGGCGGTCTCGACGAATTGCCGGAAAGGCGCGAGGCGAGCATCGGCGTTACCGTGAGCGATACCAGCGCCGATGCCATGATCGCGAGCGTGACGACCATGCCGAATTCGTTGAATAACCTGCCGATCACCCCACCCATCAACAGGATGGGAATGAACACGGCAACCAGCGAGATGGACATGGACAGGATGGTGTTGCTGACTTCCGCGGCCCCCTGAAGAGCCGCTTCCCGCATGGTCAGCCCCTTTTCATGCAGGCGCAAGATGTTTTCCAGCATGACGATGGCGTCGTCGACCACAAGCCCCACGGACAATGTCAGGCCAAGCAGTGAGATATTGTCGATGCTGTAACCCAGCACATACATCGCACCGAAGGCGGTGATCAGCGACAGCGGCACGGCAAGGCCTGGAATGATGGTCGCCGTCAGGTGGCCGGTGAAAAGATAGATGACTGCGACGACCAGCCCGATGGTAAGGAAAAGCGTGAATTGCACATCGGAGATCGCGTCCGTGATGGCTGTCGAGGCATCGTTCATGACATTGATATTCACCGAGGGCGGTAATTGCTGGCGAAGTGCCGGCAGCTTGGCCTTTATGGCATCCACAACATCAACGGTATTGGCGTCCGGCTGGCGCTGCACGGCAAGCACGATGGCCTGTTCGCCATCAAACCAGCTGCCCGCATTGGTATTGTCGATGCTATCGGTGACATTTGCGATATCGCCGAGATGGATGGGAGCGCCGTTGTTCGTCGCGACAACCAGCGAGCGGAAGGCAGCAGCATCGGTGCGCTGGGTATCCGCCTCGATCGTCAGGCGCTGATTGTCGTTTTGCAACGCGCCGACAGGCACCTGATTATTCGCCTGCGCAATGGCCGTTGTCACGGTATCGACGCCGAGCCCTCTTGCCTGAAGTTGCGCCGGATCGAGGCCGATCCGCACGGCATAGGTCTGCGCGCCGTAGATGCTCACCTGCGCGACGCCGGAAATGGTCGACAGAAGCGGCGAGATAATATCTTCGGCGATTTCATCTACCTTGCTGGTCGGCATTTCCTTGCTGTTGACGGCAAGCAGCAGCACCGGCGCATCGGCCGGGTTGGTCTTGCGGTAGCTCGGCGTTGTCGTCATGTTGCTCGGCAATTGCCGCTGCGCCCGCGAAATTGCGGCCTGAACGTCGGCAGCCGCCGCATCGATATCGCGGTTGAGGTCGAATTGCAGCACGATCGAGCTGTTGCCCAACGTATTGGTGGCGCTGATCTCGCTGACGCCCGGAATGGTCTCGAACTGCTTGACCAGCGGGGTGGTGACCGATGTGGCCATGGTCTGCGGCGAAGCGCCTGATAGCGACGACGAGACGCTGATTGTCGGAAAGTCGACCTTCGGCAGTGCGGCGACGGGCAGCAGACGGAAACCTGCCAGCCCGGCCAGCACGAGGCCGATGGCGAGAAGAGTGGTTGCGACGGGCCGGTTGATGCAGAAATTGGAGATCATGGTTTGCCAGCCCCTTCCTGCGGAACATTGGCGGCCAGATTGCCGTCTGCGCCACCCTTGTCGGAAAACTGCTCGACAACCTGCTGGCCGTCGGTGAGTTCCGACTGGCCTTCGACGATCACATGCTCTCCACCGGACAGGCCGCTGGCGATGGCGGTGAGATCGCCGTTCGATCGGGCGACTTCCACCGTCGTCATGTGGACCCGGTGGTTCTCATCGACAGTATAGACAAAACTTCCCTTCGGCCCCGGCCGAACCGCGACCGTCGGCACGACGATCATCTCCTCATCCGAGACGAAGTGGGCGGTGACGTTGACGGACTGGCCGGGCCATAAAAGGCCGCGGTCGTTCTTGAATTCCGCTTTCGCCAGCACGGTACCGGAGGTCTGATCCACCGTATTATCGTAAAAGCGCAACACGCCCTGCATGGCCTCGCCGCCGGTCGCCGCCGGGTCGACATTTACAGCTGTGCCTTTCTCCAGGCCCTCGCGCAATTGCGGCAGGTAACGTTGGGACAGGCGGAAACTGACGTCGATGGGGTCGTATTTCGTGATCGTCACGATATTGACGCCGGCGCTGAGATAAGCGCCGGGGCTGACGCTGATATCGCCCAGCCGCCCATCGAAAGGCGCACGAATCTCCATATTCTCGAGCGTCACCTGGTCGGAGGCCAGTGCCGCGCGGTCAGCGTTGATCTTGGCGCTGGCCGAATCCCGCGCCGCCTTGGCCAGATCCAGCACCTGCTGTGCTTCGGCATTCTGCTTGACCAGATTGGCGGCGCGCTGGAAGGCCGCCTCTGCCTGATCAAGCGTCGCCTGATCGGCGGCAATATTGGCCTTGTCCTTGTCGACGGCCGCGCGGGCAATGCGGTCATCCATTTTCAGGATCAGATCGCCGGCCTTGATATGCTGGCCGTCCTTTGCCGTGATTTCGGTGACGAGACCGGCCTGAAGCGGGGCGATATTGGTAATATCGGCCGCAACCGCCCAACCCGTTGCCATGGCATCCATCGGCAGCGTCGCCTTGTCGACGGCGATGGTGCTGACGGTGGGCGGTCCGCCATTGCGCCGTCCGCCCCCTTGTCTTTGGCCCTGTTGTGGGGCGGTCTGGCCGTTTTGTGCGTGCTGCGCCCTGGTATCCGTTGCGGCGGGGTCCGTATTTTGCGAGACGCTGGCGAATTGCTTGAGATAGGGAATTTGATCGAGCGGCAGGCGATCCCTAAAATACCACGCGCCGATGGCTGCGATGGCAAGAACGCTGAGGGCGGTCCAGAAACGTTTCATCTGAAGGTTCCGCATAATGAGAGCGATACATGCTTTCCCGAACATGTGCGGCAAGCTTTGGGAGCAGCTTTCTCCCAGAAGATACCCATTGCGCTGCGAAATCACCTTAAACTTTTGTAATGGCGGCGACAATGTCCACGGCGCTACGCCTTGCGGAGCAGGGTGTGTGGCGGCTTTCAGCCTATGCCGGTCACCGGGCTTACCGCATGACAGCCGCTGCCCACTTCGGACTGTGCCTCAAAGATCAGCATCTGTGTTCACTAGTGCCATCAGTTGATGGAGCGAAATGTCGTCGATATGCATGCTGACCGGCAGACAATTCCCCCTGTCGGTTTCAGCCAAAAAAAAGCCGCCTCGTTTCCGGGGCGGCTTTGGTGTCAGCGGGGCGGTGCCATGGGTCAGAAGGCCCGGATGGCGTTGCGCGTCGCAAGGACATCCTCGGCCACATTGCCCGTCGTTGCCGGAACGGAGCCGACGAGATCGAGGAACTTGTAAAGTTCGGTTGCCTGCGAATTCGTGACGTAGATGATGTCGCGATCCTGCATCGGGAACTTCGTGCTGGCGAAGAAGGTCGACGGATCGCGCAGATTGGCGCGGAAGATGACCGGAACGTCTTGTCCGGGGAACTTCGACGTATTGATGCCGAGTTTGACCAGCAGGTCGCGCTTGACGGTGCGATAAACATAGACCTGGGCCGGGTCCGCGCGGGAATCGAGCAAACCGCCCGCCTTGCCAAGCGCATCCGAAAGCTTGAGATCGGCGTCCTCGAATTCGAAACGGCCGTTGAGGCCGGAAGCGCCGAAGGCCAGATAGGTGCGGCGCTCACGTTCCACCATGATCGTGTCGCCCGGAACCACATAGATGTTTTCGGTCGGCGTGCTGACGAGGTGATTATAGTTGACGCGCGCAGTCTTGCCGCGGCGGATCAGCGTCACATAGGATTCGATATTGGGGGCGCTGAGGCCCTTGGCATAGGAAATCACGTCAAGAACGCGATCGCCCGCTTCCGAAAGCTGGACCTTTGTCGGTTCCTTGACGTCGCCAAGCACGGAGGCCTGCGCCGAACGGCTGGAAATCTTGGTGATGAGAACCTGCGGTTCGATGGCGCGGTTGGCAAGTCGCTCCTCGATTTCGCTCTGTACATCCTCGACATTGCGGCCGGTCGCGCGGATCTTGCCGGCATAGGGCACGCTGATATTGCCTTCCCGATCCACCGTCTGGTTCGGCAGGCTGATGAAGTTGCCGGGGCGGCTGCCCGCATCGTTCGGAATAAACAGACCACCTGCCTGGCTTTCGAAAATCGCCACCTGCACCACATCGCCGACACCCATTGGCAGCGCAGGCACACCGCCCTTGCCACCGCCGAAGCTGCCGAGCAGGGTCGTCGTCGTGGTGTCGCCGACATAATTCAGGACGGAACTGTTTATGTCGATCAGCGCGTAGTCGACGCCTGCGGTTTTCTGTTTGTCCTTGGAACCGAATTTGACCGAAGCGTTGGATTCGATTGACGCCGCATCGGGCCCGGACGCCGCTGTGACCGTGCAGCCTGCCAGTGCTGCGGAGGCAAGCAGAATCGAAACATTCAATAAACGCATTTGGTCCTCAAAATGAATTTCGTCCAAAAAGTAAAAACAGTCCGGACATCGTATAATTTTAAAAAAATAGACACGTCATAAACAGCGCCGGTAAAGGAACCTCAACCGGTATTATATCCCTTAAGCAGAATCGTATTTAGAAACTGCTTCCACCTGCATTGGGCATATGCCGAATTCCAGGTGATGCTTCAAGCTCTTCATCAACCATCTTTGCCAGAAAGCTGCAATCATCTGCAATTCATGGTTCAGAGGAGCGTTGATGTTGTTGTTTTAATATTCAGTCGGAGGTCATAATCTCTTCGATTGCTGCATTGCGCTAGTGCAGTTTTGTCACGCTCGCGCAGTTTCTTCGTTTTTTGATATCGGTTCAGATTAATCAATTGCTTTTGAAAAGTTATTTTTGTTCAAGCCGCTGAATTAAGCGCAGTGTGTTCACATCAGTTACGAGTTGTTTCTTGATTGCTTCTTTGTGTCCTACAAAAAAATCGTGGTCCAGAAATCTAGTCCGGACCACGATCATTTTGGGCGATGAGGCTGCTAGCGCAAATTCTCTTTGAGAGAATTATGCAGTGAACCAGTCGCTGCCAGTAAGGTGAACGCCCGAAACGACGATCTTCTCACCCTTGTGCGCGCCATCCACATTGTAGCTGAGGATGGTGTCGTCATCAAAGTTCGACAGCGTCCAGTTCGAGATAGTCGTGCCGACCAGCTTGAGCTTGTCCATGCTGGCGTTGAAACCAGTGATGGTGTCGGTGGCAAGGCTCTTGGCCATGTCGCCGAGATTGAATACGAAAGTATCGGCGCCGCTGCTGGCGATGATGTGATCGATGCCCTTGCCGCCGGTTACCAGCGAGGAGGCAAGTTTGACGCCGCTCAGATCGATCGTGTCGTTGCCGTCGCCGGCATCGATCTTGACGGAGGTGAAGCTGCCGTCGGTGACGCCAGCGCCGCCATTCACAGCCTGGGTGCCGACAATGCCTGAACCGGAAGCGTCGTTAAATGCAGTACCGGCCTTGACGATGATCGTGTCGTTGCCTGCGCCAGTATCGATATTGAAGGCGTTTACCCAGCCCTTGTCGTTCGAAACGACAGAAAGCACGACCGTGTCGTTGCCCGCACCGGTGGAGATGTTGCCGCGCTTGGCATTGAGGACTTCAACACTGGAAGAACCCGTGCCGCCGAGATGAACGTCAACCTGAACGAAATCCTTGAACGAGAGGTTTTCAGAAGTGTCGGACTTGGCGAGAGCATTCTTGACCGAATTCCATGCCGACGACACGTCGAAGGTGAAGCCGTTCGTGCCGGCGTTGTATCCGACATCGACCTTGCCGCCCGTACCGCTGCCAGGAACGGTAACCGCACCGACATTGACCACGCCGGTGTCGAGGGAGGAGCCGATTTTGGTCTGCGTCGTCGATTCCGTGAGGAGCTCGTAAGCTTCCTGATCGACAAGATTTGTGAGCGACGAAACTGTTGAAGCGCCGCCATTACCGAAAGTGACAGTTAGAGCCATGTTACTCTCCCATAAATTTTTTGAGACTGAAATGAATTGAAATTTACTTTAAACTTAGCAATGCATGCGACATTTAATCCATAAAAAATAATAAAACAAGAGACTAAATTACGCTATTTTTAAAAGTATATTGAGCATCTATCTGGATATTTACAAATGTTTTCATTTGGATAGCATTCGGTGTAAAGAAGCTCATTCCTGTATGAAGGTTTTATTAATCCGGTCCTGAAACGGTTTCACGAAATAGGATAGAACGCTTCTCTCACTCGTCTGTATGAAGACTTCCGCCGGCATTCCGGGGTATAGTTTCCCGCCCGGAAGATGCTGCATGCCGATTTTATCCGGTTTGATTCGCAAGGTGTAAAAGGATGCGCCGGTTCGGGAATCCATCTGCAGATCGGGAGCGACGACGGCGACTTCGGCAACGACATCAGGCGTCGTGCTTTGGTTGAAGGCCGTGAACCGGATGGTGACCGGCTGGCCGACGTAAATCTGGTCGATGTCTCGCGGAAGTATGTCCGCTTCGATTGCAAGGTCGTCTTTCTCCGGCACCACCAGCATCAGCACTTCGCCCGGCTGAATGACGCCATTTATATTGTGCACGGAAAGCTGATAGACACGCCCGGTGATCGGTGAACGAATATCAAGGCGATCCAGCTGATCGCGGGTTGCGGCAAGCCGTTCTTCATATTCGGCGACCGTTGCCTCGACCGATGTCAGGTCTTTGGTAACTTCGGACTTGCGGTCTTCGTCAAGCTGAAGCAGCTGCAGGTCCATTTCACTCATCTTGCCCACCGTCTGGGCGCGGGCCGCCATATATTGGCCCTGCTGGCCTTCGAGGTTGGAAAGCTGCCGCTTTAAAAGATTGAGCCGCTGAAGCGTTACGAGCCCCTTGCTGTAAAGTTCCTGCGTCTTGGAAACATCTTCCTTGACGATGGCAAGCTCGTTTTCGGTTGCCTCAACCTGAACGCCCATGCCTCGCGCCTCATCAAGAAGTTGCTCCTTGCGCGTTGCCAGCTGTTTTTTCATGCCGGTCAGCGCGCTGAGGCGGCTGTTGAAAAGCCCCTGTTCGCTGTCGATGAATGTCCTGGCGGCTTTCGGATTGGTCAATCCCACCAGATCTTCCGGCACGGTGAAAGATGAGGCTTCGGTAATTTCGGCGCGCAGGCGCGCACGGCGTGAATAAAGTTGCGCAAGCGTGTTCTCAACGATGGATAAATTGGCCTGAACGATCGTGTCGCTCAGCCGCAGCAAAATCTGCCCTGCATCGACCCTGTCGCCTTCGGCGACCTTGATCTCGCTGACAATCCCGCCGGAAAGGTGCTGGATTTTCTTGGAGTTTCCTTCGACGACGACCCGTCCCGTGGCGACGACTGCGCCGGCAAGCTTTGCCATGGCCGCCCAGCCACCCAATCCGACGAGAAGGCCGATGGCGAGAACCATCACTGCCAAGGAGTGCTTTACGAGAGACGCATTCGTGACGCCGGCTTTTTCCTGCTCAACCATTTTCGCCCACCCGGTTTTCGATCTTGCGCGTTTCTTCCTCCGCTACTGGCACCTGATGCAGGTTTTGCCGCAGGATTTGCGCCAGCACCTCTTCCTTCGTGCCGAAGCGAAGCATCCGGCCGCCGCTCATGACCATGACGAGATTGACGCTTTCGATGGCGCTGGGGCGATGGGCGATGACGACAACGATGCCGCCCCGCGCCCTGATATCGCCGATTGCATTGCGCAGCGCCATCTCGCCTTCGCTGTCCAGATTGGAGTTGGGCTCATCGAGAAGCACAAAAAACGGCTCGCCGAAAAGCGCGCGCGCAAGGCCGATGCGTTGCTTCTGCCCGCCTGATAAGGCCTCGCCACGATCGCCGATATAGGTGTCGTAGCCGTTGGGCAGGCTCAGGATCAGGTCATGAACCTGGGCGGCCTTGGCCGCCGCAACGATTGCTTCCGCTGTCGCATCACGGTCAAAACGCGCGATATTCTGCGCGACGGTTCCCGCCATCAATTCCACCTGCTGGGGCATGTAGCCGATGGATTTGCCGAGAACTTCGAAATCCCATTGGTTCAACGCGGCACCATCGAAGCGCACGGAACCGCGGTCATAGGGCCAGATTCCCGTCATCAGGCGCGCCAGCGTTGATTTTCCAGAGGCGCTTGGGCCAATGATCCCAAGCCCGTCGCCAGCATTCAGCGTAAAGGAAATATCGGCAACCGTGTCGCGCGCGGCACTCGGCGGCCCACCCGTCACGCGATCGACGGCAACGGTATATTGCGGCCGCGGCAGGGAAAGTGGCGGCGGCGGCTCCGGCACAAGTTCAAGAAATTCGTTGATGCGTTTCCAGCCCTGTCGCGCCGTCATGAAACTGCGCCAGTTGGCTATCGCATGTTCGACGGGGCCAAGCGCCTTTGCCGAAAGGATCGAGCCTGCGATGATGCTGCCCGCTGAAGCATTGCCCTCGATGACCAGCACGGCGCCGATTGCCATGACGCCGGATTGCAGCAGCAGGCGGAATGTGCGCGATATCGCGCCAAGCATGCCCGCCGTATCGGATGTCGACAGTGTGACGGCGCGATATCGCGAATGCAGTTCGCTCCACATCGACGTCACCGCACCCATCATCGCCATGGTTCTGATGGATTCAATATTGCGCTGACTATTGCCAACGAGCGCGTTTCTCTGTCCACGCGCGGCATAAGCCTGTTTGGTCGCTTTTTCGGTGAGCCAATTGGTCAAAAGTGTCAGGACAACAAGAATGACGGCGCCGCCAAGCACCGCAAAGCCGATCCATGGATGCAGGGCAAAACAGATCAGCAGATAGATGGGTAGCCACGGAATGTCGAAAAATGCTCCGGGCCCCGGGCCGGACAGAAACTGACGTATCTGATCGAGATCGCCGACGATCTGCAATCCGTCGATCTTGGCGGAGGCAAGAAGAGGAGCGCCGATCGATGCCCTGAAAAGCTTCTGATTGAGCGCGTCGTCGATATTATCGGCGATACGCGCTAATATCCGGCTGCGCAAAACATCAAAGCCCATCAGAAAGGCGTAGAGGATGATGAGGAGAACGACCAGCGCGACAAGCGAAGGGATGCTCTTGCTGGGCAAAATGCGGTCGTAAACCTCCAGCATGAAGAGCGAGCCGGAGAGATTAAGTATGTTCATCAGCGCACTGGCGAGGCCGACAGCGAAAAAAGCGCGCCTATTTTTTGTTAAAAAAGAATTAAATAAAAACATATCAACACCTAAAACTGCGCGAAAATCGCACGATCAGTGAAATTAGGCAATGCTGTTTAAAGATGATCTGGAAAAACTGATTAATGCGCCGAATGCATAATGTCGTCCAGATGTATAAACCTGCATAAATCAATCAGCGCAACCCATTTGTACTGGTCGCCGACGTGATTGAAATGTCTACACTTTCAAAAGTCGTTCATGCTGCATTGAGCTGGTGGTGGCGTGGATTTGTGCGCTCAAGCCACCAGGCGGATATCTGCTGCTGCCTTGCTGAAGCTCCTCTCCCCAACCTTGAATCTTCTCATGTCGTCGCAAGGTCATTGACAAGGCGTCTTATCGAGATATTCTGTTATAAAGATGCATATAACATAATAATGGAACATCGAGTTGAAAAAAAGAGCTGGGAGCTTGACCATGAGACGTAAAATTGCATTTCTTGCCACCGCCGCGCTGTTGCTGGCGCCGGGTGTGATGATGGCTGCGGAGAAGGGTGGCGTCATCAATGTCGCGACGATCGGCGAGCCGCCGACACTCGACCCCATGGCCTCGACCGCCGATCTCGTCGGCATCGTCACGCAGCATATTTTCGAAACGCTTTATACCTTCGACAAGGGCTGGAAGGTGACGCCGCTTCTGGCCGAAAGCCTGCCCGAAATCAGTGCGGATGGCAAAACTTACACCATCAAGCTCAGGCAGGACATCAAGTTCCATGATGGCAGCGACATGACTTCGGAAGATGTCGTCGCCTCGCTCGGCCGCTGGATGAAGATCGCCTCGCGCGGCAAGCAGGCCGCCGGGTTCATCGACAATATTTCCGCGCCAGATGCCGGAACGGTGACGATCACCCTCAAGCAGCCCTATGCGCCGCTGACCTCGCTTCTGGCTTTCAACAATTCCGCCGCCATCATTCTGCCGGCTGAAAAACAGGCTGAGCCGATGGCCGAATTTGTCGGCACCGGTCCTTATATGCTGAAGGAACGCAAGGCGGACCAATATATCCAGCTCGTGCGTTTTGATGGTTACAAATCCCGTGATGGCGAAAGCGACGGTTATGGTGGTGCCCGTCATCAATATCTCGATGAAATTCGTTTCGTTCCGGTGCCTGATCCGAATACCCGCGTCGAAGCTGCCGTTTCCGGCCAATATGACTATGTCGATTCCATTCCGGTGGAATCCTTCGACAAGGTGAAGTCTTCTTCCGCCTCGCAGCCGCTGATGCTGAAGCCCTTCGGTTATCCGGTCTTCGTGTTCAATACCAAGGAGGGGCTGTCCTCCAAGCTTGCGGTCCGCAAGGCGGTGACCGAAGCGCTGAACATGGAAGACATGCTGGCAGCCGCCTTCGGCAGCACGGATTTTTACGCGCTTGATGGTGCCTATTACCCCGACAATTTTTCCTGGCACACGGAAGAGGGCGTCGAGGGCAATTATAATGTCGGCAACCCGGAAGCCGCCGCCGAAAAGCTGAAGGCTGCCGGTTATAATGGCGAGCCGCTGCGCATCCTCACCAGCCGCCAATACGAGTTCCATTACAAGATGGCGCAGGTTGCCGCCGAATATCTGAAACTCGCCGGTTTCAAGGTGGATATGCAGGTGGTGGACTGGGCGACGTTGACGCAGCGCCGCGCCGATCCGAAGCTCTGGGATATCTATATCACCCACAGCCCCTTCCTGCCGGAACCGGCACTGATCGGTGCGCTCTCCACCGGCTCGCCCGGCTGGTGGGATACGCCGGCGCGCAAGGCGGCGGTTGATGCCTTCACGTCTGAGGCGGATCCGGACAAGCGCGTCGCACTCTGGGCCAATGTACAGAAAACGATGTATGCCGAGCTTCCGCTCATCAAGATCGGCGACTTCAACGCGGTGGCGGCCAAGTCCAACAAGCTGGAAGGCGTCGATCCGGCTCCCTGGCCATACTTCTGGAACGCTTCGGTCACGAAGTAAGACCAGCCTCGCCGTGGATGTCGGGCATGACATCCGCCCGCCGTCAACCCTGCCTCGAGCCGGGGTCCAGCGCGATCAAGTCCTTGATCGCAAGGGAGCCTTTCACCACGCAGACGCGTGGTGGCTGGATGCCGGATCATCCTCGGGCCTGACCCGAGGACCGGCATGACGGAAGCAAGTGTTTTCCGACCGTGAGTGCCGGAATTACCGGCACTCATCGACAACTCTGTTCAACCGTCGCCTGATGGCGGCCCATCACGCGCTTCGGAGCCTTCATACGTGATACGGTATATTTTCCAGAGACTTGCCGGAATGATCGTGGTGATGTTCCTCGTCGTCACCATCGTTTTCGTCATCCTGCGCGTCACGCCAGGAGATCCGGCCGCCGTGATGCTGGGGCCGGATGCCTCGGCGCAGGATATTGCGGAGCTGCGCACAAGGCTCGGTCTCGATCAGTCGCTTGGCGTGCAATATCTCTATTATATCGGTCAATTGCTGAAGGGCGATCTCGGCCAGTCGATCTTCCTCAACATGCCTGTTGGATCCGCGCTGTTGGACCGGGCGGAGCCGACTTTCTTCCTGACGATCTTTTCGCTGCTGATTGCCAGCGTCATCGCGCTGCCCATCGGCATCTACGCCGCTTACCGGCGCGGTTCCTTCGTGGATCAGGCCGCGACCACCATTGCGATGCTTGCGGCGAGCATTCCGAGCTTCTGGCTCGGCCTCATTCTCATGCAGGTCTTTGCCGTGCGGCTCGATATGTTCCCGGTGTCGGGTTATGGCGGGCCGGGTGCCAGCTTCATGGAGCGCATGTATCACCTGACCTTGCCGGCAATCGCGCTCGGTCTCGTCTCTTCGGCCCTCATTCTGCGCTTCACCCGCGCCTCGATGCTGGATGTTCTCGGCGACGATTATGTCCGTACTGCAAGAGCCAAGGGCGTCAAGGAGCGCCGGGTGGTGATGAAACATGCGCTGAAGAATGCGCTCATTCCCATCCTAACCGTGCTTGGCCTCACCGCCGCCGTGTTGATTTCCGGTGCAGTGGTGACGGAAACCGTCTTCGGCCTGCCGGGCGTCGGCAATCTTGTCGTGTCGGCCGTGCTCCGGCGTGATTATCCGGTCATCCAGGGTGCGCTTCTCATCATCGCCGGGCTTTACGTGCTCATCAATTTTGCAATCGACATGCTTTACCTGCTGGTCGATCCGAGGGTTCGTTACTGATGGCCGATATTGTTTCCACCACCCCGCCGGCGCGCAACCCGACCATCCTGTTTATTCGGCGCCTGTTGAAGCGCAAGACGGTCGCTGCCGGTCTTGTCGTTCTGGTCGTCTTCGTGCTGCTAGCCGTTTTCGCGCCGATGATTGCGCCTTATTCGCCGTCGAAACTGTCGATCGTCAATCGCCTGAAGCCGCCGAGTGAAATTTACTGGTTCGGCACCGACGAGTTCGGCCGCGACGTGTTTTCCCGCACCATCTATGCCGGAAGACTGTCGCTTCTGGTCGGTGCCGCCGTTGTGGCGCTTTCGGCGCTGATCGGCATCACGCTCGGCCTGCTCGCTGGCTTCTTCCAGAAGCTGGATACACCGATCGCGCGGCTGATCGATGCCATGATGGCCTTTCCGGATATTCTGCTTGCCATCGCGCTGGTAGCGGCACTCGGCCCGTCGCTCACGACTGTCATCATCGCGCTTGCCGTCGTTTATTCGCCGCGTCTTGCCCGCATCGTGCGCGCCTCGACGCTGGTGATCCGCGAGTTACCTTATGTGGAGGCGGCCAAGGCGCTCGGCATCTCCACCTTCCATATCATGACGCGGCATGTGCTGCGCAATCTGGTCTCGCCGATCCTCGTGCAATGCACCTTTCTTTTCGCCAGCGCCATGCTGGCCGAGGCCGGGCTTTCCTTTCTGGGGCTTGGTGTCAGCCCCGAAATTCCAACCTGGGGAACCATGATCTCCGCCGGCCGCCAATATATCGGCCAGGCCGACTGGATGACCTATTTCCCTGGCTTTGCCATCATTCTTTCCGTGCTGTCGCTGCAAATGGTCGGTGACGGGCTGCGGGACATGCTCGACCCAAGACTGCGAAGGGATTTGTAATATGACATCCGGTGAACAGGCGAAAACGCCTCTTCAAGCTCCCATTCTTCTCACCAATGTCAAACCCGTCGGTTTCGGAAAGGGGGCGCCCCAGGCCTCGACCGATATTCTGATCGGCGGCGACGGCAAGATCGCCGCGGTGGGCTCTGCCCTGCAGGCGCCTGCGGATGCGCAGCGCATTGATGCCAAAGGTGCCTTCATCTCGCCCGGCTGGGTGGATCTACACGTGCATATCTGGCACGGCGGCACCGATATCTCCATCCGCCCCTCCGAATGCGGGGCGGAACGCGGCGTGACGACACTGGTGGATGCCGGTTCGGCGGGTGAGGCGAATTTCCACGGTTTCCGGGAATACATCATCGAGCCTTCGAGAGAGCGCATCAAGGCCTTCCTCAATCTCGGCTCCATCGGCCTTGTCGCCTGCAACCGCGTACCGGAACTGCGCGACATCAAGGATATCGACCTTGATCGCATCCTCGAATGTTACGCTGAGAACAGCGAACATATCGTCGGCCTCAAGGTGCGCGCTAGCCATGTCATCACCGGCTCCTGGGGTGTGACGCCGGTCAAGCTCGGCAAGAAGATCGCCAAGATCCTGAAAGTGCCGATGATGGTGCATGTGGGCGAACCGCCCGCACTTTATGACGAGGTGCTGGAAATCCTCGGCCCCGGCGATGTCGTGACCCATTGCTTCAACGGCAAGTCCGGTTCCAGCATTATGGAAGACGAGGACCTGTTCAACCTTGCCGAACGCTGCGCCGGTGAAGGCATCCGGCTGGATATCGGCCATGGCGGCGCATCCTTCTCCTTCAAGGTGGCGGAAGCGGCGATTGCGCGCGGCCTGTTGCCGTTCTCGATCTCGACGGATTTGCATGGGCATTCGATGAATTTTCCGGTTTGGGATCTGGCGACGACCATGTCGAAACTGCTGTCGGTTGATATGCCCTTCGAAAATGTCATCGAGGCCGTCACCCGCAATCCGGCCTCCGTCATTCGGCTCGATATGGAAAACCGCCTTGATGTCGGCCAGCGCGCCGACTTCACCATTTTCGATCTAGTGGATTCCGATCTGGAAGCGACCGATTCCAATGGCGACGTGGCGCGCCTGACGCGCCTGTTCGAGCCGCGTTACGCGGTGATCGGTGCCGAGGCGATTGCCGCCAGCCGTTATATTCCAAGGGCGCGCAAGCTGGTGCGCCACAGCCATGGTTATTCCTGGCGCTGAACCCGAATGGAAAGGTGGGGGTATGCCCTCCGCCTTCCGCAGACATTACGGGATACAAGTCCCGGCATTATGAGGAATTCGCGTGAAACAGTCTTCGCTTGATGCAGAAGGGCACCTTTCGCCCTATGACCGACTCGCTGCGCTCGGCATCTCCCTGCCGCCGCCGCCGCCGCCAATTGCCAATTTTGTCACCCATGTGGTGGAAGGCAACATGCTTTATCTTTCGGGCCAAGGGCCTCGGGAAGAAAACGGCCATCTCTATGCCGGCAAGGTGGGCGCGGAAATCGGGCTTGAAGAGGCCTATAACCATGCGCGTCTCACCGGCATTAATCTGCTTGCCGTCATGCATGAGGCGCTGGGTGATCTGTCGCGGGTGAAAAAGGTGGTCAAGCTGCTCGGCATGGTCAATGCTGTCAGCGATTTCCGCGATCACCCGAGCGTCATCAATGGCTGTTCCGATCTTTTCATCGATGTGTTCGGCGATGCGGGACAACACGCCCGCTCCGCTGTGGGTTTCGGCTCATTGCCGGGCAACATCACCGTTGAGATCGAAGCCATCGTCGCGCTCAAGGGGTGAGGCCGATTAATGGTTGCGCCAGCCCATCAGCTTTTCGATCCGTTCCGCCGAGACCCTGACCTGTTCGGTATAATGGTTTTCGTCCGCCAGCACCTTCTGCTCCGGCAGCACGATGGAAATCGTCGCGACGCATTCTCCGTGGCTGTCGCAGATCGGCGAGGCAATGCAGGCGACGGCATAATCGGATTCGGCGACCTGTATCGACAGCCGGTCATGGAAGGCGGCCGCCGCCGATTGCGACAGGGTTTCGGGGTTGATTTCCGCGCGGCCGGTCGGCGACGTGCGGGCGCAGCGCCGGAAAAGCTCGACGCGTTCGGCCTCGGGCAGATGGCCGACGAGCAGGCGGCCGGAGGCCGTCCAGTTCAGGGGAACACGGGTGCCGACGCGCGACGCGACCTGAAAATGGCTTGGACCATCGGCCATGGCCAGAACAAGCATATGGTCGCCATCGCGGCCGCAAAGCTGCACGGTCTCGCCCGCATGGCGGCACAGATCGTGCATTTCGTGGGTGGCGACACCCATGAAATCCAGCGAACGCGCGTAAGCCAGGCCATAATGGTAAAGCCGCGCGCCGAGCCAGATGTTGCCATCGGCATTGCGCGCCAGCATGTTCTTTTCGACGAGATCGTCGATGATCACATAGACGGTGGAAAGCGGCGCCTTGATCGCCTTGGCAATCGCGTAAGCACCGGCCGGCGATCCGGTTTCGTAAAGGTAATCAATCACCTGAAGCGCACGGTCGATGCCGCTGACGCGCGAGCGCTTGGCCGCCTTCGCGTCCGGATTTTCCTCCGTGGGAGACACGGCGGTTGAAGCTATTTCGTCCAGTCTATGGGCGTCCAATTTTGGCTCCTCATGGGTTTTGAGAAGCTATTACATTATTATGGCATATATGTCGATGCCCATCGCATCGCAAAGACAGGAGAAAGACATGACCGAGGATATCAGAAGCAGGATCGGCCTTCGCCCGGTCATCAACGTCTCGGGCACCATGACCTCGCTCGGCGCGTCGATTGTCGTTCCCGAGGCCGTTCAGGCCATGGCGGCCATCCTGCCGCAATTCGTCGAGATCAATGATCTGCAACGCAAGGCGAGCGCGATCATTGCAAGGCTGACGGGCGGCGAGGCCGGTTTCGTCACGGCGTCCTGCTCTTCCGGCATCAGCCTCGCTGTGGCGGGTGCGATCACCGGCAACAATCTGCTGGCCATCGAAAAGCTGCCCGATGTCGCGCCAGAGAAGAACGAAGTGCTGGTGCAGATGGGACATGTGGTGAGCTACGGCGCGCCGGTGGATCAGGCGATCCGCCTCGGCGGTGGCAAGGTGGTGCTGATCGGTCAGGCAACATCGACCCATCGTTTCCACATGGAAAATGCCATCACCGAAAAGACGGCTGCGGCGGTCTATGTCGTCTCGCATCATGTGGTCGATTATGGCCTGCTGCATCTTTCCGAATTCGTCGAAATCGCTCATGCCAAGGGCGTGCCTGTCATTGTGGATGCGGCTTCCGAATATGATCTCAAACGGTTTCTGGCGACGGGCGCGGATGTGGTGCTCTATTCCGGCCACAAGTTCCTCGGCGGCCCCACTTCCGGCATCGTCGCTGGCAAGAAGGAACTGGTGCGCCATGCCTTCCTGCAGAATATGGGTGTCGGTCGCGGCATGAAGGTCGGCAAGGAAAGCATCTATGGCGTCATGGCGGCGCTGGAAGCTTGGGAAAAGCGCGACCATGACGGCATCCGTGAGCGTGAGACCGGCTATCTCAACCTCTGGAAAAAAACGCTGGACGGGCGCCCCGGCGTGACGGCGCTAATCGAGCCCGACCCGACCGACAACCCGCTCGACCGGCTGCGCGTCATCATCGATGCCGAAGAAGCCCATATCACGGCATGGGACCTGACAACGGCGCTGGCCAAAGGCAATCCGCCCATCATTGCCCGCGATCACGAGGTGGAACACCGCTATTTCTATCTCGACCCCTGCAACCTGCATCCGGGTCAGGAGACCATCGTTGCCTCCCGTCTGGCCGAGGAACTGGACAAGGCGCGCGCCTCCAACGAGGTGATTGCCACGCCGTTCGAAGACCGCAGCCGCCACCGTTTCGACGGCATGCTGCGCTGGCCGGACTAAATGGAACGAGCGGGTGCCGCGTATTTCTTCTCCCCGAGGGGGAGAAGTCCGCGGCAGCGGGATGAGGGGGCAAGGCTGCGGTCTATCTCTGGCGTTGCCCCCTCATCCGACCCTTCGGGCCACCTTCTCCCCCCTCGGGGAGAAGAAATTTGCCGCAACGCCGTGCTTGAGTTGAAACATAAAAAGAAGGGAACGATCATGACCATGCCGCAGGCAGCACCGCTTGGTGCAGAAGATGCCGTGCTTTCCGTCCGCAATCTCACCACGTCCTTTCACGTGGATGGCGGCTGGAAACCCGTGGTGCGTGATATTTCCTTCGACGTCGGGCCGGGCGAGACGGTTGCGATCGTCGGCGAAAGCGGCTCGGGCAAAAGCGTCACCTCGCTCTCCATCATGCGGCTGCTGGATCGGGAAAGCAGCAGGGTTCAGGGTGAGATCCTGCTGGGCGGGCGCAACCTGCTCTCCCTTTCCGAAGACGCCATGCGGCGGGTGCGGGGCAACGAGGTCGCCATGATCTTTCAGGAGCCGATGACCAGCCTCAATCCGCTGTTCACCATCGGCGACCAGATTTCCGAGGCTCTGTTGTGCCACCAGCCGATGTCGAAAGCAGATGCGCGGGCCGAGACGATCCGCCTGCTGGAAAAGGTCCGCATTCCCTCGGCCGCCTCACGTTTCGATGAATATCCGCACCGCTTTTCCGGCGGCATGCGCCAGCGCGTCATGATCGCCATGGCGCTCGCTTCCCGGCCGAAGCTCTTGATCGCCGACGAGCCGACGACGGCGCTCGATGTGACCATTCAGGGCCAGATTCTCGATCTCATCAAGACGCTTCAGGAAGAGGAGGGCACCTCCGTCCTGTTCATCACCCATGACATGGGCGTTGTGGCTGAGATCGCTGACCGTACTGTCGTCATGTATCGCGGTGAGCAGGTGGAAGTCGGTGCGACGGCGGATATTTTCCATCGTGGCAAACATCCCTATACCCGTGCACTTTTGTCCGCCGTTCCGGTTCTCGGCTCGATGAAGGGCGAGGAAAGACCGCTCCGTTTTCCCATCGTCAACACCACCACGGGCGAAACGCAGGAACCGGCGCGTCCGGCCGATACGGTTGACGCAAGCGCCCAGCCGGTGCTGAAGGTGGAGGGGCTGACCAAGCGCTTCGATATCCACTCCGGCCTTTTGGGTCGGCTCAGTGGCCGCGTACACGCGGTGGAGAATGTGTCCTTCGATCTGAGGGCCGGCGAAACATTGTCGCTGGTGGGCGAAAGCGGTTGCGGCAAATCCACCACCGGTCGTGCCATCATGCGGCTGATCGAGCCGGATGCCGGTTCGGTCGTGGTCAATGGCGAGAATATTCTCACCCTCGACAAATCCGGCATGCGCGAAATGCGCAAGACGGTGCAGATGATCTTTCAGGACCCTTTCGCCTCGCTCAACCCGCGCATGACGGTGGGTGCGGCGATTGCCGAACCGTTTCTGGAGCATCGCATGGGCAGCGCCCGCGAGGCGAAGAACGTGGTGGCCGACATGCTCGACAAGGTCGGCCTCTCGCCGGATATGGCGGCGCGTTACCCGCATGAGTTTTCCGGCGGCCAGCGCCAGCGCATCTGCATCGCCCGCGCGCTTGCACTCCAGCCGAAGGTGATTGTCGCCGATGAGAGCGTTTCGGCGCTGGATGTCTCGATCAAGGCGCAGGTCATCAACCTGATGCTGGATTTGCAGCAGAGCCTCGACCTCGCTTTCCTGTTCATCAGCCATGATATGGCGGTGGTGGAACGCGTCAGCCATCGCGTGGCGGTGATGTATCTCGGCGAGATCGTCGAAATCGGTCCGCGTGCTGATGTCTTCGAAAATCCGCAGCATGATTATACCCGCAAGCTGATGGCGGCCGTGCCGGTGCCGGACCCGGACCGCCGCAACACAAGGCGCGGTGCGGCGAATGACGAGCTGAAAAGCCCGATCCGTGCTGTCGATTATGCCGTCAAGCCGCGTGAATATCGCGAGGTTTCGCCCGGTCACCTCGTCGCCTGTTAAAGCCCCGGTACGTCCGACGTTGCGAAGGGTACCCGATAACCGCGCTTAAAACTTTCCCGCTGTCCAAGCTGGCGATACCACCGCTGTATCGCCGGAAAATCATCGAGATTGATTTTGTGGCGTGCGAAACGCGAGACCCATGGCCAGATGGCGATATCGGCTATGGAAAAATTGCCGGCCACATACTCCAGCCCCGTTAAACGGTCGTTCAATGTCCGATAGAGGCGCTCCACATCCGTCGCAAAACGCGTCTCGGCAAAGGGGGCCTCTCCGGCATGATAAGTCAGGAAATAATGGGCATAACCGAGTGTCGGGCCGAAATTGGCGGCCTGCCACATCAGCCATTCGGTGACGATCAGCCGCTCGATGGCGGAGGCGGGCAGAAGCCGGCCGGCCTTTTCGGCGAGATAGATGAGGATCGCGTTCGATTCCGTCAGGATGGTGCCGTTGTCATTGTCGACGATTGCCGGAATTTTCGAGCCAGGATTGATGCGGATGTAATCGGCTGCGAATTGCTCGCCCTTTTCGATGTCGATGGCGTGGCTGCGATAGGGCAGGCCGAGTTCTTCCAGCGCAACCGAGATTTTGAGGCCGTTCGGCGTGATCCAGGTGTAAAGATCGATCATATTAGTCGAACATCGCCTCATCCAGCGGCAAGGCGCGCCGGCCTTTCTTGCCCGTCACATCGGAAAGGTCCTTGTAAAGACCACGCAGGGTCAGAACCAGCTGGATAATGCGGGGGTCGGTGACACGATAGATCACTGCCTTGCCTTCCCGCGTGCCTTCGATGACACCCGCGTCGCGTAATTCGGCAAGCTGTTGCGAAAGTGTGGGCTGCTGGATGCCGAGTTCATATTCCAACGCGGAAACGGACGCTTCCGTTTCCATGAGGTAACAGACGATGGCCAGACGGTTGGCGTTGGCAACAAGCTTCAAAAGCTCGCTCGCTTCGACCACGCTGCGGCAGATGAGATTGGAAACCGGTTTCGTCACGACTAAAGGTCCATTTTTCAAACTATAAAAAAGTAAATTGTATAGCGATAAATTTCAATGGCTTGATCTGGGTGGTTTTCAGTCGGTTGCAAAATTTTTAAAATCTACAGGATTAGTAGATTTCTCTTTCGCTTTCCGGCTGAGGATCGCCAAAACGTTCCTCGAAAACACTCTATAAAAAAGTAGATTGATTGCGAAATGAGGTGTCGACATGAAAATCGGGGTCCATCCCAACAATCTGCATTTACGGCTCGCCCGGCTCTGGCCCGGCGCTTTCAAGCAATTTGATCCGGAATTTGTGACCTATCGCGAAGGGCGCGATACGGCGGCGCTTCTGGAAAAGGGCGACATCCATTTCGGCGGCACCGGTTCTACGCCTCCCATTGAAGCGGATGCGCGCGGGCTTTCGGCAATCTATATCGCCGCTTCCGCACCGAGGCCCGCCAATGGCGCAATCCTTGTGCGGCGCGACAGCCCGATCCGTGCCGCCGCCGATCTCTCGGGAAAGCGCATATCGCTGATCGACGGATCGTTTCACACCTATCTTCTGGCGCGTAGCCTGGAAGGGGCGGGTCTTGGCCTTGTCGATGTGACGCGCGTTGAAAGCGGTGATAGCGACAGCCTGCTTGACCTCGTGGAAGGTCGCGTTGATGCTTGGGTGACGATGTCGCCACGGCTGGAAATGGCCCTGACCCATGAGGAGATCAGCCTTCTTGTGCGTTGTGGTTCAACCATTCCCAACCGATCGCTATTCTGGACGCTGGCGCGTCACAACATGGCGCAGGAGACACGGCAGGCGATTGCGGCCGAACTGGACCGCGTCGGCCGCGCCGTCATGGCGGATATCGACAAGGCTGCTGCCCTGCTCGCCGCCGAACCGGGCAGCGAGGGTGATGCGGCATCCTGGGCGAAGGTGCTGCGCTCGCGCGATCTTTCCGTGGTGCCTGCCGCCGAAAATATCCTTGCCGAACAGCAGGAGGAGGCCGATACGCTTTACAGGCACGGTCATTTCTCTTTACCGGTTCTGACTGGACAAAGCCCAATCCCTCAATCAGCCAGCGCGGGAGGCGACCGATGAATATTTTCTGGTACATGTGCGCGCCCGACGGCGCCTATCCCTGGCAGCCGGAAGGCTCCCGCAAGGTCGATCTCGGTTATTACAAGCAGCTGGCGCTCGCTTACGATCAGCTTGGTTACACCGGCGCTCTGTTTGCCACCGGGGCGCACGACGTCTGGGTTCTGGCGGGCGCGCTTCTCTCCTATACCGAGCGGCTGAAACTGCTGGTCGCCATCCATCCGGGCCTGATCGCGCCGACGCTGCTTGCCAAGATGGCGGCGACGCTTCAGGAGTTTTCGCGCGGCCGCCTGCTGATCAATGTCGTCTCTGGCGATGCGAAGATGCTCGGCGCTTACGGCATGACCATGCCGCATGATGAGCGTTACGATATGGCGGATGAATATCTGCAGATCTGGCACCGGCTTTTCGCCGGCGAGACGGTGGATTTCAAAGGGCGGCATTTCCAGACCGAGGGCGCAAAACTCGCGCTGCCGGTGGGGCAGGGCATAGAGCCGCCGCCGCTATGGTTCGGCGGTTCTTCCGACAAGGCCATCGACGTTGCGGCCAAACATGTCGAGACCTACCTCTCCTGGGGTGAAACGCCGGACCAGATCGGCGCGAAGGTCGATCTCGTCAAGGCGCGGGCGGAAAAGCTTGGCCGCGAACTGGAATATGGCATTCGCCTTTATGTCATCGTGCGCGATACCGATGAAGAAGCCTGGGCTGCTGCCGCCGATCTTTACGGGCGCATGGATGCGGCAGCGATTGCCGCCAACCAGCGTTTCGTCGGCACGACCGATTCCGTCGGCCAGCAGCGCATGACGGCGATGCATGGCGGGCAGAAACCGGAAAACCTGCGCGATCTCGAAATCGCGCCCAACCTCTGGGCCGGCATCGGGCTTGTCCGGCCGGGACCGGGAACCGCGATTGTCGGTTCGCCGGATACTGTCATCCGCACGCTGGAAGCCTATAAGAAGGCGGGCGTGAATACCTTTATCCTTTCCGGCATGCCATTGCTGGAAGAAGCCTTCCGCTTCGGGGAAAAGGTTCTGCCGCGTCTTGATGTGTCGCGGGAAGTCTCGGCAGCCAAACAATTCACCTGGTCGACCCTGTTTGACCGCGACCTCTCGGCCAAGGCCTCCTGAGCATGGTGCGGGAGTGGAGAGACAAGACATGACGGCAAGTCCGGCAACAACAATTTCGCAACGGCGCTTCGGTCCACAACGTGTGGCCGAGCGGGCGCTTGCCGTTCTGGACAAGGCGCTCGGTGCGGTCGCCGCCGCGATCCTTGCGACGCTTCTTGTGGTGGTGCTGGTCAATGTCACCCTGCGATACCTGTTCCATACCGGTTTCATCGGCGCGGAAGATCTTGGCATCTGGCTCAATGTGGCAATGATTGCGGTCGGCGCGCCGCTCAGCCTCAAGAGTGCTTTGGCCATGCGGCTGGATGTATTCGTGCGCTTCCTGCCGGAACGCTTTCATGCCGCAACCGAAGTTCTGGCCGATGCCTTTTCCTTCGTCGCAGCCCTCATCCTCGCCTTCGGCGGGGTGGAGATTGCGGCCATGCTGGGCGGCACGTCGCCAACACTTGGCTTGCCGGAATGGGTGCGCTTCGGTTTTCTCGGTGCAGGCGGCGCGCTGATCTTTGTCTATCTGGCGCTTCAGCGGGTCGGTGAAGGCAAGGCGCTTGCCGTTCTGCTCTCTGTCGCCATCGCGGTCGTTTCCTATGTCGGCCTGCCGGAACTGTTTGTCGATACGAGCCTGCCGCCGAGCCTGTTTCTGGCGCTGACGGCGGCGTTGGGGCTGGTTCTGGCGGCACCGCTCGCCCATGCCTTCCTTGCCGCTGCCTATGTGGCGATTGCCTTCGGCAGCACCTTGCCGGAGCCGGCCATCGTTTCCTCGACGGTGACAGGCATGTCGAAATTCCTGCTGCTTGCCATTCCCTTTTTCCTGCTGGCCGGAAGCCTGCTGACGGAATCGGGCGTCGCCAACCAGCTGGTTCGTTTTGCCGCCTCCATGGTCGGGCATCGGCGGGCGGGGCTGGCGCAAACGACACTGTTGACCAGCGTGTTGTTTTCCGGCGCATCCGGCTCTTCGGTCGCCAACGCCGCCTTCGGCGCGTCCACCTTCCAGCCGGAACTCGTCAAGCATGGTTATCCGCCGGCGCAGGCCGGTGCGATCATTGCCGCCACCTCGGTGCTGGACAATGTCATCCCGCCTTCCATCGCTTTCCTGATCCTCGCAACGGCCACCAACCTGTCTGTCGGCTCGTTGCTGGTCGGCGGCTTCTTCGCGGGCGGGCTGATGGCGATCTGCCTTGCGGTGGCGATCCATCTCAGCGTGCGCAGCGTCAATACCTTGCCGCGCGCGACAGGCAGCGAACGCTGGCGCTCGGCCATCGCCGCGATCCCCGCCTTCGGGCTTGGCGTCATCGTGGTGGTCGGCATCCGCATCGGTGTCGTTACCACGACGGAAGCTGCTGCCCTTGCCGCCCTCTACACGCTGTTTCTCGGTTTCGGTTACCGGCTGGGCGCGGGCCGCATTTTCGCGACTTTCCGCCAATCAGCAGGTGAGGCGGCGGCCATCGGCCTTCTGATCGGCACGGCGGGGCCTTTCGCCTTCCTGCTGGCGGTGGACAATGTTTCCGGCCTCGTCACCGACTTTGTCACGCTTCTGGGCGGCAGCAAGATTGCGGTGCTGCTGCTCTCCAACCTCATCCTGCTCGTGGTTGGTCTGGTGCTGGATATCGGTGCTGCCATCCTGCTGTTCGGGCCGATCCTGTTGCCCGCCGCCGTGGCGGCCGGCATCGATCCGATCCATTTCGGCGTCATCCTGGTGGTCAACCTGATGATCCATGGCCTGACGCCGCCGCTCGGCATGCTGATCTTCGTCGTTAGCGGCGTCACCCGCATTCCGGCGACAGCACTTTTCCGGGCCGTCGTTCCCTATCTCGTTTCCCTTCTCGTTTCCCTCGCCATTTTGTGCGCCTGGGCCATTTTCTTCTAAGTCAGGGGTTTCATTCATGACTATTATCGATCGCCGCAATCTCCTCAAACTCTCCGCCATCGGCGCCGCAACGCTCGCCGCGCCCGCCTTCGTACGCACGGCAAATGCCAGAACCCGCAGCATCACCGTTGCCTCGCTGTTTGCCGATGACAAGCCGGAGACGAAAATCTGGGTGAAGATCAGCGAACTGGTGGAGGCGAAGCTGCCCGGCCGCTTCCGCTTCAACATCGTCAAGAGCGGTGCGCTGGGCGGTGAAAAGGAAGTGGCGGAAAATATCCGCCTGGGATCGGTTCAGGCGAGCCTTTCCACCGTTTCCTCGCTTTCCGGCTGGGTGCCGGAACTGCAGATCCTCGATCTGCCCTTCCTGTTCCGCGATGCCGACCATGTGCGCAAGGTGGTGACGGGCGAGACTGGAACCGATCTGAAGACGAAGCTCGCCGCCCAGCAATTCATCGCCGCCGATTTCATCAATTACGGCGCACGTCATCTTCTGACCAAGGAACCCGTCACCCGGCCGGAGCAGCTGGAAGGCAAGAAAATCCGCGTCATCCAGAGCCCGCTGCACACCAAGCTGTGGAGCGCTTTCGGCACCACGCCGGTGGGTATTCCCATCACCGAGACCTACAATGCGCTGGCAACAGGCGTGGCTGATGCCATGGATCTCACCAAGTCCGCCTATGCCGGCTTCAAGCTTTACGAGGTCGTGCCCTATCTGACGGAAACCGGCCACATCTGGGCTTCAGGCGTGGTTTATTACGGTGCGACCTTCTGGAACCAGCTGGATGACGAAGAGAAGAAGGTTCTCCTGGAAGCATCGAGCGAAGGCGCGCAATATTTCAACCAGTTGATCGTCGAGGACGAAGTGAAGTCCGTCGAGCTTGCGCTTTCGAAGGGCGGCAAGGTGCTGCAGCCGGAAGCTCTGGACGAATGGCGCAAGGGCGCTCAGGGTGTGTGGCAGGATTTCGCCGGTATTGTCGGCGGCATCGAGAAGATACAGGCTGTGCAGTCGGCCTGATAATACGGCCCTTCAAAATCAGGAAACCCCGTGCGTCTTTCGGGCGCACGGGGTTTCTTTTGTTCGGTATCAGTGCGAAGCGCCGGAGCCGCCAATGGCGACGATGGAATAGGGCTGGCCTTCCACCGCAAGCGTGCGGGTTTCTTTCAGGCTTTCCGCGTCCACCACGCGCACCAGCGAATGGCGCGGATCGGAAATCACAACCTGCCCGTCGGCAACGGCGAGACGCGGGCGCGGATCGCGCCAATGGCCATCCTTGCTGTAGGGTTCGGTCACCTTCGCCTTGCGGGTGATGGCGCCTTCCAGCACGTCAAGCACATGCAGGTCGCCGTCTTCCGTCAGGATATAGGCGTTGCGCGGATTGGCGGGATCGAGAATGAAATCGACGCGCCGGGTCGGCAACTCCACCAGACGGAAGGCGTCCTTGCTGTCAGGATCGATCAGGACAACCTTGTCCTCACCGTAGTTTCCGAGGAAGAACTGCATGGATTTGCCGCCGAGCAGCGTGCCGGTATAGGCTTTCGGGAATTCTTCCGGATAGGCCAGCATTTCGAGCTTCGGACCATCCGTGCCGCCCGGCCGGGCAACCAGAATGCCTTCCTTGCAACCGAAAGCCGCAAGCCGTGCGGATGTCGCCTCGCCGTGCAGATCGGTGCATGTCGCCTGTTCGCCGACCTGCTTGCCCTCCCTGTCGAGAATACGCAGCCCGATGCGGGGCGGCAGCGTGTCGGGTTTGGTTTCGCTCTGCATATTCGGTACGGACACCAGAACGTAGCGGCCCATCGTCACCGCCACGCCATGATGCGGCGCGGTCGTGTCGACGGTGCGGACTTTGGCCTTGCCGTCCAGCAGGGCAGCCTCATCGATGATGTCAGCCTTGCCGCCGCGGTCGTAGAAGAGGATGGCATGGTCGTCATGTGGCACGACATGGAACGGGCGTTTGCCTTCGAAGGTGACGGGCAGCAGCGCCGCATCTTCCACATCCAGATCGCGATGTTCACCGTGGTCGGAAAAGACGATGCCGGTCTTGATCACATGCACGATATCCGAATCTGACTGAGTGGCGAAAACAGTCTTGCCGGACGCGCTGGCGGTCAGCGCGGCATAGCCCTTGAGGTCGTAGCGTCCGAGTTCCTTGCCGGTTTCGAAGTTGATCGCCCGCACCACCGGCTGGGTGTGATCGGCGATGAAGAGCCGCCATTCCTTGACGCTGTCGCCGCTTTCTTCCGCCTGCGCCACGCCAGAGGCCTGCGGCAGGGTAAGGGCAAGGCACGTGGCAAGCGCGCTCATGCCAAGGTGCTGTTGAAGGGAAAATCTCATGGTGTTCCTTCCAGACGTTATCATCCTTGTGTGGATACGAACCGGTTTCGGTTCTGAAGGATGATTGTAATGTTATTACGTTACGAGATTGCGTATTAGCATTACGTGCGGGGGCGATGTCAACCGATGCGGACATCCTGGCACGGAAAAATCTGGATGGGGCTGTGAGGCGGAGGAGGGAGGAAAGAGGAGGCGGGTGACGCTTCAGCGTCAGGCCGTATTTCCCGAAGGGCTATAAAGCCGGGTAAAACAGGCAGGCGCATCGCTGCGCCTGCCTCCATCAGTTTTAGCGGATATCGTCAGGCAGAACGTCCGAAGGGATGTTCTGGTAGGAAACCGGGCGCATGAAGCGGCGGATCGACATGGTGCCAACAGAGGTTGCGCCGAAGTTCGTCGAAGCCGGATAAGGGCCGCCATGAACCATGGCTTCGGATACTTCCACGCCGGTCGGGAAACCGTTGGCGAGAACGCGGCCGGCCTTGCGCTCCAGGATCGGCAGCAGCTTGCGGCCAAGCTCGGCGTCGCCGGCATCCAGATGCAGGGTTGCGGTCAGCTGGCCTTCGAAGCTCTTTGCGACTTCCAGCATTTCTTCCGGGCTGTCGACCGTGACGATCAGGCCAAGCGGTCCGAAGACTTCTTCGGCAAGCGCGTGGTTGGCAACCCAGTCCTTGCCCGAAACGCGGAACAGGTAAGGTGTTGCGTTGCGAAGATCACAGGTGGTGGTCAGCACGTCGCGCACACCGTTGCCGGCGGCGATACGGTCACGGCCGTCGCGATAGGCGGCGGCGATGCCGTCGGTCAGCATGACCTGCGGGCCGACTTCGGAAAGCGCTGCGCGCGCGGTTTCAGCAACCGCATCCGCCTGCTCTGAGAGAATGACGGCGATGCCGGGATTGGTGCAGAACTGGCCCGCACCCATGGTGAGCGAACCCGCCCAGCCCTTGGCGATGGCCTCGCCACGGGCGGAAACGGCTTCCGGCAGCAGGAACATCGGGTTGACGGAGCCGAGTTCGCCGAAGAAGGGGATCGGCTCGGGGCGCTGTGCGCAGAGATCGAAGAGCGCGCGGCCGCCGGCGAGCGAACCGGTGAAACCGACCGCCTTGATGCGCGGATGCTGCACGAGCGCGGAACCGACATCGCGGCGGCCGCCCTGGATCAGCGAAAACACGCCGGGATGCAGATTGTGCTTCTTGACGGCGGCGAGAACGGCTTCGGCAACGATTTCACCGGTGCCGGGATGGGCGGAATGGCCCTTGACGACCACCGGGCAGCCGGCTGCGAGAGCCGCTGCGGTGTCGCCGCCGGCCGTCGAGAAGGCGAGCGGGAAGTTGGAGGCGCCGAAGACCGCAACGGGGCCGATCGGGCGTTGCATCAGGCGGATATCCGGGCGCGGCAGCGGCTGGCGATCCGGCAGGGCTTCGTCGTGGCGGCGGTCGAGATAGTCGCCCTTGCGGATATGCGAGGCGAAAAGGCGAAGCTGACCAACGGTGCGGCCACGTTCGCCCTGCAGGCGTCCTGCAGGCAGGCCGGTCTCGGATGATCCGATTTCGGTGATGGCGTCGGCGCGTGCTTCGATCTCATCGGCGATGGTGTCGAGGAATGCGGCGCGCTCTTCGCGGGTGGTGTAGCCGTAGCTCCAGAAGGCGTCTTCGGCAGCTTCCGCAGCCTTGTTCACCAGATCAACGGTGCCGACCGAAAAATCGAAAGCCTCGCCATGTGCAGGCTCGCTGCGGAATTTTGCATCCGTTGCGACCCATTCTCCTGCAACCAGATGTTTGCCATGCGGCTTGAAACTCATTGTGCTCTTCCCTGAAAATCTGATCCTGCGTGGAAAATCCACCCGACACCGTGACATGGACCGAAAGGCGACGGCACAAACGCCATCAGCCGCGATCCTCGCCCGGTTGCCTTCTGCCTTAGCCCGTGCGGGGCCTGAGCGAAAGGCGGTTTCTCAACTATTTGATCAAAAAGTGTGATTAATTAGGCGAGACATGAAAAAGACCCGCTTCCGTTTACGCGCACGGCGTTTTATATGACGTCATGATGACAAATAGACTTCCGAAATACATCGCCTGGTCGGTTCTTCTGGTGATCGTGATCGTTACAATCTGCCCGATCGGCTTTCGGCCTCACACGCTGACCACGGTGGGGATAGACCGTGCTGCCGCCTTCGCTTTCTGCTCGGCGGCTTTTGTGTTTGCCTATCCGCGCCACTGGCTCGCCGTCATCGTCGCGGGTGTTACTGCGGCTTTTGGTATCGAGGCGCTGCAGTTTCTGTCGCCCACACGTCATCCGCATCTGATGGACGCCGCGGTGAAAGCCGCCGGCGCCATAGCCGGTGGGCTGGCTGCTCTTTCCTATCTCCAGTTCAGGGCACGATTGACCGCAGCTTCGGTCATCCGTCATTCCGGCCTTGAGCCGGAATGACGGACTAAGGAACTCATTCAGCGCTCGTTCCCAGCCCGAAACGAGCATGTGACAGGGTGCGCTCGATGCCGCGCAGCTCCGCCAACCCCTTAAGGCGGCCGATGGCGGGATAACCGGGTTGCGCCCCGCGCGTCAGGTCGTCGAGGATTTCCTGCCCGTGATCGGGACGCATCGGAATAGTGTGGTCTTCACGGCCTTCGGTGCGACGGCGGGTTTCCTCAGACAGAAGTGCGGCGATGACGGCGACCATGTCGGTCCCGCCTTCCAGATGCTCGTCCTCGAAGAAGGAGCAGGGCACGGTATCGGTGTCGCGCGTCACATTGCGCAGATGCACGAAATGGATGCGATCGGCAAAACGGCTGGCGATGAAGGGCAGGTCGTTATCCGCCCGTGCGCCAAGGGAGCCAGTGCACAGCGTCACGCCATTGGCGCGGCTGTCGACCTTTGAGAGCATGTGGGCATAGTCCGCCTCCGTTGAGAGAATACGCGGCAGGCCGAGCAGTGGCCATGGCGGATCATCACCATGGGCGCAGATGTTGATGCCCACTTCTTCGGCGACCGGTGTCACCTCGGAGAGAAAATCGATCAGGTTCTGCTGCAGCCTTTCACGGTTGACGCCGTGATAGGAGCGCAGTTTTTCGAGCAGTTGGGCGAGCGTATAGCCATCCGCCGAGCCAGGCAGGCCAGCACCGATATTGCGCCCGAGGGCGGCGATTTTTGTATCCGGCATTTCGGCGAAGCGTTTTGCCGCTTCCTCCAGCAGCCATTCCGGATAATCCGCCTTGGCGTCGGGGCGTTTCAGAATATGAAGGTCGAAGGCGGCGAAATCGGGAAGATCGAAGCGCATCGCCTTTGCGCCGTGTCTGGTTTCCCAGCGCAGATCGGTGCGGGTCCAGTCCAGCACGGGCATGAAATTGTAACAGACAGTGCGAATGCCGGAGGCGGAGAGGCGACGCAGCGTTTCCTGCCAGTTGGCGATGTGATTTTTCCAATCGCCCGTCTGGGTCTTGATATCTTCGGAGACGGGCACGCTTTCCACGACGTCCCAATAAAGACCGCCGGCCTTGATGGCCTCATGCCGTTTGGTGATTTCGTCCATCGGCCAGACATCGCCCGTGGCGATGTGGTGCAGTGCGCTGACGATGCCCTCCGCGCCCGCCTGTGCCGCATCCTGAACCGTGACCTTGTCGACCGGGCCGAACCAGCGCCATGTATGTCTCATCTTAAATCCTCAAATATCAGTCTGCGGAAAATGTCAGCTGCACCTTGCAGGCGGCGGAACGGTCACCGGCCTGTTCAAAGGCCGCTTTCGTCTCGCCAAGCGGGAAGCTGTGGGAAATGATCGGCCGCACATCGATCCCGCGCGTGGAGATAAGCCCGGCGGCAATAGTGAACTCATCGTGGAAACGTTGCGAGCCGCGCCAGAGGATTTCCTTGCCCACCAATGCATTGAGCGGAATGGTGATGTCACCGGTGACGCCTACCTGCACGATTGTGCCGCGCGGGCGCACGCAGGCAAAGGCGGTGCGAAGTGCTGGAGCTGCGGCGGAGCAATCAAAAATGACGTCGAAATAACCCTTGTTTTCCTGATAGGGCAAAAGCGAGTCGGCGTCCTTTGCGACATTGACGGTGCGGTCGGCACCCATGGCCGGTGCCCGTTCCAGCGCGGCATCGGTGAGGTCTGTGGCGACGATGGTGGCCGCACCGGCATGGCGGGCGGCGGCGATCGTCAACAGACCGATGGGGCCGGCGCCGGTCACGAGTACCTTTGCACCTTTCAGGTCGCCGGCCTGTGCGACGGCATGCAGGCAGACGGCGAGCGGCTCGGTGCAGGCGGCTTCCGCAGCCGATGTGTCGTCTGCAAATGTCGCGCATTGTCTGGCGGGAACCACCAGCCGGTCGCGGAACATGCCCTGTTCGTGCGGCAGGCGCATGGCGCTACCCATGAAGCGCATTTCCAGGCAATGGATCGGCTCACCCTTCAGGCAAAAGTGGCAATGGCCGCAGGGCTGCGAGGGGTTGACGGCGACGAGCTGCCCGATGGCGAGCCCGCTGACGCCCGCCCCCAAAGCCGCCACATGGCCGGATGCCTCGTGGCCGCAGATGATCGGCTCACGCACCCGCACCGGGCCGAAACCGCCATCCTGATAATAATGAAGATCGGAGCCGCAAATGCCGCCCGCTGCCATGGTCAGCAGCACTTCGCCGGGACCGGGGGGCTGCATGTCCTGCGTTTCGACGCGGATATCCTCACGGCCGTATAGACGTGCCACGCGTGTCTGCATGACGGGATCCTTTCAAATGCATTCATGTCGGAAATCTGCGCGGCGCCGGGCCGCGCAGTTCCTGTTCGTTCAGCGGATGAGGCCGAGCTGTGTCGGCAGCCACAGCGTGATCGCCGGTACGAAGGTGATGAGGGCCAGCGCCACGAAAAGCGGTATCATCCACGGCAGGATGGCGAGGGTGGTTCTCTCCACCGACATTTTCGAAATACGCGACAGCACGAACAGCACCATGCCGACGGGCGGGGTCAGGAGACCGATCATCAGGTTCAGCGTCACGATCAGGCCGAGGTGGACGGGATCGATGCCGTAGCGGGCAGCGACCGGCATCAGGATCGGCACCAGAATGCTGATGGCAGCGATGGTGTCGAGGAACGCGCCGACGATCAGAAGCAGGATGTTGACGATGATGAGGAAGGTCCACCAGTTGTCCGTCATCGAGAACATGAAGTCGGAGAACAGCGCCGCCGCCTGGCTCACCGTCAGCAACCATGCGAAGATCGACGCCGCGGTCACGATGAAGAGAACCGAAGCCGTGGTCTCTATCGTATCAAAGCTGGCTTTGGCCAATGTCTTAAACGTCATGGTGCGGTAGCGCACCAGCCCGAGAAAAAGCGACCAGAGAACTGCAGCGACCGCCGCCTCTGTCGGGGTAAACCAGCCCATCGTCATGCCGCCGATCAAAAGTACCGGCGTCATCAAGGCCATGACGGCGGAGAAATCGTAATACCAGTCCAGTGCGACCAGCACGGCGAGGCCGATAAGGACCGCGACATTGAGCGACAACCCGGCAAGTATCATCAGATACACAGCGACCGGGAAGCTGAAGACGATCACTATTTCCATGGAGGCTGAAAGCAGCTGCTTCAGCTGGAAGGGCGTGTCGGACCCCCAGCCCTTTCGTTTTGCGAAAATATAGACCGTCACCATCATCAGTACTGTCATGACGACGCCGGGAATGATGCCGGCCATGAACAGCGCGCCGATCGAGGCGTTGGCCATCATGCCGTAGATCACGAAGGGTAGTGAAGGCGGGAAGATCGGGCCGAGCGTCGCCGAGGCGGCGGTGACGCCGACGGCGGCATCGACGGGATAGCCGTGATCCTTCATGGCCTTGATCTCGATGGTGCCGATGCCTGCGGCATCCGCAAGGGCTGTCCCCGACATGCCGGAAAAAACCACCGAACCGATGATGTTGACCTGCGCCAGGCCACCCTTCATCCAGCCGACGAGCGCCAGTGCGAAGCGGTAGATGCGGCTTGTCACCCCGGCGATGTTCATCAGATTGCCGGCGAGGATGAAGAACGGCACGGCGATGAGCGGGAAGCTTTCGACGCCAGCGATCATGCGCTGGGCCGCGATGATATCGGGTGCCACGTCGTAGAGGATGAGATAAAGAAGCGAACTGACGGCCATGGAAACGGCCACCGGCGTGCCGATGATGAGAAGCAGAAGAAATGAACCGATGAGCAAAAGCATGGACTAGATTCCCTGTGTGCTTACGGCTTCCTGAGCCTTTTCACGCACGGTTTGCTTGCCGGTGATGTCCTTGATGAAATTGTGCAGGGCACGCAGGAACATCAGGGCGAAAGCGGCGAAAACGGTGTAGAAGACAATGCCGCGCGGCAGGTCGACGGTGACCATGCGCTCATCGCCGACGATTTCGAGATAACGCCACATCAGCCAGGTGATGTAGGCGAAGAAACCGATGGTGATGAGATCGACAATCAGTTCCAGAAGTCGTCCGACGGATTTCGGCACGAAGCGGTAGATCAGGTCGACGTGAATATGCCGGAACATGCGAACGCACATGACCGAGCCGAGAAAGACGACGACGACAAGGCAATTGGCGGCAATTTCTTCCGTCCATGCGAAGCTGTCGTTCAACACGTAACGGGTGAAGAATTGCAGGAAGACGGAAAGGCCCATGCCCCAGAAAACGGCAAGGGTTATCCAGTCTTCCACGGCATAGGGCGAAAGGTCGACGGGGCCGGTATCTTCTTCGAAGGCATGCGCCATTTCTTCCACACTGATGGGTGCGTTTTGATGGTCGGTCATTGGCGGGAACTCCAGTCCGAATGTCTCGGTTGAGGATATCCCGGCGCCTGAGAGCGCCGGGAAAGGCTCACGCATTATTTGATGGCGCGAATGGCGTCCCAATCGGCCTTTTCGTAGCCGAAGTCTTCAAGCTTCACCTTGTCGATGACGTTCTTCTCGAAGTCGGCCTTGTCCACCTCGGCGACAGTGATGCCCTTGGATTTGAACTCGTCGACCAGCGCCTTCTCACGGGCTTCGATCGTCTTCGTCGTGCGGGCCGCAGCTTCCTGCATCACCTCGGTGAAGATTTTCTTGTCTTCATCCGAAAGGCTCGCCCAACGGGTTTTCGAAACCAGGGTGTTGAGGTGATCGACGATGTGGCCCGTCAGAACGATGTTCTTCTGGACCTCGTAGAATTTCTTCGCCTCGATTGTCGTCAGCGGGTTTTCCTGAGCCTCGACGGTGCCGTTCTGAAGCGCCAGATAGACTTCCGCAAAGGCGATTGGCGTCGTGTTGGCGCCACAGGCGCGCGGCATGGCCAGATAGGCGGGAACGTCGGGAACGCGCATCTTCAGGCCGGCCATGTCACCGCATTTTTCAATCGGCCGGTTGGAGGTGGTGTGGCGCGTACCGTAGTAGCTGACGGCGACGATGTGGTTGCCGGTCTTGTCTTCATAGCCTTTCGCAAGCTTCTTGAAGACATCGCTCTTGGTATAGGCGATCAGATGGCTCGGATCGCGGAAGATATAGGGGAAATAGGTGACGCCGATCGGCTTGTGGTCGCGCGCGGCGAAGCTCGAGCCGGAGATGATGATATCCACCGTGCCGAGCTTCAAACCCTGGTTGATATCGGCTTCCTTGCCGAGCTGTGAGGCCGGAAAGACATCGATCTTGTAACGGCCGTCCGTGCGCTTGGCGATTTCTTCCGCGGCCCATACCGAATCCGTATGGAACGGTTCGGACGTCTCATAGACATGCGCCCATTTCAGCGCCGTTTGCGCCTGTGCCGCCAAGGCTGAAAGCAGAATGGCAGCGGTTGCACCCATCAAAGTCGACAATCTGATTTTCATTCTTAACTCCTCCCGAATTAAAGTCAGATTTCTGTTTTTCCCGTCGCCGGTTGCGGCGCGGTCACTCTTCTCCGATCGTTTCCTCCCCGAAACTTTCGGAAAATCTTTTTTGCGACAGCGTCAGATGCTGTCGCATGGCCTCGCGTGCGCCTTCCGGGTCATTCGCCGCGATCGCGTCGCGGATCACCCGGTGTTCCTGCACGGCGAGGATCCATGTATGCGGTCCCTCGAAATAGCTGGCGAGCTTCTCGAAATAGGGTGACAGGCTGCGCTCGTCGTAGATCAGGCCGGTAAAGCGATTGAGCGCCGAATTGCCGATGATATCTGCAATGGCGGTGTGGAAGGCACGGTCGAGATTGAGCGCCTGCGGTGAATTGTCGAGCGCGCCCGCCATGCGCTCGATGATGTCGTCGAGCTTGACGATGCATTCCGGCGTGGCGAGCCTTGCGGCTTCTTCCGCAATCGCACTTTCGATGATGCAGCGCGCCTGCAGGATTTCGAACGGACCATGCGCATCCGGCAGCGGCGGCTTTTGCGTGTCCGCTTTGCGTGATGCGTTTACATAGACGCCCGAACCCATGCGAATGTGGATATGACCTTCCACTTCCAGCACGATCAGCGCTTCCCGCACCGTTGGGCGGGATACGCCGAAGCGTTCGGCAAGGTCGCGTTCCGCCGGCAGGCGCTGACCATCCGTCAGTTCCCCGCTCTCGATGAGCAAACGAATTTGTTCCGCGACCAGCCGGTATAGGCGGCGCGGCTCCAGAGCCACAAACATGATATCCTCCCAGCGCGAAAGTCTCCCTCGATCGCGCAAGCGGTAAGATTGTCTTACCAATTTTATTAGGGAACATTTATGCGGTGCTGTCAATCGGACCATGAGTGGAAAATTGCGTTGCTCCAGATCGAAGAGTGTCGGACGCAAGAAACGGGTGGAGACGAACGCGCTTTAGTGGTTTTCTGTGAGGCGTTAGGAGAAATGCAATGAACGCCAACATCATGCTGAACGAAGACATCACCCCGATCGGAACCGATTACGAGACGGTGCGCGGGGTTATCGAGCTTTTGACGCTGGATTATCGCGAGCAGCCCTCCCTTGAAGCCATTGCCGCAGAGCTCGGCCAGTCGCCGACGCAATTGCAGAAGACCTTCACCCGCTGGGCCGGCCTTTCACCCAAGGCATTCCTGCAGGCCGTAACGCTGGATCATGCCAAGAGGCTGTTGCGCGAAGAGGATCTGCCGCTGCTCGAAACCTCGATCGAGGTTGGCATGTCCGGGCCGGGCCGCCTGCACGATCTGTTCGTTACCCATGAGGCCATGTCGCCCGGCGAATGGAAGGCCAAGGGCGGCGGGCTGACGATCCGTTACGGTTTCCACACCTCGCCCTTCGGGCTTGCGCTGGTCATGGTGACCGACCGCGGCCTTGCCGGCTGCGCATTTGCCGATCCGGGCGAAGAAAGAGCCTGTTTCGAAGATATGGCCGGCCGCTGGCCGAATGCCTGTTATGTCGAGGATCGCGAGGCGACCGCACCTTACGCCGCGCGCATTTTCGAACCGTCTTTATGGGCGGCGGAAAGGCCGCTGCGTGTCGTGCTGCTCGGCACGGATTTTCAGGTGCGGGTGTGGGAAAGCCTCTTGAAAATCCCGATGGGCCGCGCCGTCACCTATTCCCACATCGCCTGTGATATCGGTCAGCCGACCGCGTCCCGCGCCGTGGGTGCCGCGGTCGGCGCCAACCCGGTCTCCTTCGTCGTCCCCTGCCACCGTGCTGTCGGCAAAAGCGGGGCGCTGACGGGCTATCACTGGGGCCTGACCCGCAAGCGGGCGATGCTTGGTTGGGAGACGGGTAAGGTGTGACGAGGTCGGATTGTCTTTGCCGATCTGTCTGGGATCGGTTATTCTTGGCCAATGAAAAGCACGATTGAAATTCCTGACGATCTCAAACGCAGGCTGGATATTCTGGCCGAGCGCTCGAATTCGACACCAAGTCGCATCATAGAGTATGCGCTTTCGCTTGGACGTTCTCTGGCATGGCAGGAAAAATGGACGAGCGGTGTAAGGGCTGGGATGGCGGAGGCCGATGCCGGGGAGTTTGTCACTGAAGAAGAGATCGACGCCGTTCTTAATAAGTACGCCAAGGCCTGAAAAGCGTGCGTTTGGTTTGGACGCGGCGTTATCTTCGGGAGCTTGACGCTATAGGCGACTATATCGCCGAACGTAATCCGCGTGCGGCGGCAAAAGTCGTCAGGGTAATTCATGAGACCACTGCACGTCTTTTATCTCACAGTCCTTATCTTGGCCGCAGCGGCGAAATAGAAGGGACTAGGGAGTTGGTTGTTTCCGGCCTACCCTACATCGTTGCCTATCGTGTGACGGAGCGACAGGTCGAAATCCTTTTCGTGCAGCATGCTGCCCGCGAATGGCCTGATGAGGCCTAAACCAGCTCCATCAACGCCCGTGCCGCCGCCTCATCGGTGATCAGCGTGTTGCAGCCGGTGCGTTTAATCGTTGCCCGGATGGCGATGGCGCGGTGGGCGCCACCGGAGGCGAGAACGATGTGTTTGGCCTTGCGCAACGTATCGAGATCGATCGCCATGGCGCGCTGGTTGATCGGGTGATCGACGGAGCGGCCTTCGGCATCGATGAAATTAAACATCGTGTCGCAAACGCAGCCGGCATCGATGAGCTCGCGCAACGTCTCCTTCGAGATGAAACCTTCCGACAGCGATGTGGAATGCGGGCCGATATCGCCGCAGGAGACGATGGCAAGGTCCAGCGTCTCGGCCAGATCGTAAAGTGTGGCGAGCCCGCATTTTTCGATCAGCGCGCGTTTGGTTTCGACGGAATCCACCAGCAGCGGTGCCAGAAACATGTAACATTCCGCCCCAAGCGCGCTTGCCAGCCGCCAGGTGTAATCAAGCGGGTTGGTCTGGTGCACGGCGACGATACCGCCGAGCAGCGAGACGACCTTGCAGTTTTCCCGGCGCGGCGGGCGGAAGCTGGAAAGCGAAGCGGTCATGGTGCGGCCCCAGCCGACACCGATGGTGGCGCCGTTCGGCACCACTTCTGAGAGGAATTGCCCAAGCGCCAGACCCACTGCCTTGGCGGTGCTTTCGGCGCTTGCCTTCTCGGGGCAGGGGATGATGACGGCCTCATCGAGCCCGTAGGCCGCTTCCAGCTGGCTGGCCAAAGCGACGAAGTCCTCGATGCCCTCATTGATCCAGATCTGCACTTCCGAGCGTTTCATTGCCTCGTCGAGCAGGCGGATGACGGTGGAGCGGCTGATCCCCAGTTTTTCGGCGACGTCTTTTTGCGTCATGCCCTGATTATAATAGAGCCACGCGGCGCGCAGCCTCAGCGAAGCCGCTTCCGAATAGGCCGTATGGGTTTCTCTTCTCAGTTTCGCCACGGTTTCCGCCATTCTCTTTATGGTACGGAGTATCGCAGGCGTGAAACTTATGTCAATTGCGATGCGCAAATGTCTTGACTTTCGACCGTGCCGCTTGCGATAGTCGGAGCCGGACAAACCGCGATTTCGGCCTTGGGCGCACCCATGGTGCGGGAACGAAAAAACGGGTGAGCAAGTTTTCAAGAGATCATGAAGGATCATTCGATATGACGTCCAAACTCGAACAACTTCGCGCCATCACCACGGTTGTTGCCGACACCGGCGATATCGAGGCGGTTGCGCGCCTGAAGCCGGTGGATTGCACCACCAACCCCACCATCGTTCTGAAGGCACTCGGCACGCCGGCCTTTGCGGATGCGGTGAAGGAAGCCGTTGCCTGGGGCAAGACGCAGGGCGGCCAGTCCGACGCCGTGGTTGCCGCCGTGGCTGATCGTCTTGCCATTTCCGTGGGCGCAGCACTTGCAGGTCTCGTTCCCGGCCGCGTCTCCACCGAAGTGGATGCCGACCTTTCTTTCGATACGCAGGCTTCCATCGCCAAGGCGCACCAGATCATCGCGGCCTATAAGGAGCGCGGCATCGAGCGCGAGCGCATCCTCATCAAGCTTGCTTCCACCTGGGAAGGTATCAAGGCAGCCGAAGTTCTGCAGTCTGAAGGTATCGACTGCAACCTGACGCTGCTCTTCTCGCAGGCTCAGGCAATTGCCTGCGCGGAAGCCAAGGTCTTCCTCATCTCGCCCTTCGTTGGCCGTATCCTCGACTGGTACAAGAAGTCGACCGGCGAGACCTACACTGCCGAAACCGATCCGGGCGTTGTTTCGGTGCGCAGCATCTACAATTATTACAAGGCCAACGGCATCAGCACCGTCGTCATGGGTGCGTCCTTCCGCAATGTCGGCGAAATCGAAGCGCTGGCCGGTTGCGACCGCCTGACGATCAGCCCGGCGCTGCTGGAAGAGCTGGACAAGGACACCGGCACGCTTGCTCGCAAGCTTTCGCCCGACAATGCCAAGCCCGAGCCCTTGCAGTCGCTGGACGAAAAGGCATTCCGCTGGGCAATGAACGAAGACGCGATGGCAACCGAGAAGCTCTCGGAAGGCATCCGCCTGTTCGCCAAGGATCTGGTGACGCTGCGCGAAATGGTCCGCAAGGAACTGACGCTGGCCGCCGCCTGATAAAAAAAGGGGAACAATCCACGTTCCCCTTGCGTTTAAGAGATATAAATCTCCAGTCACTCAAAACGCGATCGGGTCCCTGCCGGTCGCGTTTTTTTGTTCTTCTCAGGTGTTCTCGTTTCCGGTTGCCACTTCGGAAATGCGCTTTGCAGCATCGCGGATCAGCCCTTCACAGGCCTCACGGGTCGGCGCCTTGCCGCCAAGCGGCGTGATGTAGGGGCAGGTGATGACGGCGAGAGCCGTTCCGTCCAACGTCAGAACGGGAGCGGAAATATTGCGCACGCCGGCAGTCTGAAGACTGTCCATGGATTCGAAACCGTTGCTGCGCACCTGCCTTAACCGCTCGGTCAGATCAGGGGGCACGGTCTCGCCGCTGCCACGCACCTGCTCGGTGATCATGATCTGGCGTTGCGCTTCGGTCTGGAAAGCCAGCAGCACATGGCCGGAGCCGGTGTGGAACAGGCTCATCTGCGCGCCCACCCGCATTGACATGGCCCAATAGGTGGAGGATTCCTGCTGGGCGATGACGACCACGCTGCCACGGTCATAAACGGCCAGATGGCAGGCCTGCTCGGCGCTTGCGGAAAAATCGCGCATGACAGGGGCGGCAAAAGAGACGAGCCGTCGGATCGGCGCGTGGAAATGCGCCAGCCCGAACATTTTCAGCGTCAGCGAAAACCGGTCGCCCTCAAGCCGCTGCACGTAACCGCGGCGCACCAGCCGGTCCAGCATGCGGTAAAGTTCGTTGGGGCTTTTGCCGACGGCCTTGGCGATCTCGATCTGTGTGAGCCCGCCATCGGTGCGGGCCAGAAGCTCGAGAATGTCCAGGCCCTTGTCGAGGGCGGGGGCGCGGTATCTTTCGCTGTCGTCGTCTGTCATCTGGCCTCGATGCGTTTTGCGCGGTTACGGCGCAAGTTTGCTTGACGCCATATGAATACCGCGTTTACATATGAATTGTCGATCCATATTTGAGATCACTGAAATTCAGCGGCCTGAACCCCGGTGGGCGGGCGCGCTATAGCGGGAGGCTATTCATGGTGCAGGATTTTAACGGCCGGACAGTGGTGATCACCGCCGCCGGTCAGGGTATCGGCCGGGCGACGGCGGAGCGGTTCATCTCACTCGGCGCGCGCGTCATCGCCACCGATATCAACGAACAGGCGCTTTCGACGCTGAAGGGTGCGGAAACCCGGGTTTTTAATGTGCTGGATGGCGAAGGCGTCAAGGATTTCGCCGCCGATATCGGCCATGCCGACGTGCTGTTCAACTGCGCCGGTTTCGTTCATTCCGGCACCATTCTCGACTGCGAGGAAAAGGACTGGGATTTCTCCTTCGATCTCAATGCCAAGGCCATGTACCGCACCTGCCGCGCCTTTCTGCCCGGCATGCTGGAAAAGGGCAAGGGCGCGATCGTCAACATGTCCTCGGTTGCATCAAGCGTGAAGGGCGTGCCGAACCGTTTCGCTTATACCGCATCCAAAGCGGCCGTCGTGGGTCTGACCAAGGCCATTGCCGCCGATTTCGTCACCAGGGGCATCCGCTGCAACGCCATCTGCCCCGGCACGGTCGATAGCCCGTCCCTGCATGACCGCCTGCGCGCCACCGGCAACTACGAACAGGCGCTCGCGGACTTCATTGCCCGCCAGCCGATGGGCCGCATCGCCACGCCGGAAGAAATCGCGGCGCTCGTCACTTATCTTGCTTCGGATGAGGCAGGGTTCACCACCGGCCAGATCCATGTGATCGACGGCGGCTGGACGGGCTGAGCTTTTTTTAAAGAAAGACGAGAGGCGACCGGCCGAACAGCCGGTCGCCTTTTTTAATTCAGACGACCGCGCTTCCGGCCATCAGTGCAAGCACGAGGAAGACCAGGAAGATCACCACGGCGATGAAGAACAGGATTCGGGCCACGCCCGCCGCCGCTGCCGAAATGCCGGTAAAGCCGAATACGCCCGTGATCAAAGAGATAACAAAGAAAATAAGAGCCCATTTCAGCATGGAGCTTCCCCTTTCGCTTAATTTTCAAGAGTCTGCCGTCTCGCAGCGGACTCTCGAAAATGACGCGCAAAAGGCGAAAATGTTCCATGCGCCCGCAAAAATCGTTGTTTTAAATCCCTTTTTCAGCCGCCGCGTCGATCCGGCGGGCTTTCCAGGTGGTGCGGATGAAGGTTGCGACGAAGGCGATGCTCATGAACAGCACGATGGTGGGAGCCGGCGCACTGTCGATCAGGAAGCTCAGCCATATGCCTGACAGTGATGAGACGACCGCCACCATGATGGCCACAACAAGCATGGCGGAAAAGCGGCGTGTCAGCAGGAAGGCGATTGCGCCCGGCGTGACCAGCATGGCGACCGAGAGGATGATGCCCACCGCCATCAGCGCGCCGACCACGGTGAGCGACAGGACCATCAGCAGACCGTAATGCAGGATACGCACCGGCAGGCCGATCGCCTTGGCATGTTGCGGATCGAAAGCATTGACCAGCAGATCCTTGCGTAACAGTCCGAGGAACAGCGTGGCGAAAAGCGCGATCAGGCCGGTCTCCAGCATGTCTGAGGGGGCAATGCCCAGCATGTCGCCGAAGAGGATATGATCGAGGTGCATGTCGCTCTGCACCTTCACGTAAAGCACCAGCCCCAGCCCGAACATGCCGGAAAAGACGATGCCGAGCACCGTATCTTCCTTGATGCGGCTGTTTTCCTTGATGAAACCGGTGCCGAGCGCGCAGATCATGCCGGCGATGAAGGCGCCGATGGAAAGCGGAATGTTGATGATATAGGCGATCACCACGCCCGGCAGCACGGCATGGGAAACCGCATCCCCCATCAGCGACCAGCCCTTCAGCACCAGAAAACACGAGAGCATCGCCATCGGCACCGCGATCATCAGGGTGATCACGAAGGCATATTGCATGAAGGGCAGTTGAAACGGCAGGATAGCGAGTTCGAGATATTCACTCATGGCGTTTCTCCGAGCGCCTTGCGAGCCTTGGCTCTGGAGGCGAGCAGCCCGTGTTTGGGTGCAAAGACGAAGGCGGCAAGGAAAATCGCCGTTTGCAGCACGACGATGACGCCGCCGGTGGCGCCATCGAGGAAATAGCTGAGATAGGCGCCGACGAAGCTGGTGGCCGCGCCGATGATGAGGCTCATCAGGATCAGCCGCTCGAAACGGTCGGTCAAGAGATAGGCGGTAGCGCCCGGCGTCACCACCATGGCGACCACCAGAAAAGCCCCAACCGTCTGTAGTGCGGCAACCGTGGAGGCGGCGAGCAGGGTGAAGAAGATCACTTTCAGCACTTCCGGTTTCAGCCCCACGGTGCGGGCATGGTTCTCATCGAAGAAGACGACCATGAAGTCGCGCCATTTCAACGCCAGCACCAAAAGGCTGATGCCGCCGATCAGCGCCAGCTGAATGGTGTCTTCGGTGGTGATTGCCAGAATGTTGCCGAGCACGATGGTCTGGATATTGATCGAGGTGGGCGACAGCGAAACCATGAACAGCCCCAGCCCGAAAAACGAGGTGAAGATCAGGCCGATGATCGCGTCTTCCTTGAGCCTCGTCTTCTGGTTCAGGAACAGCATGGAGCCCGCGGCAAGCCCGCCGGAAAGAAAGGCCCCCAGCGAAAACGGCAGGCCCAGCATATACGCCCCGGCAACACCCGGAACGATGGCATGGGAGAGCGCATCGCCGATCAGCGACCAGCCCTTCAGCATCAGATAGGCAGACAGGAAGCCGCAGACGCCGCCGACCAGCGCGCTGACCCAGATGGCGTTCAGCATGTAGCCGTAAGTGAAGGGCTCAAGAAGGCTGTTTATCATCGACTTTTTCCTTCGGAGCCTCAGGATCATGCCCATTCTGGCCATTCTGGCCATTCTTGCCGTAAATCACGAAAGGCCGTTCGTCATCGGTGATGACCTTCACCCGGCGTGGATCGGCATCGTCATGCAGGTCGGCCCCGCCGAGGATGAAGTGGCGCAGGCTGCCGCCGAAGGCTTTTTGCAGGTTCTCCTCGGTAAAGGTATCCTCAGTTTTGCCTGACGCCAGCACCGTGCCCTTGACGAAGACGGCGCGGTCGCAAAATTCCGGCACGCTGCCGAGATTATGGGTGGAGACCAGCATGACGCGGCCCTCGTCGCGCAATGCCTTCAAAAGGGCGACGATCTGTTCTTCCGTCGTCACGTCGACGCCGGTGAAGGGTTCGTCGAGCAGGATGACCTGGCCTTCCTGCGCCAGTGCGCGGGCCAGAAATACCCGCTTCTTCTGCCCGCCGGAAAGCTCGCCGATCTGCCTTTTGCGATAATCGAGCATGTTGACGCGTTTCAGCGCCTCTTCCACCATCTGGTGATCGCGTTTGGAGGGGATGCGCAGGAAGTTCATGTGGCCATAACGGCCCATCATCACCACATCCTCCACCAGCACCGGAAAGCTCCAGTCCACCTCCTCGGCCTGCGGCACGTAAGCAACGAGGTTTTTCCTGAGCGCCTCTTTCACCGGCAGGTCGAAGATCGAGACGGAACCGGCGGCCAGCGGCACGAAACCCATGATCGCCTTGAAAATCGTGGACTTGCCGGCGCCATTGACGCCGACAAGTGCAGTGATCGTTCCGCGGGGGATGGAGAAGCTCGCATTTCTCAATGCTGTGTGGCCGTTGCGATAGGTCACTGTCGCATTTTGAACCGCCAGGCCGCCGGCAATTTTTTTACCGCCCATTCTCATGATGACAGGCCTTTTGCGATGGTTTCGCTCGTCACCCGCAGCAGATCGAGATAGGTCGGAACCGGGCCATCCGCTTCGCTCAGCGAATCCACGTAGAGTATGCCGCCATAGGTTGCGCCGGTTTCCTTGGCCACCTGCTCGGCGGGATCGGCGGACACCGTGCTTTCGCTGAAGATAACCTGGATATTGTGCTCGCGCATGGCGTCGATCACGCCACGCACCTGCTGCGGTGTGCCCTGGCTGTCGGCATTGACCGGCCACAGGAACAGTTCCTTCAGCCCGAAATCGCGGGCAAGATAAGAGAAGGCACCTTCGCTCGTTACCAACCAGCGCTTGTTTTCCGGCAGAACGGAAAGCGTATCGCGAATGGGCTGGACGGTGGCCTTGATCTTGTCCGAATAGGCCTTGGCATTGGCGGCATAGAGATCGGCATGGGCGGGGTCGATCCCGGCAAGGCCCTTGCGGATATTTTCCACATAGATCAAGGCGTTATCGGGTGACATCCAGGCATGTGGATTGGGTTTTCCCTGGTATGCCCCGCCGCTGATCGCCATCGGCGTCACGCCATCGCTCACCGTCACGCTCGGCACGCCGGAGAGGTTGGCCAGGAATTTCTCGAACCACAATTCCAGATTGAGGCCATTGCGCAGCACCAGATCGGCTTTGCGGGCTTTGAGGATGTCTCGCGGGGTTGGTTGATAGTTGTGAATTTCAGCACCCGGCTTGGTAATGCTTTCCACTTCGGCCGCATCGCCCGCCACGTTGCGAGCCATGTCGGCGATGATGGTGAAGGTCGTCACCACCTTCGGTTTTTCCTGTGCCACTGCGGCGGCGGGGAGAAAAAGTGAAAAAGCAAAAAGAGCATGCCGGATTTTCTGGAAGTTCACGTCTGTCACCGAATGTTTGTTGCGATTAATTCGCAATACCATCTGTTATAAAATCACACTTGTCAACGCTATTGCAAATCATTCGCAATTTAGCGTCATTTGAAAATGTCTGAAAATGGTGCGTTTTTGCCGGCGTTGCGCCGGGGTGGTTAAACTTTTTTCAATGAGAAAGCGGCAGTATCGTAAGGCTCGGACAACGAGGTTGCGAGCTTTATCCCGCGTGTGTTCCTCATCATCAGAGCCACGTTTCGGGGTGAGGGCGATAAGGCGGGGTACTTGATGTCAGGATGTTGCGGGTGAAAGCTGTATTCGGACGAATGCGGTTTTCGCGCAAACTCGTTGTGATCGTAGGCGGGATCCTGCTTCTGGCGGGTGCGACCGGTTCTGCTGCCGTGTTCATCGGCAGCGATCGGCTGCTTGGCCCATCCTACGCTTCCACCAACGGGCTTTCCTGCGACGCAGTCCAGACGGTCAACATCCGCAAGAACGGTTCCTTATGGGTGCGGAAATTCATCCGCACCGCAGGTGGCGATGGCACGGAGCGGTTGAAAACCGCACTCCGCGTTGCCAAAGCGGTTTACGACAAACAGAAGCCAGATCTGGTACAGGTGTCGGTGCTCGACAGGAATGGCCCGCAATTACGCTCGGAAATGCGCGGCCGGGCCATTGCCGCACAGGTCGTCTTCATTCCTGATCCCGCCAAAATTCCGCAGGGCGCCGATGCCCAGCGCTATTCCGCTTTTTATTATGATGGCGCGGCCAATGGCAGCGGCCAGTTTTATGGGCTGCGTATCGATCTGCCGCTTGAGGACGCCGAAACCATGGCCGCAGGCCTGAGCGATACCGCCGATTGCGCGACGCCGGCTTCGGATGCCGGTGCTGAAGGCCATGAAGGCAAGGCTGCGAAAGGCGCGGCCGGGCATGGCGAAGCCAAGGATGAGGGTGGCGGCCATGGCGCAGCACCCGCGGAGGCGGATGAAGGCGGGGCGGGTGCGGAAGCGCACGGAGAACAGCCGTCTCCCGAAGCACGGGGCGAACCCGGTGCCGATGAATTGCTGACTTCGACACCGGAAGCCGATGGCGGCAGCATCTTCAGCCTGACCTATCTGAAATCGTTGATCTTCGGAAAAGGCTCGACGACCGCGCAGGCGGCGGAGGAAAAACCGGCGGCTGAGACTGCGCCGGCTGAGGAGCCGGCTGCGGGCAAGGCCGGGCATTAACGGTTGTGAGGAAGTGGTGGCGAAGGGCGTAAAACCTCTCGACGTCATCTTAGGGCTTGTCGCACTGCTGTCCGATTTAAATTTTCAGGCAAGCTGTCGCCGCCGGGAAGTCGGTGGTGAAGGCCATAGGGCCTCTCGGCGTCATCCTCGGGCTTGTGTGGACGATTTGTGGTTTACTTGGATGCATCAGCCGGGCAGCGCAAGCCCGGCTGATGCAGGCAGGCGGCCGTTTTTTCGGGCTGGTTTAGACAGCCCAGGGT